>DATNLZ010000054.1:0-2208 GCA_035602605.1 Candidatus Dormiibacterota bacterium
GAGGAATACCATACTTGAGTTTTCCGCCACTCCGACTGAGGCTTTAGAACAATCACAGTTTCCAGCATCGAAAGCGGAGCTGGATCGGTCGTTGTGTCAGCGCGTCCAGCTTTGCCCAGAACATGATCGACTTCAGGGAAACTCTTCAGAATTTGATCCGTTAGTTGCAGCAGCTGTTGAGATTCCGCGATCGAAATACCCGGCATCGTGGAGGGCATATAGAGGAATGAGCCCTCATCCAGAGCCGGCATAAACTCCCCGCCGAGGGTCCAAAACATGGGTATCGAGAGAAGAACGAGGGCCAGTGCTCCCGCAATGACCTGCCACTTCCGGCGGAGGGTCCAGCGAACTACCGGATCGTAGAGCTTCATGAGCAGGCCGGTAATCGGATGTTTTTCTTGCGAACGGACCTGACCGCCCACCAAGGATTCAAAAAAGCGCTGAAACCTGCTGCCCGCGACGGTCTGAAAGGATCGGCGAGGCACCAACAGCAGTCTTAGCGCTGGGCTCAGGGTAATGGCAAGCACTGCAGCCACGACCATGGCGAAATTCTTGGTGTAGGCAAGCGGCCGGAAGAGCTTCCCTTCCTGGCCCTCTAGCGCGAAAACGGGCAGGAAGGCCACCGCTATCACCAACAAAGCAAAGAATGTGGGCCCAGCCACTTCCTTTACGGACGCCAAAATGACTTCGTTATAAGAGAATGGCTGGCTTGATCGTTTGCAGATTTCCAGTTTCCGGTGCGTTTGCTCTACCACGACAATCGCCGCGTCCACGAGTTCGCCACAGGCGATGGCGATCCCGGCCAGCGACATGACGTTGATGCTCACGCCCGCATAATGCAGGGGAATAAAAGTCAGTAGCACAGCTACTGGAATCGTGACTACCGGAATGGCCGCGCTTGGAAAATGCCAGAGAAAAATCAAGATGACGATGACAACCGTGAAAATCACCTCCAGCAACGTTGCGCGCGCGTTCGAGATCGCACGCCGCACCAGTTGGGAGCGGTCATAGATTGGTATGATTTTGACGCCGTGTGGCAGTCCCGGTTCGATCTCCTTCAATCGTGCCTTTACCCGGTCAATTACATCGAGTGCGTTGCTGCCCTCGCGCATGATGACGATTCCGGAGACGGCTTCTCCCAGCCCGTCCAAGTCGGCGGTGCCGCGTCTGATATCAGGGCCGACAACGACTTTGCCCACGTCCTTGATCCGGATTGGAGTGCCCTGGACGGCACCAAGGACAGTTTCCTCAAGGTCCTTGGGCGAGCGCAGGTATCCGCGACCGCGGATCATGTATTCTGCGCCACCGAACTCCAACAGCCGCGCTCCCGTCTCTTGGTTGCCGCTTCGTACGGCCTCGGCCACCCGGGAGATCGGAATCCCGTAGGATCGCAACCGATTCGGGTCAACATTGATCTGGTACTGTTGTGTGAAACCGCCGAGTGAAGCCACCTCCGCCACGCCCGGCACAGCCTTCAAGTAATATCGCAGATACCAATCCTGGTAAGAACGTAGCTCTCCCAGGTTGTGTTCTCCGGACTCCTCTTTAAGAACATATTGAAAGACCCATCCTAGCGCGGTGGCATCCGGTCCAATTTCTGTTCTGACCTCCTGAGGAAGTCGTGCCGTAACACTGGAAACATATTCGAGAGTTCTGGAGCGTGCCCAGTAGATGTCCGTCCCTTCCTGGAAGATGACGTAAACGTACGAGAAACCAAAGTCGGAGATGCCGCGCACCGATTTGACCCCCGGCGCGCCGGTCATAGCCGAAATGATCGGATAGGTGACCTGGTCTTCGATGATGTCGGGGCTACGCTCCCAACGAGACATGATGATGACCTGTGTCTCCCCCAGATCGGGAGTGGCATCCAGGGGAAGATGCATCATCGTCCAGGCTCCCCAGACGCAAGCCGCAGCCACCAGGATGAAGACCAGAAACTTGTTGTCTACGGAATAAGAAACTATACGGTCGATCATCCGCGCCTCGATTTATATGGGGAAATCGCGATGCTCGTTGGCGCTACGCCTAAATACCTTGCCGGAACCTGCGGGAACTCCTTCAGGCACTCTGCCGGGCAAAACGCCCAGCTAGACAGTGAGGATGGAACTCCGTGCGCATTCGAGTGGGATTTATTTGGACCGAGTGGCGCACCGCAGAGCTGCGTACGCATGGCTACGGCGTCCGAGCCGGAGCCTGCTTCGCGTCGCG
>DATNLZ010000063.1:0-4775 GCA_035602605.1 Candidatus Dormiibacterota bacterium
GATTGGCAACCCTTCGGCTCCCAACCGAAGGGTTGGCCCATTTCGCACCTCAATTTTCGCAAAAATGCTGGGCTTTTGCACAAATTAGGCCCAGCTCGACAGCTCGAGAAGGCAAAGGATTACTACGTTTTTATTACAGGAGGACAAGAGAGGAAAAGCGCTGTCTGTATGAGACTGAAAAAGGAAGATTTGGCTCCCCGGGCTAGATTCGAACTAGCAACCCTTCGGTTAACAGCCGAGAGACCAACTTCATTAGAACTTGCCGGAGATGGCACTAATCGAAGGAAATCAGCAAGTTGCGACTAAACCCGATGAATCGCTTTCTCCTTCTTTATTCACTGTTTGTTCGCTTTTTGTCTTGATTCATCGCAATTAGTACTACATTTTTACGACAGCGCGCCCTCGGAGTGAATGGTGCGAGATTTCGGCCTCGAAACAAATATCAGATAGGTTGGCGATTGCTTCCATGTAGCCGACCACAGAAGGTGGGCAGACCAGTCAATACAAGGGCGTTTGTCAGTAGTAATCGAGGCCAACATGGGATTTTGGCCCAGAACAACGGAGCGCCATGTGCAGCTTTCTTAGACTTGCGTTGGAACCGCCCCGAAGGTGCCAACAGAACGATTAAGTTCTTATCGCACGCACTGAACTCCAGAGCGCACCGCGATTGATCCAATCAGGGTACAGCTTGAGCATTTGGTCATATAGTTCCCGTGCGGTCGTCGTCTGCATGGCAAGGCGCTCGAAATCGCGGATATATTTCCGGGTTTCTCCAATGATCCGAGGGCTATCATCGTTCCCGACGCGCTTGTGCCCGGCGATCACTGCGCGTGGCTTAAGCGACTCCATTTTATCGAGGGCAGCAATCCACTCTTGGCGCATCTGCTGATCTGGCGACTCTGACAGATGCAGATGATCGCCGTTGTAGGCGGCATCACCCGCAACGATCAAACCGATGGACGGAACGTGAAGGCAGGTCGTGCTAGCAGTGTCGGTGAATCCGAGTGGCACACTGACTAAATCGTGGCCTTCCAGATTAATGACGTTTCCGGCCAGCTCTTCGGCAATTGCAAGATGGCTGGAAATCTGGCCGGGAAAACGCGGATTCCAAAACGTAGCGAGAGACTCTGGCGATGCCTGCTGGCGCATAACCTTAATCACATCCGGCCGCGCGACAAAGCGGGCACCTCGAAATCGCTCCAGAACTGTGCTGGTGCCAAAGAAATGATCGCCATGGCCATGCGTGGCGTAGATCGCCGTCAGATTCTTTCCGCTCGCCACAACCCAATTCGTCAGGGCGCGCGCCTGCTCGACCGTAATAGGAGTGTCGACCAGGACAGCGTCGCGCTCCCCAAAAATAAGCGTTGACGAAATGGGCGGCCATGGCCGCTCTTTTTCGCCTGGAGGCAAATCGCTCGTGATAGCGGGTATGCTGGGCGCCAAGAACACGTCCCACCTCAGGGATGTATTTTGAGTTGTGCGTCCGGAGTTGGGGGTACTGCTGTCGGATTGTCCGTGCATCGAACGTGCTTGGTCAGCTCGGATTGGCCAAGTCGAGGCCGTTACGAGAGCGATTCCGAGGGCATTCGATAGGAACTCCCGTCTTGAAGTCATTATGGCATTTTCGGATCGCATATCTTTGCTCCTTTTCTAAAGCAACTGCGTACGACTTGGCTCAAGGATAAGAGTTTCATTTGCTGTTGTTGTTCCGAGATTCTCAGGTCGCGTTGTTCCTGTTTTCAAAACTTACCGTTTGTGTTTTTTGATTCTGACTTTGCTGGGACCTCCTCGACAACATCCCAGTGCTCCGCAATTTTGCTGCTTTGAACCCGGAACAAGTCGTAGAACGATGTACTCCTGTCGCCGAACGTTCCTTCAGTCACGACGAGAACGAAGTCTCCTTCCCCAAGGACCATGTGCACAGTGTCGAACCGAAATGGGGTTCGGGTCGTAGATAACAATCTGTCTCGCAGGTGGTCCACTCCATCCGCGATGCGAGGGTTGTGGCTGATGTAGTTGTTTCCATCAAAATAGCGGTCAAGCTTTGTCATGTCACGCTCAATGAAAATGTCCTCAACGAAAGCTCTGACGAGTGCTTTGTTAGCGGCTGTCGAGGAGCGGTCCGAGGATTCTGTTGGACCATCAATCATCGTGTGGCCACTAGGATTGGGGGCGTCGGGTTTTTGCTGCAGATTGTCCCAGTGCTCGACAGCCTTGCCATTTTCGAAGCGGAATATGTCGATACCGACTTTGGGGCCGCCTACTTCGTAGTCGGTGTGCGCGAAAACGAAATCGCCATCCTCAAAAACTCTGACGGTGTGAACTTTGGGGGAAGTCGTCGATAGACGCTTTACTGCATCGAGAAAGCCGACGAGACCATCAGAGACTCGAGGATTATGTTGCGTGTATCTATCGGAATTAATGACCCTTGCCGCCGTTTGTATCGCCAGTCTCAAGACTTTTCAGCAAGTCGACCACCTGCGTCTTGCGATTAGAACTAGGATCCGGGCCCGGCGAAGCTGTCCTAGATCCAAAGGGTAGGGCACAGAGCAGCAGAGGGGGTAAGGCGGTGCGCGCTGCCAAGCCAAAAAGTTGGTTCCGATCTTTTGTTTTCTGCGTCATGCGTTTCTCCTTGTGGTTGCAGTCTCCCGCCCTTCTGATTAGATCTTGCGGTTAAATCTGCGCTCTTCCGCCGTCAACGAATAGTTCGATACCCGTGACGAAACTGGAGTCATCGGAAGCCAGAAACAACGCCACCTTAGCAACTTCCTCGGGTTCCCCCATGCGTCCCATGGGGATCGTGGACACAATCCTCGCAAGCACGTCGGCAGCTTGCCGATTCGCCAGGGGTGTATTGATTGGACCCGGACTAACAACGTTTGAGCGGATACGACGGCCCTTCAGGTCCGTAGTCCAGGTTCGCACGAAAGAGCGGATTGCAGCCTTACTCGCGGCGTAGACGCCGAAGGCGGCAGTACCCTTAACACTCGCGACAGAGCCGTTGAGAATAATGGAGCCGCCATCCTTCAGTAGTGGTAACGCCTTTTGCACTGTGAACAGCGTTCCCCGCACATTGGTGTTGAATAGTTTGTCGAAATGCTCTTCGGTGACGGCCCCGAAGGGGACAAATTCGCCAACGCCAGCGTTGGCGAAAACAATGTCGATTCTCCCCTTCACCTTGGCGACGGTCTCGTAAAGACGATCAAGGTCGGCCAATTGGGCAACGTCACCCTGCACTCCAGAAACATTGCTGCCGATTGCCTTCACGGCCTCATCAAGTTCCTTCTGGCGGCGGCCAGTGATGAAGACATAGGCACCCTCTTTGACGAAAAGCTTTGCCGTAGCTAACCCAATTCCTTCTGTGCCGCCGGTGACGACAGCGGTCTTGCCTTCGAGCTTTTTAGGCATTGTTTTTCCCTGTTCTTGCCGAGTTCTAACGAACTTTCCGCGCTGTGACTCAATGGGTGTCGAGCCACTTCCGAATATTCGAGACGATATCGTCGTAGAACGTCTTGTAAAGACCATCCGATACGTAGCCGATATGCGGCGTCGCCAGTAGGTTGTCCAGCGTCCGGAAGGGGTGAGACGGAGGCAGCGGCTCAATGTCGAATACATCGATCGCCGCCCCGGCGATTTGCTTGTTCTTCAACACGGTGATCAAAGCTTGCTCTTCGACGATCGGCCCGCGCGATGCATTGATCAACCGGGCCGTTGGCTTCATTCTCTCTAGCTCCGCGGCCCCGACCAGGCCGCGCGTACGGTTGCTCAACACCAAATGGATCGTCAGGATGTCGGCCCGCTCGAACAGTTGGTCCTTGGAGACCAGGATTGCCCCCGCGGCTTTGGCGGCCTCGGGCGTCATGTTCTGGCTCCAGGCAATCAGATTCATTCCAAAAGCGCTCCCGACCCGCGCGACCTGTGATCCAATTCGGCCAAGTCCGAGAACGCTCAGGGTCTTTCCACGGAGATCCACGCCCACTGTGTGCTGCCAGCCGCCGGATCGGACGGAGTTGCTCTCCGTCACGATATGTCGAGCGGAGGCCAAGATCAGCGCCCAGGTAAATTCGATCGTTGGGTCCGACCTATACCCCGTGTAAACCACTGCGATCCCATGATCGCCCGCGGCGGCGATATCGATCGACGCGTTTCCAGATCCCGTCGAGGCAATGAGCTTGAGATTGGGAAGGCGCTCAATGACGTTGCGGGGGAGCGGGGTCCGCTCGCGCATAACACAAACAACATCAAAAGGCAGCAACCGCTCAATCACCGCGTCCGGATCGGCGAGGTGGTTATGAAATACGGCAATGTCCGCTCGATCGCGGAGCACCGACCAATCGGCGCTCTCAAGCGCCACATTTTGGTAATCGTCCAGAACAGCGATCTTGTACTTCTTCATTGGCATCCATCCCGCGGTGATTGATTCGAGCCTTGGCGTCCCGCGACGTCAGGTTCCTGTGCAAGTGAATGGTCGGCGTCCGTCCGGGGACCTTTCGTTTAAATTGCTTCAGAGCGTTGCGCTACTTCTCTACGGCATCGTTCACATAGTCGACGGGCACCCAGGTAAAGGCCTGCCCGTCTTTCCTAATGTGCCCAAGCCCTGGAAAGGGCAAGTGGTCGGGCGCGACAATATAGCCCTTCCGGGCCGCGTCCTCGAGAAGCTTTCTCCGCGTTGCGGCCGCGGCGGCAGCATCGGAATCGAAGCGAAGGGAGATGTCGGGATCGTCGACCTGCAGAGCGATGTTGACGACGTCTCCCCAGAACATTACTTTTTCTCC
>DATNLZ010000064.1:0-11861 GCA_035602605.1 Candidatus Dormiibacterota bacterium
GATTGGCAACCCTTCGGCTCCCAACCGAAGGGTTGGCCCATTTCGCACCTCAATTTTCGCAAAAATGCTGGGCTTTTGCACAAATTAGGCCCAGCTCGACAGCTCGAGAAGGCAAAGGATTACTACGTTTTTATTACAGGAAGACAAGAGAGGAAAAGCGCTGTCTGTATGAGACTGAAAAAGGAAGACTTGGCTCCCCGGGCTAGATTCGAACTAGCAACCCTTCGGTTAACAGCCGAATGCTCTACCGTTGAGCTACCGGGGATCCGCATAACGCCGTTAGTTTCATTCTATTACAGGAAACAGATTCACGCCATGACCTTTCGGAACCACATGAAATGCTCAACCGGCGAGACTAGCAGGGATCATCCCCATTTTACGATAGTTAGGTAGGGTTTCAGGCGAAGCCTTTGAGCACACTGGGGACAAGAACTGTAACAAATGCAAGGAATGAACGCCTACAAGCGAACAAAATCCTTGGCGAGCACGGGCGTGAACGCTCCAGGGACAATGTTTCTAAGCTTTGAGTCTAGGGCACTAGGTAACGCGGCCGCAGGGTGAGATTTGAAATCCGCACAATCGTCGGGAAACCGGAAATTGGGGAAACTGACGAATTATTCCGGATTGCCGTGATCCGCCCACAATCGCTGATCGGGCCCTGCCGAATCACCGGTAAACACTACGCAACTTATTGGGAGTGATGAAACTCGTTTGATTGACTTGCTTTTGCACAGCAACTAACATCCTTGCTCACTGGGTGTGCCCGCATGGTTGGTCGAACTATTTCCCATTATCGAATCCTAGAGAAACTCGGCACCGGCGGTATGGGCGTGGTTTACAAAGCCGAGGATCTCGAACTTGGGCGATTCATCGCGCTGAAATTTCTTCCCGAACAATTTGCCCGCGACCCTCAAGCCACTGAGCGCTTTCGCCGAGAAGCTCGCGCCGCGTCCGCGTTGAATCATCCAAACATTTGCACGATCTACGAAATTGGCGAGGTCAACGGCCAGTACTTCCTCGCCATGGAGCTCCTCGAAGGGCGAACACTTCGCGACCACGTGGGTGGCAAGGCTCTGGAACCGGGTGAACTGCTCGACCTGGCCGTTCAAATCGCCGACGGCCTCGATGCCGCTCACAGTCAGGGCATCATCCA
Source organism: Candidatus Dormiibacterota bacterium (assembly GCA_035602605.1). Classification (GTDB taxonomy): domain Bacteria; phylum Acidobacteriota; class Terriglobia; order Acidiferrales; family UBA7541; genus DASQHY01. The sequence goes on from DATNLZ010000064.1 coordinate 1,154, forward strand.
TCGCGACGTGAAGCCCGGCAATATTTTCGTCACTCGTCGCGGTCACATCAAAATTCTTGACTTTGGTCTTGCCAAGGTCACCTACGAGCACTATCGCGTCGCCGAAGCCGTTGGCGTGTCCGCCGTCCCCACTGTCGCGGGCGTCACCCAAGACATCCTGACTACTCCCGGCGTCGCCGTGGGAACAATTGCTTACATGTCGCCCGAGCAGGCGCGCGGCGAGCCGCTCGACCCGCGCACTGATCTCTTCAGCTTTGGCACGGTCCTCTACGAAATGGCAAGCGGGCAACGGCCATTCCCAGGTGAGACTTCCGCCGCAGTTTCTGATTCCATTCTGCACGCTACGCCTCCGCCGCCGTCTCACCTCAACCCGCAACTCCCCACAGAGCTCGATCGCATCATCCGCAAGGCCTTGGAGAAAGATCGTGGCAAACGTTTCGCTTCCGCCTCGGAGATGCGAACGGAGTTCCAAAAACTCCGCCAGCAGCGCCTAATCGAATCAAGCACTGCGACGCCCATCGTGAGAGTCGTGCGTAAGCCGTTATTTATTGCTGGCATGTTAATCGTCCTCGTCCTTGCCGGCGTTTCGGCTGGTCTGGCCTACCGGCAGTACTCCCGCATCAAATGGCTCCAAGAAAGAGCGCTGCCGGAAATCCAGCAACTCGCAATGGAGCGAAAGGGGATTGCTGCCTACCGGCTCATTCAGCAGGCGGAGCGCTATGCTCCGGGGAATCCTGCACTTATCAAATTGAAAGCAGGAACGCTGTGGCCCAACGGCGTTCTCTCGACTCCCCCCAGCGCTGATGTTTACGTCCGGGATTACAGCGATCTCCACGGTCCATGGGAGTATCTCGGAAAAACTCCGCTACAGGGCAATCGACTGCCCCACGCCTTTTATGCGTTTAGATTGAGCAAAGACGGATACGAAACAGCGGAAGTCACCGGCACCGCCCTCGAGGGCTCCCCTGTCAACGTTATTTTGGACCCGGTGGGAAGCCTGCCGCCCGGAATGATGCACGTCCCCGCTGGCCGAGTGGATCCAACCGGTCACTTCGAAGTGAAGCTGGACGATTTTTTGATCGACAAATTCGAGGTCACCAATCGCGAATACAAGAAATTTGTGGATGCCGGCGGCTACCGGGAACCAAAGTACTGGAAATTGCCTTTCCTTAAGGATAAACACGCACTCACCTTCGGCGGGGCCATGCTTCTATTTCGCGATAAAACGGATCGCCCCGGTCCCTCCACCTGGGAACTGGGAAGCTACGCGCCAGGCCAGGATGATTATCCCGTCAACGGATTGAGCTGGTATGAAGCCGCCGCGTTCGCTCAATTCAGCGGAAAGAGCCTCCCCACAGTATTTCACTGGTACCGCGCCGCAGATATGGGACGCTTCTCTGACATTCTCCAGGTGAGCAATTTTTCGGGGAAAGGCCCGGCGCCAGTAGGAAACTACTTCGGCCTGGGACCCTTTGGCACCTACGACATGGCAGGAAATGTGAAAGAGTGGTGCCTCAACTCTTCGGGGGACCGCAAGTACATTCTTGGCGGCGCCTCGACGGACCTTCCTTATATGTACAACCAGCCCGACGCACGGCTGCCGTTCGAACGCTTGGCGACGCACGGCGTACGCCTAGTGAAGTACCTACACCCGGATGCACTGCCCGAGACGCTCACCGCCCCTGTTTCTTTTGAGTCGGCCGATTACCGCAAGATAAAGCCAGTTCCGGACTCGGTTTTTCACATCTACGAAGGTCTCTATTCCTATGACCGGACACCCCTCGACGCCAAAGTTGAATCGGAAGACGACAGCTCACCATATTGGCGCCGCCAGCGCATCACCTTCAATGCCGCCTATAGCAATGAGCGCATTATCGCCTACCTTTACCTGCCGAAGCATGGCGTTCCGCCGTACCAAACGGTCGTTTACTTTCCGCACGGTGGCGCCCAGACATTTCATACCATCGAAGACACGCAATTGTCTTTGATCGACTTTCTGGTGAAGAGCGGACGCGCCTTGATGTTTCCCATCTACAAGAACACCTACGAGCGGCTGGGTACTCGGCCTGATTCCGGTACAAATGCGGAAAGGGACGAAACCATCCAGCAAGCAAAAGACTTGCGCCGTTCGATCGACTACCTGGAAACGCGCCCCGATATCGATCGGGGGCGGCTTGCGTACTACGGCATCAGTTGGGGCGCCGTGGTGGGCCCCATCATGATTACGGTCGAGAGCCGTTTTAAAGCTGCTGTGTTCTCTGCCGGAGGTTGCGACGACCAAAAAGTGCTTCCGGAAGTGGACCCTATGAATTTTGCACCGCGCGTGAGGATCCCCGTGCTTATGGTAAACGGCAGATACGATTTTGTTATCCCGCTAGTGACCTGCCAGGAGCCGTTTTTCCGTTTGCTAGGTGATCCTCCTCAGGATAAGCGGCATGTTCTGTTCGACACCGGGCATGCTCCTCCTCAATTACCCGTAATGAAAGAAGCCCTCAACTGGCTGGACCACTATCTCGGCCCGGTGAAGTAAGTCGCGGATTCTCGGTGGCCTGTCTGGCTTTCCTATCGATAAATTCTCTTACCCCCAGTCAAACTATTGCCGGGCAGTTCGGATTCCTGCCGAATAAGTCGGCATCCCGGCAAGTGAGGGGTCCACATGCGATGAGTCCTCACGCCGTATTGTTGACCGAACCGATCAGCTCCCGGATTGTCGATTATTACCGGCCAATTTTCTGAATCACTTTTCTAAAAGAAGTTTAAGTGGGACGTGTGATTCTTTTCCAGTTGGACTTTTCTTTTAGAAGGACAGAGCTCCACTTCCGGCTAAGATCTTGAGTGGTCAGGCGGGTCGGAAAGTGGGAGAAAAAGAATCGTAGCTCATTGGAGATCGTCCCTTGTGCACGATTTCCTGGTCACCCCACGAAACGTCAATCCTAGGTAGGCGCACGCAGGCCGGCAGAGATTGGCCGGTAATGTCGGCAACAATCCCCCTTGCTCCGTCGGGCCGACAATACTGCTCTACCCCGTTGAGACGAGCTTATAGCGATGCGCGAAATTGAAGTCAAGCAAAGCTTCGACCGGAATTCCGTCGCTGCTGCTAGCGTTCCTCCCATGGAGGCGGATTTGTGCGTTGATTTCGCGTGGCAGGCCGTGCACAATCCCCGCGCGTTTGCCGCGCATCAAGATCTAGCCAAGGGAGAATCGATGAGTGACGTGGAGGTAGTGCCGCAACTCAAGCCCAGCCTCGGCAATGAAGATATGGCTCAGCGTCCCGTTCGACAGGATCCGCACCGCTTACCGCGTGAGGTATGCCGTTGGCGTTGGAACGGACGTAGGTAATGCTGGGGGCATCTTGGGGACAAGAAAGAAGTGTTTGGGGATGGCCCCGAAGCTGTTAACTGACGCCAGAGAAACGAGTTGTGTGATTTGTAGTTCCTGTTAACAGCCGAATGCCCTACCGTTGAGCTACGTATCTTTAAGAAGTGACATAACTTAGTTGGTTTCGGCACAATTATGGGAATTGGTGATCGATATTTAATTTGCTATTCGCGAATCGCGAATATAGAATGTAGGCATGAACCTGAAGCCTCAAGACGTTGTGGTTGCGCTGAAGCTATGCGGCTATCCAACCGGGCGCCCGCCGATTTCCGTTGTCGCAGGAGATCTCGGCCTCAGCCCGTCGGAAGTTCATGGAGCCATCCACCGGCTGAGAACTTCCCGGCTTCTGCATGGTCCGGCGTTGAAAGACAAGCCCAATATTTCCGGCCTGGAAGAATTTCTGGTCCATGGATTGAAGTACGCATTTCCCGCCGAACATGGCGAAGTGACGAGGGGCATTCCTACTTCGTATGCAGCCGAGCCGCTAAAAAGCGAAATTGCTGTCTCCAACGACCTGCCGCCAGTTTGGCCTTGGCATGACGGCGATACCCGGGGCGTGGGGCTTGAGCCGCTCTATAAAAGCGTCCCGTATGCAGCGTTGCGCGATCCCGCACTCTACCAACTTCTGGCACTGGTCGACGCGATTCGGGATGGGCGCGCTCGCGAGCGGAATCTGGCCGAACGCGATTTGGTGCACAGGCTAAAGTCGAGTCATGGCCAATCCTAATCTTCAACTGCTGACCGATGCGGCCAAGTTGTTGAGGCCGGTTCTCGGAGAATTGGTTTTTGTCGGTGGCTGTGCCACTGCGTTGTTGATCACCGACAACGCGGCGGCAGATGTGCGGCCGACATTCGATGTGGATGCGATCGCAGAAATTACTTCTTATGCCGCTTACGCCGAGTTCTCAGAGCGATTGAGAAAGCTTGGGTTTCAGGAAGACGCAAGAGAGGGCGCTCCGCTTTGCCGTTGGCGTCAACAAACGACGACGTTCGATGTGATGCCGCTGGACGAGAAAATTTTAGGATTTTCGAACACGTGGTATCGACCCGCGATGGACCACGCGGAAGAACGTGAACTGGAAAAAGACTTGAAGATTCGATTGGTCGCGCCGGTATATTTTTGTGCGTCGAAGCTGGAAGCCTTCGCTGGCAGGGGGAAGAATGATTTTCACGCGAGTCGAGACCTTGAAGACCTGATTGCCGTTGTCGATGGCCGTGCCGAACTGGTGGGAGAAATCCACGGCTGCGGCGAGCGATGTGCGCTCTTACCTCGCGATGGAAATCAAGAAGTTGATTTCGATTCGTGAGTTTAACGATGCTCTTCCGGGCCATCTTCCGCCCGACCGAGCCAGCCAGGATAGAGTTGGTACGATTGTTTCGCGGCTGGAAGAGATTGGCTCACTGTAATCTGGGTCTCCGACGCCGCACGGCCAATACCCCGCGAAGTTCTGGTTATCAATGCAGTTTTCCCGCTGAGTTCGTTGACTGGCTTTCTGCAATCTTCGATCGCAAGAGATTTATGCGCTCGATCTGCAAGCTCCTTAAAACTGCTGATCGAAGCCGTCCTTTGATCAACTGGTGTAGCTCGCAGAGCTAGCGATTTTGGCACCGTGCCGCCCTATTCCAGTCAAATGCAATATATTTCGTGGCATCACGGCCGGTGGCCGCGGGTTCTCTTAGTCGAAGCTGAAACCAGCGGGTATCCGATTCGTTCCGCCACGCTTACTGCGTATGCCGTCGCGTTGGAAGGCGGATGTAGATAATGCTGGGGACATCTTGGGGACAAGAAAGAAGTGTTTGGGATGGTCCCGAAGCTGTTAACTGACGCCAGAGAAACGAGTTATGTGATTTTGAGTTCTCTGTTAACAGCCGAATGCTCTACCGTTGAGCTACCGGGGATCATCCCCATTTTGTGCTAGTTACGCAGCGTTTTCAAGCGGCGGAGGATCACTTGGGGACATGGTCTGCAACGAGTAGAAGGATGCGCGCGGATCACGCACACGGTCAATATTCTCAACAGCTCGTACGCAAAAGAGCATTCGGTTGCATAACGAATGCTCCTTTGATGAAGGATTGAGTTTCTGGGATGGCGCTTTCCCTATCGCGCGGCTCAGAATTATTGCTGACTTCAGGTGCCCAGGGGAGCAAACCAGGAAAAAACACAGCGGCAAGCACCCCGAGGACCGAATGAATCCTCGAGATCTTTCGAATTCCCAATCGGCGCTTCCTACTGTTCGTCGCTCTCGATGGGAGAGATGAGCAGGAGAACGTGACCGGCAGCGGCAGCCTTACGATTGACAGGCAGATCGAGTTTCGAACGGTCAATGATTTTCCCAGCCTTCATCACCATCGAAATCTGCTTGGCGTTATTGATGTCCTCCAGCGGGCTCGCATTCAGCAGCACCAGGTCGGCAATTTTGCCTTCCTCCACCGAACCCATGTCGCGGTCCTTGCCGAGGAAGCGCGCAGAATTCAGCGTGCCAATGCGAATGGCGTCCATCGGGGGAATGCCGCCGCCGACAAGCAGTTCGAGTTCACGATGCACCGCTGGTCCGATGGATTGATCGGTGCCGAGCGCGACGATTCCGCCGGCCGCATTAATCTTACGGTTGTTTTCCTGCGCCACTGGCGTCATGATTCTCATCCACCAGGCCCAGCGGTTCTGCTTTTGTCTTTCGCTCTCCGTGGTCTTCAGCCGCTGGATTTCTTCCGGCTCAAGGACCGCCCGATAAAGAGGTTGGTCAAGAAATTCGGGATGTTCGGCGAGGCGGCTGTAATTTTCGCCGATGGTTAATGTCGAGGCCATCGGCATTTGCTTCGCCACCATGAGCCGGACGAAGTCATCGGTCACCGGGCCCTGAATGTCGGGATGGGCCAGCGTATCCACTCCGACGTAAATCGCTTCGCGGGCGCGAATCTCACTCGAGACATGAACCGTCGAGCGAATGCCATGATCGTTGTAATACTCGACGATGTGCTGCATCAGCGGGATGGGCAGCAGCGCGATCATCGGCCGCGTTCCCCAGCCTTCTTCCTCATAAGTAATTTTCAAGAAGTCGGGGTGGCGGGCAATCGCCGCGTCTAGAGCGGGAATTGCCTGTGGCCAGGAGTCAACCAATGTGGCTGGCCCGCCCACTTTGCCGCCGTGGCTGCCCGGATAGGTGACGATGCCGCCCACGGCCAGTAGACGCGTGCTCACGATTGCGCCGTGGCGTTCCTGGTCACGCAAGGCAAAGGTGAAGTCGGGATTGTTTCCCACGTCGAGCACGGTGGTGACGCCGCAATAGAGATAACTCTGGAATGCGCGAATTCCGGTGCGCTCGTCCGGAGTCTTCCCCATTCCGCCGCGCAAGTGAATGTGGATGTCCATGAGCCCTGGGATCAAATATTTTTCGTGCCCGTCCACGCGCTGCGTCCCGGGAGGCAGGGCGATTTCACCGCGCGCGACTCGCACGATTCGGCCTCCCAGAACCAGCACGGTGGCATCAGGGATCGCCGGTCGGCCGGTGCCGTCGATCACGGTGACATGCTCGATGGCGACCGCCGCCCCTTGCTGCGCTGCCGCCGGCGTAACTGAGTAGCCGAGAATGACACTGAAAAGTATGGCAATGAATTGCGGACTTCGCTTCATTGAGTTTCCCCCTCGAGCGCCAAATGGCACGCGGAGAATTCGGCTGCTGAAAAAGCGGGGCCGGCGCCCTGCTGGAAGGACGCCGGCCGAATCTCGACTGTCGAACTAGAACTTGTAAACGACCGAATACTGGAACTGGCGCGGCGCTGCCGATTGGGTCGGCCTGCCGAATGCGGCGGGCAGAGCAAACTGGTTCAGGCCGATGGTGTTATTCGCGGCGGTCACGTTGACGTGGTTGAAAGTATTGAACGCCTCAAATCGCAGTGCGAGCTGTTGCTGCTCTTTGATCTTGAACGCCTTGCTCACGCTAGAATCGAAGCTGGCCTGCGGCCTGGCGCGGAACGTATTGCGACCCAAAGTACCTGGCCGGTCTCGGGTGGAATCCGTGTCGCCATTGGCATCGGACCCGACCAAACCCGTATAGGTGAAGCCGGAAATCGCCGTGACGACTCCGCTGAACTGAAACCCGTACGGCAAGTCATAGGTGCCGAAGAGCGCAAAATTGTGAGTTCGATCCTGGTCGGCGAGGCCTCTGTCGAGCCGGAGATTGTTGGGATTTACGTGAAGCGAGAAATTGAGGCGGAAATTGTCGGAATCACTGATGTTCTTCGACCAGACATAGTTCGCTTGCACGTTGAAATGGTGGCTGAACCGCTTTTTCATCACAACTTGCAACGCATCATAAAAACTCTGGTCACCGGATTCCTGGTCCAGCATTTGCCGGTAGCCCCCGAAGGTGACTCCCAGTGGACCCGGAATCACGGATGGAGCGCCAAAAGGCCGTGTAGCATCGGCCTGCGCCACCGTCCGTGTCTGGCCCGGGCCGATCAAGAAGAACGACGGAGAGTTCAAATCACGCGTTCGCAAAAGTTTCAGGCCATGTACGTGAATGTAGTCCAAGCTCAACGCCCAGTTTGGCGTGAGCTCGCGGCTGATCCCGAAGTTTACCTGTTCGGTATACGGATTCACACGCAGGCCTCCCCAATTATCACCCACGCTGCCGGGGAAATCGGACCCGAGACCGCGAGTGATCGGGATGTACACTTGGCTCTTCACCCCTTTGGCACATGCTGGCACCGTGACGAAGCGCGCCGGATAGGTGGGGAAGCAGCCCACATTCGCGGGAGTCAAGGAGATCTGCACGATCGCTCCGGGCCCGAAGTTCGATTCCCGGTTGATCAACGAAGACTCGATGGTCGCGTAGAAGAGCCCGAAGCTCGCCCGCACCAGGGTCTTGCCTGAATGGAATGGGTCCCAGGCAAGTCCGATGCGCGGCGCGAAGTTGTTCGAGTCCTTCAGGATCGTTTCGTAGTCGTACCGCAATCCTGCATTGATGGTCAAGTTGGGTTTCAAGTTGTAGCTGTCCTGGATGTAGAGGCCGTCAAGCCATTCGTTGTAATACAGGCCCGAGATTCCGAATGACTGGGTGTATTGGTTGGGGAAAGTCGCCGGATTGGCCGGATTAAATGGGAAGACAGCGCTGGCCGGAAACGTATATGTTCCATTGAAGTTGCTGTAAAACGTCACGAAGCGGTGGAAAAACTGGAAATCCCCGCCGTATTTCAGATTGTGCTTTCCAATGGTGTGAGAAAGCGTGTCGATCCACTGGTATCCATTTTCGCGCAAATTCTGCGGCAGGCTCGGATTGGGTCCCAGATTGCCTTTGCCTGCATAGTTGGCCGCCGGCGTGGTGGTGGAAAAGTCAGGAGTCAGAGTGCAGCCGCCTGCATTGGGAGCGCAAATATCCAGCCGGTCCTTGGTATAGCCGAAGCGGAATTCGTTGACCAAGCGGGGAGAGAACACCGTCGTCAGCGCCACATTTACTCCCTGCTCGTTATCAATCAAGTTCACGATGCGCTGCGACGTGTTCAGGCCGCCCACTCCGCCATTGTCCGATTTGCCTCGAACGATGTTGTAACGGCCGGTGAGCCGGTTGTTCTTCGAAAGCTGGTCATCCACTTTGCCGAAGAACTTGATGTCTTTGGCCGGCTGCTTCAGCAGCACTCCGGGGTTGGGCTCGAGCACCGAAGTGATGCCGGCCGCATTCTGATTCTGGTGAGTTTGTTCGTAGCTGGCCAGGAAATGCGTCTTGTCCTTTGAGATCGGCCCTTCCACCTCGCCGCCCCACTCCTGCCGGTTGAAATCGGGATTGAGGCCGGTTAGCCCGTTGTTCGCGTCAATCGCACCCGGGCGCGCGAAAATAAACGCTTGGCCGTGCCAGTCGTTCGTCCCGCTTTTGGTGATGACGTTGATCACCCCCGAGGGGCTTCTGCCGAACTCAGCAGAGAAATTGTTCGTCACAACCTGCAGGTCCTGCACGACGGCGAGCGAGAGGTCGCTGTTTGGCCCGGGCTGATCGCCGGCCAGCGTGCGGATTTCTCTCAGCTGGTTGTTCACGCCGTCGGCCAGAATCGTCAACTGGCGCTCTCCTTGTCCGTTGAAGGTGAGGCCCCCGCTATCGGAGGTGAAGAAAACCGCACCGGGAGCCAGTTTCGTGAAGTCAAAGAAACTTCGCCCGTTCGTCGGCAGGTTTGCGATCTCCCGCTGATCGATGGTGTGGTCGATCTCCGATTTGTCCGTTTCGACGATCGGCGCAGCGCTCGATGCGGTCACGCTTTGTTCCAGGCTTCCAGGCTTGAGCGTGACATTGACTACCGGCGCTGCGTTCGCCTGGAACGTGAGACCGGTAATGGTTTCTGTGCCGAACCCCTTCATCTCGACCTTGAGCTCATAGGTGCCGGCCGGAGGCAGCGCCGAGAAGATGTAATGGCCGTTGCTGTCGGTCTCGGCGATGCGCACCATTCCGATGCTCAGGTTTCGGATGGTGACGGTGGCGCCGGTCACCATTCCTCCCGAGGAATCCTGCACGTTTCCCTGGAGAACGAAGTTCGTGCCCGTCTGCGCATTGGCCGACGGAAGAAAGATCAGAATGGCGAGTAAGACCGCCGCGATACAACAAAAACTGCTAAACGAAAACTGTTGAGTTCGCAAAGCCATTGGCGTGACCTCCCGTAGCACTGCTCGGAATCGGCGCAACCCCCCTTGCTCCGTCGGGCCGACAATACTGCCCTACGCCGTTGAGACGAGCTTATAGCGATGCGCTCTACCGTTGAGCTACCCGGGATCATCCCCATTTTGTGCTAGTTACGTAGCGTTTTCAAGCGGAGGATCACTTGGGGACATGGTTTGCAACCAGTAGAATGATGCGCGCGGATCACGCACACGGTCAATATTCTCAACAGCTCGTACGCAAAAGAGCATTCGGTTGCGCATCGAATGCTCCTTCGACAAAAGGATTGAGTTTCTGTGGGTGACACTCTTCCTATCGCGCGGCGCTGCTATCGACGGTCCGGCAGTTGAGCGAGTTGCGTCCCGAGGCTCTTTCTTGTTTTGGTTATTACGTCTCTGAATATTCAGTCCGCGCTGAAGGCGCGAAAATTTCTAATGAACGTTCTCGCGCGACAGTACTGAGGACTTTATGAGCTGGTCATGTCCGCGGTGTGATCGGACCTTTCGTCAGGTCAATCAACGTCACGCGTGCGGGGTCGGCAGCGCTGTTACCTTGCTCAAAAGTAGGCCACCGGCACTTACCGATCTCTACCGGAAACTCGAGACCACCGTAAGGGGTTTTGGCGACGTGGAGGTAGTCACACGTAACCGGTACGCGCTGTTCCGGACGACACGCATCTTTGCGGACCT
>DATNLZ010000058.1:0-3937 GCA_035602605.1 Candidatus Dormiibacterota bacterium
CCATGCTCGCTGTCCAATACCCTGCAAAAGCTGGTTATGCGATCGATAAAGTTCTGGCGACCCTCGCCATCATGATGAAGATGGACCTCCACGTCCGCTATCCCTTCACGAACCATTTCCGCCAGAGGTTCAATCAACGTCGGATGATATTCTTCTTCCGGAAAGAAGAACGTATATCGAGGAGCGTTACCGGCAGAGTCGGGCTTACATCGCCTCGCTATCGCTGGCCATGCAGACCGCCATAAAGCGACGCGCGACTGCGCGGTGCTCAAATCAGCGCGCTGCCACCTTGGTTCATAATGGTCCGCGATGGTCACCCATATGCGCTCGAGCGGACGCGTGGCGCGCTGCGAAATCTGCCGCAGCCGCTGCCTGATGTAACTTGGGCCCCAAATTTGCGAATTGCGGATCAGGTGCACGGTAACGTGGTTACTTTGAGGGACATCAACCTACCGGCTCATCACAGTAGTAGCTTTAGCCGGCGGATGCCATTCCTCTCTTCGTAGTTGCACTGCTAACTCACAGATACTAAGCATTTCGCCGGCAGCTTCATCCCAACCCCGGTGAAATTGTTCCGAAATTGAGCGTTCATCCCAATTCCGTTCCATCGCGGTTTCAATTGCGTCGGCAAGGGCTCGCGAATCCCGTGGAGCAACTAAGATTCCGGACTTTTCATTAACCAATTCAAGGATTCCACCGACATTCGTCGCAATCACTGGGCGTCCGCAGCTGAGGGCTTCGATGACGACGTTCGGGTATCCCTCTGAATAGCTGGGCAGAGCGAGCACGTTGGCGGCCGCGAGCCACTGGGCGACTTTCTCTGAAGGACAGGCACCAATTAGAACGATTCGATCTTCCAGTGCAAAATCCTTGGCTTTGTGTCGCAATTGCTCGCCGCCGGGCCCATCTCCGACATACACCAAACGCAGATTAGGACGGCGGCTCACGAGCGAAGCAAAGGCCTCGAGCAATTCCACGATGCCCTTTGCGGGATCCAAACGCCCTACGAATAACACTAGTTCGGCTTTATCGTCTACGGCTAGCCGCGTGCGGGCTGCGCTCCGGTCAGCCAAGTGAAACACGCTCGGATCGCAGCCATTTCGGACCGTCCGGACCTTGCGGGCGTTGATACCCATCCGGATAGCTTCTTGCCGCAGGTGCTCACTTTTGGTTACCACGAACGCTGCCCGGTTCATCGCGAGCCGGGTCAACCATCTGGAAGCTGGGTCGGCAATGCGATTCAAGTCTGAGCCAATGGAGCCGACTACGGCTGGAATGCCAAGCCTGCGCGCCACTGCAACAGTGGCGTAGCCTTCAGGATATAACCAGAAGTTACAAGCTACGTGTGGCATGCACTCACGGAAATATGCCTCAAGGTACTTTGCACAAACTAAACCGTTTATAGACCTCGTCAAGCCAGGCAACGCTGGATACTCGAAGTACCGTGTAGCCACACCGGGCGGAGAATAGGACAAGTCAGGAGGGCGATAATCGAAACTCGGCTGGAACCATCTAGGGTAGCGCGGAAATGGACAAATGACGTTTACGTCGGCGTGTTTTGAGAGTGCCAGAACGAGCTGATATTCTGAGTGCCCGCGGTATGGTTGGGCGGGTATGGGGAAAATCGGCGTAACAACGGTCACCCTCAACCTCATCGCGTTATCCCCCGGTCTCGCAGTTGATTATGTAGGCGCATCTTGACCAATGTTGAGTTCAAATCCGTACGCTGTTTGCCATCGGTTGCAACCGAAGCCGGTGCCGCGGAGGTCCAGATTTTCCAGAGTGGCCCGCGTGTGAACAGGAACTTGTAGAAGCCCACAACTACGGCAGCATTCAACATACAGAAGGCGCTCGCCGGGGCGGCTATCCGCATCAGGACGGGAATGCCACGCCCGGCGCCTAGAACGGCGAGGGCATAGAGGACAATCTGCGCCGCAAGCGCCCCCGCGTATAGCAGAGAACGGTTTGCCAACAATGTGCTGCTGATTAGCAGTATCACCAGCAGGATTGGCACAAGCAGACGCAATAGCTTGTGCGAGATCAACTCGAACCGTAGCCGATTCTGCCGCAACAGCAACCAGGGCGCTAGTTGTAGCAGTTGGAAGTTACCCGCTAGCGTTCGGACCTTGCGATGAAATTCTCCGCGCAAACTCTTGGGCCAGATGTCATAAACACGCGCACGCACGTCCAAAACTGACCGATAGCCTTGGCGAATGACACTAAGAGGCTGCAGCATATCGTCAAGAATAGTTCCTTCCGGCAGTGCTCTGGCCAGTTTGCGACGGACCGCATAAAACCCGCCGTATACTCCCAGCGGCGAATCGACTTTCGCCTCGCAATTGCGGACCCACTGCTCGTATCGCCAATACAGGCCTCCGACGACTTTCGCGCCTGCGTCATGGCCGTCATCGCGCAGCACTAATTCACCGGCAACACACCCGACTTGCGGATCGGCAAAGTTACTGAGCAATAATTGCAGGGCGTTGCTTTCAATCCAGGGACGAATGTCGATGAATAGTAGGATTTCGCCGGTGGCGCTTTGCATTCCTCTGTTCAGAGCGACCGCCTTGCCACAATGCCCGGAGCATCGGATGGACCTGACACACGGGTCTGCGAACTCCTTGAGAATATCGTCCGTGCCGTCAGTTGACCCGTCGGATACAATCACGATTTCCATTCGATCTCGCGGATAATCCAACGACAGCAGGTGATCGACTTTCTGCCGCAACAGCGCCGCACCGTTGTGGACAGCAAGGATGATGCTTACCTTCGGAAGTATGGGTCCTTGCCGCGTCGGCCGCGGATGCAGGCGGCTACGTAAGTAGATCCACAACGGATATCCGGCGTAGGTGTACAGCATAATGCATGCCGCGGACCAGAATGCATACGCAAGAACATGTGTACCACTCATCTCATCCTCTTTGTGTTGGCAGCGCGCTACTGCGCCAGAGCAGCGCTGGATCCTGAAGGAGGCTAATTGACCTTGATTGCCAGCGCCGTTAACGGAATGAACTACAACAGAATCAGCATAACCGTGGCCGCCGCGGCCGTGAAATATCGATTTGTGATTATCAGTGTCGAAGGCGAACTAGGCCGTAAATCAGAATGATCATCGTGACCTCCACAGTCATGGTCGAGAATACCCAGTGACCGCGATCACGCCATTTGCTGGGGCATGTTTGAAGGGCGATTGCAGCGGTGGCCAGTCCCAGAACCAAGTACATCGTTGTCGTGTAGCTGCGCGATAAGAACCAGGAGGTCGTCATAAACGATACCAATGCTAGGCGGATCGCCACAACCCAGTGCTGTGGCACAATCGATGGGTGAGCAGGCTCAATCTTTGTTTCGGCCTCCGTAGGATTGGCGAGGATCGTGGTGGGCAGCACATCGCGGGCACAAGGGTCTTTCAAAGCGATGGTTTCTTCTGAAGGTGTGGCATCTCCATCGAGCGCACAGTCGCTGTTGATATGCTTCTTTTCAAAAAGGCGCAGTAGCCCGAAGAATCTCTTCGTCCGCCTTTTCTTTTTCCCTCCAATGATACGGTTCAGGTCCGTCGTCGTTGTGACGAGTAATGCCATCCACAGCGTGCTCCCCAATAATCCAAGTTCAGCAAGGCAGAGGACGAAAGAATTGTGCGCAGTGATGTCAAGGAAGTCCGTGAAGCCATTGAATCCGATTCCGAACAGCGGAGCGCTCTTGAACATTTCCAGTCCGTTGGCCCAGGCTTCAAGCCGGTCAGTACCGTCAGCCGCCGAAATTCCACGCCCCCCCGTGAAGTCAAGCGCCAGCATGCCAAAAATGAATACGGTGGCCAGAACCATGGACGCGATTGTTCCGAGTTTCTTCCGAGCTGCCATAAGCGCGACAGCAGCCAGCGCGATCAATCCGCCGCGGGAATGTGTCAGATAGGTGGTCCACAGCAGCAAGCCAGCGGGCA
>DATNLZ010000067.1:0-5477 GCA_035602605.1 Candidatus Dormiibacterota bacterium
GTCGATGCGCATGAAGATAGCCGCACTGCGGGAGCGTCTGGGCAATGCGTCACGCGCGACAAGAGCGTAGACTAAGAGTTCCCCCTGCCCCATTCGAAAGGAGCACGACATGAAGCTGACCACGAATTCAGGTGTGACACCAACCAGGTGGGGGTCAACGATCCGCAGACTCGTGGCCGCCGGCATTCTGGTGGCAATGTCCCTGGCGGTGCCGAAGCCAGCGCGGGCGGGCCGCCTGGGCGTGGACATCATCGCGCTCTTCCCTAAGGAGGTTGGAGAATTTGCCTACGCCGACCTGAAAAAGGCGCGCACATTGAAATGGTTTCCGCAATTGCGGGAACAGATGCTCCCAGACCGCTTCCGGCAATTCGAAAAATTCCTGGCCTCGGCGGGAGTTGATCCGAACACGCAAGTCGATGAACTCGCCTGGGGGCTGGTGGCGGAGGGGATGAGCGCGAAGACCGAAGGCAAACCCTCGACGGACGTGCCCACTGGAGAAGAGATCGTCGGCGTGGCACTCGGCACTTACAATCCGAATTCGACGGAAGCGTTTTTCAAGCAACAGAAGCTTCCCACGTTCAAATCGCGGGGTTATACGCTCTATGCGTTTGGCACGGGTTCGGGAGCGAACGATCTATTCTTCTTTTTCATCGATTCGAATACCGCGGCGTTTGGCCATCGCGCCGTTCTCGAAAAGATGATCGAAGTGCGCTTTGGCGGCGAGGAAGGACTGCTGCGCAACGACAGGCTTTACCCGCTGATCAACGAAGCGAACGGCAGCGGCGTGGTCTGGGCGGTGCTGAATCCCGCTTACACGCGGCTGGCGATGCAGCAGCTGGCGCCGGAAGTGGGACAGTTCCCCGAAGCGGCGAAACTCGTCGCACGGATGCAGAACATGATTATCAACGTGGACGCGAGCAGCGGCATCGAAGGAAAGTTCCAGGTGGTGTGCGGATCGACCGAGGATGCGAACACGCTTGGCCAGTTGCTGCAGGCGGGGTTCCTCTACAAACGGTACCAGGCGCAGAAGGAGAATCCCGATCTGGCGCAATTGCTCGATCAAGCGCGCGTGACGCCCGCGGGTGATCGATTGACGCTGAGGATGTCGCTCAGCGACGATCAGATGACCTCACTCATTCAAAAAAACACGTTCGCGCTGAAGATGTAAGACTCTGAAAACAATACCGCGCAAGAGGACAAGGCCGGACAGCCGCGCTGTCCGGCCTTTTCGTTTCGAACAACTCCTAAATGCCGGAAGCGTCCCGGCCGATATATTTCGTCAAGCGAGTGACGGCTTCTCCGCCGTGCGTTTCGTACTGGACGCGGTCGAAACCGGCTAAAACGACCTGCATGGATCCCGTGCCGCCAGCCTGCGCCGTAAACCCCGCGATGGTATCGAGGCCAACCGCCGGAGAGTCTTCGCGTAGATGGGACAGAGCGACTTCCATGCGATCGGAAAAGCGCGTGAAAGTGATTTGCAGTTGAGGATGGTCTCCTGTCAGACGTTCGAAAGCTTCCGCGCAGGCAGCGATGACGGCGGATTGCAATAGAGCGACGGCGTCGTTCTGGAGTCCCGCGGCATCGGCGAGATAGCGAATCACGCCTCCGGCCGCGGCCGCCAGGCGCGCGTCGGCGTCGATGTGCAGGAGGAGGCCTTTGGGTTCAGTTGCCACGGCTGGTGGCCAGAGAGACTTCGCAAGCTTCCCGGCAGTCGGGGCAGTAGTAGAGACCGTCGGAGCAAAGGCGCACGTTTACCTGCCCCTTGCAGATAGTGCAGTACTTTTCACAGGTGCAGCGATTTTCCGGTAAGTCACATTGCGCGCAAACGGTCGGACCTTGCATAAGGGCCTCTCCGCAAAACTCTACCTGAGCATGGGAGGATGCGGCAAGTCGAAGGTGAGTGAAGTGCGCTAGTCGCTCAACTCCTATTTGGGATACGCCTCAGTCTCCGATTAGGCGACTAACGAGGAGTTGACCCCAGCTGACGCGAGAATTTGCCGATTTTCTGTGCCACAGTGTTTCCCTTCTGCGCAGGAATCGACAAAACATAATAGATGTATCGAATGAACTTTGGCCAAGATAAGCAGACAATTCCTACGGGGAATTGAAGACGGGTCTTGTCAGCTCTTCAGGGGATGCAGACTCCGGGTGCTCGGCCTTCCAGCGCATGGCAGCGGTGATCCGAGTGCGCCCGCTGGGGTGGTCAAAAAAGATGAACTCCTCAATCGGCCCTGGATCAAGTTTGCGATATTCTCCCAGCATCAAATCTACGTTGGCCTCGCCATCGGGTTGACCAGCTGCATTGAGGCCGTACATGTCCGCCTCGAACTCCATAGTGCGCGTGATCGTGTTGGTCACGGGCGTCATGAGAAAGAAATAAACGGACAACCCGATAATCGACAGCGGCAGCGCGGCCACATCGGTCATCCCCCGGATGCCCCAGTTCTCTCCCCAGCGCGCAAGGCCAAAGTTGATATACCTGTTCAGGAAGGCGAACCCTATCACCACGACGACCCCAAACATGACCAATCCCTTGTACTCGTGGTTGAGAACGTAGTGGCCCATCTCGTGTCCCATGGTGGTCTGAATCTCGGGCAGGGTGCATCGTTTCAAGAGATTGTCGTTCAGCGAAATTCGCTGTGTCCCGGCGAAGCCGCTGACGTTGGCGCTTACCCGGTTCGACTGCCGGGAGGCGTCGAACTCGTAAACGTCGGTTGCAGGAATCCCGTTTGCGCGCGCCATGCTGAGGATTGGATCCTTGATCCTGGAATCCTGTAATCTCGTGTACTTGTTGAATAAAGGGAAGATGTACACCGGAGCGATCAGGCCGACGAACGCCAGAAAAAGTATGGTCACCACGGCTCCCCAAACCCACCAGCTTTTTTCCAGGCGCCGCACTAGCCCGAAGAGCGGTACCATCAGCATCCCGCCCAGCACCACGCTAACGGCCAGCATAACAGCCTGGTCCCGCATCCACGGGCCGAACGTCTGATTCAAGAGGCCGTACTTGTGCTCGCGGAAGTACCCTTCGTATACGGTGAGCGGGAAGGTGAGCACAGACACGACAATAATGAACTGAACCCAGTAGAGCGCCGTCTGGAGGGGGCGGAAGCGCGTAATGCGCTCGGCCAGGTCACGTATGCGCATCGACCATCGGAACCTGAGCAGCAGCCACATTACGACGACGGTCGAGAGAAAATCCCACAAGAGCAGCCAATAGCCGCCTTCGAAATAGGCGTTGGAACGAGCCCGTTCTGAGGGCGGCATCTTCGCTAGATATGCATCGACGGCGGCCCTGATGTCCAATGATTCTGCTGCTGCGTGCCGATCGGCGACAGGCAGGGTGGGCGCCGGAATCGCGCCGGGGCTCTGCGCCGTCGCAATGGCAGTGAGGGCAGTGCACAGCAGAACGAATCGAAGAACACATCGCGTTACGCGAACCATTTGTCCTCCTCTTGCAGCGGCAGCACGTCGTTTCCGTGAGGAGTATAACCCGGGGCAAGCATCGCCATGAATCGCAGTCTGCGTTTGCGCTGTGATCAGTTCCTTCCATTCCGCAACTAAGCGTGTACGAGGTGACTGTCAGCCTGGACCTATGAAGGAAACCAAAGGGGCAGTCCAGAAGATTAGAAATCCAACCGGGATAGGTGGTTTCAGGAAACCTTCCGTTACCGAATCGGCGCCGCGAGTTATATGACAGGGGCTCCACTCTTCGCCCTGTGCCTGGTAAACGCGCTAACCCGAAAAGCGAAGTGTTACTTCAAATCTCCAGTTCGATGAGATTATCCCGCATGCAAACAGAATCGGCTTGCCACTGCAGCCGTCTTTTCGCATCCTAAGGGTAGGAGTATTGCCATGAAGCGAGCCCTCTATTGGGGAGTTTGGAGCGCTTGGATTGTGATCGGCTTACTGTCGATGGCAGGGCCTGCAAGCCCGCAGTCTTTGGGCGAAGTGGCGCGGCGGGAGCGGGAACGTCGCGAGCTTGAGAGCAAGAAGTCCAAGAAGATTTACACGAATGACAACTTCCCGACCGTCGCACCTGGCGCCATGGAAGCGCACAACCCACCTCCCCTCGCTGCCGATAGCAAAGAGCCATCGGCAAAGGCCGGCGAAGCGGAATTGGAGAAACAGTGGAGAAGGCGGTTTGCGGAAGCCCGCGCGCGGCTGCGCAAAGCTGAACTAGACGCCTGGCAGACTCACATCAAGACGGTGTTCGTCGGCGGCGGAGGCATTTCGGGCTTGACCAGCGGAGCGGCCGTTCCCGTGCAAATGCAGGTGCGAGAGTTTGTGGAAACCGATGAGTTGCGCCAGGCGCGGAAGGCCCTGGACGATCTTGAAGAAGAGCTCCGTCACGCCGGTTTGCCGCCCGGCTGGGGACGCTAATCGTTCACGCGGCAAACCTCCCGCAAGGAGCGCGCTGCGGAAGCGAATTTCCTTAAAGAGCTTATCAATAGCGGCCTGGCGCAGCGCCTTATTAAGTGTCGTTATGTATGTTCAACGGTGCTCTTCAAGAGTGCTTCCGTCGGACGGGGCGATTCCGGGCCGATAGAGTCATGGGCAGAGACTATGCCTCGCTTTTCGAGTAGTCCAGCGTGAGCAAAACTGTCTCCTGAATTGACTTATGGGCCATTTTTCGGGGAGCCGCAGAGAATAGAGACAACAGTAGACGAACCGCATCATAAGGGCCAGGCGAGCGCACGTGAATCAGAAATCGCGGTTGTTTGAAGGCATTAAGGGGTCTGGTAGTCTTATTTCGCGCTATAGCCGCGAACTAGGAGTGATGGTGGCTGGATGAACGATCTCTTCAGACAGGCTGTTTCACTTTCGCTCTTAGAGAAATGCGTTGCCGCCGTTGTCGGAATCCTCCTTATTCACGGTACGTTTCGCCTGCTGGAAAAAGCCCTGCCCCGGCGTTTTGGCCAGGCCGATTCGCGGTATAGGGTTCGCAAGTTCATCGCCTTTTCCGGATACGCCACGATCCTCCTTTTCGTTTTCATCCTCTTTGAAGATCGCCTGGGCCGCCTCAGCTTTGCCATCGGAGTCGCCGGCGCGGGTGTGGCAGTAGCCCTGCAGGACGTGCTGGCCAGCATTGCCGGCGCTTTCTCCATCGGTTTTTCAAAGCTGTACGCCATAGGAGACCGAGTTCAGATCGGCGATGTTCGGGGTGATGTGATTGACGTCGGACTGCTGCGAACTACCTTGCTGGAAACGGGGAACTGGGTGAGCAAGGACATGTACAACGGCCGGGTCGTTCGCATACCCAACAGCACCGTCTTGAAAGGGACCGTTTTCAACTATTCACAAGGATTCCGGTTTGTCTGGGACGAGATTAAGGTGCTGTTCACTACCACCAGCGATTGCCAGTTTGCCAGGGAAATGCTTTTGCGGGTTGCCAATGAGTCGATTGGCGAGTACCTCGTGGAGGCACAGACCTCCTGGAAAACTATCAGTGACAATTTTCGAAGCGAAAACCCTCC
>DATNLZ010000074.1:0-2836 GCA_035602605.1 Candidatus Dormiibacterota bacterium
GTGCAAATCCACGCCGATAACGGCGTCGTCACCCTAACTGGTACGGTTCTGTCCCGTGCGGAAAAACTGTTGGCGGAAAAGACCGCGAAATCCGTGGAAGGCGTTCGCAGAGTCGTGAATAGTCTGGCTGCGCCAGAGGAAACCTAGTCGGTTGCCCTCCTTGCGCGCCGGGGACTCTGACGGGAGTAAAGGAAACTCGTCAGAAAGATCCCGTAGGATCACGGTATTGCCGGTATATATTTCTCCTCTGACGCTGTAGAACAATAAGCACGGTACTTTGCCCGGTGCACTTTCTCACGGCTCATATTCGTGATCGGGAGGTGCAATCGCACCTTGGAGAAGACTTCGACTCACGCGTTTGGCGAGCTCACGGCGCGCCCGCCACAGCCTCCCTTTTAGCGTCTCTTCGGACACCCTCAACATCTTCGCGGTCTCGCTGGTGCTATACTCGCGCACCTTGCGCAGGACGAACGCGGTACGGAGAACCGGCGCAAGCTCATCGATGTGGTCCTTGATGATCTCTCGAATTTCCAAGCGTCCGAAGAGTTGCTCGGGGTTTAGGCCTTTGGACACCAAACGCTCCGCAATCGGGATTTCATCCTTGCTGATTGGCTGGGTTGCCGCGGCGCTTAGACGGACTGCCTGACCGCGGCGCCGCATGAGGGCAGCGTTAATTACGACTCGCGTGAGCCATGTCGAAAATTGTGAGTGGCCTTCAAAGCTCTTCAGGTTTCGAAAAGCAGAAAGCAAACCATCCTGCAAGGCGTCTTCAGCATCTTGGGGATTGCCCATGATGCCGAGAGCCAAATGAAAAAGCGTTCGCTGATAGCGGTGAAAGAGCAGGTTGAGCGCCTGAGCATCGCCGTGCTGGCCCGCCCGTACCAAACTTTTTTCACTGGCTTGCGTGCTAGGCGCAAATTGGGCTGCCATCGTTGTCCCCGTTCGCTTCGAAAATGATCGGCGAATTGCACTCCTGATCCGCCTGACCGCTCCTACCGCCCCTCAAGAACGGGCTCGCTCCCAGCGGTCCTCTGTCCCATCAGAGCTTCGTCAACTGCGTTCTCTCCTTCAGATAACGGGGACATGGCTCCTTGAAAGTCTGACCGAGTACTTGTGGTGGCTATGTGAGAGGCACTGTGCACGTGCGGGTCGGCCCAGCGAAAGAACCTAAAATCGCAGGACTGGCAGCGATAGGGACGCACATGGAACAACTTGAAAACCAGGGATTCAAACAACCCTCTGCGTTTCGACTTACTGATATTTTTGCTTTGACACCGCGGGCAATGGGTCGGCATTCGCGTACTCCCTGATCCAACCGTAAAGCCAAGCTGCAATATTCGTACGCGCACACGGGGAGCGTCTGTTCAATTTTGTACACCCATTCCTGCGATGTGGGCAGAACTCTTCAGAAAAACCAATGCGAATCGTATACTTCGCTGGCGGGCCAGCCCTTTTCGGCGCATAGTCGTGGGGAGACTCGCTAGCGTCGCCGTTCAGGATCGACGCTCTGGTCAAGATAGATCCACAGTACTCGGGCAAAGAGAGTGATCGTCGGTGCGAGCGGCAAGAACAACACGACGGCCCAGACGATGACTTTCGTAACCCACCATCCAGTCAGAGCCCAAAGCAGCGCGGCGATTGGCGCCATGATTAGAACTCCCAAGCCGTAACTGATGTACATGGCGCCCAGGAAGTAGCCGGGTTCCCGCTCAAACTTGAGGTCACAGATGGCACATCGCTCCTGCATCTTCGGGAATCCGCGGAAGATGGAATAACGAAAGATCCTTCCCATGCGGCAGCGGGGACATCGCTGTCGAAGAATACTTTCCAACGTTGACGGTTTTGCGGCGGTTTCCATCAATAGCGGCTTCTTAGCTGTCAGATAAGAATAAACAATGGCGGGTGGCCGCTAGTTCATACGGTGGGGAGAATCCAGGCGCCAATCTATGCGGGCTCGCTATGGCACCTGCGATTGGGTATCCCCAAAACAGTCCTCAATCAAATCTGCTGCTTCCGCACACTTTCTTCAACTGTTTCGCCGCAGCACCAGGCATCCCGCCAGCATGTCGTGCAACGCCTGCTTTTTCTCCGTGAAGGCCGCCATAATGTATCCGATAAATGCAGGCACCATGTTGGTGATGATTTTGGCAAAGTGCCTCGCCGTCGCACGCCAGAAGCTGACGCGCTGCCCCGCCATGTCCGTGACGACCAGACCCAGCACCTTTTTCCCGACGGTGGCCTGCCACTCCGAGCTCTCCATCAGCGCGTGGTACAGCCACGTGAAGACCAGACTGACTGTTGCGGCAAGAAAAATCAGCCCGATGAGCATGAAGATGCCCACATCATTGAAGTCTTCGTCAGGATGGATCGTGCCGATGAATCCGCCCAGTCCCGTCAAAAAGATAAGCGGAATCACTATCAAGGCGAAGGCCATACCCATCACAACATTGTCAATGAGGAACGCCAAGAATCGCAGCCAGAATCCCGCGTACTCCACGCGCGGTACGCCGGCGAATCCGGCATGCTCGCGAATGGCCGCCGCGCCACCTTCCATCGGCGCCGCAACCGATGCGCTCAGTATCGGCGCCCGAGCCGCCGCGGCTAACGAAAACACTTGCCCGCAATTCGAGCAAAACGCCGCACCATCCACCATCGCCGCGCCACAGTTGGAACAGTACACGGTGTCTCCTCGTCCCTTTTCTCTCTCGCGAGAACCCGCAAAAATCGCAGCCAAATCCTACTTTCAAGCCGCCACCGGGTCAATCTACATCGCGGCCGATCCCTCTCGCCCTCTTCTGACTATCCAGCCTTTCAGGCTGGCAAACTTGCCGTTGGC
>DATNLZ010000068.1:0-176150 GCA_035602605.1 Candidatus Dormiibacterota bacterium
CACCGGAGCCGATCGGACTTTGCCAGGTTGCCGGTCAAAGCTGGCAGCTCAAAGCAACATCGAGCCCCCTTGCTCCACGAAATTACTGGGTCAACCGATAGAATTTGAAGAATCGGGGTTTTGCAACAGCCTTTAGCTAGATCTCTCAATGAGCAATTTGGAGACTAACGTGGGGCGGTACCCTTCAGTGAAACACGGAGTTAAGCGACGGTTTTACCGCGGGAGGGTGAGCAGCTTATTATCCCAGGGTCGCGTACTTCATTAGTTTGCCGCCTATCAACGCTTCAAGACTCATTCGAGTAGTTTCAATGCAAGCAGGGATTGTCAAAGAATTGACCGTCGCATCTGTTCAACAAACGTGAAGACGCTGAATGCCAGGCGGGCCAATGAATACCGCGCTTCTAGTGGAACAACTGAACAGAACCGTAGCCGAGCAAAGCCCCAATGGCCGAGCCAGCCACAATATCACTCAGGAAGTGCATGCCAACAACGATGCGCGATAGGGCGATACTAGTCGCCAGAAAGTACAGCGGCGCCTGAAGATGCGGATAGAAGGTGCCGATGGCACCGGCAATCGCAAAGGCCGTCATGGAATGGCCTGACGGAAAGGAGAATTGGTCGGGAGGAAGAATGCGCGACCAGCAATGGGGCTCGATTTCACACGGCCTGTTGCGCCGACTCATGTTATTGAGCGAGCGAAATAAAAAAATGCTGGCCAGAGAGGCGAGTGCGCCGGAACCGAGGGCGGCGAAACGGCTCGCTCCGCCGAACACCAGGAGCATGAGCCCCAGCGAATACCATACCCAGCCATCACCCAGGCGTGTGGCATAGGTCATCCACAATCGGATCCAGCGGGGTGCGCGCCAGCACTGCATTCGGAGCATGACGCGACGGTCGCGGTTGTCGATATAGCCCCAGACAGCGCGTGTGAGAGTCACGTGGCTGCCTCCTCGATCTGGTTTCCGAGATCCCAGAGCCGGCTCTGTTCGAGCGAAGGTTTCCCAAAGAGCCGTTTTTCCCAGTAGCGAGAGAACACCATCTCAGTACAAATGTGCAGAAACGTCCAAGCAGGAATTACACCGATGAGGGGAGCCAGAGCGATTGTCCAGCGCCTCTCGCGCATCGTCTGCACGGAAATTTGCAAGACGTCGCGAGTGAGCTTGCTGTACCGTCCTTCTTCGCCGCGCGCTACTCCCCGGCCCACGCGAATCCCGCTCAAAAATTGCTCGACGCTTCGCGCCCCATGCACCTCCGTGTACGTTGTTCCGACCGAGGCAAGGGTGTGGGCATCGCTGCCGCCGATGACAGCCTTTCCGTGCATTTGGGCGAGCCGCACAGCGAGTGCGTTTTGCTCGGGAAGCATCTGGCCGTTGCGCGTCTCATAGGCAGGGAACAGCGACTCGAACCATAGAAAATCGTCTGCGTTTCGCCGCCCGGTCAATGAGGAGAAAACATGATTGACGGTATAAAATAGCCGTCGCTCCGAAAGATACGCTAGCAGGGACAGCAAATCTTTGCGGCGCGATTGGATTTCATAATGCTGGCGTTCGCTGATATCGTAGACGCCCACGTGAAGCTCTGTGCCGCTGGGCATCTGGCAGGTAACCTCTTCGCTGAGAAACAAATTCTTATGAGGGCGCAAGCACTCTGCACCATCGATTGAATCGTGATCGCTTAAGGTCACTAAATCCATTCCCCAAGCCTTCAGAGTGTCGTATAACTCGCGAGGGTCGCTATAACATTCCCGGCAGAATCGTTCGAGCACGGGGCTTTTGCACATCCCCGAGCCTGTCGAATGCACGTGCAGGTCGCATTTCATAATCCTTGGTATCGTGTAAGGTGTTACGCGAATTTGACACGATTGCAAAAATCCAGTGAACGTGTCGTGATAGTAGCGACCAACATTCAGCTTACGGACGGAAAGGAATGGCTGAGAAGTGCCTATGAGTACAGCCCCTTGTGAGCTACATGAAGCGGCTTGACGTCGTCTTCCACGACGCCGGCGGAGGTCATCGCAACGCCGCAACTGCTCTGGAACTTGTCATCAAACGTCAACAAAGGTCGTGGGACGTTCGCCTGGTGAATTTCCAGATCGTTATGGACTCTCTCGACGTTTTTCGGAAGGTCACGGGCATTCGCATCCAGGAGATGTACAACAAGATTCTTCGCAAGGGTTGGACGCTCGGAAGTACCGAGATCCTCCGCGTGCTACAAACAGCGATCCGCGTCTATCACCAAGCCTCAGTGAAACTTCTTACCGACTACTGGGCCGAGAGCCGACCAGACCTGCTGATTTCTGTGATCCCGCATTTCAATCGCGCGCTCTGTGAGAGTTTTCGCGCGGCGGCGCCGGGCAAACCCTTCGTGACCGTACTCACGGACCTGGCCGATTTTCCGCCGCATTTTTGGATCGAGCGTCAGGAACAATTCTTGATTTGTGGGAGCGATCGCGCTGTCGAGCAGGCACATGCACTCGGGCATGATGACGCGCATATTTTTCGAGCGTCGGGCATGATTTTGCATCCTCGCTTTTATGAAACGGGGCCGCTGCAACCGCCCCCGCAACAACGTATCGAGATGGGCCTTCAGCCGGATCTGCCCACTGGACTGGTGCTCTTCGGCGGATACGGTTCGGAGGTGATGCTGCAAATCACCGATCGTTTGAGCCGCTCTTCACAACCGCTACAGCTCATCCTGCTTTGCGGACGAAACGATTCTCTGGCTACGCATCTGCGCGAAAAGAAATGGAGGCTCCCAATTCACGTCGAGGGATTCACAGCGCGCGTGAACGAATTCATGCGCGCCGCGGACTTTTTCATCGGCAAACCTGGTCCGGGAAGCATCTCGGAGTCCCTGGAAATGAAGTTACCCGTGATCGTCGAGTCGAATTCGCGGACGCTTCCACAAGAACGTTACAACGCCGAGTGGATAGAGGAAGGCGATTTGGGAATTGTGTTGCCGAATTTCAAGGAGATCGATAAAGCCGTTGAGCAAATGCTGCAACCGGAAAATTTGTCGCGCTACCGCTCGAATGTCCGTGCCTTGAAAAACCGCGCGGTCTTCGAGATCCCGAGCATCTTCGAGCAGATTCTGGAAGAGCGGCCCTGTTAACGGTGCCAACTCTAGGAAGCCGCGGAGATCAAGCGATGAACGGTTTCGCTACCCTTTGATTTCGCCGATGCCGAAGCGCCCGTCGCATTTTGCAACTGCAACAACGAGGGGCTCGCGTCGAGCTGCCGCGAGCCCCTCGTTGCTCTCTCTTCCTAAGGCTAGAAATTCAGGCGCAGGGCGAACTGAATCTGCCGGTTGGTTCCGGTGCCCACAGTCCTGGACACAGTCTGGTTGAATTGACCGAACCGTCCACCGCCGCCGGCCGAAAGCGAGGTAAACGGCATACCCGGTTGCATCTGATTCGCACCGGTACCTAATGTGGGGTTAAGTGTGGCGATCGGATTCTGGAAGATACTGTGATTGAACAGGTTGTAAACTTCCGCGCGAAATTCCACGCTCATGGATTCATGCACCGGAAACCTCTTCGCAAGCGTCAGGTCGGTTTGCGAGTAGCTCGGGCCGTGCAGCGCTCCGCGCTGCAGCTTTCCGTATGTTCCAGGCTTGGGGACGGTGAATGCGGCGGGATTGAGCCAACCGTTCGGCAAGAACGGGTTCACGCCGGGAATCAGGTCGGGGCGACGAACGTTGCGAGAGCTGCCGCCACCGGGAGTATTGATGACCGCCGTGTAGCAAGTGTTCGGCTGGCCGGGTGTCATGGTGCAGCCAGCGAGCTGGGAACCGAAGACCGCCCCCGCACCATTCACAAACACTGCATCGGGACGAACAATGCGCATGTCCACCGGTAAACCGGAGCGCAAGCTCACGATCGTGCCCAGTTCCCAATTGCCCAGGACGCCTTGAGCAATCCCGTTCGCGTCGCTTAGATAGTGCTTGCCCTTGCCAAATGGCAAGTCGTAAAGAGCACTCACGTTGGCCGAGTGCCGCACATCGAAGATGTTGTAGCCATTGTCATAGTCGAAGTTGAAGGGATTGCCAACGGTGAGAGCTTCCTTATACCCGGCGGAGTTTCCAAAGCTCTTCGACAGAGTGTACTGAGCACTGAGCGTCAGGCCAACACGCGAGCGGCGAACCAGCTGAGCTTGCAGAGAATTATAGGCGTCGTAGCCTCCGCTGGTCTTATAGTCAATTTCGGTGTAGGGGCGCAACACAGTGTTTCCGCCCCGATCGATGTCAAACTGCCGAAAAACAATGGCGCTGCCGTTGGCGGTGTTGTTCCGAACGGACACGACTTTATTGGTGATGCTGCGCAAGAATAGATTACGTCCCTGGCTGCCGACGTAGGCCACTGTGCTTACAAATTTGCTACCCCACTGCTGTTCCCACGAGGCCGTGTACTGATAGATACGCTCGGGAACGGTAAAGTCCGGGGCATAGGCGCGAACCTGAGCCTGTCGATTGTTGATATTCGCCGGGTTGGTGAAGAAGGCCGTCAAGTTCTGCGGTGTGGTTGGGCAGGCGGGATCGGTTGCGCCGCAGTAACTCCCTCCGCCCAGGCTCATCCAGACACGGTCGCTCTCGACTGGCTGAAGCAAAGTCTCCGCCTGCGGAGGGCCGTATAGAATGCCAAATCCCGTGCGCAAAACAGTGTGGTCGCCTCCAAATAGTCCCTGAAGCGAAGAGAACGGAGACCAGGCGATGGCCACTCGTGGACCGACGTTTCCTGTGTTGGACTTGTACCAATCCCTAGCTCCTCCGGGGCACACTCCGGGGGCCGTCTGCGGAAACACCGGCGAGTAGCAGAAGTTCGGGCTGCTTATTACCCCGGTGTTGGTGTCGAATCCGATGTACAAATTGCGGTCTTCTCGCATCGGCGCGAAATACTCGTAGCGCAGACCGTAATTCAGCGTGAGGTTAGGGCGGATCCTGAATTCATCCTGCGCGTAGCCGATATAGTATTCCTCCTTCAGGAGGCGGTTACCGGTCGCGCCCGCATTGTAAGGGCTGGGGCTGCTCACCGGGCTGAGGTAGGCGGTCGACGCCAATGTGTTACTGAGGAAACTGTTCAGGTTTGCGAAGGTATAGGTGCTCCCTCCGATGCGATCGGTATACAGTCGAAGCGCGCGGACTTCCACTCCGAACTTGAGGCTGTGCTTGCCGGCTAGCCAGGAAAGGTTGTCGATGTAGGAAATCGAGTACGGAGTGTAAGGCTGCGCTTGGCCGTTCGACGCGCTGTTGGAACGAACCAATCCGCCGGGCGTTGCTACACCGGTATCGGAGCCTTGCCCAACGATTCCCGAGTTGGCTACGTTGCCCGAAATACTGACCGCGATATTGGAGAGATCAACTCCGGGTATGGTTGGGGCTACGCCATTGATTCGCGATAGCGCCTCGTTGAAACCTACCTTCGCCTCGTTGACGAGCCTGCTGCTGAGGTTGCTCTGTAGCGATAGGACCGCGTTTTGCGGGTTCAGGGTAACGAACAACTGCCGTCCAGTGACGCCCTCCGGAGAAATCCAATGGCCTTGATCCCGGAACATGCGCGCATACAACGTGTGGCGCTCGTTTATGCGATAGTCGAGGCGCAGACCACCAGAGTTTTCGTCAACCGTTGACAGGCCGTTGAGCTGGTAGATGTCGAAATTAGCGGGATCTTTGGAAGCGCCAGGCAGGATAAAGGAGCCCTTGCCGATGAATGCCGGAAGCAACGGTTGAATGCGAGGATCCACCGTTCGGCCTAAGGGCTGACCGGTTACCGCCTGCGTGGCCACGTGCGGAACCGCTTCAATGCTGTTGATCCCGGCCCTTAGACGGTAGCCTTCGTAATACCCAAAAAAGAACAGCTTGTCCTTGGCGATGGGACCGCCCAGCGATCCACCGAACTGGTTCAGGCGGAGCCTCGATTTTTGCACCGGGTCAAAGAAATTGCGGGCGTCCAGCTTGTCATTCCGGAGGTACTCAAACGCCGATCCGTGAAAAGCGTTGGATCCGGACTTGGTGATCAAAGTGATTTGCCCGCCCGAGCCGGTGCCGTATTCGGCGGGATAATTATTGGACTCGACGCGGAATTCCTGAATATTCTCAAGGCTGGCTTGCAGCCGGAAGGGTGTATTGAGCTCGTCATTGAGCACCCCGGGTGCTCCGCTTATGACGTTGGTGCCCTCAATGCCGTCGTAGCGAATGGCATTCTCTTCCCAAGATCGCCCGCTCAAACGGACTTCGCCAAAGGTACCTGTGCCAACATTCTGCGAGCCCGGCGCCTGCAAAAACAGCTGAGAAACCTGCCGACCGTTCAGAGGGAGCTCCGCAATTTCGCGCTCGTTGATATTGACGCCCATGCTCGCGGAACTGGTGTCGATGGCCCCTTCCAGGGTTCCGGTAACCTCCACGGTTTGGCTCACCGACGGCAATTGCAGAGTGAAGTTTCGGCGAATTTCCTGGCCGACGCTCAGTTGAACGTTGGTCATTTCCGCAGGAGCAAATCCGTCGGCTCTTATGCCGATCGTGTAGAAAGAAGGCTTCAGAGCAAGAACCTGGTAATTTCCTTCGCCATCGGTTTCTACGGTGCGTGACTCGCCGGTGCGCTCATTCCGGACAATTACCGTGGCGTGGGCAACGGAGGCATTTTTTGCGTCCACAACCTGGCCCCCGATTCTGCCTTGATCCATTTGGGCAAATGTACCCTTCGGCGTTGCGGCGAACAAATACACAGCTCCCGCCAACATCAGCAGACGGAACCATTTCACTTTCATCACTTCCTCCTCAGAATTTTCAACTCAAGCGGCTTCACGTTTTCTCTCGTTCTGCCACTGCAGAAGACTTTTCACCGCGCAATGGAGCGGATCGCTTCCCGCCTTGCCGCAAGCACGGCGACGACTGATCTTGCTTAGGTGAAAGATTTCTTGGTGGAAAGTACTAGGTGCGCATTACTTCCGTGTGAAGCAATCTTGAATATCGTGTAACAAGCCACCGGGAGCGAAAAAAACTGTGGAAATCGAAGTGACGAGAACCAGCTCGAGCGGCCCGTCGCTGCGGTAGGACGTTTGGTGAAGCCCGAGTGTTCCGAGTGTCACACTCAAACAAAGACCATTTAACAAGTATTCAATGGAATGTAATGGGCAGTTCACACTCCCCGCCTAGTCTCTCCTGACATTTAGAAAAAAGGGGTTTGATTTTGCAACCCATCCCCCAGAATTTGTTTTTCATTTCTATATCTATGGGGCCAAGAAGAAGCATGAGCTTTGAGGAGATTGCTGGAAAAAGCGCAGCGCTGCGACTTGTACTGGAGCGAGTCCAAGCCGTGGCGCCCACCTTGTCAACTGTTCTCATCTGTGGTGAGACCGGTACGGGAAAGGGACTCATTGCCCAGACAATCCACAATCTTAGTCCTCGCGCCTCGAGCACCTTCGTAAAATTTAATTGTGCCTCCATCCCCGCAGGGGGCGTCGAAAGCGAGCTCTTCGGTCACGAGAAAGGTGCGTTTGCGGGCGCGATCGCCAAACGCATTGGGCGCCTCGAATTGGCCAAGCACGGAACGTTTTTCCTCGAGGAATTCTCCGAGATTCCTCTTGCGCTGCAGACCAAACTTATTCGCATGCTGCAAGAGGGTGAGTTTGAACGATTGGGAAACCCGCGCACCCTTTTTACCGACGCACGCCTCATCACCGCCACCAATCGTGATCTACAGGAGATGGCGAACGATCACAAATTTCGTTCTGATCTCTTCTATTGCTTGAATGTTTTCCCAATCTATTTGCCACCTCTGCGCGAGCGTCCGGATGACATACCGGTCCTTGCCCAGTATTTCGTCGAGCGCTTCGCTCGGCGAATGAAGAAAACGATTCCCAGGATTCCTTCCGAAGTCATGAGTTCTGCAAGGCGTTAATTGTTTCCACGAGGAATTGCTGCTCGTCGAGCGGATCCGAGTAAGCCGCGTGGCCATCTTGGTATCCGGCTGCTTTGAGGAAGGCCACGGCGGGCATGTTGTGAGTGTTTACGGCCTTCCAGAAGTCAGCGAGGTCATACTGATGGTTGGCCTGATCGGTTCTGCCGATCATCGCGATAGATGTAGCGGGCAGATGTTTGGGGTTCGCGGTCTGTGGATAGTACTGGAACGGCTCATGATGCGGAATGTAATCGAGCTTGGTCAATCCTGTCATGCCGGTATGCGAAGCCTTGCAATCCGCGAAACCGCCCTGGAACCATCCCCAGGTAACTCCCGCGGCGTTTAAGAGATCACCAACGTTGTTTCCACTGATGGTAACAGTTGCTCCGGAGGCCGGCGCGCAGACATCAGTGGCGGGTCGAGGGTCACCAATGACCGCGCCAAACGACAAACCGTCCGCGATTTCGCCCTTAGCTGGTCCGCGCACAAGGGTGGCTCCATAGGTGTTGCCGGCGACCAAATTCAGCGCGCCAGGTGTGGAGGGGCCAAATGTCGTGTTGTAAAAATTGTCGCTCATGGCGAAGTTTTGTGCGTAGTTCCAAAAGGCAGTGACCGTGTTGCCGTCGTAGTAGCCCATCACGCTCTTCTTGCCGAGCACCGGATCGTTGCAGCTGAGAGCTTCGACGAACCGATCCATCAGGCCGCCGTGAAAGGCTTTTTGCTCATCGCCGTAGTCGTGATTCTGGTCGCAAGTGTTGGGTACGGTGGTGGGCATGTCTCTTTCTTTCAGGTTATTCTGGGTCGTCCAGGTATTGAGAAGGGACTACTCAAGTCACAATCCAGCGCTGAACTTTTGTTTGCTCAGTCGCTAACCTTTCGCACTCAAACAATACCCGTTTAGTTGTGGTGGCGCTCGCGGACAATGTCGCTCGGCAGCGGTGGGGTGCTGGCTGGCGGCTCGCGATGTTGGGTGGCCTGTTCGAAAGCGTAGGCCAGCCCGATCAATAGAGGCTCACTGAATGCGGGCCCAGAAAAAGTCACCCCGTAAGGCGCATCCTGCGCGTCGAAGCCGTCCGGGAAGGGCGTTGGAGGCGGCAGTGGTGGAGGCGGCACGGCTGGATTCGGTACGAACCCAGCTGGTACTACGATGCTGGGATAACCCGCGCGCGCTGCGATATTCGCACCGCGATTCGCTGGAAATAGGATGGCGTCGAAATCTTTGTAGACAACGTCGAGCCCGCGGGTCTTAGCAATGTCGACATCTTTTGCTCTATCCTTCTGATAACGGATCGTGTCGCCACTGCCCGGGTCGGTGTTGAGTGAATTGGCAGAAATCGCAAGCACTTGGCCGTACTTAAGCGCCACCGAGGCGTTCGCGTTGTTGTAGGCAATCACGTCAGCAAGCGTGTGAACAAGCGCGCTTGGGCCCAGGGTAGACAAATAGGCATTGAGGTCACGTTTGAAGCCGTAGAGCAGCACTGTGGAGCAGTTTGCGGGAATTGGCAACGCGCCACAGCCAGGGAAATTGATTAGCTCCTGCTGGGTCGGAATCTCATGAAAGTCTTCGACATAAGCACCCTCGGCTCGCAACACTTCGATGGCATCGTTCATCACCTGCTGCTGCTCTGCACTGAGGTTCACGTTGTGGTTGTTGTCGGTCCAGTAAGTCCAATGTGGGACCGCGATGCGCACACCGCGAAGTGCATCCTTCTTTAGGAATCGCGTGTAATCACTGAAGCACTTGCCCGGTGTAAGGCATGCAGCTGTCGCTAGATCCTGAGGGTCGTACCCAGCCAACACGCCGAGAAGCTTCGCGGCATCGTTCACCGTACGCGCCACCGGGCCGGCCGTGTCCTGATCAGCAGTGATCGGTATGATGCCGGTGCGGCTCACGAGCCCAACGGTCGGCTTAATGCCCACAAGAAGATTTTGCGTTGCGGGGCTAAGGATCGACCCAGATGTTTCCGTGCCGACGCCCACCGTCGCCAGGTTCGCGGCCACAGCGATAGCGGGGCCTGAGCTCGAGCCACCAGTCGCCAGAGCCGGACGACCATCATTGAATTCCTTTCTCGGGTCGGGCCGAGGATCGTAGGGATTGAATCCGTAGCCGACCGTCGCCAAATCGCCGCCACGCTGGAATAGCTGCCGGCGCAGTTGCGAGCTATAACCAGTGGGCATGCCCGCAGTCAGAAAATTCGCGAACTCGGTCAGACTGCCCTTTCCGAGAATGATTGCTCCGGCGCGTCGCAGCTTTCGTGCGATCCAGGCATCATTTGGAGGTATGGAACCGCCGAGGGCCACAGATCCCGCGGTAGTAGGCATGTCACGGGTATCCACGTTGTCCTTAACGATGACAGCAACGCCGAACAAAGGTTTGGCGTCGTGGTTGTCGTGGTCGTCATTGGTGTCTTCATCATGCAGGGCGCGTGCGGCATCGATCGCGTGCTCGTTCACATGCAAGTAACTGTTCAGCCGTGGGCCGGCCTGGTCGTATGCGTCAATCCGGGCGAGATACATACGCACGAGCTGCTCGGGGCTCAGCAGACCCGACCGAAATGCGTGGTGAATATCGGCGATGGTTGCTTCTTCCAGCTGAAAAATCTCGCGCTCCCGGTTTTCAGCGACCGTTGGAAGAATGAACGCCGCAACAGCAAGAAGGGCTGAGACTAAGCAGAAACGTTTCATGGACAGGCTCCTGGCATGATGCGCTTCGCGATTACGATAGGGCACCCGAAGGGAAGCGCAAGTGGCATATTATTCGGCAGTGCCACGGAGGCAGTCAAGGAATTTGTTCCCTCGCCTCAATTACCAGCTTGGTTTGCGTGGACATGCGAGCCTGTACCAGTTAGCGCTACCGAAGGCAACCTTTTGTAAGCGTTAGACTGACAGGTATACGGGATTGACGAGACCACCTGCAGCTAATCAATACCTGTGAGAAGTGTTTGGAGAGCTTAGAGCCAGGGAGTTCAGAGCTCGCGAATCTTTCCGGACACGCGATTCCGCGTGGGAACACCGCTCAGGTCTTGACAATTGCCTACCCAGGCGCACACAGCGACTTCTCCCGTCCTAAGAGACACCGAACTTTTGCGCGGCTCTTTCCGCATTCTCTTCTTCTACGATGTCGCCGAAGCTTTTGACCTCGAGAAACTGCGGCAGCTCTTGGGTGAGCGCGGGGAACCGGTAGAAAATATCTTCCCGAGGCGCACCCCAGACTATGTGCGATTTGAGCAGGCTCCGGTCACGGAGCGAGCCGATTCAGTCACACTGAAGACCCAAGAGCACGCCGTTTGTTCGATCCGGTATTACTCATTTGCTGGTGTGGTGCTTCAGTTGGAGCTGCCATTCGAATGCGATTGGAACACGCTAATATCCGAAACTTCGCGCTGGATCGACCCCGTTGATATCGAAGCCGATGCGCGGGCCACCGTGCGCCGCCATTTGGACCAAATGCAACCCGCGATAATCAAGCCTACACAGGACTGGCTGCAGGAAGAATATCTGGTAATAAACGTAAAGGAAATAGGGCGCCCAAGCGGCGAACCAATCACTGGGGCTGAACTATTGTCGTTACGGGGGCCGCAGCTTGCGCAGTTGCTCCGCGGGGAGCTGCTTCCGCTCGCGGACAAAACATCGGAGGAAATATTACAAGGGAGTATTTCCTATTACCAGTCGGACCTTGTGGTTATCGGGTCGGCGGCCGCGCTGGTTTTACGACCGCTCCGAAGAGTCGGACGCGACCATTCGGGCCCTGGAATATTCAAAATTGCAGCTCCTGGAATTCCGCTATTACGATACTCTGATGAGTCGGGTGCTTTCGCATGTGTACGGCACTCTCGAACGAAAGAAGAATATCTTGTTTTTGCGGTGGAGTTCGCCACGCGAAGCGCAACGATTCAACACACTGCGGTTGGATGTGATGGAGCTCACCGAACGTGTGGATAACGCGATCAAATTTGTGAGCGATATTTACTACGCCCACGTACATCGGCTTGCCGCGAGCCGCACCGGAGTTAACGAATACCGCGATCTAGTGGAGGAGAAGCTTCGAACCGCCGGAGAGCTCTACGATTTCATGGTCGACGAATTCAATGAGGCGCGGTCATTCATCCTTGAAGTAGGCATCGGTATATTGGCCTTGATCGATATCATTTTGTTGCTGAGAGGAAAATAGTACGCGGACACCGCCCCCCGCTGTTGGCTCCCCGACCTCCCGCCATTTACCCCTGCAGTTGGTATTCAGGGCTTCTAGGGCTACGAATATACCGTGATGAAAGTATCCTTCCTACAGCGCATCGTGGATTTGCACTCTTCTTGCGTTGCTATACAGTACGGCCGAATCGAACAGCGGTCTGGCCCAGGAGGATGCAATGTTAACTTCCGCCCTCGCGATAACCTACAGGGCTCTAATCAAGCCCTTCGAAGTTGGCGCTCGCATATCCCAGTGGAAAGATGTTGTGCGCTATACCGTCGGTCGTGGCCTTAGGCACAGATACAACCTGGGAGTCTAGGGTGTGGGTTTGAAGGCCCAAGCGAGAAAATAAATGCCTGCAGAAAAGCCTGGCAAGTGTGCCCATCCCAATTGCAGCTGCGTAGCTGCTCCTAAGAGCCGTTATTGCAGCACTCAGTGCGAAACAGTAGGAAGCACGCCCGACATTGATTGTGGCTGCACCCATGCAGGATGCAAGGGAAGAGCGCACTAAAATCATTTCGCTCGTTACCACCACGCGGGGTCGTGCTATCGCAATTAGACTCGTGGGTGATGCCGCACGGATGGTTGACGTTTGAAGGTTGAAAGAAAATGGGGATGTTCTAACCGAACATCCCCATCCCCATTTTTTGTGCTGTTCCAACAACTATTGATTTGAAGAACCGAAGCTACTGCCGCCCCCAGAGGGTGCCCGGCCTCCCATGGATCCTCGGGAACTACCACCTCCGCGCTTCTTGCCTCTCTTGGACGAAGGGCCCCCGCCACTGCTCCTGCGCTGACCCCTGCTGCTTCCGGAACGTTTACTCGGCATTTGAATGCCTCCTTTCAAAGGGTAGTTCTGTGGGCCGGTAAGTCGTTAGATATCATCTTTGGCGCTCGCCCTGGCCGCTGCGCTCGTCACCACCGCGACCACCCTCACGCTCCTCACGATTGCCACCACCCTGCTGCCCTCCGCCACCCTGTTGGCCTTGCCGCTGCCCACCGGATTGGCGATCTTGCTGGCCACCCGCACGGGGCGGCTGGCTGCTTCCGCCGCCCTGGTTACCGCCGCGGCCACCACCCTGGTTGCCACCTTGCTCATTCTGTTTCTTGTTCGATTTGTCTGCCATTG
Source organism: Candidatus Dormiibacterota bacterium (assembly GCA_035602605.1). Classification (GTDB taxonomy): domain Bacteria; phylum Acidobacteriota; class Terriglobia; order Acidiferrales; family UBA7541; genus DASQHY01. The sequence continues at coordinate 13,213 of DATNLZ010000068.1, forward strand.
CTACTCCCCCTTTCAGATTGGTTATAGCTAACCCGCACTGCTTGCCACGTAAAACAACCCCACAAAAACTCCTGCCTAACTTGCCCTTGCGCTTCTGGCCTTGCGGTGTGAAGTCTCTTCTTTCTCGGACTGTTCTTCGCCCGATTCCGATTCCGCCTCAAAGTTGATGGTTTTTGCAATTTCAGTCAGCTTCTGATCAGTTTCCTTCTCTTCTTCGAGAGTCTCTTCGAGCAGCGATACAGCGTCCTCCTCGCCCAGGATCCCGGCATACGTGCGGACAGTCCCGTACGCCGCTATCTCATAGTGTTCGACCCGTTGCGCTGCGGAAATGAGCGCGGCATCCATCAGCGCCCCCTCGAAGTCTTCCTCCATCATTTCCTTTCCTTCCGCAATCAGGCCCTGCATCCCTTTGCACTTTTTCCCGGCTGGTTTCTCGCCCAGCTCGCCAAAGATCTGTTCGAGGCGTTGCACGTGCTCTTGCGTTTGTTCCAGGTGCTCTTCGAAGCCTGACCGCAATTGCTCAGAGGTCGCGGCTTTGGCCATTTTGGGTAGTGCCTTTAACAATTGATTTTCAGCGTCAAAAAGGTCTCGAAGTTCATCAATATAAAGTTCTTTGAGCCCGTTTTCCATGGATCGTCCTCCTCCGACACTAGATTGATTTCACCTCTCACCGTAACAGAGCATGCATTACCAACAATCCAGCGATGCATGTACGTTTTTATAGGCCTTGCTGTAAGGCAATTCTAAGGGCTGTGAAAACGCTAAGTTTTGCAAAGGGGCTAACCTCTGAGTCATCCTGCTCGATTACCGAGAGGAATAAGATAAAGGCAAGGGCACGAAACAGGCGTGATAGGCAAAGCCTGGCCCCTTGTTTTAGCGGGTGCGGATCTAGCGAGGGCGGTGCCGGTTCTCGAGCTTGTACTGGCCGATTTTGCGGCTAAGGGTATTGCGATGAATGCCGAGGACTCGAGCGGTGCGTGACTGGTTGCCATTGTTGCGGTCGAGGACGCGCTTGATGAATTTCTTCTCAAATTCGGTGACGGCTTCGTCGAAAAGGATTCCGTGCTCTACCATTTGGCTTATCAGAGTTTCGAGTTGATCTTTCACCGTCGTACGCTCCGCAACGAAAGGTTGTCGTTCCGCGGCTGGCCTGTGTGATCGAAATTCGCAGTTGCAATCACTCGAGTTCGCGTCCTACCAACAAACGATAAGCTTCGCGGTATTTGACTCGAGTAGCTGCCACCACATCGGGCGGCAAGTCGGGACCGGGTGGCTGCTTGGCCCAACCGATACGCTCGAGATAGTCGCGCACAAATTGTTTGTCGAATGAGGGTTGCGCGCGGCCCGGCTGGTGGCCCTTTGCAGGCCAGAAGCGGGATGAGTCAGGCGTCAGCGCTTCGTCAATCCAGATCAGCTCATCGCCGATCAGGCCAAATTCAAATTTGGTGTCGGCGAGGATAATACCCCGTGGCTCGGCGTAAGCAGCAGCCCGGTTGTAGATGTCGAGGCTGATAGTGCGAACGCGGTCGCAGAGTTCGCGGCCAACGAGCTCGGACGCTTGCGCAAAAGAAATATTTTCGTCATGGCCGCTTGTGGCTTTGGTTGCCGGAGTAAAGATCGGCTCGGGCAGGCGGTCAGATTCGCGAAGTCCCGCGGGCAGCGAGATGCCGCAGACTTTTCCGGTAGCACGATAATCTTTCCAGCCGGAGCCGGATAGATAGCCGCGAACGACGCATTCGATTGGCAAGGGTTTTGTTCGGCGCACGAGCATCGCGCGGCCGCGAAGCTCATGACTGAAAGCATTGAAAGGAGCAGGAAAATCGCTCGCACTCAACACATGATTGGGAATGACGTCGTGAAGCTTCTCAAACCAGAACAGCGAGAGCTGTGTGAGGACGTGACCCTTATCTGGAATTGGAGTTGGAAGCACAACGTCGAATGCGGAGAGGCGATCGGTGGCCACAAGGAGCAGGCGGTCGCCAATCTCGTAGAGATCGCGTACCTTTCCGCGCGACGGGACTGGCAGGCCCGCGAAATTAGTTTGCCAAACGACGTTGTTAGTTGGTACTGAAGCCACGGATGACGATGTCCCCGAAAAGAGGCGGCTATTCTAGCGCAGAGCGGCGTGTTGTCAACGGGGAAGAAAAACGGAATGAGGAAAACTTTTTATTCAGATGACCAAGAGGAAGAAGTTTGTCCTGATTAGGAAAAAACCGGATGCGCTCACTTGGGTCATAAGATGAATTGTCAAAGAAGAACAGTGCTTGGCAATCGCGAACTCGCGTGCAGGCGTGTGAGAGTGCGGTGTTTCTCACGAATTCAGAAGCCGTGGCGTCTTAGCCATTGTTCGCACAATTTCGGCCAGGCACTTACGAGCGGATCCGCTAGAGCTAAGCCAAAGCCGTGTTTCGGTCCCTTTTCGAAAACGTGCAACTCGAAGCCAACTCCCGCTTTCCGCAGACTGTCGGCGAACATCAGGCTATTTTCTACTGGAACGGTGCTGTCATTTTCCGGGTGCACCAGAAATGCTGGCGCAGTGTCCTTCGTCACCTGCTTTTCGTTGGACATGAGGTCCACAGCCTCAGGCGACGGCTCCTTGCCGAGAAGATTGTCCCGCGAACCTGCATGGCCGAATTTCCCCATCGTAATTACCGGATAAATCAAAACCATTAAGTCAGGCCGCGAGGAGACGCGCTCAACCGTATCGCTCGATGAAGAGTTTCCCAAATCGAAGTGAGTTCCCGCAGATGACGCAACATGTCCACCGGCTGAAAATCCGAGGATGCCAATTCGATGCGGATCGATCCCAAACTCCCCCGCATGACTTCGAACATAACGAATCGCTCGCTGGACGTCCTGCAACATCGTCGGATGACGATAACCGCTCGAGCCCAGTCGAGACTGGAGCACGAAAGCCTGGACTCCGATCGAGTTCAGCCACTCGGCGACCGGCCGGCCTTCGTGTTCGGCTAGCCTAACGTATCCACCGCCAGGGCAAACGACGATAGCCGAGCCGGTTGGCTTCACCGCGGTGGAGAGATAAGGTGTAATGCTGGGCTTGTCTGCGGGCTGATCTCCCAATGCGCCGGGAGCGCCGTTTGGCCAAAGCAAGATTTCCTTCGTATTTGTTTGCGCAAGCGGGTGAACTGAATACAGAGCAAGAACGGCAGCAATGCAAACGGAATAGAAGATCAACAATTGCGCGACAGAGAATCTTCTCAGTTCGGTCATACAGTTCCTCGTCTAGCTGGTCTGATAAGTGTTACTTCCGGATGCGAATTCTACTGCACATTTACGTAACTGGATTCATTAAAGAATGGCGTATGACAGCCGCAAAGTCGAGTTTGTGCCGCGGTTAAGGTTTTGTTTTGTATTGCGAAACGCAGGACCCTAAGCCGCTCCCGTTTTCAAGAGCGCGTCCTGCGCCGAGTCTTAGATCAATGTCTGTTCTCTTTCAATGACTTGTGCACTTGATAGTGCCGCTAACTGCGGTTTCGCTATACAAAACAAGTTAATTCAATAGAACACCGAATTGACAGCCTCTTGCATTCAACGTAACTGACCAGAGCGCCAAAAATTCTCTCTGTCGAGAAAAGTACTAGCACACCGGCGCCACGTCGAATCAGGAGGAAATCGGATGAGGGGACTCGCAATGCGGTTGCATTCAAGACTGCTCACGTTGCTGTTGCTTGTTGTTGCCGGTCAAGTGACAACGACTCATGCCCAGGCTGCTGTTTCGCTGACCGATAACGGAACAACGGTCACCCTTGCCAACGGAACCATCACGGCAGTGATTCAGAAAGGCAATGGGCAGGTAACCTCGATGAAGCTTGGCGCGCTCGAGACCGTAAGCGGCAACATCTATTACAGCATGGATGGTGGCGCGAGCTATCAGCAACCGGGGCCGTGCGTCTACTCGATCACAACGCAAATGCCGGATCTCGTTGACGTCTCATTTTTTCAGGTTTACACGACTCAACCGCACGCCTTCGATATCGACATTCATTACGTTTTGCGCAGCGGTGACTCGGGATTGTACACCTACTCGGTTCTAAGTCATCCGGCTAGTTACGCGGCCACAAATGTGGGTGAGTACCGAACCGTTTGGAAGCATCCGAACGATCCAACTAATTTTACTTTTGAGAACATCTACGTCGACGATCTCAGACACCATCAGGGACCTTCTTACTTTGATATCGTTAATGCTTCACCGACTTCGATTGCCGAGGTGGTGTATCTGAATACCGGGGTTCGCGCGAACACCTACTTTGGCAAGTACGATTACAACGGGGAATACAACAAGATTGGCACGTGGGGCCACGCTAGCAATGTCAACAGGGCTGGAGTCTGGGTGGTTCTGGGCAGCTATGAGTTCCTGAATGACGGCCCGGTCAAGCAGGACCTAACGATCGCGGAGGGTTACACTCTTGTGCATTACGGCCGTAATCATTACGACGGATCGGGTACCAGTGTCGCCGCTGGCGAAGCCTGGAGCAAGATGTACGGGCCGTGGTTGCTTTACATGAACTCGTGCCCTGCCGGGGCGGACGCCTGCTGGATGGACGCGAAAGCCAAAGTTCAAACAGAGCAGGCCGCTTGGCCATACTCCTGGGTGACGAACCCTAACTATCCCCCGGCCAGCGGTCGTGGAACCGTCACTGGTGCTTTCATTGTTTCCGACCCGATTAAAACATCCCTAACGGGGGCCGGCGCGTGGGTCGGATTGGCGCAACCGGCTGCCGGTGGCACCTGGCAGTATGAATCCAAGAATTACCAGTATTGGGTGAAAGCCGACGCTGCCGGTAACTTCACGATTCCCAATGTGCGGCCGGGAAGCTATACGCTCTATGCCTTTGTTAATGGGGCGGTCGGTGAGTATTCCCAGGCGAACATTGCCGTGAGTGCGGGGGCTGCGATGACGCTGGGCAACGTGACTTGGAATGTTTCTCATCCGGGTAGCAGCATCGCCTGGGAAATTGGCGTACCGGATCGTTCGGCAGCCGAGTTCAGGCACGGAAATGATTACTTCCAGGCTTTCCTGTATAACAATTTCTCGGTCGAATTCACCAATCCGCTGAATTACACCGTGGGTATCAGCAACTGGGCGACGGATTGGAACTACGTACACACCTCGTACATCGTCAATGGAGTGGACAACGCGTGGCCCTGGAACATTAATTTCAATTTGGCGAGCGTGCCGGCCAGCGGCAACGCCACCCTAACCATAGCGTGGGCGGGCACCGACCATGCTGCGGAACAGGTTTTTGTGAATGATCCCAACATGCTTAGCCCACCGCTCAGAGATTTCTACCCAATTGTCGGGGGAGGGAATGCTCTGATCCGGGAAGGCATCCACGCCAAGTATGGAGTTGATTATGTAACTATTCCAGTCTCGCTTTTGCGGCTGGGCGCCAATACCATCACGTTATTGGAGCGCAGGTATCTGGGCGGCAATCACGCAATGTATGACTATCTGAATCTGGAGATGCCGACCGTGGGGGCTCCTGATTTCAGCATCGGGACTTCGCCGACTTCGCAGACCGTGACCGCTGGAGCAGGCACTTCATATACTGCCAGCGTTACTCCTTCCGGAGGCTTCACCGGCACAGTCACCTTCAGTGTCACAGGTTTGCCAAGCGGGGCCACTCACACATTCAACCCAGCGTCCGTTGCAGGCAGTGGAAATTCAAACTTGTCGGTAACGACCAGCAGCACGACGCCAGCGGGAAGTTACCTCCTAACAATTACGGGTACAAGCGGCAGCCTAGCGCATTCCGCAACCCTGACACTGGTCGTCAACGCTGTGAGCACGCCGGATTTCTCGATCGCAGCGTCTCCCGCCTCGCGAACGGTAACCGCCGGTACAGGCACCTCATATGCCGCTGCCATCACCTCATCGGGAGGTTTTGCTGGGACGGTCAACTTTAGCGTGTCAGGATTGCCCAGCGGAGCGGGAGGAACATTCAACCCAACGTCGGTGGCCGGCAGTGGCAGTTCCACACTGTCGGTCACGACCGGCAGCACGACGCCAGCCGGAACCTACTCACTAACCATTACGGGCACAAGCGGAAGCTTGGTGCATTCTGCGGGGGTGACGCTGGTGGTCAATACCGCAGGAGGCGGTGATTTCTCGATTTCAGCGTCTCCTTCTTCGCTGACTATTTCACCGGGTGACTCGGCCGCGTTCACAGTGACCGTAGCGCCCACCGGAGGTTTCGCTGGAACCGTCACTTTTACCGCCACCGGAGTGCCTGCGGGAATGACTTCCAGCTTTAGCCCAGCGAGCGTGGTTGGATCCGGGACCGCTACGCTCACCTTGACCGGCGATAATGTTGCAAACGGAGCGTACGTGATTACGATTACCGGCACGAGTGGTGGTGTGAGTCGGACTGCCACGGTCACACTGACTGTTTCGGGGTAATCTTTCTGGTTACTATAGATTTCTGGAATTTAATTTGGCAGATAAACTCAGTCTAGCAGAGTCAACTTTTGCAAGGGTTGGAAACTGCCGTGAGCCAAGCTAGGCTGGGAACTTCAGGAGGTTCATCAATATATCGTTGGGGTAGAGTTGATTTACATTTTGCGGCGTGACCAGTTGATGTTTGATGAACACAGCGGGGGGAGTTGGTTTTCGTTCCAGGATGTCGAGAGCCAGGCGAATGATGTGCGGGCCGTATTTTTCCGGGAAGTAGGCGACTGAGCCGATTAAGCGAGTATTGAGCTGGCGCAATTCGGACCGGCCTTCGGGTTCGGCGTTGTGTCCAACGATTGCGCAATCATTGGCGCGGCCTGCCTCCTGGAAAGCGCGCAAAGCACCCAGTGCGCTGGGATCGGTGGCGGCCCCCACGAGAATGTGTTTTCCTTTCGATTCGCGCAGGTGCTTACGCATCCCTTCGAGAGTCCGGACGAACTGCCCGTCGCCATCCATCTGGACAACATTAAATTTCTTGACCGGATGAAGCGTTTCGCTGATACCTGCAAGCATTCCCTGAATTCTAGTTTGCGGCACTGAGCCGGCCCTGCGAATTTCAATCATCAAGACCTCGTCTACAGTGCCCGACCACTCTTTGTTGGCCCAACGACCGAGGTGACGCCCGCCAAGCAATCCCGCTTCATAATTGTTGGCGCCGAAATACGTTGCAGCAGGGTGGGGGATGTCAATTGCGATCATCGGAACGGAGGCCTCGAGGAATTTACCGGCAATCGCGTGAGCTACCGCTTCATCGGTTTGAAACTCAATAACCAGATCAACTTCTTCGCGAATCAGGTGATCGGCGTTGCGTAGCGCCACGCGGCGATCGTAGCGATTATCAACTATGATCAGTTCCACATTTTCGGCGAGTGCGGCGCTCAACAAGCTCGATCGGACCACGCGAGGAAGAGAAGAATCCTGCCCCTGCGAAGCGTATCCGATCCGGTACCTGCGACTGGGGCGGAGGTTAGACAACACCCTGTATTGGTTCTCGCCTAATTTTTCAACGAAACCGCACATATGCAAGGTATAGAGCATTCGAAAGCACATACCCTTATTAAAGCCAGTGCGCGAGACTACATCTTTGAGCCGAAGGACTTCACCTTGGGATTGAAAAGCTGCGAGAATATCGCAGGCGTGAACCAGTGACTTGACGACGTATTGGCTATGATTACGGCGGTTCACAACACTCTGCTCCAGGCTGCAACTGAAGCGGCTCGCAACGCCGCACGGGGCTGCGTCGCACCGTTAGCCCACAGCGAAATTTGGATACCTTGTAACACGCTATATGGAAAACGTCCAGTAAAGGTATGTAGACGTACAGACTAAATTTCGCTCAAAGATGCCTCGAGCTTGACAGCAAGAAGGCCGATGGCCTATGGTCCTTGCGCAACGATAAAGATTGAATTAGGAGGGCTGTCTTATAGTATTCGAGAAACCGGTTACCCGGATTTTCGCCTGGAAGGAATTGCGAAGGTCAAGCCATGCGTGTGGAGAAGCTGCGCGAAGAGGTGCTCGAGGCCAATCTTGAACTGGTCCGCCGGGGACTGGCGCTTTATACGTTTGGAAATGCTAGCGGCATTTCCCGCGACGAGAGGCTCGTAGTTATTAAACCGAGTGGCGTTCCCTACGATCAGCTCAAGGTTTCCGATCTGGTTGTAACCGATCTTGACGGGGGGATTGTCGAAGGGAAACTGCGGCCTTCTTCTGACCTGCCTACCCACCTCGCTCTTTATCGAGCTTTCTCGGAGATCGGAGGCGTGAGCCATACGCATTCGGAATTTGCGACTGCGTGGGCCCAGGCGGGGAGGGCCATCCCTTGTTTGGGAACTACGCATGCCGATTCGTTTCATGGTTCGGTGCCGGTAACCGATAGCTTAGAGTCCGAAGAAGTCATTTCCGAATACGAAAAAAACACCGGTCACGCGATCGTGCGCGCGTTTGGGCAGCTAGATCCTATGCGTGTTCCAGCCGTGCTGGTGCGCAGCCACGGCACATTTTGTTGGGGCCCAAACGCGCAAAGCGCCGCGACAAATTGCGTCATCCTCGAAACAGTCGCCAGGATGGCCTATTACACGGTGGGGCTTATGCAGACCGTTAAACCGATTCCGGACTTTCTTCACGATAAGCATTTCCTTCGCAAGCATGGTAAGGATCGTTATTACGGGCAAGACACCACTCAAAAATGAATCTGAGAGGCCGGTCAGACAGATGGCAAGGGACAAGCGACCATGAAAGATTCGAACAAAAAGATGACGATGGGCTTGATTGTAGGGAACCGCGGATTCTTTCCGGACCATTTGGCAAAGTCGGGCCGCGAGGAAATGATCAAGGTGCTGGGCAAGGCCGGGATGGACGTCGTGGCGCTCGGACCGGAGCAGAGCAAGCATGGCGCTGTGGAAACCCACGGGGAGGCAAAACGTTGCGCAGAGTTGTTTCGCTCGCGCGAGAACCAAATCGATGGCGTGATTGTGACGTTGCCGAATTTCGGAGACGAACGCGCGATTGCCGATACATTGCGGCTGGCGAACCTCGGCGTGCCGGTGCTCGTGCAGGCCACCCCCGATACCCCTGCAAAGATGGAGATCACGCACCGGCGCGACAGCTTCTGCGGAAAAATGTCGGCATGCAACAACCTTAAGCAGTATGGCATTCCCTATTCACTGACGAAGCTTCATACGGTTCAGCCCGACTCAGAGGAATTTCAAAGAGATTTGGAAAACTTCGCGGGAGTCTGCCGGGTCGTGAAAGGACTGCGAAATCTTCGCATCGGCGCAATCGGCGCGCGTCCGACGGCATTCAATACGGTGCGCTATAGCGAAAAGATTCTTGAGGCCAACGGAATCTCGGTAGAAACGCTGGATCTATCGGAAGTGATCGGGCGGATCGGCCGGATGGCGGACACAGACGATCGCGCGGTGCAAAAGTTAAAATCGATCGAGCGATACGTCACCACTGCAGGGATTCCGCAGGCAGCGCTCGTCAAAATGGCCAAGCTGGGCGCGGTTGTAGACGAGTGGATGAAGTCCGCGGATGTTCAGATCAGCGCGGTGCAGTGTTGGACTTCGATGGAGGAAAACCTGGGAGTGGTGCCTTGCACGGTGATGAGCATGATGAGCGACTCACTGCTCTCGAGTGCGTGCGAAACGGACGTCTGCGGGGTGCTAAGTATGCACGCGCTGCAGCTTGCTTCGGGAACCCCCAGCGCACTGCTGGATTGGAACAACAACTACGGCAATAACCCAAACAAGGCAGTGTGCTTCCATTGCAGTAATCTGCCGAAACATTTTTTCCGATCCGTGCAGATGGACTTTCAGGCGATCATTGCGGGAACCGTGGGCAAGGAAAATACGTTTGGCACCTGCGTGGGGCGCGTGAAATCCGGCCCAATGAGTTACGCGCGATTTTCGACCGATGACTTGACCGGACAGCTTCGGGGTTACGTAGGCGGGGGCAACTTTACCGATGATCCGCTGGAAACCTTCGGTGGGGCCGGCGTTGTGGAGATTCCGGAATTGCAGAAGTTGCTGCACTATATTTGCGAAAATGGATTCGAACACCATGTCGCGGCAAATTTCTCGGTAGTAGCTGCGGTTTTGCACGAAGCTGCGACACGTTATCTTGGGTGGGAGACTTATGCGCACGGGAATTAGAGTTTCAGAGCGCGAGTTCGAATGGCAATAGTGTGCGGAGTGGATTTCGGCACGCTGAGCGTCCGCGTCACCCTGGTTGACAGCCAACGCAAAACGCTGGGTTCCACCGTCAGCGAATATCCGCTGCACCGCAAGCGGGAAGAACCGGAGCTTGCTACCCAGTCGCACGAAGACCACATGCGCGCGCTGGCTGATGCGACACACCAGGCGCTCGAGACAGTCGGTATTCGGGGCGATGCCGTGGAAGCGATTGCGCTCGACACTACCGGCTCATCGGTCGTCCCGGTGGGGCGGGGCATGGTTCCGCTCGACGAATATTATTTGTGGTGCGACCACCGCGCGAAAACGGAGGCCGCAGAAATTACCGATACGGCGCACCGCGAAGGACTCCCGGCAATCGAGTGGTGTGGAGGTATCTACTCTTCCGAGTGGGGATTTGCGAAACTGCTTCACTGGCTGCGTCATAATCCCGGTAAGCGCAGCCAATTAGCGAGTGCATTCGAACACTGCGACATGGTTGCAGCTACGCTCTGCGGCATTACCGAACCATCTAAAGTAAAGCGCAGCATCTGTGCCATGGGGCACAAGTGGCTATGGCATCCGGATTTTGGCGGTCTCCCTTCCGAGCAATTTCTTACGCGGGTTGATCCGCTGCTCTCTGGTATCCGCGACAAATTGGATGGACAGTGCGAAACATCGGGAAAGATTGCGGGGACGCTGTGCGAGAAATGGGGTGCTGAACTGGGCTTGCGGGCAGGTATCCCAATTCCAGTGGGGGCCTTCGATGCGCATTGGGACGCCATCGGGGCGGGAGCGCGCGAGAAGGATCTGGTCAACGTGATCGGCACATCCACATGCATGATCGGAATTTCGCGCCAAACCAAGCTGGTTCCGGGCGTTTGTGGGGTGGTGAAGGGAAGCGTGCACCCTGATTTTACGGGGATTGAGGCCGGGCTTTCCGCGACAGGCGATATTTTCAGTGCGATCGCGCGACGTGCCAACACGACGATTGCGGAGTTGAGTCGAGGTCTCGAGTCCTATCGCGCCGGCCAGACCGGGCTACTACGGATGACCTGGGACAATGGTGACAGAACGGTTCTGGTAAATCCTAATCTTGGGGGCATGACGCTGGGGTGGAACCTGCATCATTCCGCCCAGGACGAGTTGTTCGCGGCTATCGAAGGTACGGCGTTGCATACTCGGATTATTCTTGACCGCATGGCCGAACATGGGGCGAGTATGGAACGAATCATCAATGCGGGGGGAATTCCACCGAGTAATCCAGTGCTAAATCAGATTTACGCAAATGTTCTGGGAAGGTCGGTACTGGTTCCAAGCCAAAAGATCACCAGCCTGGGCTCAGCAATATTTGCGTTCGTTGCCGCGGGAATCTTTCCGAGCATTGAAGAAGCGCAACGTGGAATCTCTCCATCCTACCTAGTGTTCAGGCCGCAGCCTGAAGAGCAGCTGGTTTACGATCGAATATATGAGATTTTTCGAAGGGTCTATTTTGGCTTTGGCAAGCGAGGCGTGGATTCGAATTTTGGGGACGTGCTTTCTGCGTTGATGGAGATTTCCCGACAGCAATCGTCGCGGGCCCATTGAAGCTAAAGCCGAGCGCTCGCAATGGTTGCACCGTTCCAGGAATCATCCGTCAAAGACCTGCTAAATACCAGGGAGAAAGAAAATGAAACGAGGGATTGGCACTGCAATGTTGTTGCTCGTTTTGGCATTGGTCGGCGCAAGCGTGCGGTCCGAAGAAGCGGGGAAAATGAAAAACATAAGAAAAGTGGAGTTCGGTACAAGCGAAGATGGAAAGAAGGTCGATCTTTACATTCTCACGAACAAGAGTGGGATGGAGGTAAGCATCACCAATTTCGGGGGGACGGTTGTGGCCATCAAAGTGCCCGATCGCAAAGGCAAAGTAACAGACATAACCCTCGGTTACGACTCGCTCGACGGATATTTGTCCGACAAGTCCTATTTTGGCGCCACGATAGGGCGGTACGGCAACCGCATCGCCCATGGCGAGTTTACGCTGAAGGGCGTGAAGTATACGCTGGCGCGCAACAATGGCGAGAACCACTTGCATGGCGGGATAAAGGGTTTCAACAAAGCCCTGTGGACGGCCGAGAAGACTTCGTCTAGCGGGCCGACATCGCTCCGTCTGCGGCACGTGAGCAAGGATGGCGAGGAGGGATATCCCGGGAACCTGACCGTGCAGGTGACCTTCACGCTGACCGAACGAAACGAATTGAAGATCGATTATTCAGCGATAACGGACAAAGAGACCGTAGTCAACCTGACCAACCATACGTATTTCAATCTGGGCGAAACCGATACCATTCTCGAGCACGAGCTTATGCTGAAAGCCAGCCACTACACTCCGGTGGACGCGGGACTGATTCCCACCGGGGAATTGCGCGATGTGAAAGGGAGTCCTTTTGATTTTTTGAAGCCTACCGCCATCGGGGCAAGGATCGATCAGGATGACGAACAGCTAAAACTTGGCAAAGGTTACGATCACAACTGGGTGGTTGATGGTGGCAGTGAAAAAAAATTGAAACTTGCAGCAACCGCTTATGAGCCGAAGACTGGCCGCGCATTTGAGGTTTGGACGACCGAGCCTGGGATTCAATTCTATAGCGGCAACTTCCTGGATGGGACGGTTCATGGAAAGGGAGGTAAGGCCTACCCGCGGCGATCCGGATTCTGTCTCGAGACGCAACATTTCCCGGACTCGCCGAACCACCCCAATTTTCCTTCTACCGTTTTGATGCCCGGTGCGAAATATTACTCCGAAACGATTTACAAATTTTTTACGAAATAGAATGGTGTCCTGACATTTCGGCGAGTAAAACAGCGCCGGAGGGAACAGTCTGCTGGCTGGAAGGAGTAGATATCACACTACTGGGAATTGATGTCGGAACCGGTGGAACGCGCGCGGTTCTTGTGAACGAGCGAGGCGCGGTGATCGCGTCAGCTACCGCAGAACATGCTCCTTTTGCATCACCTCATACTGGCTGGGCGGAACAGGATCCGCACGACTGGTGGCGCGCGTGCACGATCGCGGTTCAAAAAGTGCTGGGGCCAAGCGAAAAATCGGCCGCCGATGTGGCGTGTATTGGGCTCTCCGGCCAAATGCACGGAGCCGTCCTCCTCGATTCCAATGATAAGGTGCTGCGCCCAGCACTGATTTGGTGCGACCAACGAACCGCCAGCCAATGCGACGCCATCTCGAAATTACTAGGGGCTAGCCGTTTAATTGAGCTTACTTGCAATCCCGCACTGCCGAATTTCACGCTGACCAAGCTTCTTTGGGTGCGCGACAATGAGCCCGCAATCTGGGGGCGCTTCGCACGCTTGTTGCTACCCAAAGACTATGTTCGCTTTCGCCTCACCGGAGTACATGCCATCGACGTTGCCGAAGCATCGGGAACGCTGATGCTCGATGTTGCCCATCGCTGCTGGTCAAAAGAAGTGCTATCGGCAACGGGCATCGATGAGCGGTCTCTTCCAAAGTTGTATGAGTCGCCTGAACTTTGCGCACAAATCTCGGCGGAGGGCGCATCCGCGACGGGACTGCGGGCCGGCACCCCGGTGGTCGCCGGCGCGGGAGATCAGGCGGCGGGCGCAGTGGGGATGGGAATCGTGCGACCGGGAAGCGTGAGCGCGACGATTGGGACATCAGGGGTGGTGTTTGCCGCGACCGATCGCCCGGCACTTGATCCGCTCGGACGATTGCATACATTTTGCCATGCGATTCCAGGGCGCTGGCATGTGATGGGCGTCACGCAGGCTGCAGGGCTTTCCTTGCGATGGTTCCGCGATCGTTTTGGTGTCCGCGAGACAGGCGGCCGTGATGCCTACGAATTGCTGTGCGAGGAAGCCGCCAGCGCTACTGCCGGAGCCGACGGCGTGCTGTGGCTGCCCTACCTGATGGGTGAGAGGACTCCCCATCTCGATCCACACGCGCGCGCTGCGCTGGTGGGGTTAGCCGCTAGTCACGGACGGCCCGAAGTGATTCGCGCGATTCTCGAAGGAGTTGCATTCAGCCTGCGGGACACGCTCACGATCTTTTCGGAAATGAAGGTGCCAGTAAAACAGATTCGCCTTGGCGGTGGGGGCGCACGCTCTAAACTCTGGAGCCAAATTCAGGCCGATGTCTACGGGCAGGCGGTGGAGCTTGTGGAGGGCGAGGAAGGAGCCGCGTACGGAGCGGCCCTGCTTGCGGGCGTTGGCGCGGGAGTTTGGCACACGGTGGACGCGGCTTGCGAAACCTCGGTTCGCGTACGCCAGCGAGTCGAGGCGCAACGCAATGGTGTCGAGCTGATGAATGAAAGATATAGCGTCTACCGCCAGCTTTATCCGGCACTACGAGGATTTTTCAACTCAACCGAACGCGGTAACAACTGAACCATGGATACTTTGGAACTGAGATACGCGGAAATGCAGTGCCTTGTTCCTGCGCACCGGGCCAACTGCGGAGCAGGCTCATTTATAGGCAGCCACAAACTCTTGGTAAGCGGCCTCGGCATCGCTCGCCGAAGCAATTTCGGAAAGAATCAATACCCGGTATTTGAATGTGACGCTTTGCTTCGGCTGCAACGTGAAATTCAGCGCCGGCTCTTTGCCGTTGGTGAAAACTTTCTGGCCCAGGGGATTGGCAGCAAATAAGCCGTATCCTCGGGCGTGCCAATAAGTGGGAAAGCCGAGGTTTTTGGGGTTATCGAGTATGGCGATGGTCACAGGTTCCTTATCCACATGGCCATACAAGATGCACCAGCGGCCTCGCGTGCTCCACGCGTCATCGCCTTTCTTGCCTTCGCTTGTCAAGTAGGTTCCGTTCACCCCCGTATTATCCATTTTAGCGACGGTTGTTGGCCTGCCGCTGGCGTCGGCGAAAACCTCTGGCTTTGTGGAAGGCATTTCCAGGGCGCGGGTCACTCGCAAACCGAGCATGCCGTCTTTGGCGTCCGCGAACACTACTTTTTCGTCGAGCGCTCGCAGGGTCGTGATTCGATCCACGCTGCGGAAGTCTGGCCCGCCTCGGAAAACAAACCGAGTGTGTTCTCGGAGAAGAACTTTGCCGTTCGGAGCCGTCCAGTCGGCCTCCGTATCGAGCTCGCCGCTATCCGTTCCACTCTTGGCAGAAATAACAGAACGGTGGTGAATGCTGCCCATCTTCCCACGATCCTCGGGCTTGATGGCATCTGAGTTGTTCCAGAAGTCCAGGCCGTTTACATGTTCATAATTGAGCCAAAGCCCGGTATGGTGCGGATGGTCGACGCGTTCTCCGGGCCGCGGCTCAAGCGGATAGCCGCGCGTCACGAGGGTTCCGTTGGCCGTGCGCAAAGGAAACAGCACCGGTTTCTTGACCGTTTGCGGATAAATGTAGGAAGTGAAAGGCTGGCCGTCGATGAGAATATCCACGCGGCGCTCTGCCTCGTTCGGAACTACACGGATTCTTTGCGTCTTGGATTGCTGTGCGGTCGCATTCTGCTTCACGTTGCTTCCAAGCATACACAGCATCGCCAGCGCGGCGAGCAAAAGGAACTTCGTCCGAACGGAGTGCATGGATGATCTACCCACTCACCACGACTTCCTGCTTGGCATCATCAAAGGTAACCCGCTTGCCGGTTTGCATGGCAGCGATGCACATGCAAAGGGCGACGGAATGGCTGTAACCGGCTTCGATATCAGCATTGGGTGTCTTGCGGCTGCGCACGCATTCCATCCAGTTGCGCATGTTGGCAGTGGTGGAGGAATCTGCGCCGGTATCCGCAGCCGTTTCCGGGCCTCCGGCACCCTCCGCGAGTGTTGTAGGCTGCAACAGATTGGGTTTCATATCCATTTCACCCGCGGCCTTTTGGTTGAGGCCTCCGGTCGGGGCCACCTTGTGTTTTTCAAGGTCCATCGTGCCGCCGTTAGAGTAATAGAGCTCCTTGGTGCCGCCGGCAGAGTTGGTTTGTCGCGAGGAATAAACAACTTGAAAGCCCTTTGAATTGTCGTTGAGTGGTCCGTAATCGAATACCGCGGTTAAGGTGTCCCAATTTTTGCGTCCATCGTGCCAGAGATAAATTCCACCGTTGGCCGCCACACTGCGAGGTCGCGGCAATCCGGTAAACCAGTGCACGGTATCAATCTGGTGGACCAGCCACTGATCGGGTATGCCCGAGGAGAACGGCCAGAAGAGGCGGAACTCGAGATATTTTCGGGCATCGAAAGGCTCGGATGGGTGATTGATCAGGTAGCGCTTCCAGTCCGTGTCCGCTTCGCGCAGTTCGCTGACAAGCTTCGGGCGCCGCCAGCGACCCGGTTGGTTGACGTTCCAGGTCATTTCGACGGAGACGATGTCTCCGAACTGACCTGATTGGATGTATTCGTAAGCACGCTGATACACCGGATCGCTGCGCCGCTGCGTGCCAATCTGGACGATGCGACCGCTTTCCTTTACAGCCTTGCGCACTGCGCGGGCGTCTTCCATGGTGTGGGCAAGAGGCTTTTCGACATAAGCATCACGGCCGGCTTTCACAGCCTCGATCGCATGGAAAGCATGTTGGAAGTCAGCGGTGGCCACCAGCACGGCGTCAACATCCTTGCGCGCGTAAAGTTCCTCGTTGTTGCGAGCAGTGGCAATGGCTTTCCCGGTTAGTTTCTGGACGTACGCAACGGCTTCATCACGGCGACGATTCCAGATGTCGGATACGGCGACGAACTCAAAATTCAAGTCGTTGGAATGTTTGAGGAATGCCGGGACAAGAGCGCTTCGCAGTCGGTCGGAAAAGCCCACGATACCGACCCTAACGCGGTCGTTGGCGGCCATAATTCGGGAATAGCTAGCGGCAGTAGAGCGGAGCGCCGTGCTGGCGACGGTGGCACCGGCTACTTTGAGAAAAGTGCGCCGTGATGTTTCATTGGTGGACATGAATCGTTTCTCCTTGTTACGATTGCGCTTACCGACCTGTTTGAGCCGATGCTTTTACCGACCTGTCCGCCACACATTCTTCTATGGTGGATGGACCTCTGAGCTAGAACATTATTTTCAGCGCCAATTGGCCAATTCGCGGATCGCCAGCGGTTTGAAGAGCGCCAAAGTTTGACGATGAACTCAGATTCTGGAAGTTGCCGATACTTGTTTCGTCAAAGTTCACGCGGTTAAAGACGTTGAAAAACTCAGCGCGAAACTGCAGCTTGACGCGCTCGGTGAACGTAAAGTGCTTGGAAAGCCCCATATCCCAACTATAGAATCCTGGGAACCGTAAGCTTCCCTTGCCGACATTACCGAATGTATTAGCGGGGTTCAACTGAAACGCAGCCGGATTGAGCCATTCCTTACAGGGTTTCGTGTTACCCACGCAGGCACCGGGGCCATAGGGAGCGCCTACCAGGGACGCCCTATCTTGCCCGATCCCTGTGCCAGAGTTATTCTTGCCGGACAGAATCGTGAGTGGCCGGCCCGTTTGCGCGGAAACGAGTCCACTCAACTGCCAGCTGCCGAGAACACCGCGCACGAAGCCGTTAGTGTCTAACAATGCAGGCAGTTGCCAGACGTAGGATACAACAAATCGGTGGGTATGGTCGAAATCCGAGGGACCCCGATCGAACTGGTGCCGAAGAGGATCATCCCACGGGCGCGTGGAGGGAGTGTCAGCGCCGATGTCCGCTACACCTCCGCCGTTCGGAAGCGTGTCTATGCTCTTCGAATAGCTGTAGTTTCCCAGGATCGTCAAGCCGCGAGACATGCGCTTCTCGGCGGACAACTGCAAGGAATGATAGGACGAATTTACGTCCTGTGAGTTTTGCGTAACGCTGCCAAAGGCGCTTTTATTCACGCTGGGGTTGAGGGCGTTGAGTCTGGGAGTGCCCCCACTGACAGGGGACGGATTCAAGTTCAGCGATTCTTTGAGATGACTGCCGTGGGAAGCGACGTACGCCGCGCGTACAAGGGTGTTGGACGGCAGCTGATGCTCGATAGCCAGGTTCCAATTGTACAGAGTGGGAGCCTGATACTTGTGCGAGGGGTCCCAACTCACGACGAGGAGGTTGGGAGCAAATGCGGTTGTCGACGGCGGTATAAGAGGAGCCGGAAACGGACTGGTTTGGGGGGCGCAACCTCGGGAGCTTGGGAGTTGGCAATACGGATCGCTAAAGGGGCCAGGTTGAACGGCGCCTTGAGCTGTACTGAGGACGAGCTGGGGGCTGAATGGGGTGACGTCGGCAAAACGGTTGTTGATGATGCCCGGGATACGCGTGTCGTAGAAAATACCCCCCCCGCCACGGAGGCTGGTTTTGCCGTCGCCGAAGACGTCATAGGCAAACCCCACGCGCGGCTCAAAATTATTCAAGCTGGCTTCGATACCATTTTCGGGAACACCGGGATCGCCCGGGAAATATACGCCTGGAGGGGCATTCGGGAATCGAGTGGACTTGAGGCCCGCAATAAGCCCAGCGAGCCGAAACTGCTCCTGGCGGCCTTTGGTTTCACGCCAGGGAAGGACTGGCTCATAGCGCAGCCCTAAATTAAGCGTCAGCCGCGGGGTCATCCGATAGTTATCCTGGATATATACACCGGCAAAAGTATCGCGATTGTTTTTGAATTCTCCGTTTCCCTGACGAAAACCCGGAGTGTTGCTGTTTTGATCGACGAGCTTGCCGGCTAAAAAGTTGCTCAAAGCGGATGCGGTTGGTCCGAAGGTAAACTCGGCAGGCTGGAAGAATTGATTGTCCAGATCCACCCGGCTGCGTTCAATTACCCCGCCGAAGCGGACATTGTGTTTTCCGGCCACCCAGCTCACATCATCGCTCCAGGTAAAATTGTTACGGATGAATTTTGCAGTGGGATTGTCTCCAATCGTGAAGAAATTCTGAACCCTGATTGCTTGGATACCTTTCGGGCTGGGTTGAAAGGGAATTGTGACCCCGTAATCCTGCACATTCTTCACGTTGCTTCCGGGGCCGCGCCCCGCCGCATCGCGGGAGTAGCTGAACCGGAAGTCGTTGACCAGAGTTGGCCTGAAGATATGGGTCTCATGAATCAGGTAGTTCTGCGAGACGATCGTCGAGCCGTCGGAGTACAGAAGAAGATTGTTGGGATCGAAAACCGCATTTCGACTGAAGCGATCGTAGAAGTAACGCACGGTCAACCGGTCGTTCTGCGTGAAGGAATGATCGACCTTGCCGAGAACCTCATTAAAATCCTGGTGGTCAGGGCGGGTGAAGCTTACTTTGTTGTTTGCGTCACCGACCGGAATGGCCGCAAGCAGGTTCTTGATGGCGGGATCGGTAGCGGCGGCCCTTTGCGCCGGGTTGGGTACAGTTCCCGAGGCGCCTTGCACGAGATTGCGGAAGCGTGTGCCTTGAAAACCGGCAAAGAAGAAAGTGTGATCGTGGATAATCGGTCCGCCGATGGTGCCACCAAATTGGTTACGCTTGAGTTGATCGCGTCCTGTGAGTGACTGCCAAGGCTTGGCATTAAAGACCGCGTTGCGCACAAACTCAAAAACATCGCCGTGGAAGTTATTGGTGCCGGACTTGGTGATGATGTTCACCACACCCCCGGCGTTCTGACCATATTCCGCGCTGTAGTTGCTGGTCTGCACGCTGAATTCCTGGAGCGCGTCAGGGAAGGGAAACGGTTGATTGACATTGGTGTACTCGTCTACGTTATTGCCGCCATCGAGCTGATAGCCGATCTGATTTTGCCGAGCGCCATTAATCGAAATGGTCACAGCGCCTGGAAACGTTTTGGTGCTGCCTTGCTGCGCGCCTCCGCTAGGAGCCGACACCGCGCCAGGGACCAACAAGGTGAGCTCCGCCGCGTTCCGGCCATTCAAGGGCAGCTCTATGATGCGCTCCTGCTCGATCACTTGCTTTAACGTCGACGTGGACGTATCGACTTGGACCTGGTCAGCGGTCACCGTAAGGATCTCGGTCGTTGATCCAAGTTTCACGGTCATGTTTACTGTGAGGGTTTGGTCCGCGAGCAAGGTGATCCCAGTTTGCCTGGCGATGCTAAAGCCCGGGGCCTCGACGATCATGATGTATGATGCCGGCGGAAGTGAGGGGATGACGAAAAGTCCGTCAGGATCTGATGCCGCACCGCGTGATAACCCAGTGCCTTCTTGGGTTACCGTTACTTTCGCAGACGCCATCGCGGCTCCAGATGGATCTGTGACTCTTCCAACGATGCTCCCGAGACCTTGCGCATGACATACTGCGGCATAAGCGAAGAAGGCTAATAAAACAACGTATTTTTTCATGCTTACCTCCTCGAAACCAGCCCTTACACTTGCGAAATCCTGCTCCACGCTTAAGGTGCGCGTCTTGATCTGGGTCCGTCTATTGACCGTCGCAGGCGCTGCAATGCGGGATTGGTATTCAAACCTTGCCAACACCCCTAAAGCACAATTGCTCTTGGCAAACTGTACGAGCGCAGGGGGGAGGGTGTCAAGCTTTGAAGGAATCATTTCAAAATTCGAAATGCATTTTGCGGGTAAATTGGGAACTTCCGGGACAAAGCCGAGGATGCTACTCTTTCTAGGCGGTTCTGGAGAAATCCGAAGATGAAATTGGTTTCTGTCATTCATCATGTTTGGAAGAGTCTGTACGCGGGTAAGGTACTGCGCAGGTCGTTCTCCAAATTTTCGAAATCAGTCGCTGCCGAGGCAACAGTGGCATGAAGCTCATCCGATTTGGCGAGCCGGGCGATGAGAAGCCTGGCGTTCTTCTCGAAGATGGCACACGGATAGATGTTTCTGCGTTTGGCGCGGATTACGGCGAGTCGTTCTTTGGAAATAAAGGGCTCGCGGCATTACGCACGTGGCTTGAGCGCAATGTCTCGTCGGCACCGCGAGTTGCTCCGTCGCTTCGCTTGGGGCCGCCCATTCACCGCCCAAGCAAGATCGTGTGCGTGGGACTAAATTTTCGAGATCATGCGGCAGAAAGTGGCATGGAGATTCCAGCTGAGCCGGTGCTGTTCTTTAAATCAACAAGCGCGCTTGTCGGTCCCGACGATCCCTTAGTCATTCCCAGAAACGCGACCAAAGTGGATTGGGAAGTCGAGCTTGCTGTCATCATTGAAAAGAAGGCTACCTACGTGCCGGTCGAGCGGGCGCTGGAATTCGTTGCTGGCTACGCGTTACACAACGATTATTCGGAGCGCAGCTTTCAGTTTGAACGAGGAGGCCAGTGGGTAAAAGGCAAGAGCTCGGACACATTTGCGCCGCTCGGGCCTTTCCTGATCACGCGCGATGAACTCCGGGACACGAGCAGCTTACGGATGTGGCTTAAAGTTAATGGTGAGACCCGTCAAAACGGTACGACGGCCAATATGATTTTTGATGTTGCCGTTCTCGTGAGTTACATCAGTCAATTCATGACCCTTCTCCCGGGAGATGTAATCAGCACGGGAACGCCTGCGGGGGTTGGCTTTGGTATGCGTCCGCAGATCTATCTGAAAAAAGGTGATGTGGTGGAACTAGGGGTGGACAGCCTGGGGAACTCGCGCCAGCATGTGGTGGAGTTGGCATGAAGCCAGCAGAGGCCCATCAGTCAGGCGCACTACCCGCTAAAGTACAGCTTTTCCATACCTGTCTCATCAACGAAGTTTTCCCAGAAGTCGGGATGTCGGTTGTTAGGGTTCTGGAAAAGCTTGGAATCGAAGTCGAGGTGCCTCTCCGACAAACATGTTGCGGGCAGCCCGCCTATAACGCAGGGTTTCAAGCCGATGCAAAAAAGGTGGCGCGGCACATGATCACTGTACTTCATCAAGCTGACGGGCCGATTGTGATTCCATCCGGCTCCTGTGCCGATATGGTGATCCACCAGTATGCAGTGCTGTTTCAGGATGACGAAAAATGGCTGGCCAAAGCGCATTCCGTTGCGGCCCGCTGCCATGAATTCAGCAGCTTCTTAGTTGATGTGGTGGGACTGACACAGATTGGAGCGCGGGTTCGTGCCCGGATCGCCTACCACCCGTCATGCCACCTTTCACGCGGCTTAGGAGTACAACAGCAACCGAGGGAGCTTCTGCGCGCGGTCGCCGGTGTGGAGATGATCGAGCTTCGTGAGTCCGAGGAATGCTGCGGATTCGGCGGCCTGTTCTCGGTGAAAAATCCCGAGATTTCCGGCAGCATGATGAACCGCAAGCTGGCGGCCGTGGAATGCTCAAACGCAGAGCGACTGGTCAGTTGCGACATGGGCTGCCTCCTGCAGCTTGCCGGAGGGCTCCATCGCCGCGGCTCCTCGATCAAGACGCAGCATCTGGCGCAGCTGCTGGATGAGGGAATGCAATGAGTTCTCCTTTTCAACAACGTGTGCTCGCGGCTATGGGAGACCAGGGCCTCCGCAGCGCCCTGGACCGGGCCACCGCTCAGCTTGGAGATCGTCGCAAAAATGCCTTTAGCAGTCTCGATCATTCCGACCTGATTCGGGATATATCGCGATATGCAAAGATGGATCTCCTTCGTGACCTGAGCGGAAATTTGCAGCGGTTCGAGCACGCGCTTCAGGACAATGGAGCGCAGGTGCACTGGGCTGAGGATGGGCCGCGGGCCAACAGCATTATTGTGGACATTGCAAGGCAGGGGCGCGTCAAGCTTGCGGTGAAATCGAAATCGATGGTCACCGAGGAAACACACCTCAACGAAGCGCTCGAACATGCGGGCATGGAGGTGGTGGACACCGATCTCGGTGAATACATCGTGCAACTGGCGCGCAGCCGGCCTTCGCATATTATCGCGCCTATCATTCATATGAGCCGCGCGGACGTTGGGCGAGTGATGGAGCAGCGAATCGGGGTTCCGTTTAGCGACGATCCGCAAACCCTGGCTCGCTATGCTCGCGAAAGGCTTCGCACCTATTTTCTTCGCGCCGACATGGGGATTACCGGAGCAAACTTCGGCGTAGTCGAAACAGGAACGATTTGTTTGGTAACCAATGAAGGAAACGGGGGGATGGTAACAACCCTTCCGCGAATTCACGTGGTGCTGATGGGAATCGAGAAACTAGTGCCCACGCTTGCGCATCTGGATCTGTTCTTGAAAATTCTGGCGCGTTCCGCAACTGGGCAAAAGCTCTCGGTTTACACAACCTTAGTCAGTGGGCCGAGGGCCAGAGATCATGAGTCCGGTCCCGAAGAAGTTCACGTTATTCTGCTCGACAATGGCAGGAGCAATATTCTGGCCGGTGAGACCGCTGAAATTTTGGGATGTATTCGTTGCGGCGCGTGCCTCAACGCATGCCCAGTCTACAAGAACATCGGTGGTCACGCGTACGGTGACACTTACTCTGGACCGATTGGCGCGATTGTCACGCCAGGCTTGAAGGGTTTGCACGACTGGAAAGATCTGCCAGGGGCCAGTTCACTGTGCGGCGCGTGCCGCGAGGTGTGCCCGGTGCGGCTGGACATTCCTAAAATGTTGTTGAGCCTGCGAAAAACAAGTATCGAGCAAGGGTTGAGTACCTTCGATATGCGGATGGCCATGACTGCGTTTGGAATTGTTGCGCGGAGTCCAAATCTCTACCGGTTTTTCGCCGCACTGGTTAGATGGGTTCTGAGGCGTAGCACGCAGCAGGCCTGGGTGAAAACTGCGCCTGGTCTGGCCGCGGGCTGGACAAAAGTACGCGATCTCAAAGTCCCTGCCGCCAAGAATTTTCAGCAACAATGGCGAGCGAGAAAGCGTGGCAAGTGAATCGCGCGCGTGACACGATTTTAGCCAGGGTGCGGTTGGCGGAGAGGACTGCGCTTCTTCCTCGCGCGCCCGCCGAAATGCCTCGCCATCTGGAATTCGCAAGCCAGCCTGCCGAACCGTGCCTGGAGCGTTTCCAGAGGGAAGCGCGTGCGCTGGGGATCGAGACATTTTTGGAAGCATCGGCAGCCGGTGTCCGCAATCGAATCAAAACGCTGGTGATCAACCGTCGCGTTTTTAGCTGGGATCCGGAACTGTTGCCGTATGACTTAGGGTCAATTCTGGACAATGTTGTTCTGAGTCGAGACACACGGCAAGAACAAGCCTTGGCCGAGATCGGAGTAACCGGATGTGACGGTGCGATTGCTGAAACTGGTACCTTAGCAATGCTATCGGGCAGGGGGAAATCCCGTGCAGCGGCGTTACTCCCTCCTGTCCATGTCGCGGTTGCTCAGCGCAGTGACCTTTGTCTCAGCATGAGTGAATTCTTCCGAAAAAAGTCCGGAAAACTGAGAGCCGCCGCGAGCTGCTCTTTCATCACTGGTCCCAGCAGAACTGCCGATATCGAACTTACCTTGACCGTGGGAGTCCATGGTCCCGGTCGAGTGATTGTAGTTATTGGGCCCTAGCTTTTAGTGAGAGTGCTTTGTCCGGTGTGGAGTCCGGCGGATCGTCGAGGCGGCAATCGCAACCAGTTATGTTTTGGGATACCCGAGGCTCGCGGAAACTGTCGTTGCCGCATCCACCACCACCCTTGAGAACATTGGAACGTTATCCCTTGCGATTCGCGTGATCGGCCCCGACACGCTCATGGCCGCCGCCACTCGTCCAGTAACATCAAAAATCGGTGCACTGACGCAGCGTGATCCCAACCCCGCTTCCTGATCGTCGAGCGCGTATCCGCAACGACGAACCTTCAAGAGATCCTTTTTTAGCCGCAAAGGATTGGCAAGGGTATGCCGCGTGAAACGCTCTAACTTCAGTGACGAGAGCAAATCTTCTTTTTCTTCCAGAGGAAGATGCGCAAGAATTGCTTTTCCCAAAGCCGTTGAATGCACTGGGCGCCGCGACCCGATTTGTGAGGCGAGGCGGAACGTGTGGGGACTTTCGAGAACGTCCAGATACAGGACCTCCTGGCCGTCCAACACGGCGAGATTAACGGTCTCCCTTGTGATCTTCCAAAGGTTCTGCAGTACCGGGCGGCAAATCTTCCGAAGCGTCGAGTGATACGAATTCCCCGAGCCGAGGCGCGCAAGCTTGGGGCCGACAAGATAAGCTCCGCCGGCGTCCCTGAAGAGGTAGCCCTCGGTTTCGAGATGAGCGAGAAAACGATAGGCTGTGGCTTTATTGATCGACGTTTGCTGCGCGATGTCTTTGAGAGGTAACCCGCCGGGAGCCACATCGAGAGCTTCCAGGATTTTTAAGACTTTTCCGACCACACCGACCGGAGCAGATTTTGATTCACGCGCTCGAATCATGAGGTACTCCCATCCATAGCACTGGCCGCCACCCGCTTGGACCTACGCGCGGATGGCCGGTTCATCCCGTTTCAGACCAGGTCTTATACCATTTTATATATTGAAACGTCAATTTTTTATATTGAATTTTGTTTTATGCTTTGCTATAGACTCATCCCACTCCGGGGTTGAAGCGCTTGCAGAGCCGGGTGGTTTCTCCAACCGTCCTGCAGAGAGGACCAAATGTTCATCAAGTTCGTCTCCACACTAGTACTTTTCTTAACCTGCTTTCTTGTGGATGTTTCGGCGCAAACCGAGACCGGCTCCATCAGCGGACTCGTCGTTGACCAGCAAGGCGCCGTGGTTGCAGGCGTGGGCATCAAGTTGACGTCCACTTCCACAGCGGCCACCCGCGAAGTCACCAGCGACGAACATGGCAACTTTAGCTTCAATGCCGTTCCGCCGGGAACATACAGTGTCACTATTGAGCAGAGCGGTTTTAAGAGGTATGAAAAAACGAATGTGAATCTGGAAGCAAACGGTCACCTCGCGCTCGGGAAAATACAGCTGCAGGTGGGCGCCGTGTCCGATGTGGTGACGGTTACCGCCGAGGGGGCGTTGCTTCAAACAGCCAGCAGCGAGCGCTCGGGCATCATTACCGCTGAACAAGTAGAGCATCTCACGGTTATAAACCGCGATTTCACTTTTTTGGCATCTTTGCAGCCCGGCATTGTAGCAAATACGTCAGCGGACTCGCAGGGTTTTCGCGGCGGCATCACGTTTAATGCCAACGGAGGTCGCACCGGCCAAAACAACATCACCCTTGACGGTGTGCCCCTGGAAAACTCGAATACCAATAACATGAATACGTTTATCAGCATGGATGCCATTTCCACTGTCAAGATCGAAAGCAGCGGTTACCAAGCAGAGTTTGGCCGCAAGCCTGGCGCAGCGATTCAAGCCGTAACCAAATCAGGAAGTCTCGAGTATCACGGGACGGTCTATTGGTATCAACGCAATGAGGCCTTTAACGCCCGCGGTTTCCTCAACAAAGCCCGCAACCTGCAGGATCCTCCTTATCGCTATATTAGCGCCGGCGCGAGCTTTGGTGGGCCGGTGTACATCCCCAAACTTGTCCATCGGGGCCAAAAGAAATTGTTCTTTTTCTTTAATGAGGAACAGCAGCGCGAACTGAGGCCACAGGACCAGGTACTCCTCACCGTGCCCACTCCACAGGAACGTAACGGTGACTTCTCTGGAAAAACTCTTTCCGATCCCAGGAATTGTGGCAACACGCGAAACCAGCCCTGCCTTACCGATAGTACGCACATAAATCCGAACATGATTGATCCGAATATGAAGAAATATCTCAACCTTTTTCCTCTGCCGCTGCTGAACACGCCGCTACCGCCCGGTTCCAATTTCCAGTTTCAGGAGAGCAATCGAATCCCGAAACATAACGAAGTCGCCCGGATTGATTATATGCTCTCCCCGAAAACGACGATTTACGGCGTGTTCAACTATTGGTCCGAGGAGGAAATAGGCAACAGCGTTCCTGCTGGCAGTACCAGATGGGGATGGTTGCCGGCAACCTATGCGCCGAAGTCCCGTACCCTGAATCTCGCGGGAACCCATAGTTTCAGCCCTACTTTATTTTTGGAAGTTTCGATGGCGGGGTCCCGCTGGACCGAAGCGGCGCATCCCCAGCAGAAGGCTTTGGACGCCAAAAGTCGATCGGTTACCGGAATCAATCTCTTCCAATTTCACCCTGAAATAAATCCTCTGAATCTGCTGCCCCAATCGAGCTTTGGTGGACTTACGAATCCACCGAACGTGACTTATGACGGACGATTTCCGATCCGCGGTGTCGAAAACGTTCTCACGTGGACAGCGACGGTGACCAAAGTCCAAGGCCGGCACACGGCAAAAGCAGGCATTTTCATTGAGCATTGGCGGCAGGTGAAAGGTGAGAATGGAAACTTTGCCGGTACATTTAACTTTGACAGCAAGGGTTCAGGTTTTACGAGCGCAGGCGGAAATACCGGAAACGCTTTTGCGAACGCTTTGCTTGGCAATTTTTTTACATACACCGAGTCAACTACTCGTCCCCCTCTTTACGGGCGCTATAATGGTATCGAGTGGTTTGTTCAAGACAACTGGAAGGTATCTTCAAAACTGGTTCTTGACCTGGGCCTTCGATTCGGCTGGTCCCAGCCTTTTCATAGCTCGGATCTTAATGAGGCGGGATTCGTCCCCGAACTTTTCGATCCTGCCAAAGCCGTTCGATTGATCGAATCAACTACAAAAAACTGCGGCAGCTTCGGTTCTCCCTGCGGTGTGGACCCGGGAACCGGAAAGGTTTTCCCCAAATTCGCCATCGGCGCGATCGTGCCCAATGTGGGAGATCCTAACAACGGGACGGTTAGCCGAGTTCAAAATCCGGGTTATCCCCAAGGATTGCGGGAAAATTCAGGCGTAAAAATAGGCCCGCGATTCGGGTTTGCCTACGATCCTTTTGCAAAAGGCAATACGGTCATCCGTGGCGGGTTCGGCATGTTTTATGACTTCCGCGAGAGAGACAATTTTTACGTGAATATCTCTAAGACTCCCCCTCTCCAGCTCAACCCGGTTATCCAATCCCAAAACATCTCGGGTTTACCTTCGGCAGGAAGCTTCATGTTCCCATCCGATACGCTTAGTCTGGAGAAACACCGGTCTTTGCCTTACGTTATGGAATTTAGTCTGGGCATCCAGCAGAACATTGGATTCAAAACCGTCGCGGACATTGCTTATGTCGGTAGCCTGGGCCGGCACTTGCTCTGGAGACGAAACCTAAACGCCATTCCGTACGGAACCGCACCCCCGGGGAGCAGCTTGCCTAGCTCGCTTTTCCGCTTTTACAAAGGGTACGGGGACATTCTGGAATCCGAATACGCGGCAACCTCAAACTACCATTCGTTACAAGTCGCGGTGAACCGGCGATTCGCCAAAAGCCTCCAGTTTGGTGTCGCTTGGACGTGGTCCAAAGCAATGGATTTTGTGGATTCCGATGGCGACCAGATCAGCTCTCTGGTAGATCCGCGCATCTGGAATTACGGTAAAGCCGGTTTCGATCGCACGCACATCCTGAGGGCGTCTTTTACGTGGGATCTCCCAAAGCTCAGTAGGCGTTGGGACAATAGCTTTGCGCGCGTGGTGCTTGATGATTGGACGATTTCCGGGATTCCAACGTTCCAGAGCGGCGCCCCACAGGGTATCGCCATCAACAGCTCCAATAATACATTGAGCCTTTCACCGACAGATGGGGCGCGGGTCATCATTCTTCATAGTCCTACGCTGCCTAAGGGCCAACGGACCGTTGAGCACTATCTCGATGTCACTGCTTTTGACGTGCCCGTTCCGTGCCAGCGGGGCACGCCGCCTCCGCCGTGTACTCCCGGCAACGCGCCCAAAGATGTCTTTCGCGGGCCGGGGATCAACAATTGGGACCTATCATTGTTCAAGAATATCCCCTTGCCAGGAGAACGAATGCATCTCCAGTTCCGCGCCGAAGCCTACAATGCGCTTAACCACACGCAGTTCAGCACGATTGATACGACAGCGAGAATGGATACCGCCGGCAAACTAACCACGGTGGGGAATACGTTCGGGCAAGTTACCGCAGCCCGCGCAAATCGGCGGATGCAATTGGCTCTCAGGCTGAGCTTCTGAAGAAGCTCTTTCGGGAGTCGCGGTGCCGCGTCACCGGAGGAACTCATGTTATCCGCAAAAATAGCTGTAGCTTTGCTGCTCATAATTCCTATTACGCCGGCGGCGATGTTGTTTGGTCAGACGGCTACGGGCGAGGTGAACGGAACCGTTACGGATCATTCCGGAGCAGCGATTACCGGCGCTACCGTCAAGCTCACCAACCAGGCGACCAACATCGAGGACCGCGCCGCCACAGATTCCAGTGGCCACTTTATTTTTATTAACATCAAACCCGAAAAATATATTCTCAGCATTGAAATGCTGGGCTTCAAGACCAAGCAAATCGCGCCGTTCGACGTGGGCGTGAATCAGACGGTTAGCCAGACGGTGATTCTGGATATCGGTGCCCCCACGGAAACAGTCACCGTTACCGCCGAGGCCAACATGGTTGAGCGGTCGACGACCGAACTGGGCACCGTAATCGAAGAAAAAGTTGTCAGCGACCTGCCTCTGAATGGCCGGAATTTCACGCAACTTCTGACCCTCACCCCAGGAGTGACGCCGGTCTCCAGCGCTCAAAATAAAAGCATAGGTGGAGTAGAGGGAAATGTCGGAATCCCGGGGTCGGGTTTTGCCGATCCTTCCTTCCACGGACAGCAGAATCGTTCAAAGCTTTATTTTTTTGACGGGATCATCAATACCAATGTTCGGGGACCTACATACATTGTGATTCCCAACATGGATTTGGTGCAGGAGTTCAAGGTGGTCGGGCATGATGCCAAAGCTGAGTTCGGCGGCGCAACCGGCGGGGTAATGAACATGGTCTCAAAGTCGGGGGGCAACGCCATCCATGGATCGGCTTTCGAGTATGTGCGCAACGACGCTTTTGATGCGCGCAATACATTCACTGACTTTGATCCACTTTCCAAAGCTCCCAGCAAATTCGCATTTCGACAGAACCAGTTCGGCGTAGCTGTGACGGCCCCAATCATCAAGAACAAAACTTTCATTTCCGGCGGCTACGACGGATGGCGCTACAGCAGACCACCTCTGACATTGACGTACGTGCCGACCGTCGCGGAGTTAAACGGAGACTTCTCACGAACAGTGGTCACGACCCCGAACCTGTTCAACCCGTATAGCACGTCGGAGTCAGCGAATATGCGAACACGCTTCCAATGCGATAGCGCGACAGGAGCGCCGATCAACACCTTCGATTCGAGGAATGTTCAGGTTCCTGCCGCCGGACAGGTAATGACACCGTGCAACAAGCTTCCTCTCGGCTTGATTTCGATACCGATGCAAAGGTTCCTGCAAGCATATTCCCCCAAGCCGAATCTCACCGGGAGCTCTGCATTCAATTACCAGCAAGTCCGGCCTGATACGAACAACGCAAACGGTTTTCAGGTCAGAGTGGATCACCGCTTCCGCGACAGC
Source organism: Candidatus Dormiibacterota bacterium (assembly GCA_035602605.1). Lineage (GTDB taxonomy): Bacteria > Acidobacteriota > Terriglobia > Acidiferrales > UBA7541 > DASQHY01. The sequence continues at coordinate 43,613 of DATNLZ010000068.1, forward strand.
GACAACGTTTTCTTCCGCTATACCGAACAGCGGGTAACGACTTTCACGCCAATTGGAGACGTAGGATTCACCGCGGGCGGTTCCGCTGGAAGGAATTATGGCGGAGGGTGGGTACACACCTTCAGGCCGAACCTCATGCTCGACGTGCGTGGCGGCTACGCAGGTCGTCCCGGGGTGGACAGCGGCCAGCAGAACCAGAGTGCGCTTGGCACGGACGCGATGAAGCAGGCCGGTTTTAAGGATATCGACAAGTATGGAGGAATGCTGGTCAACCTCAATAACGATTGGACGGCCGGTTCCAACAGTAACTTCGGTACTCGAGGACCCGCGCTTCGGGAAAATCCGAACTGGAGTTTTACTCCGAACCTGGTGTGGATCAAAGGTCGTCACAACCTGAAGATGGGGTTTTGGTTTATTGATTCTAAGCGAGTCCAATTGAATACGTTCCAGACTTTCAATTTCAGGCGCCCGCAAACCGGGAACCCCAATGATTCCAACACGGGCTTGACTCTTGCATCAGCCTTGCTGACCTTGCCAAGCGACTTTAATGCCCAGTTGCCCATCGTGCATGGAGGTCCAGTCAGATACAAATATGGCGCGTGGGCGCTTTACATTCAGGACGAATGGAGGCTAAGACCTACGCTGACCGTGAGTCTGGGTCTGCGATTCGACGCCGTGACCCAGCCGCAAACCACCGATGGCCGGCTCTGGAGCACCATGGATTTGACCAACAAACAGTACGTCATCGGAGCGTCCGCTATGCCGCCACTGTGCAGCGTGGCCAAACAGGCGCCTTGCATTCCGGACGGCGCGCCGTTATATACAACGAAAAACTCAACATGCAACGATAAACCTGGTGGCATTCCGTGTGACTTTACTAAGGATCCCCATTTCAGTAGTGTGGTGCTTGCTGGGAAGCGTTTTTTTGACCCTCCGCCGATTCGAGACAACTGGGGCCCGCGCATTGGCGTGGCCTGGCAGATCACTCCGAACGCAGTCCTTCGGGTTGGCTACGGGCTCTACTGGGATGCACTGGCAGGCAGGGGCCAGGCCGCACAAAATGACCTCGAACATGGGATTTGGCCTGATGCCACCGCCTTTAGCGGTAATGTTAACGCTCCCGCAGACTTCGCAGGGGGCGCTAAAACAAGCAAGTTGATTGCCGACATTCAGGGAAATTTTCCAACCCCCTTGCCGTCTGTAACTCCGTGGACCGTTGGCGGGTTCGCTCTGGACCCTCACAATTACAAAAACGGTTATTCACAGCAATGGCATGTCGAGATCCAGCGACAGATGACTCCAAATCTGATGGTCGCAGCAGCCTATGTCGGCAGTGTGAACGGTCGGTTGTCTTACGAAGGGAAAGCAAATGCCGCAAGCCAAGCCTCTGCTAATCACAAGTGTGGGACGGCAGCGACCAATCCTAATTTCACTACTTGCATCAACGCCTATAAAGCCGGAGTGGATGCCTTCCGGGCCATGCCGTGGGTGAATCCCGGGTTCACCTACGCCCAGAGTATTGGATACTCGAATTATAACGCTCTGGAGTCCAAGGTGCAGCGGCGGTTTGCGAACGGCCTCTACTCGCTACTTTCATATACGTGGGGGAAATCGATCGACGTCAGCAGCGGTTATTTCGGCGTCGAGAACGGCAATGGCGGCGGATCGGCCGTTCAAAACTATTACGATCAGAGCACTGCGCGCGGTGTTTCTGGATACGACATCAGCCATTTTCTCTCCTGGGCTACCGTCTACGAGCTTCCGGCGGGGCGCGGGAAAAAGTGGCTTCCAAGCGGTGCGACATCCTGGATATTAGGCAATTGGGAGTTGAGCTACATCTTCCAGGCACGGTCAGGCCAGCCATACACTCTCCGGGTGACCGGCGACCCCGCCAATCTCTCTGGCTCGGGTGGAGTCAATTCTCAGAATTTTACCGGTTACGGCCGGCCTGATGTTGTAGGTGAACCCTTTACGGCGGGACCCGTGGCAGGAAATCCTGGATGTGTGGCGCCAGCGCAAGTACACACGGCGCTTAATTGGTTCAACCCTTGCGCCTTTAAGGCTCCGTCCGGATCCTTCGGAAATCTTGGGCGCAACGCTTACCGAGGGCCTGCCGTCTACAATGTCGATTTCTCGCTATTCAAGAAAATCCCGTTGCCGAGAGAGGGATGGCGAATGGAACTCCAATTTCAATCGTTCAATGTTTTTAACATCCAGAACTGGGACACCCCAACGACTCTGAACAGTGATTCTGGTTTGACGGCCGGCAACGCGGCGTTTGGGCAGATCAGATCTCTTGCCCATGAGCCCAGGCAGATGCAGTTTGGGCTGAGGTTTGTTTTCTAGCTGGATTGCAACGCGCTTATTCGGTGCGAAAGCGTACGCAAAGATCTCTCCGTGTCTCAATCCGCGGAGTTAGGGTGCTGGGAGGCTGAGCTGTAGGGCAGAAGTTGCCTTCGGCAACGCCATAGTGGAAGATAATTATTTCAGACCTAGGGTAGAGCCTATTCAGCAACAGCAAGGATAGAGATTAGTGTTATGCGCAGTCGGTTGCTACAACTCGATTCCAGAGACAACGTCCTGATTGCTCTGAGCGATCTGAAGAAGGACGAAGAACTTTCTCTGGGTAACCAGAGTTATGCGCTGGTTTCCGACGTGCCCGCCAAGCATAAATTTGCCGCACATGATCTTGCACCCGGCGATCCCGTCTTCATGTATGGGGTGGTTGTGGGAAAAGCTGTTAAGGCCATCCCTCGAGGCGAGCGTATTACAACTTTGAATGTTCGCCATGATGCAGCCGCGTTCCACGAAAACGGCAATGCTTACTGCTGGCGCGCGCCGGATGTTTCCAAGTGGCGGCAACGGACCTTTTCCGGTTTTCACCGCTCCGATGGCCAGGTCGGAACGCGAAACTACTGGCTCGTCATTCCGCTGGTGTTCTGCGAAAACCGAAACCTCGACGTCCTAAAACAGGCCTTCCAGGAAGAGTTGGGGTTTAGCGTACCCCAAATTTATCGCCGACACGTCGCTGAGCTCGCCGGCCTTTATCGCGAAGGCCGCACAGATGAAATTCGCAAGCATTCGTTCGCTGCGGCTCCTACTATTTCCGTCGCCAAGCCCAAGCTTTTTGGCAATGTGGACGGAATTAAATTCCTGGTTCACGAAGGTGGCTGCGGCGGCACTCGCGAGGATGCCAATAATTTGTGCGGCTTGCTTGCCGGATACATTCATCATCCCAACGTGGCCGGGGCAACTGTGCTTAGTCTCGGCTGCCAGAATGCACAGATTCCCATCCTGCGCCAGGAAATTGAGAGGCGTAACCCGAAGTTTGATAAGCCCCTGTTCGTCTTCGAGCAACAGAAATGTGCTTCAGAAGCCGCGATGCTTTCCGAAGCGATACGTGAAACCTTCCTCGGCTTGATGGAAGCCGATACGGTATCGCGCAAGCCCGCGCCGCTCTCCCACTTGTCCGCGGCCCTCAAATGCGGCGGTTCAGATGGCTTCAGCGGAATCTCAGCCAACCCGGCTATTGGCCACGTCGCGGATTTGCTTGTCGCATTAGGCGGGCGGGGTATCCTTGCTGAATTTCCCGAGCTTTGCGGCGTCGAACAGCAGCTTATCAATCGGTGCGTCGACAAAAACGTTTCCCAGCGTTTTATCCAGTTCATGCGTGATTATGCCGCCCGCGCAAAAGCTGTCCGGTCAGGCTTTGAAATGAATCCTTCTCCGGGCAATATTCGCGATGGACTGATTACCGACGCTATGAAGTCCGCCGGCGCCGCGAAAAAGGGCGGCACATCTCCGGTAACTGGCGTTCTCGACTATCCCGAATATTCAAGCACCGCCGGGCTAAATCTTCTGTGCACACCGGGCAACGACGTTGAATGCGTCACCGCGCAAGTAGGCTCTGGTGCGAACGTAGTTCTTTTCACCACCGGACTCGGCACTCCCACCGGCAATCCCATCGCGCCAGTCATCAAGATTTCCACAAATTCCGATTTATCGCGGCGCATGCACGACATCATCGATATCGACACTGGACCCATCATTTCTGGTGACGCATCGATCAAAGAAATGGGCGAGACAATTCTGGATTTCGTGATCCAGGTAGCCGGTGGCGAACGAAAGACCAAAGCGGAGCTACTCGCTCAAGATGATTTCATTCCTTGGAAGAGAGGGGTCTCGCTCTGAAAACACACGAGGGTAATTCCAGTAATTTTCGACTGGATCATAAGGGTGTTGTCGTTACCGGCGGCGGGAATGGGATCGGTCGCGCCATTGCCAAAACCTTCGCGGCTCAGGGCGCGTGCGTTCATCTGTTGGACATTGACCTGCCAAAGGCGGAACAAACCAAAGACGAAATTATGGCCGCAGGCGGCAAAGCGGCTGCCTACCGCTGCGACGTTGGTGACCATTCCGGTGTTCAAAATACATTTACCAGGATTTTCGAGCGGGACCGCATTCATATTCTGGTGAACAGCGCCGGCATCGCCCAAGTGGCCAAGCTCGAAGACACCTCTGAAGCTGACTTCGATGCGCTTTTCAACGTGAATGTAAAGGGCGTTTATAACTGCATGCACGCTTGCATCGGGCACTTGAAGCACAGTGGTGGTGGCGTAATACTAAATCTGGCGTCCATTGCGGCGTCAGCCGGACTCGCTGAGCGCTTCGCATATTCCGCAAGCAAGGGCGCCGTGCTGGCGATGACGTATTCGGTAGCCAAGGATTATCTTTCCGATGGTATTCGCTGCAATTGCATTTCGCCCGCGCGCGTTCACACCCCGTTCGTGGATGGATTCATCGGCAGGAATTATCCCGGTCGCGAAAAAGAAATGTTCGAGGTCCTGGGTCGCGCGCAGCCCATCGGAAGAATGGCCGAGCCGCAGGAAGTTGCTTGGCTGGCATTGTACCTGTGTTCGGATGAAGCTGCTTTCGTGACGGGCGCGGACTATCCACTAGATGGCGGCTTCTTCGCGCTGCGCGGATGATCGGCGCGCGAGCAAGCCTCATACCTTTGCATGAAACGTTTGGCATGAAAATTGATGCTCATCAGCATTTCTGGAACTATGACCCCGTCCGGGATGCGTGGATTACCGAGGCGATGTCCGTTCTCAGGCGCGATTTCTTGCCCGAACATCTCGGCCGGGAAATGGACGCAAGCGGTATAGCGGCATCCGTCGCTGTTCAGGCGGACCAATCGGAAAGTGAAACGCGCTTTTTGCTGGAATTGGCGCAGCGTTACAAAACGGTAGCAGGTGTTGTGGGCTGGGTGGATCTCCGCGCGACGAATTTGTCCGAGCGTTTGGAATATTTTTCACAATTCGACAAACTGTGCGGCTTTCGTCACATCGTGCAGAACGAACCCGACGACCGCTTCCTGCTTTCCGAGGAGTTTCTTCGCGGTATTGCGTGCCTCAAACAATTTGGCTACACCTACGATATTCTCATTTACCCAAGACAACTACCGGCGGCGATCGAAATAGTGGACAAGTTTCCGGATCAGCGGTTTGTGATCGATCATCTCGCCAAACCATTGGTCAAGAATAGCCAGCTCGAACCGTGGACCGCGCAGATGAAGACGATCGCCGCAAACCGCAACGTGTATTGCAAGGTGTCTGGTTTGGTCACCGAAGGTGACTGGGCAAATTGGCGTGCCGATGACTTTCGCCCTTATATCGATGTTGTCTTTGACGCTTTTGGCTCTGACCGCGTTCTTTTTGGTTCCGACTGGCCAGTATGTCTTCTGGCCGCCACATACCGGCAAGTCCACGAACTTATTAGCAATTACACAAAAGACCTATCAGCCGGCGATAAACAAAAAATCTTTGGGATGAATGCGATTCGTTTTTATAAGCTGAGGATGAACTCGACGATGAGTGCTTAAGTAAGATCGCCAAGCCATGGTCCGGCCCGTTGTCCGATCGTTAACGCCGTCGCAAAGCCTGCGAGATGAGGATGAGCGCTGAATGGACTTACAGCTGAAGGAAAAAGTTATTCTCATCACCGGAGGTGCCAAGGGAATTGGGGCCGCGATAACGCGAGCCGCTGCCCAGGAAGGTGCGGTAACCGTAATTGTCGACCGCGACGCACAGGCCGGAGCCCACTTGCAGGACGAATTGCACAGCGCCGGTGCGTTAAGCCATTTCATTCACACCGAGCTGGGCGATCCTGAGAATTGTTCGAGCGCCGTCGTGCAAACAGTAAAAACGTTCGGCCGGTTAAACGCGCTTGTAAACAACGCCGGCATCAATGACGGTGTTGGCCTCGAGAACGGTAGCCCGCAGAAATTCGTGGAGTCGTTGCAGCGCAATCTTCTGCACTATTACAACATGGCGCATTTTGCTTTACCCTCGCTCAAACACACGCGCGGTGCAATTGTAAACATCAGTTCAAAAACTGCGGTTACTGGACAGGGCCATACGTCGGGATACGTTTCCGCGAAAGGCGCGATCCTGGCGCTCACCCGTGAATGGGCTGCCGAGCTGCTCCCGTACAACATCCGCGTAAACGCAGTCGTCCCTGCGGAAGTTATGACTCCGCTTTACCAGCAGTGGCTGGGTACCTTTCCAAATCCCGATGAAAAATTGAAAGCAATCGTCTCCAAGATTCCCCTAGGCAAGCGTATGACCACCGCCGAGGAGATCGCCTCCACCGTTGTCTTTCTCATTTCCTCAAAAGCTTCGCACATCACCGGCCAGCATTTGTTTGTTGACGGCGGCTACGTCCATCTCGATCGCGCCCTGACCTAACGGAGAGATATGACCGATTCATTGGCAACCAAATCATCTGCGCCCATTGCGACACCGGTATATGTTTTACCGCTCGTACTGGTGACCAGCCTTTTCTTTTTATGGGCGCTGGGAGTCAACCTCAACGATATTTTGATTCCGCACTTGAAAAAGGCATTCGGTCTGAGTGATTTTCAGTCCTCGCTGATCCAGGTCGCTTTCTTTGGAGGTTATTTCCTTGCTGCTTTTCCCGCCGGACGCTTGATGGAACGTCTCGGCTACAAAAGAGGCATCTTGATTGGTTTAGTGATGTGTGCGGCTGGGGCCCTGCTGTTTATCCCGGCCGCGTCCATCGGCGTGTACGGAATTTTCTTGTTTGCTTTGTTTTTGATGGCCTGTGGACAAAGTTTTCTCGAAGTCGCGGCCAATCCTTATGTAACCATGCTAGGCCCCGCAGAAAGTTCTGAGCGGCGCCTGAACATTGCTCAGTCTTTTAACGCCGTCGGAGCTTTCATTACTCCCTACATTGGCAAGGCATTTATTCTTTCCGGAGTCGAATATTCCGCAATACAAATTTCCGCAATGAGCTCGGCGGAGATCCAGACCTATTCCGCGGCGGAAGCAAGCCGCGTCAAAGGGCCGTACCTGGTTATTGCGGGAATATTTCTTCTGGTGGCCGTGCTGATTTATTTCGCCAAATTGCCGGAGATTCGCGAAAGTGGGGCTTCTGAAGAGCCGCGGTCAGCCGCAAGTCTCCGAGGGATCACCGCGCACAAGCATCTTCTTAAAGGTGTGCTAGCGCAATTTTTTTATGTGGGGGCTCAAGTGGGCGTCACTAGCTTCGTGATTCGCTTTGTGCAGCATGCCGTTCCTGGCACCCCGGAAAGAATTGCGGCAAATTATCTGTGGTGGCATTTATTCGGTTTCATGGTCGGCAGATTCGCTGGATCAGCCCTGATGAAGCTGATTCCTGCTCCGCGCTTGCTGGGCCTTTTCGCAGGCGGCGCGCTCGTCTGCGTATTTGTCGCCATTCTGAGTCTGGGTATGGCCCCCGTGTGGGCCGTTGTACTTATTGGTTTTTTTCATTCCATCATGTTTCCGACTATTTTCGCGTTGAGTTTAAAGAATCTTGGTACCTACACAAAACTGGGTTCTTCGCTCTTGGTGATGTCCATCATCGGGGGTGCCATCTGCCCGGCAATCATGGGTTTGGTGTCAGACGCCAGCAATATTCAGCGGGCTTTTATCATTCCGCTGATTTGCTATGTCTACGTGCTGTATTTCGCTGTATGGGGCCACAAACCAACGGTCGCGGTCGAGCAACTGGCCTAGAAACTCGGAAAAGGGCGCGGCGCACATGAGTAAACGATATTGCCTGACACTCGATTTGAAAAATGATCCGCAATTGATCGCCGAATATAAACGGCATCACCAGAAGGTTTGGCCTGAGATCGCCCGAAGCTTGAAGAATTCCGGTATTGAAGATCTGGAAATTCATCTCCTCGGAACGAGGATGTTTATGATTATGGATGTCAGCGACACGTTTTCGTTCGAAGCCAAGGCCCAAGCCGACCAGCAAAACCCTAAGGTCCAGGAGTGGGAACAACTGATGTGGAAATTCCAGCAAGCTTTGCCGCAGGCCAAACCCGGAGAAAAGTGGCTGCTCATGGAAAGGATCTTTATTCTCGAAAAGTAGACGCGCCTGTCGTTGGCTATTGCGCAAGGTCAGAGATCATTAGCAAGTCAAAAAAAGGAGAGGCCAATGGAATCAAATCGAATGACGCGGCGAGACTGGATTGCAGGTACCGGCACTTCGCTCGTTGCTATCGCGGCTAACCCGGCACCTTTGGCAATCGCCGCCCCACGCGCCGAAGCGCAGGCGCCAACGCCATCACCTCAACAGCCGCAGCCAGGAGACACCGATCGCGAACGGCGCATGAAATGGTGGCATGACGCGCGCTTCGGTATGTTCATCCACTGGGGCTTGTATAGCATCCTTGGGCGACACGAGTGGGTGATGGAAAATGAAGGAATTCCCGTCCGCGAATACGAATCTCTCGCGAAGCGTTTCCATCCAGCGCCCAACAGTCCGCGCGCTTGGGCGAGGCTTGCGAAGCAGGCCGGCCAGAAGTATATGGTCATGACTACCAAGCACCACGAAGGTTTCTGCAATTTTGACGCGTCGAAATATACAACCTACTGCGCGCCTAAACAGGGACCTGGGCGGGACCTCGTTCAAGAATACGTGAACGCTGCTCGCGCCGAAGGACTGCGCGTGGGTTTTTATTACTCGCTGATGGATTGGCACCATCCCGATGGCGCTCGCTGTGCCACGGATGAGGAGGCGCGCAAGCGGTTCGTCGAATACACGCATGGACTGATCCGCGAACTGCTCACCAAATACGGCAAAATCGACGTCCTTTGGTACGACGTTTCGTGGCCGCTTGACGCCAAGGGATGGGAATCGGAAAAAATGAATCAGATGGTTTTCCAGCTTCAGCCGGACATCATCGTCAATAATCGCAACGGATTGCCGGGGGATTTTTCGACTCCGGAGCAAAGGATTCAAGCCGAAAAAACCGGACGTGCGTGGGAAGCGTGCATGACCCTCAATGACAGTTGGGGTTACCATCGCGCCGACGATGACTGGAAAAACCCGAGGACCGTAATTCGAAATCTCATTGCCTGCTCGCGCGACGGAGGCAACTATCTGCTGAACATAGGGCCGAAACCAGACGGCTCGATTCCCGAAGAATCGGTGCGTATCATGACCGAAGTGGGGGAATGGCTGGGGCGAAACGGCGCAGCGATTTATACGTCCGAACACTGCCAACCGCGCCGCTCCAACTATGCCAGCTTTACGCGAAAAGGCAACACACTTTACATGCACGTTCATTTTTGGCCGGGCGATACGGTGGCCCTAGCGGGGCTGATGACCGCGGTAAAATCGGCGCGGCTACTGGCTTCAGGTAACGAAGTTAAGTTTCAGCAGGATCGTTTCCGTGTTCGATTTACCGGACTTCCGCAGGAGGCGCCCGATCATCCGGTTACGACAATCGCGATCGAATGCGAATCCGAGCCCAATCAAGATACCGACCTCGTGCGCAAACAGAGTCCTCGCGAGAGCGTATAGTGAAGTTCGCCATGAAGGTGCTACAAAGGTTTTAACGAACCCACAACACGGGCTGGCGGATCGGGAAATTGCGGATGATTTCCTCCACGGTTGGATCAGGATCAAGTCTCCGCCATAGATCCAGGTATTCCAGCTGTTTAAAAGCCAGCCCCGCGAATAGCAGCGACGGTTGCCGGAACGGCCAGTTCTCGAAATATTGCACGTCCGGCCGCAGAGGCCACTTCGTTTTGTCAGCGATGAACGGAACTAGGTATTCCATGGCCTTGCGAATTCCGCGACCGTCAGAAAGCTCATAAGTCCAAAGGTTGTCCTCCGGCGTAGAGAGGACCTGGCACGCTGTAGCCATCACGTCGACATTGAATAGGGAATAGCTGTAGGGTTTTGTCCGCGCTTGCTCCAGCGGGAAACTCCCGTTCGCGGCGATTTGGTTGGGAACCAGCACGGACTTGAACCGGTTGCGGCAGAAGTTCGTAAGCGTTGGGTTGTTCGTGTAGCGCGAAAACTCAGCCACCTGTAACACCCAGCACGTTCCGTGGTTATTTTTCGCGTCACGTTCCTCGCCCCCATGCTGGGAAGTCGTCATCCATTGCAAATATTCGGTGAACCAATCTTTTACGCCGTCGCGCGTAACCTTTGCGAAAGCTCGCGAGTTCTCCAATAGTGCTGCAGCGCGCGCGACTTCGACCAGTTGCAATGAATCAATGATGCCGATTCCGCGTCCGGTAAACCTTCCATGAATCGCTTGCGCGTATTCCAGGTTGGGATTCATTCGCGTCGGTCCATTTACAAACCACGCAGACAAATGCCGAACTGCGTGCTCGGCATAGCCCTCTTCTTTCGTCACGAGCCAAGCGGCGGTGAGTGCCGGCACCTGTAAGCTGAGACGAATCAGAGCGTGGCGATGATCGACGAAATTACCAGGATTCGACATGCCGTCGCGCTGGATGTACGGACCTCCGGGATTCGAGGGATCCGGCCACCAGTAGTCAGCTTCTGAAAAATAATCGTGCAATTGGCCGGCAGAACGCGTGGCGCGGAACGCCGTAATCGTGATTGGCGATTCGCGCAAGTAGCGTTGCGCGGTGCGCAGAATTCTCGGGCGATCGATCGTTGCGACATCGATACTCGGCGATTGTTTGCTTCCGTCATGCGGAAAAAACAACCTGAACTGGGCCGCCCCGGACAGCCTAGAGACTGCTGCAGAAATCGTTGACGCTCCGGAGGCTGCGCAAAACGTTCGGCGCGAGACCATAGTTCCTTCCTAAGTCAAATTTCATCACTTTAAATTCCGTGAAGTGTTTTCAGAAACCACGCGCTGTCTGTTGTGCTTCATAGCCCAGTCGGCGCGCGCAATCCCGCAAAATTTCCGACTCCCACGCTGGTCGCTTTACATTAGCAGGATGGGTCATTGCCGAAGGTATGCGCCCGGTTAAATGCAAAAATACCGCAGCAGAATGTTTGTAAGCCGGCACCGGCTCGCGGAACGCTACGTTTCCTAGGTACTGGAGAGCATCGGAAAGTGCATGGTAAGCCGGGGCACCGGTTTCCCACAGTCGATCGCGTTCCGCAAATTTTTCCGGGGCGAGGGTCGCCAGCCCGAGCAAATAGTCCGAGCCGTATTCAATCATGTTGATACCCAAATCGTTTCCCGTGTAGATCCGAAAGCCCGGTCGTCGCGCATCGCGCAGGGCAAGGCGGCTAAGTTCGGTGAGCCGGTCTAGCGAGGAATGCTTCATCCCCTTCATTTCGGGAATATCCAAGAGCCCGCGCACGGCCTCCTCGTCAAAGATCTCGCCATTCGCCGCAAACATGCTTCCCAACTCGAAGCCGAGCACGTGCTCGTATCCGCGGCACGCGGCTTGATAGACCGCAATTTTTTCCAGGGCCGGCTTCCCGTGTAGGCGCGCTGTTTGAAACAAAATTGGTATTCCGCCAAATCCAACGATGATATCCATTTGCTTTCGATAGAGCCCAACGATATCGCCCTGAAGTCCTTCAATGTACGCGCCACCCACAAACGGCACACCTTTTCCGAGCGCGTCTATGGTCCAGCGCAGCACGTTCTGTTTTTCCGCAGCACTCAAGAAATTTACGTAACCGGTATCCATGTTTACCGCGTTCATGAGCCCAGCATGATGGGTGGCCACCAAGTGGCGCTGAAACGCCGCAACGGCCACTTGCCCGTTCATATCAAAGGGTAATAAGGCAGCAGCGATGCCGTGAACTTTGCGGCCTAGCTTTCGCTGCTCCAATAACGTTGCAATCGTCATCGTCTTGCTTTGGCGTCCTTTAAAAGTACCGCTGCCTCGGATTTCTTATAGTAGCTGTCCAGCGGATAGCAGCCGGATGGCAATCCGCTTCGTGGCGCGGTCGTGCAATCGCTGAACGTTCGACAAATTTTTTTATGCTGAAGCGTTTGACCCTGTAGTACGTCCCTGAGGAACTCAGGATAACTCAGGACCATTCGTCCTAACCCCACCGAGTCCACCCACCCGTCGCGAATCGCTGCCTGCGCCACATGCGGCAAAAAATCCTGCAGGTAGCTGTACGCTGATCCTACGATGATCAGGTTTGGAAATTGTCTTTTGAGCTGTCGAGTTATTTCCATTTGTTGTGCCACACCGGCCAAAGGATCTTCCGGGGGCTGGTATCCGTCCGACGGCGGGTAAATAGCTGGCCGCTGAATGTGGGGGTTGTAATAAGGGCTTCCCGCTGTCAGGTTCACAAGGAAAATGTCTAACTCTTCCAGCAAAGACAAGAAGCGCACCGTCTCCGCAAGATCCGGCTCGGTTGGATCCATCTGGTTTACGCCGAATCCCCAGCGGTAGGGGATCAGGTTGTCATGCACCTCGGGAATTCCCGGGCCCAGCTGGCCGAGTGACGACCGCTCAGGATCTGGTCGAAAAGGTACCGCGTCAAACGCTGAGACTCGGACGCCAATGCGCAGCCCCGGAGCCGCCAATCGTACGCCTTGCACGACCTCTTTCAAAAAACGTGTGCGATTCTCGAAGCTTCCCCCGTACCGCCCCTCGCGTGTGTGCGCGCTCAGAAATTCATGCCCCAGGTAGCCGTGGCAATGCTTAATGTCCACAAAGTCGAAGCCTAACTCCCTTGCGGCCGCCGATGCGTGGCAAAACTCTTCGATGATTCCTCCGATTTCTCCGTCCGTCAGCACGGAAGAATCACAGGACAAACCCACTCGGCGATCTAAGATTGGGTGATGATAGAGAATGCGTGGCTCAGGTCGACCTTTCTGGTTGGGGCAACTGTAGCGTCCTGAATGCGTCAACTGTAATCCGATGATCAATCCATCTACTGAACCCGCGGTTCGACGATGTTCGTCGACCAGCGCTGCACGCAAGCGCGCCAACCCTGCGCGTGTCTGTGTCGCCATCATGAGTTGATTCGGATTAGCGCGCCCACTATGACACACGGCTACGGCCTCGCCGCCCCAGATCAACTTTGCGCCACTGCTTCCAAATCGCTGCCAACGGCGAATCGTATGCTCGGTCGGATTACCGTCTGGTGTTCCATCCCACCCTTCCATGGGGTGAATGGTAAAGCGATTGCCGATCTTGATCCTGTTGCGATTGATCGGTTGGGCCAACGGCGATTCTGCGCTGCGAATCAGTTCGCGATCGCATGGGATCGTCAGATGGAGCGAATCGAGATGCTTTTGGAAACGTGCGACATCTCGCACGCTTCCCAAACGCACGATCCCCCCGATCTTCACGCCGGCCTCGGTTTTTTTGGCAACGCCGCGACTGCAGCGGCCCCAGCCAGCGCCATGCCAATCAACAGCGAAAAACCAAGTGAATAACTTCCGGTTGTGTCTCGCAGTCGCCCAACCAGCCACGGAGATACCGCTTCGGCCACTCCGTCGGCAGTGAGAATCACACCCATCAGCCGTCCCAGAATTTCGACGCCAAAGACTTCTGCAGTCATCAGCGGAATAATCATGTAATCGCCACCCAACCCAATTCCGAACACCACGGCAAAAACATACAAAGCCATCTTCGCGTGCGCAAACAATAGAAGGGGAATTGCGCTCGCGACAAGTGCGTAGATCAAGAGCATCACGTGCTTTTTCGAGATGCGGTCGGCCAGCCATCCCATTAGCAACCGCCCCAAGATACTCGACGTTAGGACCAGCGATAAAATCCGTGCCGCTTCAGCTTGTGCATAGTGCTGATCTAAACTCAAAAACAGCTTGAGATTTTGTTGCGTACCACTGACCGCTGCAATCGAAGCCATACTTCCAAGCGCCAGCAGGTAGAAAGGTGCGCTTTTGAACGCGCCTATCACCGGCTTTCGCGACACGGCCCAGCTTTCTTTTCGCGACCCCGGCGCCTCCTTCACAAAAAAAGCCATCGGAAACGCCAGGGCGATAATAGTTAGGCCGAGTGTTTGCAGGGCAGCTTGCCATCCAAAATGCTCGACGAGACTGTGCGAGATCCAAGGAACCGCCGCGCCGCCTACCCCGATGCCCAGATAAGCGATCCCCATAGCCTTGCCACGCGATTTGTCAAACCAACGCGACAGCAGCACCTGATTGGGGAGCGGTCCGCCGCATACGTATCCCAGGGCATTGAATAAATAAAAAAAATAAAACATTCCCAGGGTGGTGACCCGACCAAGTCCGATGAGTGCGATACCGGCCATCAAAATCCCTGCCATCATCAGCTTGCGTGGCCCGAAACGATCAACCATCCAGCCGGCAATGAATCCAAAGGCCGGTCCTACCAGTAACTTGCTCAGGGCATTTCCCGATGTGACCTGCGCGCGGCTCCACCCAAACTGCCGCACCATAAAGTCGTAATAAAAAGGAAGGCCCCACAGCGCCAAGCCTACAATCGAAAACAAAACCACGAAAGCCGTAGCCGTAACCTGTACCGCGCGTGGTTCCAGTGTGCGGCCGGATGTGGCTGTGCCCGAAGCTGCCCGCGTCAATGGGGCCGCACTTCGAGCGTCGGATCTTTCCTTTGTTTCTGTCACGTAATTAGGGCTGCAGTGTGATGGCCATTGTCATTTTTGTCCGCGCCGCGGCACGGCAAGTGTAGCCGATGTTGTAAACGATGATGAGTCCATTCGTTCCGCGCCTTGTGCGGCAGTGCACACATAAATTTCCGGTTTGATGGCGACTGCTTTTTCATATCGCTCTGCGATACCGGTTTGAAACGCAGCTGACTGTTCCGAGCGCACCAGGTTCACGGTACAGCCCCCGAAACCCGCGCCGGTCATTCGTGCACCATAGACTCCCCGTAGTTTGGAGGCCAACTCGACGAGAACGTCAAGTTCGCGGCAGCTCACTTCATAATCGTCGCGCAGGCTCCGATGCGATTCGTACATATGGTGGCCGAATTCCGCAAAATCGCTGCGCACCAGCGCCGATGCTGCTGCCAGCACCCGCGCGTTTTCGCCGATCACGTGGCGGCAACGGCGATAGACCGTGTCGGAAAGCTCGCTTTTGCTTTTTTCCAAATCAGATAGAGTGGCATCTCGCAAGGCTCGGATAGCGGGATTTTTTGTGCCCATGTGGCGAACGCCAGTTTCGCACTCAGCGCGACGCGTATTGTATTCGCCTGTGGCATTATCGTGTTTGACCATCGAGTTACAAATGACCACGCTCACTTGCTGTGGCAGCGGCAGTGCCTTATACGTTAAGCTGCGAGTATCCAGCATCAGCGCATGCTCAGCACGGCCGAAGCAGGAAATGAATTGATCCATGATGCCGCAACGGGTGCCGGCGAATTCGTGCTCGGCACGCTGGCAAGCCAGAGCAAGTTGCATGCGATCAATCTTGATCCCCGAAATGTCGAGGAGCGTGAATCCAGCGGACACCTCGAGAGCCGCTGAGGACGAAAGTCCTGCCCCCATAGGAACCTCGCCGGAGATGAGCAGATTCGCGCCGCGCAAACGATGCCCCATGCTTTCGAGAACCGCTGCGGTACCGCGCACGTAATCGCTCCAATGGTGATTTTTTTGCAGTTTGATGTTGTTCAGATCGGCCGTAACCACGTCAGGATAATTCGTGGAACGCAGAACAAGCGAACGGTCGTCGCGGGGTGTGACCGCTATCCATGTAAAACGATTGAGTGCGGCAGGCATGACGAAACCGTCGTTGTAGTCGGTGTGCTCACCGATCAGGTTGACACGCCCGGGCGCACGATACACTCGCGGACACGCCCCATAAATCTCCTGAAAGTTCGTGATCAAGTCCGCGACGCGGACCATAAAATCCCCCGTCTTTAGAGCTATCCGGAATTAGGAAGGCCCTCTTATTCCCACTTTTGAGTTTCCTAGTGTCTCACGGTGAGTAGCGTTAGTCATGGATTGTACTGGTTCAACTGGTTCAATGTGGTACTCGTTGGCCGGTTTTGGAACAGAGCCTGCAGGACTTAGCCGGATACGCTCTTTTTTGGTTGCGATAAGTGCCTGATTACAGTGGGCGAAAGCCGAATCACGGCCCTCTGCGATGGCCACGAATTTGCGTTCAGTACATGGTGATCCAGGGTCGTAATCCGTTCGAGATGTCGCGGGTACCGCATCCAAAATATAAGCGATTTGCTACCGACTTTCCAGCGGCTGCCCATGGAAACCCGCGAATCAGCTCGCCGTTGTTGAGGATGGCTCGCACAGTCCTGAATGACTCAAGTCCATTCAAGATTTTCAACCTCGGCAAAAAACCTTCCAGCGATGCGGACGACACACTTCCTAAGCATCGATGTCAGGAAGCAAGAATGCTGAAACCGATCTTGAGGTCAAACGGTGCGGGTGCTTTCTGAAGGAGGAAAGCCGCGTGATCAAAAGCTCTAACCAAGGCCCGAGAAATTCCGTTGTCGCCGATGAAACTCCGGGGGAACCGGCGCTCGATCATGTTGCCGTGCTGCAGCGTGTTGGTGGAGACCGTCAGTTACTCGCCGAGCTGGCCAAAGTGTTCCGACAACATTGCCCGAAGCAGTTAATCGACCTTCGAGAGGCAATAGTTGCCGGAGATCCGCGCGGCGTCGAACATATGGCGCACGCTTTGCGGGGAGCCTTGAGTAATCTCGGTGCTGGGCCGGCTAGCAAATCAGCCATGCGCCTTGAAGAGATGGGCCGCAACGCGAGCCTCGCCGAGGCCGAGGACGAGCGTGTTGCGTTGGAGCGAGAAATTGCGCGGGCCGAGACAGAGCTGGCGGAATTATGCCATGGGGCCCAGCAATGAAAATTCTTATTGCTGAAGATGAAGTGGTATCTCGCCGGCTTTTGTGCTCTTTCTTAGAAAAGGAGGGGTACGAAGTAGTCGTCACAGGAAGCGGCCAGGAAGCCTGGGACGCCTTACAACGCCCCGCCCCGCCACGTCTCGCATTGTTGGACTGGATGATGCCGGAAATAGATGGCTTGGAAATTTGCAGAAGGTTGCGGTCCCCGGGGGAACGCGCCTATACGTTTATCCTGCTGCTGACTTCCCGCGATAATAAAGCGGATTTGATCCGCGGATTCGAGGCGGGCGCGGATGATTATCTGACCAAGCCGTTCGACCCGGAGGAATTAAAAGCAAGGCTCCGCGCTGGATTACGCATATTGAAATTAGAAGACCAATTAGTAACTGCACGCGAAGAAATGCATTTCAAAGCCACTCACGATACCTTGACGACAGTTTGGAACCGCGCTGGCATACTCGACATTTTCAAGCGCGAATTGGCGCGTTCGCGGCGTGAAGGAAGCTCCATCACGGTGATCATGGGCGATCTGGATCATTTCAAGGAGGTGAATGACGCCCATGGACACTTGACGGGGGATCAGGTTCTGCAGGAGGCGGCACGGCGGCTGGTCGCATCAGTACGCTCCTATGACATTGTTGGAAGATTTGGAGGGGAGGAATTTCTCGTTCTCTTGTTGGGATGCGATCGACTGCGGACGGGCGACCGCGCCGAACACATTCGGGCCGCATTCGCCTGCGGTGAGTTCACTTCCAGTGTGGGGAACATACCATTGACGATCAGTCTGGGGGCGCTGGCCACTGCAGATTGGCCGTCTCGCGATGTCGAGGAATTTCTGCGCGAGGTTGATCTCGCACTGTACCGCGCCAAAGCAGGCGGACGGAATCGAACGGAAGTTGCTATACCGCCCCAAGCGGCCGCGATCCTTGTGGCCCCTGGGATTTTGTCGAGTCGCCGCGGCTCACGCTAAATAGTTCGCCATTCCCGCGCTCAGGAACGCAGTCACAGAATTTCTCTTCACCCCGCAACATTCGACTTGATCATTCCAGATTTCCAGGATGCCAACCGCTAGTGACTGGTTTTTGAGGCCCCTCGCGTGATCTCCATCATTTTGCGCATTGCTGCTGTGGACCCCGGCGCCCGTTTCTCCCTCCAAGCCTCCATACGCCGGCAAGCCTCTTCCAGATGCCCGAAAATCATTGGATTTTGGAACGCGCTCCGCCACGCCGGAGCGATGTTCCGAACGCGATCCCACACCACCCATAATTCGCCGTTATTTTCAAAAAAGATATCGTCGTCGATCAATCCGCGGTTGACGATACCGGCCACCATATCCCAATAGCTGATGGTCATCCGGATGTTGGCATTCTCTTCCGAGCCCGGGGGATATTTCTCGCCAATCTCCTCTGGCGAAACGGGGTGAAAATGATTCAGGAACCACGCACGCGCTTGGCGCAACCGTGATTCGCGCCGTAACTCGTAAAGGCGCAGCATTAAGTTGACTTGTTCGTGCGTTACTTGTCCCATGGTGTACCTCCTTGTTGTTCACCTCGCTGCGGACCGGCAGAAACTTCTGAACCGTCTTGCCCGCGTACCGGGCCTGTCGCGTATTCAACGCGGTGCAGGGCAGTAAGCGGTATTTTTTGTTCCGCGAGTCTATTTTGGATGCGCCTGCGAAGCTCGCGAGCCACGTCATGCTGTCGCGTCGGGAGTGTGCGAATTTGAATCCGCAGGATACAACCTTCCGGTCTAAACTGCTCAACTCCGAGGACGCGCGGGCCGTCCACCAGCGACGGCGACCACGTGGCATCAGCGCGAAAATTGGTGGCTTCCTTTTCGAGCAGCGCCAGTGCCTCCGCAACCGCCGCGTCGGGCGCTAGGGCAAAGTCCACATAGATTTGCGACCAGTCGCGGCTCTGGTTCGCGACCTTCCGAATTTCACCATTGCCAATGGTGACCAGCGCTCCTTGATCATCGCGCAGGATTGTGCGGCGTAGCGTGAAATGCTCCACCCGCCCCGCGGTATCGAGAACTTGAATCGTGTCGCCTACAATGAATTGATCCTCAAACACAATTAAAATGCCGCTGATCACGTCGCGCACTAGAGTTTGAGCACCGAAACCAAGCGCTACGCTCCCTAAGCCCGCTAGTACCGCAAAAGGGGACGTTTCGATTCCAAGCCTGCTCAGCGCATTAAAGAAGACAAAACCAATGATGAAGACTACCCCGGCGCTGTTGAGCACGCCCACGATGGTTCGCGTCTGTTGCTCGCGCATCTGCGCGACACGCGTACGAGAAAGGGCTGGCTCAACCAGTTTGCGCGTCGTCATCTTCATCACGCGGATCAAGATGTACGCACCGATGAAAAGGCCCAGGACAACCACTCCGTCGGCCCATGTGAGCTTCGGTCTTTCTGTGATGAAGATGGCTAGCAAACTGTCCATAGAATATTTCGGACCAGGATTATATCATTGGGTAGTGGAACCATAGGGATAAGGAGGCAGAGATCCCGTGCCGTTGTTGTCACGGATTGCACTGTGTCTCCGGTCCGAAAGGTATTTTTATGCAAACAAATCGCCGGGTATTGTTCGCATCGTTATTAGGAATTGGATCTCTTAGTGCCGCATTGCTCGCTTTTCCACCACGCTTTTCGAGCTCGCAGAAGGTAAGTTCCCCGTCTCCGTTCCCTGGCCAAAGACCCGAGGACGCCAAACAGGAAGGGCTTCCTGAACATAAGCCTGACCCGCATGCCCTTCTAAAGGAAAACCAGAAAAACATCAAGCGCGATGTCGATCGCCTCGCCGAGCTTGCCGAAGAATTGAAGCAAGAAGTGGATAAGACCGATTCCGCCGACGTGCTTTCGATCCCGCTACTCAAAAAGGCCGAAGAGATCGAGAAGCTCGCCAAGGCCATCAGAAATCGAGCCCGCGGCTGAAAGACGAACAGTCTCGCTCAGGCCGCCCTGCTACCTGTCAGGGCTGCACCAGCTCGACCCTGGTTACCCTCCCAGCGACAATCTCTACATTCACCCTCGGTAGCCACCCATTCGACGACTTTAGCCGGGCGTGATATTTTCCCGGTCGCAAATTAGAAAACCCGAAGAATCCATTTCCATCCGCAAGCGTCCGTTGCGATTTTCCCCACCATCCCGCGCGCTTTAATTCCACAACCGCGCCGTCCGCAGGCGCGGCTCCCTGACGTGCAAATCCAGCAAGCCAACCCTTAATGGGATGCTCGATCCAGTCCATCCTAGGGATGCTTGCTGCAACACCAAACGCACCTGGTGAACTCACGTCGCCGACCATGCCCGTGGCCAGGAATGAAAGTCGATTGGAAGGGGAGTCCGCTGATGTTGAGACTTGTGACGAGGAACCACCAGGGGGACTGACCGGAGCAGCATAGGGAGCAAAATAGGAAAACAGCGAGATGCCGTCGGGATGATATTTTTGACCTGCCTGTCGGACACGCCCGATCTGCGCAAGAGTACCCTCAGGCGGATTCAAGTACGTCCCTAACCCTACGGCAAGCTGGCGGCCGTTTTTATTTTGAGCCTCCCACTGGATCCATCCGTCGAACCAGCTTCGCACCAAGGGGTCGCGTTCCCGCGCATAATTCATTGGCACGGCGAGATCGAGAATGCCTTCCTCCAACCACCCTCGCCAATCCTGAAAGATTCGCTGCATCGGTGCCGTTTCGTCGAAATCTCTTTTGGAATGTGGAGGCCTGCCCCAGGCGATCACAGCAGCGCTGACTTTCAGTTTCGGATTGATGCCTTTCGCTTCGATGTAAATGCGCCGCACAAGCTGAGTCACTTGCTGGCGCCGCCAGACCGTCCACTGTTGATCGTCCGGTTCAGGAAGGGATAAAGAATCCTGCCGGCCAATAAAATGGCGGAAGCGCGCAAGGCTCGTGGGGTTATAGCCGACCGCAGCTCCGCGCGGCAGTCGAGCTTCGGTTTCGGGGTATCGGATGTAATCAAAGTGGATACCATCCACCGCGTAATGCCGCACAATATTCAGGTAAATGTCGGCGAGATACGCTGCAGCTGCCGGATGGCCAGGATCCAGAAAATATCCGACCGGAAATTTTGTTTCGCCCTGCGGTGAACGCGTCAGCCAATCCGCGTCACCACTTTGCTCCAGGCCATGTTGCCGAAACACATGCCGCGAATCGTTGGGCGGCGTAGGATCTCGCCACACCGGCATTGCATTAATCCACGCGTGCACTTCCAGACCTACGCGATGCGCGGCTGTAATGATGTACTCCAGGGCATCGAAATGCGGATCGTAGGCGGGGTCTTCGCGCGGCGGTTCAGAGGATTGCAAGTACAGGGCATCGCCTCGCCCGCGAACTTGCACAAGCAAAGTGTTGACGTTGCACCGTTGCGCAGCGGCGACCAGTTGATCGGCCTCATCGGCGGTGCGAATGCCGGCGTGAAATTCATCCACCCATAAGCCACGTATTTCTGACTCTGGCGAGCCTATGGCCGCTGAAGCTGCTGACGCAGGATTAGCAAGATGCCGAGCTGCACATCCCGCAGACAGGGTCAGAACAATGCATAACTGCCCAACCAAAAAACATTTCGAGAAATCGTCTACGAGTCCCACGTGCTTTCCACGATACTCATTCTTGGGTTCGGCCCAACGGTCGCAGCTGCACCTTATTTGAATGATGATAGGGCCGCGAAATCAGTGACGAAGCCACTGCATCTTAACATTAAGAATTGTAGAAGACAGTCTTCTCGTTATTTTGATTTTTTGTGAATTGAGGACCTTGATTTCCCGACGTTTGATCCTGTTGGGGTCCGATCAGCGGTCAGCGCCGTCTACGAGTGACCATGCAAATTAGGGATAGTCTGCGTCCGTCTTCCTAGGCCCACAAGGCTCGCCTCCGCATTTGTCATTCGACCCGAGGACCTTTTCGCGCACGATGCGCCTTCTTGCCGTCCGCCTTTCAGATACATAGTGGATTGACCGTACGTGTACCTCGGAATTGCGCCCACGCAACCTGCTGTTCCATAAATGGAGCATCGCTGTAGCAGAGGGTTCGTGAATCTTGATCTGCATGAATCGAAGGTGCCGTCATGTATTTGACCGAAGTGAACAGGGCGAAGACACCCCGTCTCGAGATTGTCCGAAATGTGGCCACCTACTCTCCAACTTCTGCCCGTTCTGCGGTCAATTTCTAGCCGTTGTTTGGAAGGGAGCGGCTCTTCTTCACTGTCTCAGTTGCGGTCGAGAGCTGAAGCCAGAAGCTGCTTGAAGTTGTTCAGGGCGCTTTCGGGGTTCGCAATGCTCGACGTGATAATTTCCGTCGGCTATAAAACTTCAGGAGCGCTCCCTACTCGGGGTAGTAAATATACTCAATCAGGTGGTCACTTCAACCTTGAGCGCCCTTCCTCTTTCAATCCGCTGTATAGCCCAGGCTTTTAAAAATGCTAAATTATGGGATGAACTAGGAGTAAACTGGTCAGGATTTCATGGTTTTAGAAGAGGGTTGGTGTCGAGCTTATTTCGTTGGGAGTCAACCCGAAGGTGATCGCCGCGATTCTTCGTCACTCGGATCTCGGAACGACGCTACAATATTATGCTTCGACTCCAGATAGCGAGTCTCGGGCAGCGATGGAAAAATTCGAACAGAAGATCAGGTATGCCGTCGAAACGTAACGATCGATCGTCGGGAAGTATGATAAATCGACGTGCCGTCACTGTCAGAAGTATTCCAAAGCGGTAGCCGCTATTCCGAGTGTGTTAACTTACTGATTATCAACGACGCGCCTGTAGCTCAGCTGGATAGAGCGTTGGTCTCCGGAACCAAAGGTCGGAGGTTCAAATCCTCTCAGGCGCGCCATCCCTCCGAATGTCCAGTCCGGGGACATAGGTAACAGAATGCACCGGCTACATAGGTAACAACCTCGGGTCGAACGGGTTGTCGAGCGGTTCGAGCACTCGAGTCTCGAGAGCGAGGTACCCCAGATCATAATCCATAAAGCTAACCAGCCAGATATCATCGTGAACTTCTTTGATGCCGACAGCCGGGCCGGCAAAGACTGTGCTGAAGTAACTTTTTTTGTGCTCCGAACAGATGCGTCCGCAATTGGTGACGACAATTATTGTCGTGAAAGAGATAATCGATATCGGGCAGTCCCTTATAGGTGCGTGTAGAGGGCTACCTCGGCGGGTATTTCATGTCCAGAGCTTCGTGAGGGAGTTCGTTATTGAAGATTTCAATGTACTCATCGAAACGTAAGCATAGGGCTAACACTTGCAGTTACAGTTGTCCACTTTTCAAATTCTGGCGATTCATGATGGCTGTTTGGATACCGCTCAGTCTAGTAAAACTCGACTCAAGTGCGCGTCAGCCTATACTTTAGCGATTCAAATCATATGTGGACCATCCTTTTCGGGCCGTTCCTCGCCTTTTTGCCAAGGCCTTGGCGTGAGTCGCTGCCATTCGCGCGTTGCGTACAATGGGGATGGGCCGCAGTTCTGAGCGGGTCCGCTGAGTTCGTGGGCGCGATCGTTGCGCTCTCGTATTGGTATATGTACACCATGTCGGCGTGGGTGAACCGAGGCGTAGATTCAGCGTTGCGTGGCAAGATGGGGCCTGGCATAACTACTCATCAGATTGCAGGTGTTGCACTTTCCGTGTGGGCCACGCACCCGCTGACTTGGCTCTTCGGGTATTTCATTTTTGAGGGGGCCGTGCGTCTGTGCGGGGCGGCATTCTCGGACAGCATTCTGGGGACTCTTCCACTTTTCCTGCTCGACAAGATCCTCTTCGGTGCTTTTCGGCGTCGTCGCCCAGACGATTTCGACTCCACAGGCAATTTCTCCGGCAACGTCTCCTCTTTTTTTGGCGCCATCCGCGAGCGGATGCTGGTCGCCAACCTGCGCCAAGTTCACGACGAACTGTTCTTTAGAACAAACGGGTCGGAGCAGATTCTGGAGATTCGCGCGTGCCGCCGAAAACAGGACTGGAATCCCCCGCGAGTGGTGCGCGTTGACGATCGCTATTACCGCCTGTTGAATTCTTCGCGCGGGAGTGGCCGCCGCCCCTTCCGATACACGCTTCGCCGGTTGGCTGCAGGCGTACCCGGACGCACTGTCCTGCTCTACTCGCCCGCCGACGCCCTGATCAGAAAGTGACGCCACTCAATACAACCGAAGTCGAACTCTCTCTTGTACTTCTTCGCTTGGCCAACGACGTGGCTGCGACTGCGAAGTCCTGTACAAGGTCGCGGAAGCGAGCAGGCTCAAAAGCGGATACTGGAAACTCCAGCATACGAAACTGCGCCACAGTGATTCTCAAGCGAGCCAGCTACGAAAGTGTTTAAGAAAGTTCTAAGATCCTCTGGGGCACGCCACTTTCTTACTGAATCGATACCAACGGCTAGGTGGTCAGCGGTACGCGGCGGCCTGGATGCTGTACAGCTCCGAGTACTGACCGTTCTTAACCATCAGCTCATCGTGCGTGCCAACCTCCACGAGTCGGGCCCCATCGAGCACGACGATGAGATCGGCCATGCGGACCGTCGAGAAACGGTGGGAGACTAGGACCATGATGCGACCCCTGTCGCCCTCGCCGGTGCCACGCGCCGCTGCGGCGTAGCGCTCGAACAGCGCGTATTCAGTCTCCGCGTCCAGCGCGGCGGTCGGTTCGTCGAGGACCAGCAGCAGCGGCTGATCGCGCATGAAGCCACGCGCCAGCGCGAGCTTCTGCCACTGTCCGAACGATAGCTCGACGCCGTACGGCCACGTCGGACCGAGTTGCGTGTCGAGGCCTGACGTCAGACGGGCGACGACGTCGCCGGCTCCGGCGCGGTCGACAGCGGCGACCACGGCGGGCTCGTCGTCCAGTCGGGGGACGTCGCCCAAGCCAACCGTGTACCTCGCGCGAAATTCGAAGCGGAAAAAATCCTGGAACGCGCCCGCGAGACGCGCCCGCCACTCGCCGGCCGGCACGCGCGCCAGCGGTGTGTCGTCCACGAGAATCGAACCAGATGACGGCTCGTACATCTTCGCGAGCAGCTTGACCAGCGTCGTCTTGCCGGCGCCGTTCTCGCCGACGATCGCGACGACCGCGCCCGCGGGCAGTGTCACCGACACATCGTCCAGCACAACGCGTGAAGTGCCGGGGTATGCGAACGACACGTGGTCGAGTCGGATGCCGCGGTGCAACACGGTGGGGACCGGCAGATCGGCCGACGCCGCGACGGAGGCGACGTAGTCCTCAAGCCACGCGAGCCGCCGCGAGCCATCCATCCAGAATCCGCGCAGGAATCCAATCTCGCCGACGGTGGCGCCGATGTACGCCGACAGCCGTGCACCTGCGGCGAGCACCAGCAGCACGTTGCTGGCCGGCGCGCCGAGGCCAGACGACACAAACACGACCGCGCCAACATACGCGAAGCCGAATATCGCCCAGGCCAGCGCGTGCCACAACGCCGAGCCCCACCGAGCGGTCGCCACCGGTCCATACCAGCGCTCCCACGCCGCTCGACGCTCTGTAATGAGGCGCTCTCCGATGCCGGTAACTCGCACTTCCTTCCCGGGCGGTGCGGTCGTGGCAATGGTGAACAGGTGACGCGCCAGCCGATTGGTTTGTGCCCCACGCTCCTGCGCGGCTCTCTCGACCTCGGGCCGCCACGTCGACGTCAACACGGTCGGGACCGCGAACACCACGAGCAGGATGAGCGCGGGGTGAATCGACGCCAGCAGCGCCATCGTCACGCCCAGCCGCAGGATCCATCCGAGCGTGGAAAACAGCGACATGTACATGTGGTCGAGCACGAACACCTGATTGCGGAGCATCGACAGCCGATCGAGATACTCCGGGCGTTCCTGATGCGCGACGGTCGCGACTGATGCCTGCAGTCGCGCGACGTGCGACTCGAGCGCGATCGTCACCTTGTCGCGGAAGCGGCGCTGCACGCGCGTGCTGACCGTACGGAGGAACCACGTCGCGGCAGTCGACACGCCGAGGCCAATCGCCGCGCCTTGCACCATGCTGGGTCTGTGCTCGAGGACGCCCTTGCCGAGCAGCATCAGCCACAAGGCGAGGAGTGCATCGGGCAGCGCGGCGAGCTGCGACAACCCGAACGCCGCGACCATCAAGCGCGGCTCGTGGCGATACCCCAGCTTGCACAACCGCCACATCGACGACAGCGCGGGAGGCAGCGGCTCGATCGCGCGATCTCGATCAGGAAAGGACGTCATACGTCGTGCCCTCCTCGTCGTCCGGGACGTTGAAGCGCTGCGCCTGCAGATCGAACATCGTTCGATAGCGCCCGGCGAGCGCCATCAGCTCGTCGTGCGTGCCGAGCTCGATGACCCGACCGTGCTCAAGCACGCAGATACGATCGGCATGGCGGACCGTGGAGAAGCGATGCGAGATCAGGATGGTCGTGCAATGTCGCGTCGCCACGAGCAGGCGATCGAAGATCTCCGCCTCCCCGCGCACGTCGAGCTGGGCGGTCGGCTCATCGAGCAGCACGACGCCGGCGCCGAGCGTGACGGCTGCTAGCGCTCGGGCCAGCGCGATGCGCTGCCACTGGCCGCCCGACAGGTCCGTGCCGCCGTCGTAACCGCGGGCAAGCACCGTGTCCAGTGCGGCTAGGTTCGTTGCTCCTGCCGACTCGAGCGCGGCGCGCACGACACCGTCTGGCGCACCTGCGGGTGCCACGTTATCGCGCAGCGGCAGCTCGAGGCGGATGAAGTCCTGGAACACGGCCGCGACGCGCGAGCGCCACGACACGAGATCGAGTTCGCGAATGTCGACGCCGTCGATCTCGATCGCACCTGACTGCGGATCGTACAACCGGCACAGCAGTTTTGCGATCGTCGTCTTGCCGGCGCCGTTCTGTCCAACAATGGCGAGCGACGAGCCGGCCGGAATCGTGAGATCGAAGTGCTCCAGCACGGGCGCGCCAGCGCTGAGAGGAGCCGACATGCCCGCAGGGTAAGCGAACGTGACATCGCGGAGACGAATCTCGCGCGCAGGTGTCGCATCCGCGGGGCGATCGCCAGAGCGCAGTCCGCCGGCGGGACGCATAGCCGCCTCGAGTCGCAGCACCGCGGCGACGGGGGCGGCTGCTCCGTCGAGCGCCCAACTGAATCCGCCGAACGCGATCATCGACACGCCGACGGCACTTTGCACGTAGACGACCACTTCCCCGAGACTGATGCGGCCATCGGCGGCTGCGCTCGCCAGTGACCAGAACACCACGACGTTCGCAGACACGATGAGGAGTATGCTCCAGATGATAGGACGCTCGCGCAGACGTGTGGCTGCGTACTGAAGGTCGTGCAAGCGAGTGCGCCTGGCGATGAAACGGTCGATCGTCCAGCCGGCGAGGCCGAACAGTCGCAGCTCCTTGCTCGCGGGCGGGTCCACCGCCAGCCGGTAGGCGTAGTCGGCATCCCTCTGCGCGCCGCGCACCTCCTCGGTATTGCGGTCGCGCCAGATCGCGCTCTCGCGTAGAAGCCAGTGCGTCGCCAACCACGCGCCCGCGAGCACAATCGGCGCCCACCACGCGTATCTGGCGAGGATCACGGCGGACGCGACACCGCCGATCATCTCGACCATGCCGGTCGCGATGAAATCCATGGAGATCGACAGCGGTGGACCAGTCATTCCGAGGTCGAAGTCGCGCGCGACGGTGAGGTCACCGGTGAGCGTCGAATCCTCGAGGTGCCCCATGCCCGGCGGGCGCACGCAGGCCTCGGTGAGCCGGTCGTAGAGCCATGCGGCCGTGCGGTCGCCGAGGTTGGCGCTGACCGCCAAATGAATCGGGCTGAGCACCTGAAGCAGCACGAAGATCGCGCCGGCAAACGCGAGCGGACCGGCGAGAGGATCACCGCGTTGCACGGCGCCGACGAGCACGCCCATCGCGATCGCGAACACTGCCGGCAGGATCCCTCTCAGCATGAGCGTCGTCCACCATGCGGCGGCGAGGCCAGGGTCCGCCTTCGCTAGAATGCCGAAGAACTTCCATTCCTTGCGCTCGGTCAGTGGTTGTAGCACGACCGCATTCTGCCACAGAACCGCCAAGCGCACAGGCTCCGCCGCCCAGGGGCAGCCTCTTGGTTATTCAAACGCTCTTCGGCTGGGCTTCACGTGCGACCGACTCCGGCGACACGCGAGCAAAGGCAGAGGAATTTTGGTCCGGGTGCGCAGACTGGCCGCATGTTCGGGCGTTCACTGTTTTGCAGTGCGTCTCGGGTGTAGTACCCTCATCCGCGGATGCCAGCTTCGGAAGTCTAGGAGGGCCATCGTGAAGCGCTGCTTCGTGGTAGCTGCTCTTTTGTTTTTTCCCGCCGCGTGTGTGGCGGCCGATGATTTGTTCGAGATCAAGCCGGTGGGAGACGGGGTATACGCGGCGATCGCCAAGCCCGCGTATAAGGTAAATTGCAACGCGGCGATCATCATCCTGGGCGAGAGCGTGCTCGTTGTTGACACGCATTCCAAACCTTCCGCGGCACGAGCGCTGATCGAGCAAATCAAGAAAATTACGCCGAAGCCGGTGAAGTACGTGGTGAACACGCATTTCCACTGGGACCATTACCAAGGAAACGAGGCTTATCCCAGCTCGTGGCCTGCCGGTATCGAGATCATCTCCTCACAAGCCACCCGGATGAACATTCAACGGATTGGCATACCGCGCGTGAAGCACGAAATTGTTGCGATGCCCCGCGAGATCGAACAATTGAAGAACGACTTGGAGAAGGCCTCCAGCAGCGAACAGAAGCAGACCATCCGAAAGAATCTTGCCCAAGCCGAAGCCTATCTGGCCGAGCTAAATGCGATGCGGATAACGTTGCCGACGATGACGTTTGACCGCAGCCTGATTCTCCACCGCGAGGCTCGGACGGTTCAAATTCTATGGCTGGGCCGGGGCCACACAGACGGAGACGTCTATGTCTTTCTTCCGAAGGAGAAGGTTCTGGTTACAGGAGATGCCATGCATGGCTGGACACCGTTCATGGGTGACAGCTTTCCCTATGAGTGGATCCAGACGCTCGAGGCCGCCGAGAAACTGGACTTCAATTACGTGATTGGCGGACACGGCGACGTGATGCAGGGTAAACAAAAATTCCAACTATGGAAGGAATACTTTCACGACCTGCTCGATCGCACTGCCGCTGCCTATGCGGAGGGAGCGAGCTTGGATGAAGCCAAAAAGCGCGTTTCGGATTTCCTGGTGCCGAAATATGCGGATAAGTTTGAACCTGGCTTCCCGCAAAGTGTTTTCGGCAACATCGCCAAGGCGTATCAAGTGATTGCTTTCCCGCGCTAGCAGCTGGATGACACTCTCATCTTCTGAACCTTCGTAGAGACGGCCACCAGAATCCGGATACTCACCTTCATAGTTTTCGCGGACGATGTGCAAATCAATTTCACCTGGCAGGAGACGTTCAAGAAAGGAACGGGCTCTCCGCTTCGGCGGTGGGGCCCGTTGTGCTAGGACTGAGTTGTTAGCTATGGGCAGTGTAAGCTTTTCCCGACTCCGGCCACCCCTCATGACCGTCAGTCTTGCCACTGGCAGAGCCGGCGGAACTGGCTGAACTGAGGGAGCTCGCAGAGGCCCTGCTAGCCTCACACTTGTGGTAATGTTCCTCGAAGCCGGGAACAAGCTCTTCAACGTAACCTCGGAATTTAGTCGCGGCCACCCCAAGCAAGGCGCCCTTGATATTTTCCCAAGTCTCGTTGACTTTACTTTTTTCTCGCGGTCCTACGGTATCAAAGAAACTTCCTCCGGAAGTATTTGCGAAAGTTCCAGGAATGGGTTCTGGGTATCTGTTTCGGTTCCAGCTGTCATCACCTGCACTCCTGCTGGAGTTAGAACGGGACCTGCCGCCAATGAGGGCCGAAAGAAGCATTCCTCCGCCAAACGCGATACCCATCATGGTCATCGGCCTTTGCTGGAATTGCGCCCTCCAGTCGACCGCACTCTTCACTTTTTCCTTTAGCTCGCTGATGTTTGCACCGAGCTCGTTGCGCTGTTCTACGATATGCTTCTCTATTTGATCTGATGTTTCGCCCATTGCAGATTCTCCTTCACACTTTCAATCGTTTTTTCTGGAACGGCACGGACTTCCTTTAGTTTCTTGGTTCCCGTAATAATGAACGCCCCCGAGAGCGCCAGAACCACGACACCGACAATGAGCGCTGCCAGCCAAGGGGCCAGGGCTGTTGACAAAGCGTACACAATAGCCAGCAGCAGAATGCCTACAGCATATATAGCGAGAATCAGGCCCCAGCCGATCGTTATACCTGGCCGTCGTGCCTTACCGCCCTCCTCTTTGATTTCGGTTTTGGCTAGCCGAAATTCAGAGCGAATTATTTCCTGGAGATTCCGGACGATGTCCTGCAGCACCTCTGGCACAGACCTTTCGTTTTGGGCAGCCATGTGGGCCTCCTACCCTAAGCAGACCTCAGTCATTGCTTCTAAAGAGTCGCGCAACGAGGAAGCCGACAGCGGCTGCCGCTACCAAAGACTGGCCGGGGTAGCGTTTGATCACTTCTTGCAGGTCGGTCACCATGGCCTTGACGTCGTGTTCACGGACGTAGTCTGCTGTCGCCTGAAGCTTGTCAGCTGTTGTGTGGGCAACCGAGGCTGCTCGATCACCGCGGGCGTGTAGGGCTGAAGCAGTCCTATCGAGCGTGCTGGCTGCGGGTTCGCGTGATGCGTCAATCTTACTTACCGCCTGACGCCCGTAATCGGCAACCTTATCCTTGGCCTCACGGGCTTTTTCCGCGATGGTATCCTTCACCTTGGTGGCAGTGCCCGCCGCCGAGCCCGGGCCTTGTCCGAAGCCTTGCCCCCCCGAAGAGCCGGACCCCGTTCCATATCCACTACCAGAAGAGCCTATACCCTGCTTGTCAAATTGGTCTTCCATTTGCTATCCCTCCCGTGGTTGGTGTCAAATTTCGGTTCAGATTCGTTTCAGAAATATCTGCCCTGCGTTACAGTAAGGTGCAGATTCGACAATGTGTATCCTGTGGAAGCTGTAGATGCCAGCAGGAGGCAAGGTAGGAATGAAACGAGCACATAGGCCGTGCAGGACGGACGCACCGGCAAGAGTATCAGCTAACTTATTTTATCAAAATATCTGGCTTTGATTCAAAGAGATAGGGGTAACTCATGACGCTTTGATTCCCTCACACAAGAGGATCACGCGCCGCACATAGCAGGTAGCTTTGCGGGCGCGAATCATCGTTTGAGTCTCCCTTCTTCCTGGTCTTCTTTCGTGTCCGATATTCGCGACCAGCTGCGCGCCGTCTTCTCAAAATGATCGGTAAGCGACGCAACAAATGAACCTCGTTTTTCATTCCAGGTCATGCGTTTGATCGAAATACGTGGATGATCAACTTGAATGACATTAAAAGCATTTAGTTCACCGCGGCCTCGCGAAGAAGTGGCGGTCCCCGCCTGGATAAGCAGAGCCGAGTGGCCTGGGATTTTGTAACGTGTTGCGCTTTCCCCGGTGTGGCTGACATGCAAATGCCCGGAGAGAATGAGGTCAACCCCACATTTGGCGAAGCTCTCCATGGCCATGCTAGCGCGTCCAACCAAGTCTTTGCCCTTGTGGGCGATCGGTAAATCGAAGGGATGATGCGTGACGATAATTCGCGTGACGTTAGTGGCGCAAGCGTTCATCCGCGCCGATGTTTGATCCACCTGTTTACGATTCAGGCGACCATTCTTGAACGTGAGCGACCGCGTGGTGTTGATCCCTAACACCGCGATTTCATCGTCGGAATAGAATGGCTCAAGATCCTCGCTGATGTAGCGGCGGTAGTTCGATAGCGGCTTCAGAGTGCGAGCAAAAATATTATACAAAGGGACGTCGTGATTGCCGGGCACGACGATTTGTGGACAGGGAAGAGCATCAAGAAAGCGTCGGGCCTGTTCAAACTCCGCCCGTTTGGCACGCTGCGTGAGATCGCCGGAGACGACAACCAGATCCGGTTTGGCGGAGGCGACCCAGCTGATCAATGCTTCGAGGGTTGTATGCCGCAAGCGTCCGAAGTGAGGATCGGAAAGATGAGCTATTGTGCGCACAGAAGTCTTTATTCAAACTAGATTTTCCCTACCAAACTGCGTTCTTCCCCCTGGTACAGGCGAAGGGGGAACGATTACCTGCAAGGCATGCGGCAGGATGCGGTATTCGAGCGGGGTTTTCACGAGCCTAACTTCGCCGTCTGTGGCCACACTCATTCTCCGTCTTCTAGTCCGCACCACAAGTTGTTTTAAGGTCATTGCGTCGAGCTCGCTCGCTTCTCGCAAGCGTCCCAGGAGGGCCTGGAGCGCTAGACGGACAAGACATGCGCGCGCGCAGCGGTTCGCAACATACACGCAGAGGTTGCCACCGTCGAGTTGGAGGCGTTCCCCGATATGGAAGCTTTGCACTTGGTATTCATTATTTCCCACGAAAACGAATGGCGAGTCGCGCACGAGTTCCTGTTGGTCCACTTGGATGTGCACGCGAAGAAGAGAGTACCGCGATAACACGGATACAATCGCGCGCGCAAAAGCCCACCATTTGTTCCGGCCTGCTTTTTGCTCCTCTTCGCGTTGGCGAACGATGAGCGGATAGATCCCCAGGCTGGAATTGTTCAGGAAAATGTGCCCATTGACCTGCCCTACGTCTACCTTTTTGATATGACCGTTGACAATGCATCGAACCGCGCCTTGGAGGTCCATGGGGATGCGCGCATCTCTGGCGAAATGATTGAGTGTACCAAGCGGAATAATGCCAAACGCGCTCGGGGTTCCCACCACCTGGCTAGCGACGGCATTCACGGTTCCGTCTCCGCCGCCAGCAACAATCGTCTCAGTTTTTTGTTTGACGGCCCGGCGGGCTAATTCCGGAATTTCAGCCCCGCGTGAAGCCAAAACGATGTGGGCCGGGGTCCGGTGTTCGGCGAAGAGGCGAGCCAGAGTGTCACGGGTCTGAGCTCCCGGTCTCGAACCGGCGGCTTCATTGAGGATACACGTTACCTTAGAGACATTCACAGAGCTAGTTCACAATTGGATTAGGACCTGACTAAAACTTGAGATTCTAACATAGGAACTAAAGACCTAAGTATTTACTCAGCTTGGTTTTGACTTGCTGGGCCTGTAGCGTTCCGGGACCTCGATTCACAGGAGATCCTAGCAAGAAACCATACCAAGTAGACAGTTTTGCTGCTGCTGTGGTGCGGCCGTAATCTTATAAATGAACCTATCGCAAAACCGAACTGGCCCGTTGTCCGCGACAGGAATTGAAGGAGTCCTATCGAAAGATGAGGGACTTGAAATTCTGGCGGGCCAGGGTGAAGCAGGTTTCCTTCATCACTTAGTCTCTCGTTGCAAAACGCGAAGTCCATTTAGGGCGTCGTTGAGAGCTACCCGTTCCGGAGTGTTTTTGGAAGGCGTCTCGCCAATCTCCCGCAGTTGCCTGTGAATCGCCAGCAGCGCCACTTCAATGCGACCTTTGAGCTTACCCGGATCAAGCTCCAGCATTGCCGCGCGATACAATTCTTTCCAATCACTTACTGGTTCCCAGACCGCTGCGAGGCAACTGTCGGGAAAGCTCCAGGAGTGGAAGCGTATCAAAAGCGGACGCCCGTTTCTGTGCTTCAGTATGAACTCGCCATCCAGTATCCCGTCTTTCTTATGGTCTTCGAGCAATGCGGGCATTGCCACGGGTTTATAGCTGATGTCGTCGAGCGTTTTTTCGAGTAAATCCGCGCGGCTATAACCAAGAAGCTTGCAAACTGGGTCGGAGCAATCCAGACAGCGGCGGGAAGCGTCTGCAAAGATCACATATTCTGCATTTAATTCCGGATGAGAATGGCTCCGCAGCCTCGTAAGGGATTCAACTTTGCGCACCAGGAGGGTAGGGTCTACGCCCTTTTCCACGAAGGCGTCGACGATTTCGTCCACGATTTCACGAGCGCCAGGATAGGCGGACAACATAATGACTGGTACGCGCGGTTTTTGTTGTTTTATGAGCGTGGCAACGGTTACGCCGTCCATTCCCGGCATGGAGTAATCGACGATAACTGCGTCTATGGGCTGCGACGCAAAGACTTGCAAGCCCTCTTTGCCGTTGGTTGCCGTTCGTACTTCAAACCCCGCTTTCTCGAGAAGCAGTTTACGGACCAATAGGTTTGGAGGCTCATCGTCAATGTACAAAACCAAGTATTTCTGGTGGGAAGTCGGTTCAGTCATCGTCGAATCGAACGTGGCCGAACAATGGTCCAAGGTATTCAAACAAAAAGGATGTTCGGTATCAGCCAAACCAGCATAGCAAGCGGCTAAATCCGAGTCAACGAATGCGCAAGGTTGCAATGCGAATGGTACTACGCTACAGCGAACGGCTGCCGTGCTTCCGATGTCGCTGGCTGCGTTCCTTCCAATATCTCACGCACGTTTTGCAGCAGTGCATCGCGGGAAAAGGGCTTAGAGAGAAACGGAGCACGCGTATTTAACATGCCTTGCGGCACAGCGTCTGCCGTATAACCCGATACGTACAACACTTTGATTTCTGGATGCAAGGAGAAAAGTTGCTGAGCGAGCTCGGGACCGCTCATTCCGGGCATGATCACATCGCTGACCAGCAGGTCGATGGGATGGGCGTGAGTTGCCGCGATTTGGAGGGCTTCTGCGCCATTCCGCGCCTCTACCACCGTGTATCCACGGGTCTCCAAGAACTCGCGCGTCAGTTCTCGTACAGCATCCTCGTCTTCCACGACCAGCACGGTCTCTTCGCCTCGCCATGACGGGCGGACATCGTTCACTAAGCTCAACCCCTCGAGTGCTTGCTCGACCCTGGGCAAATAAATCTTAAACGTGGAGCCCTTGCCAACTTCGCTATAAACCCAGACGAACCCACCGCTTTGCTTGACAACTCCGTAGACGGTTGCCAGTCCCAACCCGGTGCCCTTGCCCAGCTCTTTGGTGGTAAAAAACGGATCGAAGATCTGCTTCTGAGTTTCCGCATCCATCCCGCAGCCGGTATCGCTTACCGCCAGCAAGACGTATCGTCCGGCCTCAACGCCCGCGTGCTGTTTCACATAGTGCTCATCTATTTGCGCGTTAGATAACTCGATGGTCAGCTGCCCCCCGCGCGGCATGGCATCGCGCGCATTCACGGCCAGATTCAGAATGACCTGCTCGAGCTGCCCAGGATCGGCTTTCACTTGCGCCGCCAGTGCGCTAGGCACCATCACCAGTTCAATGTCTTCTCCGATAAGCCTCGGCAGCATCTTGGCCATCTCGATGACCACGGTGTTCAGATCAAGCACTCTCGGCTTCAGCACCTGCTGGCGGCTGAACGCCAGCAATTGCTGCGTCAGGGACGCCGCGCGATCCGCGCCCTGTTGAATCTGCTGGATGTCTTTTCGCGCCGCATGTGATGGTCCGATGCGATCCGCCAGCATTTCCGCATGGCCTTTAATAACCGTCAGCAAATTGTTGAAGTCATGGGCCACGCCGCCGGCTAACCTTCCGATGGCCTCCATCTTCTGAGACTGCCGCAATTGTTCTTCGAGTTCTCTCCTGTTGGTAATATCGCGTGCTATCCCCTGCACGGCGACAGACTTTCCATTCTCGTAGATTAGGCGGCTGCTGACCTCTAAAGCCACCTCACGCCCATCCTTGCTGATAATTTCGGTTTCGTACTCCCTGCGCGGCTCTCCGGCCAACTCTCCAAAAAGCATCTGCCGCGTTCGGCCCAACAGTTCGGGCTTTAGACACCCGGTCACGCTCTTGTTCTGAGCTTCCTCGCGCGAATAACCTGTAATTCGCTCACCCGATTTATTGAGTGACACGAGGTTGCCCTCGAGGTCAAGGGTGAACACCATGTCGTTAGCGTTTTCAAATAATTCGCGGTAGCGTTCTTCGCTCTTCCGCAAAGCCGATTCCGACTCCCTTAGACTTTCCGACAATTTTGACATTTCTCGCGCGCGCCGTTCAGCGCTGCGCCGCCGCGTCAGCAGGTAGAACAACGCACCGAACAACAGCACCAAAGCGACACTCACAGAAATTGCTTGATAGGGCGGTACAGGCGCAAATGACAAATCATCGGGGTCGCGCGGTATCAGCCGGTAACCGCAATGGAAGGGCGGATTTTCGCAAGATTGGCCGGCAATTCCAGTAATGACCACTGGACCGCCTTGGAGCAGTCGATCAATAAACCTTGAGTTGGCGAAAAACTTGCTGGAAATCACCACAGTTATTTGGCCGGAGCGGTCGCGAAGCACTGCGCCCCGATTTGCATTTGTGAAATCGCCGGGAACTATCAAGTCACCAGCCATTCGAACCAGTTGACCCTTGTACCGGTTGCCACTCAAATCTACCGCCAGCGCCTCACGCGGAGCTGGCAAAGGCCGAGTGCCCAAGTGGCGTATTGTCCCCAGGTGGATTTCGCCCATACCTTTAAACTGTGCCAACTTCCCCTGCGCCTCAACCAGATCGCCGCGCTTGAAGTGTCCGGAGAGCTGTAGAGTATCCTCGGTGAACAACGTGAGCCCGCCGGTCTCGTCCTGAAAACTGACCAGGCTCGCGGCCTCGCCGACAATCAGCGGGTCCGATATCAAGACACCCACGAGCGTCATGTTTTTTCCAAGATGTTCGAGCCCAGAAGGTTGTTCATCGCCTTTCAGGGCGTCTCTCACAGTGGTGATCTTGGTTTCTTGATCTGAGGCTAGCTTGCCGATCGCGCTGCTCGCACCTGTTGCGTGGCCCCCGGCAGCGGTGACGATGCAAGCCACGAGGCTGACACAGAACATGCGACGTCTTGTAGGTCCGACTAGCGGCATGACGAATCTCTGCAGTCTTTATCCAAGCCACACTTCCTACGAATGGCCAGATTAGGTGATACCTGAGGGGTTAGAAATGGAGCGTCGGTACCATCAGCGATTACCGAATGGACACAATTTAGGTAGCCACCTGTGCTTCATCTTCATTAGCCCAGGATTGCTCGATTCCGAAAAGGGGTGGCGTTGCACCACAGATTCAGTGCAGATTGTTACTTGGGAGGTTCCCGGTCAGCCTGGAGGATTTGGAATTTTTCAATCACCGCGCCAACGCCGACACGCTCGAAAACGGTTTCCGACTGGGTCACGATACGCACTGCGCTGGCTTGAAGGGTGATCAGAATCTGGGTGCCATCGGTTGATTCTAAAGGTAATGAAAATGAAAGCTCGAACTTGGTGCCCGGATCGACTGATTCATAAGTAGTGAAATAGAGGCCGCTCGTCGAGATATCTCGAGTCTTGCCGTATAGCAGATCACCCTCCCTACGCAAGGGAATACGATGAACCACGATGGGCAGCGCCAACATGAAGCGCGCGGCGCCGCGTCTCTCTTTCTGTTGCACTGCTTCCATAGATAAGGTCGCATGTTTCGCGATTGCTAACATGACTTTGGCCGCGCAATTGTGCCGCGCCGCGTGACTCCAGACCTCAGTAAAACATCTCGGAAGCGATCCTTCTTGTTCGCAGCGCCACGCGTGCCATAGGGGTTTCGACGACACTGGCCTACGAATTCGGCCGCTTGCCGAAGGTAGCTTTCAAATTCATGAATGTCGGTGCTGACCCTCGTTGCAGGATGAAATTGAAGTGGCATGGGGGTCTCCTCAGTTGAACTTCCTCGTCTCCACCAGATAGTAGGGAGTTCCCGGCAAGCTATGCTGCTTATCTAACCCTGTCAATCCCCTACCTCATAGGGTATATTACATGTAAGTTTACAGCATGCCGAGCGTTTGGTCGGGTCAGTTTTGGCGCCCATTCCGCACTCCCCGGCGCAATGGCAAGGCCTTCCATGCAGCGAACCTCGTCGCGTTAGTGTTCAGCGGCCGCTGGCCGCGCCAACATTACGAGTGCCGCCCTAGCGCGCGGCCGATTGCGGCCAGAACGCGACGCATTTGCGCGCGAGTTCCGATGGTAATGCGTACGAATCCAGGTCGTGCAAAATCTTCGCTGCGATCCCGCACCAGGATTTCTTCGCGTTCCAGTAGCCGCGTTACCTTCGCTCCGCGCGAGCCAAAGTCGGCAATCAGAAAATTCGCCACGCTTGGAAAGGTGCGAACGCCGAGCCGCGCTAGGTCGCGTTCCAATTGTGCACGTGCCAGGGTAATCTCACGTGAGTATTTCTGGATGCTTCTAGAATCGCGAACCGCTGCTACCGCCGCCGCAAGAACCGCGGTATTTACTGGATACGGACTCGCAACGCGGAGGAACGCTGCCATGACATCACGATGGGCAAACAAACAGCCCAAACGCAGTCCGGCCAGGCCCGCAGCCTTTGAAAAAGTCCGTACCACGACGAGATTGCAATAACGATTAATCCAGCGCAGTGCGCTCCCGCCCGAAAATTCGTTGTAGGCCTCGTCAATGACAACCAGCGTCTTCGTGGCCGACTCAATAATTCTTCGCAGTGCCGCAGCATCCAGCAGCGTACCTGTCGGATTATTGGGGTTGGCGAGAAACAGTACACGAGGGCGACGCCTCCGAATCGCAGCGAGCATAGTTTCCAGCGGAAGCCGCAACAGCGAGTCGTAGCGAATCGAGTAAACTCGAGCCCCCGCGAGCGTTGCGTAAAACCGATACATTCCAAACGTAGGCTCGGCGAGGAGCACACCGTTGCCAGGATCGACGAAGGCGTCAAAAATAACCCGCAGAGCGTCGTCGGCTCCGTTGGTGAGGAGCAACTCCTGCGGGCGAACGCGAAAATATTTTGCGAGCGAGCGCGTCGGAACCTGGTATTCGGGATACATCGCCAGCTGTTGCGCCGAAAGCCGAGCCACGGCTCGTCGCACTGCCGCAGCGCAGCCGACAGTATTCTCGTTGAAATCCAGGCGCAATTTTCGAAGACGCCCTTCGGCCGGTGCGTGGTACACAGGCATCTTTTTGACCGTTCGACGCACGGGAACAGGAAGCTTCGCCATCAACACCTCGCTCGCTGCAAATTTCTCTTCTCTGCGTATCTCAACTTGGTGCGCCCACTATCCGCGCTTGCCAAAGCTCACCTGGCGCGCATGATACCCATAGCGCGGCAACGCCCGGGTAAGCCAGGGACTCCTTCGAGGGGTTCAACGCCGACAGACGGTATACTAGAAAAGGGGAATCTACCATGGCAGAGAATTTCAAAAAGAAAAGCGAATCTGAATGGCGCAAGGAATTGACTCCCAATCAATTTTACGTCACACGGCAGAAGGGAACTGAGCCGCCTTTTACCGGCAAGTACGAAGAGAGCGAAGCGCCGGGCATTTACTGCTGCGTATGTTGTGGCCAGCCGCTATTTCGTGCCGAAGAAAAATACCACTCCGGCTCAGGTTGGCCAAGCTTTTGGAACCCTGTCAGCGAAGACAGCGTAGAAACCGAGCGCGATATGAGTCACGGGAGCATTCGTACTGAGGTCAAATGCAGCCGGTGTGATGCCCATCTTGGCCACGTGTTCGAGGATGGTCCGCAACCTACCGGCCTGCGGTATTGCATTAATTCGGCGGCACTTCGTCACGATGAGGGTGCTGAAGAATAAAGAGTATTCTTCGATTCGCATTGGCAAGTAAGTTCGCTATTTCGGCTTCGGAACGCTTGCCAGTTGTTACACACATAATAGTCTCGAACGCGGAGGTGCCATGGGCTACGTCGAGCGCAACATGATTTCAGGCGAAAAAGTTGTCTATCGCGCCAGGCTGCACTGGATCGTGATGCTCTGGTCGATGCTGATCGCCATGGTTCTCGCCGTCGCGGGCCTTGCGACGATTATCGTGAACCGCCACAGCCAGGATTCCTATGCGCGCATGATTCTGGGGTTCGGAATTGGCTGCCTGGTCCTGGCAGTAGGGTCATTGGCCGTGGGAATACTGCATCGTGGCGCCTCGGAATTCGCAGTCACGAATAAACGTGTGATCTTGAAAGCTGGCCTGGTTCACACCAGGACCCAGGAGATGTTTTTGAACAAAATTGAAAGCGTCGGCGTGGACCAGACTGTTTGGGGCCGCATGCTGGGATTCGGCTCGATAGCCATACATGGCACCGGAGGCTCGTCCGAGCCCTTTCACAACATTTCGGGTCCCCTCAATTTTCGTCATCAGATTCAGGAACAAATCGGCAGTATTCCACCCTAATGATTCGATTGCCTTCCATTCTTTAAAGGAGACAGATTGCCGTGAATGCACGGTTTCGCGTCTAGTTAAGCGGCCGGACACGCGCAGGAAGCCAGCCGGGCAATAGGGTCATTTTCCCAAACGCCGATCAGCATCACCTTGGGCCCTGCCGGATAGACGAACACGTAATAGACCTGCGAACCACCCTGTACTTCATAAAAGCCGGGACGCCGCGTGTCGGGGCGCGCCGTCGCGCCTTCGTTGAGCAGTTCGCGCAATTCGGCCAGCTGTTCTGGGGAATGATTGCGCAGGTCCTCGATTGTTGCGTACGGTTGCCGGAGTAGCATAAGGCCTCTCTTGAAAACCCCCAAGGTGTTCTCTTCTAGATACGCAAAGGTGTTAAGAATGTTTCATCGAAATTGGGCTGCCGGCTACGCTCGGGCGTAAACTGCCGTGAAACGCTTCAAGCGAATTAGACGATATTTAATGCCAAAAGTTGCGTCGACAGACAAATATTTTTTGTACCTGGTGTCGGATCGGCAACCATCCAATTTGCCTCTGAGAGCGGCAGGTAAAGCGCTCACAACGATAGAATGCTGCGAAGGGGTAGACGCGCCCGGGGGAACTGGTTTGAGCTACGAGAAAGCTAGAAATCGTTATGTCACTAAGTGTTAAACTACTTGCTACCTTATGGTTAAACCTGAGATATTGAACGGCGGGAGTTGCTGACGTGAAAAAACGAAAGAAAACCGCCTTCGGACAAGATAAACGACGCAAGCACCGCCATTATTTGGTTACCGTCTACTACCACGATGGCGAAAAGTTTGGCCGCGTGTACACCGATCGCGAAAAGGCAGCGCGATTTGCGGAACGCCAGAAAAGGTCCCCCGTTGTGAAGACCGCCCGTGTTGTGCAAGTTGTCTGATGCTCAGGTGTTGTTGATAAATGGTTTCAGTCTAGCCCGTCAAGGATTCATCGAGGAATTCTGCAATGATCGAAAAACGCCGTCGCTATTGCCGTTGCGATGGGTAAACGGAAACTAGACGCGCTTGACCTTGTAGCTTACCTTCGGGCGTGCTATAAAAGTTTACTCCAAGCGGCCGTAGTATAGGGGTAGTACGACAGCTTGCCAAGCTGTAGGCGGGGGTTCGAGTCCCCTCGGCCGCTCCATTTTTTGTAGGTCCGGCGAATGCCTTCAACGCATCATCTATCGCAGATGGTGACCGCTCGTCAGAAAACGGCCGCGCAGAAAGATTGGCCGCAAAATAACAAAAATAATAAAATAATAATATAACAAATAGCAAAATTCGCTTGACACAAAGAATACGACAAGGCTAGCGTACGTCGCTCCTGTGTGTCAGGGAGCCGAGAATTTAGGCGCGGGTCCGTCATTTAGCGGGCGGATGCTTACACCCACATTTCAAGCAGATTCCGACACATTCATGCTCGCACGGTGGGATGGAGGAGGGCAAAGTGAGATCGAGGGCGATTTGTTCTTTTTTTCTGGGATTGATTGTGCTCGGGGCGGTAGTCGGCTTGAGCCGAAACCGTGTCCCCGTGAAAAACACTGTGCGGGATGCTGTCCGCCAGCAGCCGATGACGGCTGTGCTGCCGGCGCAACTCCCCGGATCGCCCGCGATACCTGATGCGGCAAAGAAACGGGCGCTGACACCCTACGGCAAGCTGCCATTGAGTTTCGAAGTGAACTGGGGCCAGACTGATGACCAGGCGAGATTCCTCTCGCGAGGAACGGGGCACACGCTCTTTCTGAACCGGCAAGCAGACCTCCTTCTGGCATTGCCCAACCCCAAAGCACGCAGGTCCCACTTTAGAGCTAGAGACCTGCCCGCGTCTTCGCGCGCCCATCGTCGCGGCCGGTCGAGTTCACCAAGAGACGCTTACCGGGACGTGTTGCGCATGCAGCTTGCCGGCGCAAATTCTGCGCCCGCGGTTGCCGGGCTTGAGGAATTGCCGGGCAAAAGCAATTACTTCATCGGAAACGATCCCCAAAAGTGGCACACCAATGTTCCGACCTACGCCAAAGTGAAATACCAGAACGTCTACCCCGGTGTGGATCTGGTTTACTACGGAAATCAGCGGCAGCTCGAATATGATTTTGTAGTTTCTCCTGGTGCCGATCCGCGCGCCATCCGAATGAGCTTCCCGAGCGCGAGCAGGATGAGGATCGATTCTCAGGGCGACCTTATTTTGCGATTGCACAACGAAGAGGTTCGCCTGCGCAAACCCCGTATTTATCAGGAGACCAGCGGGAGCAAGAAGGACATTGCGGGGGGGTACGTCCGGAGAGGCGAGCGCGAGGTTGGGCTTCAGCTGGCGGCTTACAATGCCGAAGAGTCGTTGGTAATTGATCCGGTATTAGTTTATTCCACGTACCTCGGCGGTACAGGAGATGATGAGACACACGGGATCGCCATTGACGCGACCGGAGCCGCGTACGTTACCGGGGAAACCAGTTCGGCGAACTTTCCAACAACGGCGGGAGCTTTTCGAACGACGTCCGGCGGGGGCACCGATGTCTTCGTCTCAAAGCTGAATCCAGCTGGCAATACGCTGGCCTATTCGACGTACCTCGGCGGTGCGGGAGACGAAACGGGGAACAGTATAAAGGTGGATTCCAGTGGCAACGCGTACGTGGGTGGCTCGACCAGCTCCACAGATTTTCCTACCACGCCTAGCGGGTTCCAAACAACTTTTGCTGGCGGTGATGATGCCTTTTTGACGAAGTTGAACCCCACGGGGGCGGGGCTCCTCTATTCGACTTACTTCGGCAGCACTGGCGACGATACAGCTACTGCCCTTGCCTTGGACTCCTCAGCGAACGCTTATATCATGGGCCCCACGTCGTCGATCAACTTACCCATTTCAGCGACCGCTTATCAGAAGACCTTAAAGGGCCTGGACGACATTTTTATCGCGAAACTGGATACCACTAAATCGGGAGCCGCGTCGCTTGTTTACTCTACGTATGTCGGTGGCAGTGACGACGATGAGGGTGTCGGGCTAGCCGTGGACTCCGCGGGGAATGCGTACGCGCTCGGAAGCACGCTCTCCACCGATTATCCCACGACGGCTGGCGCTTTCCAGACTACGAAGAAAGGCGTCGCCGCAGTGGACAACACCTTCATTACAAAAATGAATCCGACAGGGTCTGCGCTGGTTTATTCAACGTATCTAGGCGGTACCGGGGACGTGAGCGGAACGGGGGGCGACGAAGCCCGTGCCATCGCGCTTGATTCCGCAGGAAGTGTTTATGTGACGGGTGAGACCAATTCAATTGATTTCCCGGTGACCGCCGGCGTTTTCCAGTCGACCTTAAAAGGCATAGATGACGTATTCGTGACCAAGATGAAACCCGATGGTACGGGGCTCGTTTACTCCACGTACCTGGGAGGGACGGGCGGCGAAGGCGGAAACTCGATCGCTGTAGATGCGGCGAATAATGCGTACGTTACCGGAGATACCTCCTCGACAGATTTTCCAACCACACTCTGCACTATCCAGGCGGTGTCGGGCAGCGCACCGACGGATGATGCTTTTGTGGCTAAGTTGAACCCCACAGGTACGATGCTGCTGTTCTCCACTTACCTAGGCGGAAGCGGAGATGAGGAAGGTAACGGCATAAGTGTTGACGGGTCCAGTAACGTATTTGTCACTGGTGCCACCACCTCTCCGAATTTCCCTACGAGAAATCCATTCCAAGCAGCGCTTGGCACAGGTGCCGCATCGAATGCTTTCATATCGAAAATCGACACGAGTGGTGGTTCGATTGCGTTGGCGCC
Organism: Candidatus Dormiibacterota bacterium; assembly: GCA_035602605.1. Lineage (GTDB taxonomy): Bacteria > Acidobacteriota > Terriglobia > Acidiferrales > UBA7541 > DASQHY01. Next base: position 87,584 of record DATNLZ010000068.1, read on the forward strand.
TGCAAGCCTTACCTTTGCCCCACAGGGCGTCGGGACGACCAGTGCCGCGCAGACTGTGACGGTAACCAACACGGACGTTCAAGCGGTCAACATTGCGAGCATCGCGGTAAGTGGGGACTTTGCGCAGACCAATACCTGTGGCACGAGCCTCGCGGCCGGGGCAAACTGCATGATTAGCATTACCTCTAAGCCGACCGCTGTTGGAGCCAGAAACGGGACGCTTACCGTCACGAGTAGCGGATGTGGAAGCCCCAACACGCTGGCACTCAACGGCACGGGCATCGATTTCACGATTACAGCTGCGCCGCCGGCAGTCACAGTAAGATCTGGGGAGACGGCAACATACACGGTTACGATCACCCCCGGCAGCAATGGTTTCCCGAACCCGGTGACGCTTTCCGCGTCCGGATTGCCAAACGGCGCAATCGTGACGTTCATTCCACCAGCGGTAACGCCGGGGAGCAGTCCCGCCACGAGCACTATGAAGATCGCCACACCGTCTCGGCGGGGATGGTTGCCTCGAGCGCTGCCCAAGCTGCCATGGCAACCACCGTTGCTTTTGCGCTACGCAGTCGGGCTTGCCACGCTGTTGTTTGCGCTGTCATGGGTAGTAGGGACTAGCGTCCGATTGCACAGGCGAGTGCCGCGGTGGGCTCAGTTTGCTCTGTTTATGTTGTTGCTCGGAGGGCTGGCCGGGTGGGCCAGTGGCTGCAATGGTGGCTTCCCCGGATCAACAACCTCGGTGATCACGGTGACAGGGACTTCGGGGGCGCTAAGCCACTCCACTACCGTAACGCTAATCGTACAGTGAGACGCTGAAATACGGAGAGGGACATTATGGGCAAACACTTGAAGCTGCTTGGAATTTTGATCCTCGGATTGGCCTGCACCCGTGCCGCGGCGCAAGACACACCCAAGGTAGACGTCTCGGCGGGCTATAGCTATGTTCGAGCGAACCTGGTCACGGCAGACGGCTGCTGCTTCAACATGCACGGCGGCGGCGGTTCGATTGCGTACAATGTGAATAATTGGTTGGGGTGGGCGGGAGACGTGGGGGTCTACCGCAGCTCAAACGTCAAGGATTTAAAACAGGACTTGACGCTGATTTCCTACGTATTCGGTCCGCGCTTCAGCTTTCGCCAGCATCGGCGCTACACGCCGTTCATGCACGTGCTGGTGGGCGGTGGGCACGCCGGGGGCGCGCTTTATAAGGGTAAGTTGGGTGAGCACCATTCGTTTAATATGATTACGGGCGGCGGTATAGACATCCAACTCGGGCCGCACGTTTCCTGGCGGTTAGTCCAGGCTGACTATTTCTACAGCAGGTTTCTGAATGCTGTGAACGATCATCAAAACAATTTGCGGTTGAGTACCGGCTTGGTTTTCCACTTCGGGAGCAGGTAGCGGCTTCGGACAGAGGTTCGTTTGGTCAGCGATGCATCTATCGTCGCCGCATATTCTTGTTTTTACCACTCGAAAATCGGCCACGTTTCCTTGTTCTGGCTTACATCCAGAATCAGAACAGGAAGTAGTTGCAATAATCCATAAAACAAGGCACCTTCGGCTTTGACCTCGCGATGCTTGCCTACCTTTGCGGACCGATTGAATTTGCTTCCGATGGAGGAAAGACGTGGCGCCGCAAGCTCACGCCGTTCCTGCGAATCGACCTTGGGCACGGTGTCTACGATCCCGCCGAAGACGAACAGAAGAATCTAACCGAGGAAGAGGCTGGAAAGTTTCGCGAATGGAAATCCCGCGATCTCGAGCGATTCCGCGGCGTGATTCGCAAAATTATTGAGTTCGATCTCGACTTGATCGAAAGCCGGGCGGATTATCTGATTTGTTATTGGGATGCGTCCGCGGTGGCAAGCGCCGGGACATCGGCCGAGATTACCGTAGCCTATCGAAGAGGAATTCCGGTATATCTTGTGACGCCGCAGCCGGTCGAGCAGATCAGTGGATGGATGATAGGCTGCGTCGAACGGATGTTCGCCAGCATTGAGGAGCTGAAGAACTTTCTGGCGGAGCGATACGGCGTGAAGAAACAAAAACAGCTTTCGACAGGGAATTAAGGCTGTGAGAACTAAATTGGGGAAAGGTTCTTTGCGCGATGGAGAAAGTTTACGTTGCCGTAGGGAGCACGCGGCGGCCGAAATTAAATGCAGTCTGGGAAAGCTTGAGCGTCTTCGGGCCAACGCTCGATCCCAACGTGCAATTTGAAGTGGCCGGTGTGGAAGTGGAGAGTGGTGTAAGCCACACGCCGAGCACGCGCGACGAGTTGATGCGGGGAGCAAGGCAAAGGGCTGAGACATTGGTGAGAATGTCGCGTGAAAGAAACCAGCCCTGGCGCTACTTTGTAGGTCTCGAAGGCGGTTTTGATGTGGTCCGCGAGGAAGCGGGCCGGCTGGTGCTTCTCGAAAGCTGGGCATATGTGACCGATGGATCGGGCACCGGCGCGTTCGGACGTTCCGGAGGAATTGAAGTGCCGCAAGCTCTTGCTGCGGAAGTGTTGGATCACGGAGTGGAGCTCTCGGTTGCGATTGATCGCTTCGCCGATGGCAAAGGTATCCGCGACGCGCAAGGTGCCTGGGGCATTCTGTCACGCAACCTGATTACCCGTCAGGATGCGTTTCGCGTGGCGGTGGTGAGTGCCTTCGCACCATTTTTTAACGCGGCGCTTTACAAGGGATTGTAACGCGCGATCGCGAGACCACGATCGTAGCAGCATCGTGTTGCGTACTAGGGGCGCGCTTATCCACAAACAATTGTGTTAGCGTATTCGCGGAGGATGAACAAGCGTGGACATCGTCAAGGGGAACATGGGCTGGATCGAGGTAATTGTTGGTCCAATGTTTTCGGGGAAGAGCGAGGAGCTCATTCGGCGGCTGCGACGCGCGGAAATTGCGCGGCAACGCGTGCAAATTTTCAAGCCGCTGATTGATCAGCGTTATGCAAAAAATGAAATCGTTTCGCACTCTGGACTGGAGATTCGCTCAGACAATGTGGGAACGGCGACTGAGGTGCTGCATCGGGTCGAGCCGCGTACCGAAGTTGTGGGAATCGATGAAGCGCAATTCCTCGGTGAAGAATTGATCACCGTTTGCATGAAGCTCGCGGATATGGGTAAGCGCGTGATCGTTTCGGGCCTGGACACCGATTTCATGGGAAGACCGTTTGAACCGATGCCACGCCTTCTTGCGGTGGCCGAAGAAATTACAAAGTTGCTGGCAATCTGCGTGCGCTGCGGAAATCCCGCCGTTAACACACAACGCCTGGTGGCGAGCGAAGACCTGATTGTGGTCGGGGCGCAAGGCATGTACGAGGCGCGCTGCCGGCGGTGCTTTGAGCCGCATCTCGCTCACGAAAAGATTGAAGCCGAAAAGGAAACTGAGGAAAAAGTTCGCGCAGTCTCAGGTTAATGTTTGCGCCGAGAGCCGGCGGAGCCCCGGCATACGTAGGTTTAGGCACTGTTTCAATAGCTTAGATTCTTAAATAACGGCTACCTCTTGGACGACAGCTAACTGCAGTATCCCCTTTCCCTTTCAGGCCTGGGGTCATAAAATGTAATTGCACAAGGAGTCGTGGACTATTATGTTCCGGCCAGCGCTAGTCGCTATGCAGCTGCTGTTTCTGTTCAACGCTGACTTACCGTCGGCCTTCAGGCTACGTTTTCAAAACGATACAAACGTTGAGTTCCCTGCAGGAATCTCCCTTCCGGTTTTGCCTGATCTTGCGGAGAGGCAAGATAAACCAAAGGCGAGCGTGCAAAATGAACCGCTCACAGCCGAACAGCGCCTGGTCCTGGTGCGATATGTTTCGGGAGAATTTGCCAAGGCCTTGAAACCCCTGCCAGCGGGTAAGCAGGGTTTGCGGATGAAGGTTGGTGAGCCGCTCAATCAACAGATGCTCGACCGCGCCGTGGCGACCCATGGAGCTGCTGTGAACACGGGCGATTCCGTGCAGGTAACCCATCTTGAGTTCAAGGTCCGCGAGATTCTCGTTGATGTCAACGGCGGAGGCCACATCAAAAAACGTTTGCGCGACCGTCTGCACGTCGAGGTTGGCGGTATGCCAACGGTTACAGCAACGCAACCCGATCAACCGCCTGGGATCCGAGCAGGAGTAGGAAGCACCATCGAATTGGATTTTGGCAAACCTGTTCCGGAGATGACCCCCGACGAATTGAAGCAGCTTCTGGCGCCCATACTTGATTTTTCGAAGCAGCGGTCGGCAGCGGTTCACTGGGTAGACACGCTTGCTCCGGAAATGAAAAAGGCGATTGAGGAAAAACGTGCAGTTGTGGGGATGGACCGGGAGATGGTTGTGGCCGCTGTCGGAAAGCCCGAAAGGAAAGTGCGCGAGCGCGATGACGATGGAAATGAAGTCGAAGACTGGATCTATGGCGAACCACCCGGGAAGACAATGTTCGTGCGCTTTATGGGCGAGCGAGTCACGCGAATCAAAAGTTTTCCGCAATGAGCCACGAAAGCCGGAAACACCAAGCGGCGAAAGCAGCGACTGAACTTATTTGACTTTTCAATCGCCTCACCCTAGCATTTTCGGTTCTGCCTTGCGGTAGCTCTCTTGCCTGGACGCACCGCGATATTTACAGCTCGAACGGAGGAGTCATGCCCATTAAAGTAGGCATCAACGGATTCGGCCGTATCGGCCGCAATATCTATCGCGCGGCGCTCGGTGACAAGGATATCCAGATTGTGGCGGTTAACGATATAACCGACTCGAAGACGTTGGCGCACCTGCTCAAGTACGATTCCATTCTCGGTAATCTGCCGCATCAGGTGACCCATTCAGCCGACTCGATTTCGGTTGAGGGCAATACCTTTAAGGTGTTCAAAGTGAAAGATCCGGCAGAGCTCGATTGGGCCTCGGTGGGCGCGCAGGTCGTAATCGAATCTACCGGCCTGTTTACCAAGGGTTCGGATGCGCGAAAGCATCTGCGCGGACCAGTAAAAAAAGTGATTATCTCAGCGCCGGCGACCGACCCCGATCACACCCTGGTTCTGGGCGTGAATGACAAGACTTACGATGACGCGAAGCACCACGTTGTATCGAACGCATCGTGCACCACTAATTGCCTGGCTCCGGTAGCACGCGTGCTGCACGACACTTTTGGAATCGTCGCCGGCACGATGACCACGATTCACTCCTATACTAACGACCAGCGACTGCTCGATTTGCCGCACAGCGATTTGAGGCGCGCGCGGGCCGCGGCCATCAACATGATTCCCAGCTCAACCGGCGCGGCCAAGGCGCTGCATTTGGTGATCCCCGAACTGAAAGGCAAGCTTGATGGATACGCGATGCGCGTCCCCACGCCGAACGTGAGCGTCGTTGACCTAACGGTGCAAACTGAGAAGCCAGCCACTGTGCAGTCGGTGAATGGCGCGCTATTGGCGGCTGCCAACGGAGCGATGAAAGGCATACTCGGGTACACCGAGGAAGAATTGGTGTCCGCAGACTTCAAGGGCGATCCCCGTTCCTCGATTGTCGATGCGGGTTATACAAAAGTTGTAGGCACTAATTGCGTGAAGGTTCTAGCCTGGTACGATAATGAGTGGGGATATTCCTGCCGCTGCCGCGATCTCGTCAAATTCATGGCGGCACGCATCTAGCAGACCGTCGGAGTTGATCGCGCGCCGCCCATCACCGATTGTTTGCAGTATTCGCAAATAGCAAATGCCCTCATGAGAAAAGTCACCATCAGCGATCTGAATTTGCGCGGCCAGCGCGTATTCATTCGCGTCGACTTCAATGTACCGATACGCAATGGAGCTGTAACGGACCATACGCGAATTCGTGAATCTCTTCCCACGATAAACGCAGCTATAGAAAAGGGCGCACGCGTGGTGCTGGCCTCTCATCTTGGGCGTCCCCAAGGGCGCCCCGATCCGCAATTTTCGCTTCGTCCGATAGCCGCCGTACTGTCGGAGTTGCTTCGCAAGCCGGTAGAGTTCGCAGACGACTGCGTGGGACCTGATGCCGAAAATCGCAGCAAAGCTATGTTTCAAGGGAACGTGCTGCTTCTGGAAAATTTGCGGTTTCATGCGGAAGAGGAACAAAACCAGGAGGGCTTCTCCCGAAAATTAGCGGCGTTGTGCGACGGCACTTATGTAAACGATGCGTTCGGGGCTGCGCATCGCGCGCACGCATCGGTTGTAGGGATCACCCAGTACGTCAAGCAAGCGGTCGCCGGATTGCTGATGGAGAAAGAACTGGAGTTTCTTGGCAAGGCCATCACCGATCCGGAGCGGCCATTCGTCGCAATCCTGGGCGGCGCAAAGGTGTCTGACAAAATTGAAGTAGTCGAGAATCTCATGAAGATCGCTGATGCCATGCTTATCGGCGGAGCGATGGCCTACACCTTTTGGAAATCGCAAGGTTTGCCGGTGGGAAAATCTCTTGTCGAAGATGACAAACTGGAACTTGCAGGGCGTCTTATTGAAGAGGCCAGAAAGCGCGACTTCAGGTTGCTGCTGCCAACCGACCATCTTCTGGGCCGTGAATTGAAAGCTGATACCGATGTTATTGTGACTGACATCCCGGCTACGCCCGAGGATCGCATGGGGCTGGACATTGGACCGATGACCATCGCGGCATTTTCCGCAGTGATCGCTCAGGCAAGCACGATTGTGTGGAATGGCCCGATGGGCGTATTTGAGATGCCTGCGTTCGCCAAGGGAACACTGGAGATTGCTAAAGCAGTAGCCGCTGCGACGTCAGCTGGAGCGACTTCGATCGTTGGTGGCGGCGATTCGGTAGCGGCGATCCATGAATCTGGTGTGGCCGATAAGATTTCGCACATCTCCACGGGTGGAGGTGCCTCGCTTGAATTCCTGGCGGGCTCCAAACTCCCCGGCGTGGAAGTGCTGGCCGACAGAATAGGGAGGTAGCCTGTCATGCGTCGCCACGTGATCGCAGGCAATTGGAAGATGTACAAGACCCAGGCCGAAACGCGCGCATTTTTTGTGGCGTTTGCTCCGCTCGTTGCATCGGCTTCCCATTGCGACATCGTAGTGGCGCCGCCTTTCACATCTCTTTCCTCCGCCACCCATTCGGCTCGGGGAAGCTCGATAGCTATTGCGGCACAAAATATGCATTGGGAAAGCGACGGCGCATTTACCGGCGAAGTGTCGGGTCGCATGCTGATCGATGCTGGCTGCCGCTATGTGGTCATCGGACACTCCGAGCGCCGTCAGTATTTCGGCGACAGCAATGCGTGGGTGAGCAAGAAGTTGCACGCAGCGCTCTCGGTGGGTCTCATCCCCATCGTATGCGTCGGCGAAACCCTGCAGGAACGTGAGGCTGGCGATACGCAGAAGGTGCTGAGGAAACAATTCACCGAGGGCGTGGGCGCGTTGACCGTCGAGCAGTTCTCACGTATTCTGGTTGCTTACGAGCCGGTTTGGGCGATTGGCACGGGACGCACAGCCACCCCTGAACTCGCTGCTGAGGCGCATGGGTTTTTGCGTCAGCAAGCAGCAGAGACCTTTTCCCGCGAATCGGCCTCCCTGGTGAGGATTTTGTACGGCGGAAGCGTCAAACCCGAAAACGTCAAGGGACTGATGGTTCAAGACGATATTGACGGTGCGCTGGTCGGGGGCGCGAGTCTGGATGCAAAATCCTTCGCGGCTATCGTTCATTATCTGTAGAACAGATGGTCATTCGTAAGAATTGCAGCTGTCATTTAGTTTTGAGTTGAATGGAGTTTGTGATGGAAATGCCTTCTTGGCTGAAATGGACTGTTGCGTTGGCGGTCGGGCTGGCGATCATTGGCCTGAGTTGGTGGAAAGCGCCAATCGTGCTGACGATTTTTTTTGTGATGCTGTGCTTCGTGCTGATTGTTGTCGTTCTATTACAAAGTGGTTCGGCGGCGGATCTCGCAGGTGCGTTTGGGGGAGCTGGCAGCCAGGCAGCGTTCAATCCACGAGGTGCAGCAACATTTCTTTCCAAGGCGACCACTTGGTGCGCCATCATGTTCATGATCAGTGCGATGGTCCTTGCTTTGCGGCAAGAGAGACCAGACGCGCAGGGCAGCTCGATACTGGAAAGATTCTCGAAGCCTGCGCCAAAGCCGGCACAGTCGCCAGCAACGAAAGGGTCCGCTCCAGTAACCCAGACTCCGCCGCCGCAGTCTCCGCAGCAACCGCAAGGGGCGCAGCAAACGCCGGCGCAGCAGCAGCCATTGACGTCTCAGCCGCCTCCAGCCAAAAAACCCTAGGTTGTTAGCTCGAGCCGAGCTTGTTCCGGCTGCGGCCCCGCGCTACAATCCAAAGTTCACCTTCTTGTGCGGAAGTGGCGGAACTGGCAGACGCACCATCTTGAGGGGGTGGCGCCGTAAGGCGTGAGGGTTCGAATCCCTCCTTCCGCATACCTCTTGCAAGAACCCCAGCAAATACTGTGGTTTTTGCGTTGGGGTTTAATGCGATTTCCCTTGGACAAGACCGGACACTACGGGACATCTCTGGACAGAAAAAAGGCTCCAATCGTCAACACTGTCAACAGTAGTAGAGCAGGCGAAGCCATTTGCGGCTAGGCGCGGGTCTGGTATATTTGCGCCGCAATGAATACCACACCACACAACCCACTGATTGAGAGGCGCAAAGCAGCGGCAGAAACCTTGAACCGTAGACGGCGCACGGCAGCCGACTTTGCCGCAAAACTTGCAGGTGACCGACGGGCGTATCTGGATCTACGATGTGTCGGTGCCGATGCCATCCACTTGCGGAAGTCAAGCGCTTTTCAAGTGCTCGCTCTCCCCTAGACTCCGACCCATCGGATAATGTATATGAACTGAGAAAAAGACAGGGACCGTCGGCCCGAGTGCACAAAGATTTTCGTCCTCCAATTTGAATGATTGCTAGTTGCTTGGAATGGATTGGCCGCCGGCTTCTCGGAAATTCAGCTTGTGGGAGGGAATCGAAATGCGGCAACGCTCTGATGCGTCGCTTTGGGTATGCAAGCTTCTTCTTACGGCTGTCGTTTCAATATTCCTTGTAACGGCACTCACCGCGCAGACCGATATCACTGGCTTCTGGGTATTTCGCGTGCCCACTGGCGATGGCAACTTTCGCGAGTCGTTCTTTGACTTGAAGCAGAACGGAGAAACCGTAACCGGGAAAGCTTTATTGGGTTCCCGCGAAGTGCCAATCAGCGAGGGGACCTTCGGCAACAGCGCTCTTCACTTCGTGCTTGCGTTTGGGAACCCGCCGCAATCCCGCCGGGTCGTTTACGACGGAGCTATTGAAGGCGACAAAATTTCCTTAACATCGCAAAGCCCCGGCCGTGACCCGGTGAAGGGAACTCTGGAGCGCAGCAAGCCAGAGGCGGCCTTACCCCCGGCTCGGCTGCCCTTGCCGGAATTGCATGATGTTGTCGATAACGGCTTGGCGCGCACGCCTCCGATGGGCTGGAACAGTTGGAATAAGTTCGCCGGAAAAATTGACGATGGTTCGGTCCGGGGTATGGCCGATGCCATGGCATCCAGTGGAATGAAAAAAGCCGGCTACATCTACGTCAATATCGACGACACCTGGGAGGGCCCGCGGGACTCCAATGGCAACATGACCACCAACCGCAAATTTCCTGACATGAAGGCGCTGGCCGACTACGTCCATTCAAAAGGGTTGAAGATCGGCATCTATTCCTCGCCCGGTCCTAAAACGTGCGCCGGTTACGAGGGCAGCTATGGCCATGAAGAGCAAGATGCCAAGACCTTTGCCGCATGGGGCTTTGATTATTTGAAATATGATTGGTGCAGCGCATCTCGCATCTACAAAGACGAAGAAATGCAACCGGCCTATCAGAAGATGGGCGATGCGCTGCTTCATACCGGCCGCCCGATTGTCTACAGCCTCTGTCAATACGGCAAGAATGATGTATGGAAGTGGGGCAGCAAGGTCGGCGGGAATCTTTGGCGCACCACCGGTGACATTAGTGATAATTGGAAATCGATGTCGACCATTGGATTCCGCCAATTTGACATCGCGTCGTTCATCCGGCCCGGCCACTGGAACGATCCGGACATGCTCGAGATCGGCAATGGCGGCATGACCAACGATGAGTATCGAACGCACATGAGTCTGTGGTCACTGCTCGCCGCACCGCTTCTGGCCGGCAACGATCTGCGCACCATGACAGACGAAATCAAGGCGATCCTCACCAACGACGAAGTGGTTGCCGTTGACCAGGACCCCGACGGCAAGCCGGTGAAACTCATTTCCGAGCCTAACGCAGTCGGCGTCGTGCTCGCGCGCCCCTTGCGTGGCGGATCCGTTGCCATCGGTCTCTTCAATCTATCTGATCAGCCACAACCGGTAACGATTAAGTGGAGCGCTGCCGGTTTGGGCGGCAAGAAGTTACGCGCGCGCGACTTGTGGAAGCTTACGGATGTAAAACTCTCGGGCGAAAGCTACACGGAGACAGTGCCTAGTCACGCCGTCGCCATGCTAAAGGTTTTCTCAGGTCGCTAGCGAACCCAGATACTTGTACGCAGCTCGATTCTGCCGATGCTTTCTTTCGATGCGGGCGATTGTGCTCGGACCCTTGCTGCCGTTTTTTCTTGACTGCTGTCTGGCGCCGAGAAGCAGTCACTTCGGATTGAATTCCCGCAAGACTTCAATGAATTAAGGGAGGCTTAAGTTCAAGAGATAGCCTCCAACCGGGTATTGTTGTGCGATGCTTCTTGAATTTTCACTTTGGATGTATATGATGTAGCACTTCGGGGATGTTGTTGATTGACCGGGCTATTCGAGCAGCTTCAGACCAGTTGCGGTTGTAGGCTCGGTTGTGCCGAAGCAGTTTGTGTTGTAAAAAGTTTGTGGGGAGATGATGCCAAGAGAAAGATCGGGTGCAAGCTCGACAAGTTCATCAACGACCACAGCGGCTTTACTTGCTCTGTTGCTTGTAGCGCTCGTCGTTGTCAGTGTCTTTTTTTTCGCGAAAAAAACTTGGTGGTTCCCGCCGGCGATTACCGCATTTGGCCACGAAGTGGATGCGCAGTTTATGCGTACGCTCGTGATTGTTGGTGTCGTGTTCGTGCTTTCGCAACTCGCGCTGGCATACGCCGTATTCCGGTTTCGTGATCGTGGCCAACGCGCGACTCATAATGAAGGCAATCAGACGATGGAAGTCTTGTGGACGTTGGCGACGATCGTCCTTTTCGTGGGACTCGGCGTAATGGCTCGCAACGCTTGGGCTGAGGTTCACTTCCGCCCCGCTGCACCGGACGCGATCCAGATCGAGGTAACCGGACAGCAGTTCGCTTGGAATTTTCGTTATTCCGGCGCCGATGGAAAATTTGGGCGGTTGAATCCGAAATTGGTGAATGCGTCGGGTGGAAATCCGTTAGGACTAGACCCGGCGGATCCGGATAGTAAAGATGATCTGGTGGTTCCAGTCATGGCGGTTCCGGTGAACAGGGAAGTGGAGCTACTCGTGCGCTCACAGGATGTTACCCATAGTTTCTTTGTGCGCGAACTCCGACTAAAACAGGATGCCGTGCCGGGAATGATTATTCGCGTGCACTTTACCGCTACGGAGCCTGGTTCGTATGAAATTCCATGCGCAGAACTCTGCGGGCTGGGGCACTACCGAATGCACAGTACGCTGACGGTGATGAGCGACGCGGACTATCAAAAATGGCTTAAGGAACAAGCGGCCGCGAACGCGCCGTAGCCATGTTGACAGAAGTTTCATAACGACGATCTTGAATTTGGAACGATTTAGGGGGAGCCTGAATGGTGACGCATGACAGCGAAGGCGCGCACGCACACGCCGCGCCCACCGGTTTCATCCGCAAATACATTTTCAGCCTGGATCACAAAGTCATCGGCATTCAGTACTGGCTACTGGCCTTGTTCTCGGTATTTGTGGGGATGTTTCTCTCGGTGATGATGCGGATCCATCTTGTTTGGCCCAACGCGCATATTCCCTTTGTGGAAAATAACCAGCTCACTCCGGAGCAATACTTGGCGCTCCTGACAATGCACGGCAGCATCATGGTGTTCATGGTGCTGACAACGGCGCCGCAATCAGGTTTTGGGAATTACATATTGCCTATTCAAATCGGGGCTGCGGACATGGCGTTCCCGGTGTTGAACATGCTGTCGTTCTGGACGACCTTCCTTTCACTGGTGGTAATGATTTCGGCGTTTTTTGTTACCGGTGGCGCGCCGATCTCCGGGTGGACCGCTTATCCCCCCTTAAGCGCGCTTGACGCTATTGCCGGGCCAGGGCAAGGGGCCGGACAAACACTTTGGGTGATCGGAGTAGCCATTTTCTGCGGCGCGTCGCTGATGGGTGCGCTCAACTTCATCACCACGATTATCGATTTGCGCGCCAAGGGCATGTCGTTGATGCGAATGCCGCTCACTTGCTGGGCTTGGTTCGTAACCGCCATCCTGGGCTTGCTCGCATTCGGTGTTCTTCTTGCGGCGTGCCTCTTGCTGCTGCTCGACCGGACTGCTGGAACAAGCTTTTTTATTCCAGGGGGTCTGGTGGTAAGCGATAAAATCATCGATCACAAAGGCGGCTCGCCTCTTCTGTGGCAGCACCTGTTTTGGTTCTTTGGACATCCTGAGGTTTACATCGCCATCCTGCCAGGTATGGGCGTCGCATCGCACATCCTGTCAACGTTTTCGCGAAAGCCCGTTTTTGGATATCGTGCGATGGTTCATGCCATCTGTGCGATTGGATTCCTTGGATTCTGCGTCTGGGGCCACCACATGTTTGTCAGCGGCATGAGTCCCTACTCAGCATTCGCGTTCTCACTTTTGACGATGTCCATTGGGGTTCCCTCGGCAATTAAGACGTTTAACTGGTTGGGGACAATCTGGAATGGAAAGATTCAATTCACCTGTTCGATGCTCTTCGCGCTGGGATTTGTCTCGCTATTTGTTTCCGGTGGAGTTACGGGACTGTTTCTTGCGCAGCCTTCGATTGATCTTTTCTTCCATGACACGTACTTTGTGGTCGGGCATTTCCACTTGATTATGGGAGTGGCCGCCATCTTCGGGATTTTCGCCGCTACTTATTTCTGGTTCCCGAAAATGTTTGGGCGGCACTTAAACGAAGGTGCGGGCAAGCTTCATTTTTGGCTGACATTTGTGGGCGTGTACGCGATCTTTTTGCCGACGCACTGGCTGGGAATGGTGGGGCATCCGCGACGGTACGCCGATTTAAGCGGTGCCACTTTCTTGTACCCGTTGATTCCCGTGCAGAAATTTATCTCCATCGCGGCGTTCATCACGATAGGCTCGCAGTTTATCTTCCTCTTTAACTTCCTGTGGAGTGTGAAGAAAGGGATGAAGGCTACCGATAATCCGTGGCACGCGACTACACTGGAATGGTCCATTCCATCGCCGCCTCCGCACGATAATTTCGGCGGCCACATCCCGGTCGTGTATCACGGCCCTTATGAATTCAGCGTACCCGGCTACGCGGACGATTATGTCCCGCAACATCTTGCGCCGGAACATGTAGCTAAAAACAAGTCATGATACGGACAGAGAAATAAGATAGGCAGGAAACCTGAGGAAGACCAACAGAATGAATTCAATGAGCGACAGCGCGATTCTCGATGAAATTGAAATCATCGACAGCGGTAAAGGCAGCGGCGTCCCGCCGCGCGACGGCGGTGACGACGATAGCGGCAACAGCGGCCGCCGAAGTCCGTTTTCTTCGCGTAGATATTTCACCGGAATTTCGCTAGGCCTTGTGGCTATCGTGATGTTTTTTATGGCGCTCACGAGCGCCTACATTGTGCGCAAAGGCCTTGGCGGCGATTGGCGGCCGGTCCGGCTTCCATCGCTCCTCTGGGTTAACACGGTTGTGCTTCTTGCCAGCAGCCTGACGATTGAGGTTGCGCGACGCCGTGCGGCCGCGAGGCTAGAAAGTTTTCGCCGTTGGTGGGCGTTAACAACGGTGCTGGGAGTGGCTTTTCTGGTGGGGCAGGTGATCGCCTGGCGCCAACTGGTTCTCGCCGGGTTTTATCTCAAGTCCAATCCAGCAAACAGTTTTTTTTATATGTTGACGGCGTCGCACGGCGTGCATCTGGCAGGGGGTATCATCGCGCTGCTGTATGTTGGATTCAGGGTGTGGGAGCGCGCTCGGATTACGCGTGATGCGGCCGCGGAACTGGCCTCGATTTATTGGCATTTTATGGACGGGCTGTGGGTCTTCCTGCTGATACTTCTCAACTTGGGACGGTGAAACGTGCATAAGTCAAAGCAGGACACCGCGAACTCTTCGGTATGGTCGGGTGGCGCGGCGCCCTTTGCGATGGGTTCGAAGAAGCTGGGTATGTGGCTGTTCATTATTTCAGATGCGCTCACTTTTTCCGTGCTTCTTCTGGCCTACAGCTACCTGCGGCTGGCAAACGCTGACTGGCCCAAGCCCTTTCCGTTTTCGCCGTCGATTATTTTTTCAACGGGCATGACGATTGTTCTTCTGGCCAGCAGTTTGACGATGGTGATGGCCGTGGCGGCAGCTTCGCGAGGCGACCGCGGCAGAACGGTGAAGTGGATTCTCGCAACGATGCTGGGAGGTGCGGCGTTCATCGGCCTGCATCTCACGGAATGGCTGCACTTGATTGAAGAGGGGGTGCGGCCCTTCTCGAATCCTTGGGGCTCGCCTCTATTTGGCGCCGTCTTTTTTGGTGTGACCGGACTGCACATGACGCACGTGGCCATCGGGGTGATTTATCTGGGGATTATCACTGCGGGCTTTGGGCGCGGGAAATTCTCGGCGGAAGACGTGGAAGTCAGCGGGCTCTACTGGCACTTTGTCGACTTGGTGTGGATGTTTGTTTTTCCGCTCGTGTATTTGATGTCGGTGAAATATTGATGGCTGGAGATGCTAGGCAAGCCTGGGAGACCAAGAGACGATGAGTTCACACGCAAACGCTGCTGACGCGCACGTTTCGCCGACGGCAAAACTTTTTATAATGGTCTGGGTCGGGCTCGTTGCGATCACGGGGATCGAAGTCTTGCTTGCGTACAAGCAGGTACCGCCGGGAATCATGCTCACGGTCCTTGTAGGGCTTTCACTGCTTAAGGCCGCTATGATCATGGCCTATTTTATGCACCTCAAGTATGAGAAGTTCGCTCTGGTGCTCTGGCTGGTCCCGGCCTTTATGTTTTGCGTGATGATGATTTGCATTTTCTTTTTTCCGGATAGCTTGCGGCTGGGCAATCCGTCATTTCACTGACAAGAGAAATAGACTAGAATTAAGAGGATGGGTTGGGATTAAGATGACACGACGCCTAGCTTCCATGGTAATTGCTTTGAGTATGCTGATCGCTGCTCCGTCGGTATGGGGCCAAGGGTGCGCGATGTGTTACACAGCGGCCTCGGCAGCCGGCAAAGCCGCGGCACGGGCCCTCGATTCGGGTATTCTGATTTTGTTGATTCCGACGCTGGTGATGTTTGTCGGGGTGCTCGTGTTTGCCGTGCGTCGGGCTAACTCCGCAGGGTGAGCGCATCTCCTTCGAATCAACTCGTAATTCATTCCCTAACTTCGGGGCTGAACAACCATAATAGCGGGCCATGGCACAACTTAATTACGAGAAAGTCCGGGTGAGGACTCGCATGTGCGCACCGGGTAGTTGCGTTTCGTAGTTATTTCTGCCCGTCTTTCTTTGGCATCTTGGTGCAGACCGCGATCGCCGTGGTCGGGTCGACAGCACTGTTATCGAATTCGACGTGTTGGATGCGACCTTGTCTATCCACCACAATCGTCGTGCGCCGGGCCCAATTATATGTTTCATTTTTCAGATCGTATATCTTGAGGATGCCGTACGCGGTGAGCACTTTGCGATTCATATCGCTCAGTAAAGGGAACGTCACACCGATTTGCTTGGCGAAGGCCTTATTAGCCGGGGGACTGTCAATACTAATTCCGAGGACTTCCGTGTCCGACGTGTCGATCTTTCCTTTGGCTATACCATCCTGGTACGCCTGAAGCTCTTTGGTTCAACCACCGGTGAACGCCAATACATAAAACGCGAGAATCACGTTTTTCTTTCCGCGATAATCGCTAAGCTTCACCGTTGCGTCCTGGTTGCTTGGCAACGTGAAATCAGGAGCTTCATCGCCGACCTTGAGGGTGGTCTGCGCGATTTTGCCTTGCGCACGTGCGGGCGTGAGAGGTACGGGCACTGAGGATAACAGCAAAAGAAAATTGCTTAATAGCGCGACTCGTTTCATATCTCTAATCTCCCCTTTAGGTTACCGCAGGCGAATTATACGCCACCGCTGTCAGAGGTGCTCAGAATTTAGAGAGAGCACTCATCAAATAGTGGTTCCGTCGGTTAGTTAGCAAACTGGGCCGTCGGTTGCGTACAGGGACAAAAATGGAATGCGCGACGCGACTGATTAGATTTCTCGGCAGTAAACGAAACTAGCGAAGGCGCCCTGGAGGGTCGGCGGGTTCGGGGGCATAAGGAGTTGGGGAACGGGTTCCCGATGTATTGGGAGTAACCTTGGAAGGGGACGGATTGGAAATCCCAACGCCCTTGTTCAAGTCGAAGTGCTCTTTGGCGCAACGCGGGCAGTAACCCTTGCCGGTATCTTCGTCGCGCTGATTGGCGAGTTCGTAGCAGTCACAGACGCAATCGCAGTAACCGGTTTCCGACGCTGTTTTGATTGGTACCAGGGCCATTGGTAATTCCTCGAACACTGAATATACGTTTGTGGGATTTTTTCTGCAAGGGTGCATGTTGACAGTGCGTTTGTCGGCGGCACGGACTCGAAGGGCTTGCTCGATTGGCGAGACGGGGTCACGTACAGGATCGAAAAGCGAGCAATGCTGCAGGCGCTCCCCTTGGACTGCGCGACCCGACGTGCGTTTTAGGCATACGAGCAAAGCGCCGTATCGCATTGCTCAGAATGGCCGACGGTGGCACGTTCGGAACGGCTAACGATGGAAAGCTCGAAAAGAGCAACGGTATAACAGGCGCAGCCCTCGCAGCGCTAAAGTGGGCTAAAGGTTTTTAAGTTGTGAGAGACGAAAGGGCGCGCCGAGGTGCTCACGGAGGTCGAGCCACAGTGCTTCGGGCATCCCCAGAAAGACCTTCACTACTTCAGGGTCAAACTGGGTACCAGAGCAACGGTGAATCTCTTCACGAGCATGAGAGAAAGGAAGTGCACGCCGATAAGGCCGGTCGGAGATCATGGCGTCGAGCGCATCGGCAACAGCGAAGATCCGCGCTCCCAAAGGAATGGCCTCACCTTTGAGTCCACGTGGATAGCCAGTTCCGTCAAAAAATTCCTGGTGAGAAAGAACGATTTCGGCAGCGCCTTGCAGAAAAGGAATGCGCGTGACCATGTTATAGCCAATTTCGCAGTGGCGCCGCATCACCTGCTTCTCGTCGTCAGTGAGCGGGCCAGGCTTTCGCAAGATCGAGTCAGGGATCGCCATTTTCCCAATGTCGTGGAGAAACGCGGCGCGTGCAATCGACGGCAAAACGTGAGGGTCAACACCCATCGACTTTGCAATCGAAATGGTAAACGCGGTGACGCGCTGGCAGTGCCCTTCGGTCTCAGCATCTTTCAGGTCAAGCGCGCCACCCAATGCTTCGAGCGTGTCGTCATACGACTGTTCAAGTTTAACCAATGCGCCGGTAAGCTGAGCGGTGCGATCTTCGACAAGCTGCTCAAGATTTCTTTGATAGTTGCGATTTTCAAGAACGAGGCGCCGGTGCTGCAAAGCGCGGCGTACGCCAAGAAAAAGCTGGTCCTTTTCGAACGGCTTTAAAATGTAATCGTAAGCCCCGCGGCGAATGGCCTCAAGCGCGGTCGATAAATCGTGCATTGCGGTGACCATGATCACGGGTACGTCCTGATCGTGCACGCGCATCCACTCGAGCAGCTTCAGGCCATCCATTTCCGGCATGACCATATCGCTCAATACCAAATCGAGTGAATTTTCCTGTAAATGCTCGAGCGCAACGCGGCCATTCCCAACCGCCGCACATTCGTAACCCTGCGCCTGCAACATTGTTGAAACGACCTCGCGGATCGCCTCTTCGTCATCGACAACGAGTATTCTCTCAGCCTGCACGTGCGCTCCCCTGGGAATAACCATTATATGGCAAGACACAGACTCTTGAGGGGCTCGTTGCCTAGTTGGAAAACCCCATGCTACGGTGAGAGGAGCTTCTCTGAGAATAAGCGGACTGAAGTCTCCACGATTTCAACCGACCCGCTCAAGATGTTGACGGAGGCGCATGGAGTTTCTGCCCAATCAAGGCCTGGTGGGAATCGCGTTCTTCGAAGCGAGCGCCTTCTTTATTTTGCTGGTTCTCTTTATTCTTCTCAACCGTGACCTCCCTGCACGTTTTTTCCGTTTATGGCTGGTTGGCTGGGCGCTGTTTGCCCTGTCCAGTGCGCTCGAAGTCTTTGTAATCTTGAATCTGGGGCCCAACGTGCGGCTCCTGATGCTGGGGTGTCAGGTAAGCGCTGTCGTCTTGTTTCTCGCCGCGGTCATTGAATATAGCGTCGGCGGCGGCTGGAAGCTGGCGCAATTTGTCCCACTTACTGCGGTCTGCCTTCTCGGCACCTTCTACGCGGAGCGCGGGGGACCATCGGTTCTCTTCCACGTTAGTTGGAATACTTCGATCTTGGTGAGTTCAATCCTGGTTATATCTGGATGGATTTTTTGGCGCAAGGCGCGCACGCAGAGGGGACATGGAGCCTTGCTCCTGGCCGGTGCGCTGTGGCTCAAAGGCATTCACGGAATCGATCGACCCTATTGGATTGAACATCCTCTCTTTTTGTTGCGGGTAGCGTTCGATCACTTATTGGGCGTCACGCTGGGTGTGGCGATGGTGGTGCTCGTTCTGGAAGCGGCGCGCATCCGGACTGAGGATCTAAACGATAAGCTGCGCAGACTGACCCTGATTACCACTGCAAGTACGCAGTTGCTGAAGGTCGACGACGTCTTGGAGAAGGTGCTCGAGCAGCTTGTGGAGAGTCTGGGTACGAGCCACGCGCTGGTGCGCTTGATTTCCGGCGCCGGCGAGTCAGCACAGCTCGTTTTGAGAGCTTCCGTCGGCTTTTCGGATTCGTTCAAAGAAAAACATGCCGGTGTTTCCATACAAGAGCCTTGGGCGCAGCGAGTACTTGAGGAGGAATGCTCGCTTCTCACACTGGAAGAGGAAACCGATAAGCTGGTTCGTAAAAAAATGACGGATGATGGCGTTTCGGCGATGGTCCTGGTGCCGCTCCCCGGAAAAGAAGGCCCGCTAGGAGTGCTCGCGATCGGTGAAAAAACACACAGGACTTTCCATCAAGAGGAAATAACCTTTATTGTTAACGTCGGAAACCTGCTGGGTCTCACGATTCAGAACGTCAATCTGTTTGAGCAGGCTGCTACCGTGCAGCGGCAGTGGGCTTACACCTTCGACTCCATCCAGGATCCCATTCTCGTTCATGACCAGAATGGCCAGATCCTTCGCGCCAATCAGCGACTTGCTCGCCTTCTCGGCAAAGATTCGGCGTCGCTTGTCGGGCGGGCGGTAGCCGATGTTCTTGATCACCCCGGCCAACCGTGGCAAACGTGCCCGTATTGCGAGGGAACCGCAGGAGAAGGTGATGAGCTCGATCCGTGGCTCAAGGGTTTTTTCCTGGCCTCGAATTCCAACTTTAATGATCCCTCCGGGCGTCAACTGGGCACCGTCCATGCCTTGAAGGACATCACCGAGCGCAAACGCGCGGAAGAGAAGTACCGGACCTTAATCGCCAACCTCCAGGAAGGAGTTTTTATCTCCACACCGCAGGGTCGCTATCTAGATTTCAACGATGCGTTCATGCGTATGCTTGGATATGACAATCGAGACGAGCTGATGGCCATCGATATCGGGCAGACCTTGTATATGGTTCCCCAAGATCGTGAGCGTCAGATAAAGCTTTTGCAGGAACACGGAGCCGTAGAAGATTTCGAGTTTCAGCTTCGCCGCAAGGATGGCGAAGCCCTGACGGTTCTGGAGTCCAGCATCGCTACGCGCGATGGTACAGGCGCGGTCACCGCTTTTCAGGGATTCATGCTGGACATAACCGAGCGGAAGCGCGCGGAGCAGGAAGTTCGCCGCCGCAACCGCGAGCTTATGGTGCTGAACTCGATCGGCCAAACGTTGAGCCAGGCACTCGAGTTACCTGACTTGTTAGGGCGGTCTCTGCGTCAGGTAACGGAATTATTCGGACTGGACATGGCCTCGATTTACTTGCTCGAGGAAAAAACAGGAATGGTGCGGCGCGTCGCGGGCGTAGGCCATCATTCGGATTATGTTAGGCATTTTCCCTCCGCGGTGATTCAGGCAGATCTTCTAAACCATATTCGCGCGGTGCATGCCACTGTTTTGTCTGCACAGAGTCTGCCGTTGCCTCCGGTCTTTCGCGATCTGCTGCAGAAAGAGAATGTGCTCGCGGCTCACGTCGTAGTCCTGTGGTCGAAAAATCGCATGGTTGGATGCTTGCTGGTAGGTAGCCGAACGCTGCGCGAATTTACGCCCGCAGACCTCAACTTGTTAGCAGCGGCTGGGACGCAATTCGCTGCGGCGATCGAGAAATCGCTTCTCTATGAAGAAGCGCGCCAAGCGTACGAAAATGTCCGGCGAACGCAAGAGCAGCTTCTGCAAAGCGAAAAAATGGCCGCGGTGGGCCAGCTGATCTCGGGAGTTGCGCATGAGCTCAACAATCCGCTAACGGCCATCCTGGGGTACAGTCAGTTGCTGGCGTCCAGCTGCGAAATCAGCGTTAAAGGCGCGGAATACTTGGAAAAGTTGCACAAGCAGGCCCAGCGCACACAGCGGATCGTGCAGAATCTACTGAGCTTTGCTCGGCAGCAAAAACCTGAGCGCCTGCCGGTCAATCTTAACCAGATTCTGGACGATACGATCGCGTTGCGTGACTATGACCTTCGCATCAACAATATTCAGATTCATCGCGATCTCGCCCCTGGACTTCCGTTCACTGCCGCCGATCCTCATCAATTGCAGCAAGTATTCCTGAATATCTTGAATAACGCTGTCGATGCCGTTCTGGAAAAAAGCGATCGAGGGGAAATTTGGATTCGCAGCGGGATGGAAGGACGCAACCTGGTGGTCGAATTTACCGACAGCGGGCCCGGGGTGCAGGATGCCTCCCGCGTGTTTGATCCCTTTTACACCACCAAACCCGTGGGAAAAGGAACAGGTCTTGGATTGAGCATTTGTTACGGCATCATTACCGAGCATGGCGGAACAGTTCAAGTGCGCAACTCACCCCCGCGCGGTGCGACATTCGCGCTCAAGCTGCCATTGCATTTTGCCGCATCTCCGATGCGGTCCACTGCGGCCGGAACTAGCGATATCGTTTTCAAGAGTCGCATTCTACTGGTCGATGATGAAGAAGACGTCCTGGATTTGGAGCGCGAAGTCTTGGTGACGCGCGGTTTCTCAATCCTTGTCGCGCGCAGCGGCCGCGAAGCGCAGCAGTGCCTCAAAAAGGAAAGTGTGGATTTGGTTGTCACCGACGTTAAGATGCCTGGAGAAATGTCAGGGCGAGATCTCTACGAATGGATTGTAAAGCATCGTCCGGAGTTGGCGAGCCGAGTCCTATTCACGATGTCCAGCACGCGACCCGAAGAAATGAATAATTTGCTTCAGGAAAGCGGGTGCTGTGTGCTGCAGAAACCCTTCGAAGTGGAGACTTTCGCGCAGGTAATTCAGCAAGTCTTACGACAAGCCATCGCGCCTGCCGCACAGTCCTAGATCATATCTTGGGTTTGCGCGGAAAGGTTGTCGATACCCGCAAGAAGCGCGTCTGTCTCCGAAGCCAGTCCGGCGATCATTTTGGTGAGTTGTTCGAGTGGTCGTGCATAGCTGACGCCCAGTTCCATCCGCACCCAGAGCAGCCGAGCCACGAATCGAAAGCGCAAACTTAGCCACAGTCTTTCTAATTCCATTCCGTGACTCACCTTCGGCGAGAGCGCTGCGACAGTGCGTCCCAATCGCTCCAGGCGCTCAAAGTCTTCGCGCAGTCCTTTCACATACTTTCGGATGATCTGCGCCCGCTCTTTCTGGACTCTCCTGCAGCATTCCGGCGAGGCACGCTTAGCCAGAAATCGCAAGTCCGCTTCGGAAATCATCTGGCGGATCTGTGCAAAGTGCCACGCGTGTCGCGGAAACAACTCTTCGATCGGGAGCAGGTGGGTCGCGGGCTCGGAAGTTTGGCGACGGCCGCGCGCGATCATCAGCAATATTAGAAGTAACACTACCGCCAAACTTACATAAATGATGGTATCGGTCATGGCTTCAGAAACCCTTCGAGCTGTTCATTCAAGCGGCGCAGTTTTTCATTCACCTGCAGAGAATATTTCGGATAGAACTCTGGAGGATAGAGAACCGGGCGCTCGGTCGCCGGCAGAGGCACACGCAAACCCCGCCACCAGATCACCATCGTGCATCCAAAGGAGAGAACGATCATATATCTCCACACGGGCACATAAACACTCGACCAGTGGTTGACGATGGTAGCATTCAAGCCCTGCAGGGCAGAATAAAAACAAA
The DNA here is from genome assembly GCA_035602605.1 of Candidatus Dormiibacterota bacterium. Lineage (GTDB taxonomy): Bacteria > Acidobacteriota > Terriglobia > Acidiferrales > UBA7541 > DASQHY01. Next base: position 110,149 of record DATNLZ010000068.1, read on the forward strand.
TTCCGATGGTAATCGCTTTGAGTGCAGGCTCTAGTGAAACAGTGTAATACCGGCAGAAGAGCAGAAAGACAATCAGCGTTATGGCACTCGCAAATTCCAGGTGAGGTTTCGCAGAAAACATAAAGTTACGGAACGTGGGATGCTGCTTATACACTTGAACATAGGCTACAAGCAATCCTAACATTCCAACTGCGGCCAGCAGCCTCCACGCCAGAGCCCAGATTCCCGGGTAAGGCTTAAGTGTTTTCCTCCAGATCTCAACGCTCACCATGGTCCTCAAAAAGATGGTAACGCCCTCCAGAGCCCAAAATGTTGACCAGCTTTGCGTCGCCTGGGTTCCCCAATAAATATAAGTTGCAGCAATCAGCAGCCCATTAAAGAGATTAATTATAAAGTACCAACTAAAAACGGGGAGATCCTCCCAGATCCGATTACGGGCGATCAGATAAACTAAATAAAGCTGGCCCAGGAGGCTAGCTGTCCAAAGTCCGATTTGCCCGGTCGAAAGCTGCACGGTGGATTGAACGACAGCACGCTATTACCCTCTAGGTAAACTTATTCCGCCGTCCAGCCCCATGGCATACCGCTAAGGTATCCTCCTGCTGTTCAACGTATTCGAATCTATGCCAGGAGAACTAAATTCCCGGAGGAGGCCACGGTGGTGGGCTCCCATCAACCCGAAGATCGCTAATAGGCCGAGGCGCGGCGTTATACCCTGCGCGCTGCGCGTTGACGAATAAAGTATCTAGCGATAAGATTAGCGCGAAGAACGGCGCGACGAGCAGTACGAGGTTCTTTTTCATTTGGTACCCCTCCGGCGAACATGATGCTGGTGTCGAGGAGGAGAGAATGGCAGAGCTCGAAAACGTTCAGAAATCGGAACAGAGGATTTTGTGCAGACTTTGGAGGGCTTTCATCAGAATCGGCGCATCATTGAAGATTTCACCAGCAATACCCTCGCGGTAATCTCAGGTGATTTTGCCCGGCTTGTCTATCTCTCGTCTCTGCGGGATTTGTCAGACGGTGTCTATCACCACGATGGATTGATGGCCGTTTATCCGGCTGCAGCTGTGCAACAGGCGCTTGAGCGCTGCCACGAAGAAATCTTTATTCGGATTTTAGAGACGCCTTTGGATAAGCAGGAAGCTGACCTTCGCGCTTGCCTGGGAAAGACCAGTGCATCGCTTGGGGAGACGGCACGCCGATGGGAGGAGTTGGAATTTTACCGCGTGCTGCTTCCCAGCGGAATGCCAGTTTATTTGAAGGATCTGTTTTGTTCTAACCTGCGTGCACTGCTGGAATGGATTGGCTCAACCACTACGGGGACACCAGCCGCGTAACTACCCCGACGACCTGACCTACAACTTCAGCCTCGGCCGGCAGCCGCCACACTTCAGGAAGGCACGGCGACAGCGGATGCGGCTGAAGCATTAGCCGTTCTCCATCGGTTAAAAACCAGCAGCAGCGATAACCGGTACGCACATCCACTAAAAAGATGGGCCGTTCGAACTCATTGCCCCATCCAAAATTTCGCACCGCACGCAATGCGGGATCCACCTGTACCAGGCTTCCAGGCCGCAACAGTGGGTCCATCGAGCGGTCCTCCAGACCGACATAACCATAGCGATACTGCGATTGGCTATTGAACAAGGCTCCCTCGAGATAGCCCCACTGCTCGATCATGCGCGAGAGATATGCAGTACGACGAGGGTCAAAGCCGGGATCAAATCGCAAGGGCACGCGAAACACAGTAGGCGACGCTGCAAGATGAGTTTTTGGGGCCGAGATCGGACAGCCATCACGAAAATGATCGGCGAAGGGGACGTCGTACCATCCGCAAACCTCAATAGGATTTAAATGGTAGATGGCAGCAAGTGAATATAGTTTATGAATGCTCGGAATAACTCCGCGATTCTCAATATCGGCCAGCCGGCTAATGCGAAGAATGAATTCAGAGCGCGCGTGCTGTTTCGATACCGCGTAACTGGCACGCTCCACGTCGCGGTATGTCAACCCCAGGCGCTCGCGCGCCTGCCGCAGGCGTAACCCTGGATCCAATGTTGATTTGGGGAGCGTAAGCATGTTTAGTAATAAGATAATTTCCGTTTCATATGAACGCATTCCGGCTGTTCTGAATCCGGAACAGCGAGGTTCAGGGTATTCCCCTGTTTCAATTGTATCGTAACCCTTCCTTCACGCGCAGTGCCGCGCTCGCTTGACAGCATGGTGTCCCCATGAAAGCATGTTCGGACGGCTCAATTCCAAAGTAAATCTGTTCCTCTGGGTGCCTTAGTAATGAGCAAGGGTTATTACGTGCGCGATTTCATGAGCTCGCCAGCGGTGACAATTCCTGTCACCGCGCGTTTGCTGGATGCGGCGATGGCCCTTCGGAGTTCTGCGATCCGTCACCTACTTATCGTCGATGCGAACCGCGTAGTTGGAATCATCTCGGACCGCGATATTCAGCGTTGTGCTCCTTCTCGCCTCGTGCCAATTACCGAAGCGAAGTACAACGCAATTTTTGAGAATACTCCTTTGGCGAGCGTGATGACTCGTGAGCCAACGTCAATTTCTCCGGGCGCACTGCTCGCCGACGCGGCTGCGATTTTTCAGGAAGGTAAATTGGGTTGCTTGCCGGTGGTTGAAAACGAAACCCTTCTTGGAATCATTACTCGCTACGATCTCATGGCCGCTCTCCTTCAGGTCCTCAACGGAAAGACTACCCCGGCGGACTCCGAGGCCGGCAGCTAGCGACATATCATCTGCGAGCTTGCATCTGCGGCCGACCAACCGGCAACCATCGACCGGCGCATTGAATCTGATATTCTGTTCGCCAAATTCAGGGAGGGTGTTTTGTTCTTGCGGCGGATTGTTATCCCACTATGGATCTGTTTTTCTCTTTTAGCCGGCTCGCCGAGTTTCGCGCGGCAGAATGCCGCGCCCGCTCAGCCGAAAGTCTCACCTGCTGAATCGCGCGAAGAGTTCCTGAAGACTGCCGATGAAGTGCTCCAGGATATGAGCGAGCTTTTGTCTTTGGCAGCGATTTCACCTCTCAAGAAAACTGTCCGCTCTCGTCAAGAGATTCGCGCGTTTATCGTCCGGCAAATGAAGGAAGATAAGAATGAAGCTGAACGGTACGCCGCGCAGCGGACCATGGAAAAGCTCGGCTTGCTTCCTAAAGACTTCCCGCTTGAATCCTTCCTGGTTGAATTGCTTACCGAACAGATTGCCGGTCTTTATGATCCGAAGGCTCATGAATTCTACATTGCGGACTGGAACTCTGCGGCAGATCAGAAAATGGTGATGGCTCACGAGTTGGCGCACGCGTTGATGGATCAACATTTTCAAATCGACAAATGGGAACAGGCCGCCAAGCCCAATGACGACGGCGAATTCGCGCGCTCCGCCGTTCTGGAGGGCACCGCGCTTGCCGCCATGGTCGATTACATGCTCCGCGCCACCGGACGCGGGATTCGCGAGGCTCCGGGAATCGACCCGGAACTGTTCATCGGTGATCCGATGACCAGCCCAGTCTTTGCGAAAGCTCCGATGTTCTTGCAGGACTCCTTATTGTTTCCTTACGTTGCTGGGTTGAGCTTCACACAACAATTCCTGCGTGCCAACCTGGGTTGGGGTAATCTCCACAAACTGTTCGAGAGACCCCCTGCATCAACGCAACAAATTCTGCATTCGGAGCTGTACTTGAATTCTACGGTACCAGAGCAGGTGCGATTGCCGGACTTCAAAAACATTGTGCCGCAGGGCTGGACAAAATTAGATGAAAACGTGCTTGGTGAATTCGGTGTAAGCGAAGTCCTCAAACAATTCCTTGGAAAGGGTCGCGCTCCGAAGCTGGCGCAAGCCTGGTCCGGCGACCGCTACGCCATTTTCGAGCAAACGCGCAGCAAGACGCTTTTATTGATCGCGCTTATTCATTTTCAAAGCGCCGGAGATGCCGCGCGTTTTTTTGACGGCTATTCTGAAGCCCTGGAACTAAAGTATCCAAGCCGACGGGGATTATTTCGCGGTTCTAATTATGTTTCGTTTGATACGAACGACGGTGGCGTTTTTCTACGTTGTACAGGGAATCAGTGTGTGAGTCTTGAGGGTGCTGGGGAGGATGTTTTTGGGAAATTGACAAGGTCGCTTAGCTGGGCGCCGGTGCCTGGGAAAAAGCTCGAAGCGACACCGCCGAAGAGAACCGCTTCACAACCCGCGCGCAATCTTCACGGATCCTCCTGAGCGCCTCTATCCCTACCTACCTAGCCAAATGAATCAGCCATGTTCGTGCTTGGCACCGCACGCGCACCTATGCGCGATTTGATTCGGAGTTCTTGCGCGATCATTCAGAAACCAACGGTTTCCGTTAAAAGGCCTTGTTTCGCGCGAAATAGGCCCGTCGCCAAACGGTCAATGCGCTTAAGACGGTGCTCGAAACGCGCTTCGATTTGAGCGGACTTGATAGGATCGAGTAAATACCGGCGCGATGTCTTTGCTTGGCGCAACAGCTTTAAAGCGCGTCGACAAATGTTCGCGGCACGCTTGAAATCTTTTTCGCGATGCTCGTAGAAAATGGCAAGCTGCTCAAACGCCTGAAATGCTTCCTGCGGGCCGTTGGCCAATCCCCTGGCCAACTCCTTCCACAGCGCGTTGGCGCGAGTGAAATTCCCGCTGCGTTTCACAAGCATAGCCAGTTCGCGACGCGCAGCACGGCCTATTTCGTCAGGAAGCTCAGCGCTGAGAGCTTGTTCATAGAATTGCCGCGCGCGTTCTGATTCACCGCGCTTGTGAACCAATCTTGATAATGCTACCAAATCGAGCGCATCTTCCTCCGAATGCCGGACCGACTGGTCGGAGGGTAGGGTCGCCAAAATTTTCCCAGCGAGGGCGGCTAGCCCTCTAAGGTCCATCTGGTTGTGACGAAAAACACCTACCAACGGCTCCACCGGACCTCCACGCAAATAATCAAAATAAAATTGCGGAATAAAAGCAGAGTCGATGTCGTCATCGCGACGCCAGCCAAGTCGTGCGGCATCGAGCACATGCCGTTCCAGATCAACAAGCCTGACCGAGCGGAGACGCAATTTCCACAAAGCCCGCGCAGGATGCAGAAAGTCTAGATGGGCGAGTGGAACACAGGGCTTAAGTACGCGTGTCATGGCGTAGCGTGTTTCGAGCAATGGCCAATCGAATGATTTTCCGTTGAAGGTCACGAGCACGCGGCGGCTGGACATACGCTCGGCCAATTCCATAAGTACGGCGTGTTCCTCACCGAAGTCACGCATGAAAAATTGTTCGACCTGCAAACCAACGGTGTCCCACCACGCCAAACCAACGAGAAACACATAGGTGCCTGACCCTCCCGAAATTCCTGTCGTCTCCGTATCAAGAAACAACCACTGCATTGGATCGCAGATGGCGTCGAAATCTGCGATGCGATGGCAGCGCTGATCCATACCACTGGATTTTTTCTCGCGCTTCTCTAGAGGCAACAAGAAATGCATCACATCAGGCGCTGCCTGGCAAGGTGGGGGAGAAGAAAACCATTGGCGCACTGCGAGATGCTCACCGTAACGATTTTTTAATACCGCAGCCCCCAACCTCCGTATCAGAGGATCCTCATCGGAATGAGTGTGCGTTTCGCCAAAGCGGGGAGCTTCGGTACTCCGCGGCGCCGGCCGGAGCGCGGCCAGTCGCGAAAGGCGGTCATTGAAACTTTGCATCTATGCGACCAATCTTTCGAGGATAGCTACCGCGGCGTGTTTGGTCTGCTCGCCGCGTTCGCCGGCAGGGCCCACGCATGACGGGCATCCGAAATCGCATGGGCAGCCGGCAATAAGCTCTCGAGTCTTACGGATTAGCAAATCATGCGCGATAAAAAGCGGCTCAGAAAACCCGATTCCGCCGGGATAGGCGTCGTAGAGGTAAAGATTCGGCTCAAAAAAGTCTTTTTCTTCGCTCCTTCGTTTTTCCAGAGAGTTTTTCGCGTCGACTACATCCCATTCTGCGCTTGGGTCAGGTGACGATGGCCGTTCGCCAATGGCCGTGCCGAGATCGCGGCGGTCGCACATCAGCAGCAATGTGGCCACCGACTCGAGCGCGTGGAGCAATCCGAACATTCCGCATTGCCGGGCGCTGATGCAGAACGGAAGCGACTCGACGAGCGCGCGCTCCAGAGTCAACCAGTATGCTGTAGTGTGGAATTCATTTTCCGGGAGCTCGAGATTGCCCGCACCGACGTTTTCATTCGTAAAGAACTTAATCTTCTTGAATCCGATCACCTGCGAGCGCACCACTATATCCCCGTGAGAGCGCGCCGCCGGAATTGCTGGTTTTTGCTCGGAGCTTCGTGCCTGCTGGGTTATTTCCAGTACTCGCACCTGGGTGTACCGGATGGCATCGGTGTAATAGTCCGCATCAACTCGCTTTACGAAGGCTTTGCGTTCGAGGAAATTCAAATGTTCCACGTGGAACATTTGTGCGCCATGGAGGTAAATCGCCTTCGGATACACGGTAGTCAGGGCGCTGGGAAAGTCCACCTCTCCGATCACTTCGGATGCTTCGGTGATGTCTACAATCACAAAATTGTCGGATGAGACTGAACGCAAGCTTACCGTGTCGGCCGGATAGGCTTGCTGCGTCCAGTGCCATTGCCCACCGGTCTTGTGAAGAAAGCCCGCCTCAGCCAAGCGCGCACAAATCGCCGCTAAATCCACGCTGCCAAATTTCTCATCTGTTTTTAAAGGCAGCTCGAACGCAGCGCACTTCAAATGATTCACTAGGATCTCGAGATTATCCGGCTGAATGAAGGCGTGCTCCGGAGAATTGCCAAAGAAATAATCGGGGTTCTTGACCATAAACTGGTCAATGGGCGAGGAAGAGGCCACCAGCACGGCACAAGAGCTACCGCTGCGTCGTCCCGCGCGACCGGCGCGCTGCCAGGTAGCGGCAATCGTCCCCGGGTAGCCAGCCATAACGGTCGCGTCAAGCGATCCAATATCAATTCCTAACTCCAACGCACTCGTGGAAACGACACCATGGATGAGCCCGCTGCGCAACCCACGTTCGATTTCACGGCGCTCACCCGCAAGATAGCCGCCGCGGTAACCTCGAATTGTTTCCGGTCTGCCGGGTAGCGGCCGGTTGGCGTGCTGCAAATAGGTAAGAAGAATTTCGGTGTGCAGCCGGCTATTGGTGAAAACAATGGTTTGTAAGCTGGCTTTCAGAAATTCCTGGGCCACCCGCGATGCCTCGGTGATGTAGCTGCGGCGGATTCCTAGCGCGCGATTGACAACCGGCGGATTATAAAAAACAAACGTTTTCTCCGCGGCGGGCGCGCCATTGCCGTCAATGACTTCGGCACTGTCTTCGATCAATCGAGAGGCCAGTTCACCGGGATTCGCAATGGTCGCCGATGAGCAAATGAATTGCAGCTCACTTCCATAGAATCGCGCGATGCGCCGCAGCCTCCGAAGCACATTGCACAAGTGACTTCCAAAAACGCCACGATAGGTGTGCAGCTCATCGAGTACGACATACCGCAAAGCTTCAAATAAGCGCGTCCAGCGCGTGTGGTGCGGAAGAATGCCGGTATGCAGCATCTCCGGGTTCGACAGCACAATGTGACCCTTCTCGCGAATAGCTTTGCGCGCGTCGGAAGCAGTGTCGCCATCGTAGGTATATACGCAGAAGCGATGCGCGAGCCGTTCGTCAAGGTCGTAGAGTTCGGCGAGCTGATCCTGGGCGAGTGCCTTGGTAGGGAACAGGTAAAGCGCGCGCGTGTCCGTGTTTTCGAGCACGGCATTCAGGACCGGTAAGTTGTAGCAGAGTGTTTTGCCCGAAGCCGTGGGCGTCACAATAACCACATTACGCCCCCGACGCACGGCCTCCGCGGCGGCAGCCTGATGGGTGTACAGCTGGCGAATCCCCTTAGCCTCATAGGCTGCACGCAGGTCAGCATGCACCCAGCCGGGCACTTGAGCCCACTGTGCCTCGCGCGCTGGGATATGGTGAATCGCCGTAAGGATTTCCCCCGATGTGTCGCGGGACGCAAAACTGCTCAGTACCTCCTCGACCCGCGCCAACGGGCTCGAAGTCGCCGCGTGAGCTGCTAACCAACAAGCCATGCCAGTACCCCCGATCGGTTGTTATATTCGCTTTTTGTTCGCTCACAGTAGCACACGAGCTTCCAGCATGCAATCGAGAAACGCGTTTTTTCAATCGGATGCGCTGCGATTTAGATTGCGTTCGTGCTACGCTTGATCGGACCGTGGAAGGGGACAATGAATGCAAAGCTCATGAGAGGAGACCTATGTCGTGGCGCGCAGTCGCAGTACCAGCAATGCCCCTGAGAAAAAAAGCACACCCGCAGAGGCAAAGGCTAGCCGCACCGATACATTGGCCCATAGAAAACCCACGAATAAGCTGGAAACTAGGTCGCCCACCGCGTTTACGGCAGCAAGAGTACCAAACGCCATTCCCTGTTGTGGAGCCGGAACCAATTCCGCGGCAAGAGAATCCTCGAGTGCTTCTACGGTTCCCACAAATGTCCCAGCCATCGCGAAACTCAGCGCAAGCAACCCCGCCAGCAGTCGCATGCGATCTGCTCCGAGGCGACCCGCACTGGCACATAGCAGTATCGCGGTTGCTCCTGCCAGCGCATAGCCACCGGCAAGAACAAAATTGCGGTGGCGCGCTCGATCGCCAAGCCAACCTCCCAGGTAGGCGGATGCCGCGTAAAAAAAGTTATGTAGTGTGTACAACCCAATGGCAAGGCTTGCTGCACGAGTCATTCCTATCGAAGGAGCGAGCTGCTGCGTGGCAAACAGAATCAGCAAGGTATGCGAGAAATCGCCCATGCCGAAAATACCAACAGCGACGAGAAATTTGCGAAATGGATGGGGAAGAGCGCGCAGGCCATGCCAGAACGAAGCTTGAACGGATCGGCCGATTGGTCGCTCGCGCACCAGCAGCCAATAACTCAGGACAGCAAGTGAACCTGGCACGAGAGTCCACCAAAGAACGCCGCGATAATCATGGTGGGTGTGCTCGAGAATCCCAAGGGCCGTGAGGGGACCGCCGATGGCTCCGAGTGTATCCATCATCCGTTCGAAGCCGAACGCGCGGCCATAGGCTTCGCGCGGAACGTCCGCGGCCATTAGGGTTTTGCGGCCGGGCGTGCGGATGCCCCGGCCAAGCCACGCGCCAGCGCGAGAAACCAATATCTGCGCCGCATTCGTGACGAGGGCAAGCGCTCCTGTGCCTGCTGCAGTGAGCATGTATCCAAAAAGTACAAGCGGCTTCCGACGCGGCAGACGATCCGTATAATGCCCCGCGACGAGCTTGGTGATACTCGACAGTCCGTCGGATACACCCTCGATCGCGCCAAGCCAGCCTGGACCCGCGCCTAGTACAGCCAGAAACGCCGGCAGGATGGTGGTAGCCATCTCGTGGCTCCAGTCACTGCACAAACTCGTGAGGCCGGTGCCAAGTACGGTGCGACTGAGCCAGCGCGAACCCGATGCTTTATCGCTCATAAGGTAATGCGAGTTTGCAGGATGTAACGATCGAGCCGCAGGTTAGCTTTTGCCTTCGGGAGTTTCAGCGTGTTTTTTGGTCACGACGATTTTTTGCAGCCAGATATCCGAGCCATTAAGAATTAGGTCGCAACGAATTTCATCTCCAGGCTCGAGATCGTTCATTTCTTTTTGTTCCCGCACTTCGTACGTCATAGTCATCGCTTGCATCAAACCCGGTATTTCCTGATGCTCCACGGTTATCCGGTTTCTGGCTTTGTCCAGTGCGACTACTTTTCCCACTACCGGATATCGCTTCCTAGGCGCTTGCCGAGTCTCGGTCTTCTGGCCGCATCCGGCCATGGCCGAGGCAATTGCGAAAGTGAACAGAAGACCGCCGAGTACGCGAGATAGTTTTTGCATGATGATCCTTTTCTTTTCTTCCCCGTGAACATCCGTGTCGCACAAAGGAATCGATAGTGCATTCCCAATATTGTGGCGGGTGCTCGAGGTACGTCCCGCCGAATCATTACTGTACCAAGGAGTTGGCCCTTATTCGAGATGAGGAACCGGCAAGGCGCAGAGTCACACCACCGACACGACTCTTTTTCATGGGGATGACCAGGGGTGGCTAGTCTCGCTTCTCCTTGACTTTGCTGTTGCAGTGTCGCTATACAAGAAGATATGGCTCACACATTTCTGATTTTCGATTACGGCGCGAACGAACAAGAAGCCCAGGAAGCGCGGCACAAGCTCGAAGGGTGGAAGCAGGCCTTTCGCTTAGACAAAAAGCTGCTGGTCAAGTTTGAGCGCTCTGACCCAGACCAACAAGAAGCGGCCAATGGAACCGAACCCGTTGGTGGTAGAGATGGCGGTGATGTAAAAGAGATAGCCGTTTCGCCCAAAGCCAAGGCTAAATCGACGAAAACGAAGACTAAATCAAGCAGCGAGTCCAAGCCGCAGCAAGCCGACCGAACCGGTGAGAGCGCGGGCCATATTCGCTTGCTGGTGCGCCTGGATTTTTCCGATCACGAGAAGCTGTCGTATCAACGGTGGCTTGATCGCGTTCCTGCCGATGATCACTTCAAAAATGCGTCGCCTAAAATCGTGCGACCTGGCGAAGCGGAATTCACAAAAACCGCGGAACTTTTTGATGTGCTGGATTAACTCGTCGGGTCAGCGCGTCAGGCCTTTTTCGTATACCCGGAGGGCGATTCGTTATAATCTAAATTATGGTGCTACGGCGTAACGAATGGTCACCGAGGTTCTTGCCACATGCCGGCTCAGGCACGCCCCAAAACCACAAAAATTGATTCGAGCAAGGTCCATGGGCTTGACCGTGAAAGCCTGATCCGCCTGTATCGCACGATGTACCTCTCGCGGCGTATCGACGATCGAGAAATCCAACTCAAGCGCCAAAGCAAAATTTATTTCCAAATTTCGAGTGCCGGACACGAAGGTGTCACCGCAGCGATCGGCTTGCTGCTGCATCCGGCTTACGATTGGTTTTACATGTATTATCGCGACCGCGCGCTTGCGCTGATGCTTGGCGCGACACCCTACGAAATGCTGCTCGGAGCCGTCGGCGCCAAAGACGACCCCGCTTCTGGCGGGCGGCAAATGCCTTCGCACTGGGGCTTTCAGAAATTAAACGTTGTGAGTAAGTCTTCCGCCACTGGAACACAATTTGTTCAAGCTGTTGGTGCTGCGGAAGCGTCGTTGTATTACGATGAGCATCCACAGGCTCTCGCAGAAGCCAAGCGCGCACCGCTCGGGCACGCTGTCAATCATCACTCCGATGAGATTGTGTACGTATCAGGCGGCGACGGGGCCACGAGCGAGGGTGAGTTTTGGGAGGCGCTTAACGTTGCGTGCGTCAAGAAATTGCCTTTACTCTTCATGATTGAAGACAACGGCTATGCCATCTCCGTTCCGGTTGAGGTGCAAACGGCGGGCGGGAGTATCTCGAAATTGGTCGCCAGCTTTCCCTGCCTTCACGTCGAGGAGTGCGACGGCACCGATCCGCTGGAGAGCTACGCGGCGTGCAAGCGGGCAGTAGAATATTGCCGGGCACGAATTGGCCCGGCGTTGGTCCACGCGCACGTCACGCGACCCTACTCGCATTCGCTTTCCGACGATGAAATGCTTTACAAGACTCCCGAGGAGCGTGAAATCGAAGCGCATCGCGATCCATTGCCCAGATTCGGTTTGTTTTTGGTGCGTGAAGGAATCGTAGATGAGAAAGAGCTCGAAGCTCTCGAAGCCGAAGCTGATCGTGAAATTCAGGAGGCTACCGACAAGGCGTTAGCCGCAGAGATCCCCTCGAAAGATTCGATTGGCCTCTACGTGTATTCGCCTGATATCGATCCCACGTCCGGCGAATTTGAAGTGCCGCCGCATTTCTCAGGCCCACCGAAAACGATGGTCGAGATGGTGTCGGCAACTCTTTACGACGAAATGGCCAAGGACGAACGGGTCGTTGTTTTTGGCGAGGATGTCGCCGATTGCAGCCGTCCAGAAAGTCTCGAAAAGGTGAAAGGGAAGGGCGGTGTTTTCAAAGCGACTTCCGGCCTGCAGCGCAAGTATGGCTGCGACCGAATTTTCAATTCATCGCTTGCCGAGGCCAGCATCGTAGGGCGTGCTATTGGAATGGCCACGCGCGGCATGAAGCCGGTAGCCGAGATTCAGTTCTTTGACTACATCTGGCCGGCCATGATGCAGCTTCGCGACGAGCTGTGTGTGATGCGTTGGCGTTCGGCTGGTGCGTTTAAAGCTCCCGCGGTTATTCGCGTGGCCATCGGTGGCTACTTGACCGGCGGCGCCATTTATCACAGTCAGTGCGGCGAAGTGCTATTCACGCACTGCCCCGGTCTGCGCGTCGTAATGCCTTCGACGGCATTGGATGTTTGCGGTTTGCTGCGCACCGCGATGCGCAGCGATGACCCGGTTATGTTCCTCGAGCACAAACACCTTTACCGCCAGCCTTACAATCGCTCTGCCTATCCCGGCCCCGACTTCACAATTCCGTTCGGTAAAGCGCGTGTAGTTCGACCGGGAACCAATGTCAGCATCATCACTTACGGCGCTTTGGTGCATCGCGCTGAAGTGGCGGCGGCGAAACTTGAGCGCGAAGGTATTTCCGCCGAAATTCTCGATCTGCGCACCCTTTCTCCCTATGATTGGGATGCGATCGCAGAATCGGTGTGCAAGACCAATCGCGTTATAATTGCCTACGAAGACACCCGCTCGTGGGGTTATGGAGCGGAAATCGCCGCGCGAATTGGTGATGAATTATTTGAGGAGCTTGACGCACCTGTGCGCCGCGTCGCCGCCATGGACAGTTTCTGCGCCTATCAGCCCAAGCTCGAAGACGAAATTCTCCCGCAGACCGAAGATATTGTTGCGGCTGTGCACGAGCTCGTTGCGTTCTAAATAGCGTCGCTGTATATTCCAGTCCTCAGATTGAAACCTTTTCGGCTCGCTGTACGTATCTTGCTAGTGAAGAAAGCATGAATCTTGCCCCAGGGGGTCGAACATGATTTGCCAAAGTTGTCACAGAGAGATTGCCCCGTCCTCGAACTTCTGCTACCTGTGCGGTACCAAGCAGGTAGGCCAGCCGATCATACGTCCGCGGCTTGAGCGCTCGCCCACCGATAAAAAAATCGCTGGCGTTTGCGCCGGAATCGCACACTTTTTTGATTTGGATGTGACTTTGGTTCGCTTCTTGTGGCTTGTCGCTGTCCTGTTTGGTGGCACAGGAGTGCTCGCCTATGTGATCGCGTGGATTGTTATTCCCCTCGGTCCTCGCCCCGAAGCGATAACCGCAACATCCAACGCGACGACCGTAACCACACCCAATTAATTTATTTCTTGGATATCTTTCGTTGGGGTCCGCTGGAAAACAGGGGATGGTCAATGGAGATGATTCCCGGTCCCACGGTAGCCAGCGCCAAGCTCGCAGCACAAAGAATCAGTGGAAGCTCATATTGTTTTGTGGCCAGATAGCCTCCCAACTCTACAAGGTTCCAGACCGCCAGGCCCATATCCACGGCTAATAGCAGCGCCGCGGCTCGGGTAAATAATCCGAGCAGCATCAGCGCCCCGCCAAAAAGCTCCACTACACCTGCCAGATAAACCAGGGAGCCTGACGGTGGGACGATGACTGGCTGACCATTGGGGTTTTGCCCAAAAAGTTTTGGATAGCCGTGGGTCATAAAAATAAGTGCCAGTGCGCATCGCAGTAAAAGCAGCGAGATTGGCTTGAACTTTTCGAGAAAGGTCATTGCGCCACACTCCCCCGGCAACAGGGTTCCGAAATTACATCCGAAGGCAATAAAAAACGTTCGAATTGTAACAGAAAGGCCTTGCGCATGTTTCCGGCAGGTTCGCGCGAATAGTGTAAAATCGTGAGTTGCTTTTGAGGGAACCAAGGCGAATGTCCCTGGTGCGATCAAGAAATGCTGTCGCGGGTATTGATCCAGTTTCGGTGGCACTAAATGGATGATGTATTGAAACGCCGCTTAGCTTTAGCCATTCCACTGCTCCTGGGAGTCGTGCTGGTGGCCTGGTGGGTGCGTCCGCGCAATAAAGTTGCAGGGGAAGGCTACATTAGCGAGCGAAACGTCACGGTCTATAACAGCCTGGCTCAGGTTCGCGAGCCGCTTGCTACCCTGCACTACGGTGACCGCGTCGAAATCCTATTACGCAAGGGCGAGCAAGTAAAAGTGCGCTCGAACCCAGGGACCGTCGGTTGGCTGGAAGCGCGCTTCTTAATGGAGCCGGCGCTCTGGCAGCGCAGCGCTCAGTTGCTGGCCCAAGCACACAATATGCCGGTGCAGGCGCGGGGGCGCACAAAAGTTTCGAGCAACGTGCGCGTTGATCCCGGACGCACCGCGCCGCGCCTATACCAATTCGGTCGCGGCGTAGTTTTGGATATTCTCGGCCGATCGGTTGGGGAAGTGGTTTCGTCTCCGGAAGAAGTAGCCGCGGCGTCAAAGGACTCGCGCACCGAGTCCAGAAAAGAAGATTGGTTTCTGGTTCGCGGCGTCGCAGCGAATGGCCTCGCCGCCAAGAGCGAAGCGGGGAAAACGCATGAAGGTGTTAGCGCTGCGGGTGAGTCCGACGAATCCGTTCCCATTGCGGGCTGGATCATTGCGCGCTTCGTCGAGCTTGATTTGCCAGAGCCCGTCCGCGACTCGGCAACCGCTGCCGGTTTGCGAGTGATGGCGTGGTTCGAGCTAAATCGAGTTCCCGATCCGCCAGGCGAGAAGTCGCAATTCCTGATTGCAGGGACCCATGGTGGCGAAGGCCAGCCCTGCGATTTCACCCAGATCCGCGTTTTTACCTGGGGACGAAAGCGCTCCCGCTACGAGACTGCTTTTGTCGAGCGAAATTTTTGCGGCAAGGTGCCCATCCGCGTGGGGAAAGCTGTTGGCGGCGAGCCCGAATTTCGCTTCTTTGAGGACGGCGCAAAACAAGAGCGCGTTTATCAACTCAAACAGACCGTAGTTCGCCGCGTGCGCGAACCCGGGGAAAAAACAAAGCCGCAGCTGCGCAAACGTTCGCGCTAATTGCCCTAAGCGTTTGGCCAGTCGAGACTCGCAGGAGGTGGAGGCAGGCGATGACTTTGCGGTTGAGCGAAGCTGACGTCCGCGCTGTGCTGACCATGTCGATTGCGCTCGACGCCGTCGAAGATATCTCACGTCGCCAGGCCTCGGGTGAGGCGATTGTGCATCCCCGCCGCCGAATCGAATTGCCTAACCACGGTTTCTTCCATTACATGGCCGCCGCTGATATGGCTGCTGGTTTTCTCGGCATGAAGCTCTATACGTTTGTGAAAGGCGAGTTACGATTTCTTGTGCCGCTGTATCGCGTTGAAACCGGTGAGCTCGTCGCGCTTATCGAGGCCGACTACATGGGCCAGATGCGGACTGGCGCAGCCTCCGGTGTGGCCACAAAATACATGGCTCGTAAAGATGCGCGCACCGCGGCAATCATCGGCACCGGGCTGCAAGCTCGCTCGCAACTCGAAGCGATCGCCGCCGTGCGCAAGCTGGAATCTGCGCGAGTGTTCGGGCGCGACCAGCAGCGCCGCGAGAAATTCTCGAGCGATATGAGCGCAAAGCTTAGCCTGCCCATAACACCGGCAGAGTCAGCCGAAAAAGCCGCGACCGGCGCCGACATCATCGTGACCGCCACGACCGCAAGTCATCCGGTGCTGAGAGGCGATTTCATCAGCACTGGCGCGCACATCAATGCGATAGGTGCCAATCACGCTCACAAAAGCGAACTGGATGAAGGCGCCGTCCGCCGCGCGCACCGCATTGTCGTCGATTCCATCGAGCAGTCCAAAGTCGAGGCAGGTGATCTGATTATTGCTTTCGCCGGTGAAGGCGCGCGCTGGGCCGACATCAGTGAACTGTCCGACGTCGTGACCGGCAAAATCAATCCGCGCACCTCTGAAAGCGATATTACTCTTTTCAAATCGAATGGAATTGCCGCGTGGGACGTAGCCGTAGCTGAGCGTGTATTCACTTTAGCGAGTCAGAAGGGGTTGGGTACGGAGCTGCCGCTGTGGAAGTCGTAGCTGCCAACTCGCAGAATGCGCAGCGATTGCCCGAGAACTTCAATTGGTCGCTTTGCCTAAATGCCGTCGCAGCACAGAGTGCAACCGCGAGCGTACATCTTCGGGCAGCGGCACGGGTTCGCAACGACAGAAAATTTCAATCGTCTTGCGCGTGCTGTCAACTACGATACGGCAATCATCACAACCGATCAGATGCTGCTCCAACTCGGCCTTAATCGCGAGCGGTAGTTCGCCGTCAAGGTAATCGGTGAGTTCGCGGATGATACCCTTACAATTCAATTTGGTTCGCCTTTTCTAAAATATTTGTTCAACCTGTCGCGAAGCTTCAATCGCGCTCGCAGCAATCTTGATTTGACCGCCGGAACTGAGATTCCCAGCAAGTTTGCGGTCTCTTCAGTGGAAAGCTCCTCGATGTCTCGCAACACAAAAACCGTGCGGTAGTCCGGCTCCAGTCCCTCGATCACTTCAGAAAGAATTGTTCCTAATTCTCTTTGCGCGTAACGCTGCTCCGGGCTCGGTCCCCAGTCTTCGATCTCGCGCGGCATCAAGTCATCCCCGGTCTCCACCGGCTCGTCAAGCGACACCTGATTGGGCCGCCGTTTCCGCAGCCTCATTAACGCTTCGTTGACAGTGATACGAACGAGCCATGTGTAAAAACGCGAATCGCCTTGAAAATTCTTCAGGTGGGAATACGATTTCAAGAAAGCGTCCTGCATGGCATCTTCGGCGTCTTCGCGATTGCGGGTGATATTCATGGCCAGCCGAAAAATCTTGCTCTCATAGCGGCTGACCAGCTCCTCGAATGCTTCGATGTTTCCCGACTTCGCCGCAGCAACCAGTGCAGACTCGTCCTCGCGGACGATTGTTGATTCACGAGGCTTGGTTTCCGGTGCGCTCACAAAATGTTGCCGGGTTCGATCGACGCATCGCCTACCGTGCGTCCGATTCCATGTGATCGGCCCAAAAATACTACCACAGTCGCGGTTGACCAATGCCGGGCTCCCAATAGGATTGGACGCCAGCTCCTCCGCTAAGATTCAGGAATTATCCTGTTGGGTCATAGCCAACCGGGCGTGCCGAGTGGCTTTGTCTTAGACGGTGGTCGGGGAATAACACCACAGAAAAACGACATCTTGACAACCACTTCAGCGGGGGCTAACGTACTGAACGAACGTTCGACTGATATGCCCCGTATCACTCCCACAACGCAGCGCGATTCCCAGGAAAAGCTCCGGCACATCCTGAGTCACGCAGCTCGCGTCTTCTCCGAAAAAGGCTTTGAAGGGGCTTCCATCCGCGACCTCAGTAGGTCCAGCGGCGTTTCACTTTCGGGCCTTTATTACTATTTTGAGAGCAAGCAAAAGCTTCTCTATCTGATTCAAATTACTGCGTTTAGAAGCATCCTGTGCTCTCTCGACGAAAGGCTTCAAGGAATCGAGAACCCGGAAAGCCGTTTGCGCATCCTGATCCACAATCACGTGGATTATTTCTTGCGTCATCCGGTTGAGATGAAAGTGATGGCCCATGAGGAAGATGCTCTCGATGAGCCCTATCGCGCCGAGTCAAGAGCTATTAAGCGGCGCTATTACCAAATCGCGTGCCAGATTTTTGATGATTTGCAAGCCCAGCGTTCCGGGCGCCGGCTGAATCCGCGCGTAGCTGTTTTGAGCTTGTTCGGGATGATGAATTGGGTCTACAAATGGCATAACCCCAAGGTCGACCCACAGGCGGAGGCCCTTGGCGAGGTCATCGCTGGGATTTTTTTGAATGGTGTGGCAGATGGGCAAATTCGAACGCGCCAACGACCAACGGCGATAAAACGTGAACAGGCGCCAGCGCGCATCCGGGCGGCAGGATAAGAACTGGGTAGACTACCTGAAGAAACACTCGAGTACACGGGCTCTAGTTGCGAGGTTGGCGTAGCGGACAATCGTTTTCAGCAATAGATTCTAACACTCATGGAGGGTGGAATGGTCAGCACTCTTGCCGTAGAACAGAAAGAGCTGGTTCATTATCGCGTGGATAATGGCATCGCCATTCTCGAGATGGACGATCCTCCGGCAAACACTTATTCCTACGAAATGATGCAGCATCTTGACCGCGGTATCTTGCAAGCGCGGATGGACGAGAGTGTTCACGTCATTGTCATCCGCGGCGCTGGCAATAAATTTTTCTCCGCCGGTGCGAGCATTCCTATGCTTACCAAGGCGGACCCCACGTTTAAATATTATTTCTGCCTGCACGCCAATGAAACCCTGAGCCGCCTGGAGCAAACGCCCAAGCTGGTGATCGCTGCACTGAACGGCCATACCGTCGGCGGAGGACTCGAGATCGCCCTGGCTTGCGACATTCGTATAGCTCGTCAGGAAGCCGGAAAAATTGGCCTCCCGGAAGTGAATTTAGGCGTGCTTCCTGGGACCGGTGGCACGCAACGGCTGTCGCGCGTCATCGGACGTGCGCGTGCCCTCGAACTCATGATCACCGGGCGCACCTTCAGCTTTGAAGAGGCCCTCGAATGGGGCTTGGTCCACTATATTTACGACCGCGACTCGTTTTGGGATGACGTGATGGCTTACGCCAGGCAGTTCTGCCCTCCCAACAAAGCCGCTCGCGCCGTTGGGCGCATCAAGCGCGCAGTCGTCACCGGATCGGAGATTCCATTTGCCGAAGCGCTCGGGGTCGAACGCGAATTGCAACAGTTGCTCTTCACGAGCGAAGACGCCAAAGAAGGTTTGGCAGCATACGTAGAGAAGCGCCAGCCGCAATTCAAAGGAAAATAGGATCAAAGCTGGTAGGAACTTTAGGGGAGTTCGATGGCCACAGCGCCGCAGTTGCAAGTCAAACCCGGGAAGCTGTTCATCGACGGCAAGTGGATGGACTCGGCGTCTGGTAAGACGTTTCCAACCATCAATCCAGCCACCGGCGATGAACTTACCGTTCTTGCCGATGGTGACGAACGCGATGCCGCTGCTGCGGTAGACGCCGCGCGGAAGGCATTCTCCTGCGGCCCATGGCCGGATATGAGCGCGTCCGATCGCGGCAAGATCCTCTGGAAAATCGGCGACCTCGTCGATAAATACAACGAAGAACTGGGCACGCTTGAAACGCTCGACAACGGTAAACCCATTTTTGAATCGCGCCAGGTAGACATGCCGATGGTCGCCGAAGTCTTTCGGTACTACGCGGGATGGGCCACCAAGATTCACGGCGAAACCGTTCCCGTCAAAGGCCCGTTCTTGAATTACACCTTGCGCGAGCCCATCGGCGTGATCGCCGCAATCGTTCCCTGGAATTTTCCTCTATTGCTGGCGTCTTGGAAACTTGGTCCGGCCCTTGCCGCCGGGAACACCGTGGTCTTGAAACCAGCGCCATGGACTTCGCTGACGGCACTGCGACTGGCCGAAATTGCTCGGGAAGCGGGTCTGCCCGACGGTGTCCTGAACGTGGTTACTGGCTCGACGCGCGACCTCGGGCGTGCGCTCGTGCGTCATCCCGGAGTAAATAAAGTCGCGTTTACTGGCTCTACGGCCACCGGTCAGGAAATCGTTCGCGAGTCTGCCGCCACGCTTAAGCGGGTGACGCTCGAGCTAGGTGGTAAGTCCCCGAACATCGTTTTTGCCGACGCCGATCTCGACGCCGCGGTTCGCGGCGCAACCATGGGAATCTTTTACGGCAAGGGTGAGGTGTGCGCCGCCGGTTCGCGGCTCTTCATCGATAAAAAGATTCACGATGACTTCGTGCAGAAGCTCGTTGACCGCGCCAAGAAAACACAGCCCGGCGATCCACTTGATCCCAAGACTCGCTTCGGTTCGCTAGTCAGCGACGAGCAAATGCAAAGGGTCCTGGGTTATATTGAAAAGGGAAAATCCGAGGGCGCTACCCTTGTAGCCGGCGGCGAGCGGGCTACTATTGGCAACGGCAAGGGCTTGTTCCTGCAGCCCACGATTTTCGACGGGGTACGCGAGCACATGACTATAGCCAAGGAAGAAATCTTCGGGCCGGTCCTTGCGGTAATTGAATTCACCGATATCGACGAAGCCATTCGTGAGGCCAATAACAATCCCTATGGCCTGGCCGCCGCTGTCTGGACGCGCGATATTGCCAAGGCGCATCGCGTCGCGCGCAAGTTGCAAGCGGGCACCGTGTGGATCAACACCTATAACAATTACGATCCTGCGGCGGCTTTTGGCGGTTACAAAATGAGCGGCTACGGCCGGGAGCTCGGAATGCATGCCCTCGAGCATTACACCGAATTGAAGAGTGTTTGGGTGAATCTCTCGTAAATGCGCACCTTGCCCGATTTCCTGCGTCGCGGAATGAAGCTGATAATCGTCGGATGCAATCCCGGCGAACAATCGGTGCGCGTCGGCCATTACTACGCCGGCCGCGACAACCAGTTTTGGCCGCTGCTCTATGAATCCGGCGTGATTCCTGAGCCCCTCGAATATCGCGATGATAAGCGCGTCATCGAATTTGGCATCGGCCTAACCGATCTTGTCAAGCGCCCTACGCGCACCATCGAAGAGCTCGAACGCCAGGAGTTTGCTGAAGGACGCATTCTGCTCTCGCAAAAACTGGAAGAGTTTACGCCGGCCATTGTTGCCTTTCATGGCAAGGTGGTCTTTGAAAAGTTTGCACAGCGCCCCTGTAAATTGGGTTTGCAAAAAGACTCGCTCTACGGAGCGACAGTCTTTGTGCTGCCTGCAGCGGATGGCAAGGGTGTTAGGGCAGAGGACCAGGGCGGTAAGACCGCACGCACCAGCAGCAAGGCCGGTGGAACAAACTTGCGATATTTTCGCCAGCTGGCGCGCTTCATGAAAGGCGCGAAACGATAGTGTCACCGGTCTGGCGCTTCACCTTTTTAAGAGGAAGGAAATTGCATGGCTGATGCTGCACAAACTGCCCCTGCGAACAAACTGGTCCTGACAACTCGCCAAAACGGTGTCGCGACTCTGACATTGAACCGCCCGGAGCGCTTGAACGCACTGAACGCGGAATTAGGCGTTGCGTTGAGCGAGGCACTCGAGCAGGTCGCTGCGGATGAAGAAATTCGCGTGGTCGTGGTCACCGGTAGGGGCAGGGCGTTTTGTGCTGGCGGCGATCTTTCCACGATTCGTTCCTCGCGAGATCGTGGCGCTACGGCCGAGCTCGAACCCTTGCTGCGCGCCGGGCAGAAAATGGTGATGACCATGCGCACCATGCGCCAGCCGGTGATTGCTGCGGTGAATGGAGCGGCTGCCGGCGGAGGGATGAATGTCGCTCTGGCCGCGGATATTCGCATTGCGGCTCACGATGCTCTTTTTGCCCAGAGCTTCGTCAAGATCGGCCTGTTCCCCGACTACGGAGGCACCTTTCTTCTGCCTCGCTTAGTGGGTGAAGCGCGTGCTGCCGAAATGTTTTATACCGGAAATCTGATCGACGCACAGACTGCGCTGCGTCTGGGCATCGTAAATCGTGTGGTGCCCGCGGCACAACTTGCCGATGAAGCGCGCGCTCTCGCCGAACAAATTGCCGGAGGACCTCCGCTGGCGATCCGTGCCGTAAAACAGGTTTTGTTTGCCGCAGACCGCGAGGAGCTTTCGCGAGCGTTGGAGCGTGAAGTCCGCACGCAAATCGAGTGCTTTCACTCGGAGGATTGCAGCGAGGGTCTGCGGGCCTTCTTTGAGAAGCGCGTCCCGCAATTTCGAGGTCGCTGATCGCGATACTTTTTTGAGTTTTTTCGTGGCGCAAGCCCGGATCTTTATTTTATAAGGAGCTGCACTCATGCCCGCAACACGCATCGCAACGTTTGACGATTGGGTTGATCTATTTCGCGTTTGGCAAAAAGACATCGGCGTTGATTATCCCGAAATTACAAATTATCAATTTGAGGCGAAATTCGGACCCACGCGCTCCAATGAGATCGAGTTCGGCGCGTACAAGGGCCGTTCTAAATGGGAGAAGGTAATTCAGATACCCGACCAGCGTATGCGCGATGCGCTGATGAACCTGATCGTTTACCAAGGCGATACCGAGTTCGCTTCTGTCGAACAGCAGCGCCGTCTTTTTGAAAATTCTCCTTCCGAACACGACCGCCAATCACTCTGTCGGGTGGTCACCGAAGAGATGCGCCATGGCTGGCAAATGTGTCATCTGCTGATCAACCATTTCGGCTACACCGGTCGCGTAGAGGCGCAGAAAATGCTCGAGCGACGCGCCTTCGATCAAAAGCGTTTGCTAGGCGCGTTCAACCAGGATGTGAACAACTGGCTCGATTTTTTCACTTACACCGATTTCGTCGATCGCGACGGCAAGTTCCAGCTCACGATGCTGAGCTATTCCGGCTTCGCCCCGCTTGCGCAGTCCATGATTCCAATGCTCAAGGAAGAGTCCTTCCACCTCGGTACCGGCCAGGACGGTCTGAAGCGTATTGTCAAAGCCGCTGTGATTCCATCCAACATCATTCAAAAATTCGTCAACAAGTGGGTTCCCGTGAGTCTCGACCTTTTTGGCGTCGATCGCTCCAGCTCCGCTCACTGGTTTTATGTTTGGGGACTAAAGGGGCGCTACGATGAGCCGCAGGCCAAAGAACAAGCTAATCTCGAGCGAATGAACGAACACAGCCGCGAGCTTTACCACCTCGAGTGCAAAAAGCTCATCGCCCAGATCAATAAGAATGTTCCCGCTGGCCAGTCCCCGCTCTATTTACCCGACATTAAATTCAATCGCTATATCGGTGAGTTTGCCAGCCAGCCTTACAGCGTTGGGGGAGCGCTACTTGGCGAGCGCGAATATCAAGAGCATCTTCGCGAGATGCTGCCGCAGCCCGAAGACGTTGCGCTCGTAAATGAAATCCAGGCGGTTGAGCCAAAGTGGATAGCCCTCAAAGGATCGATTCAGTAGCCGAACGATACTGGTTGCTCGTTCGCGAAGGCTATGGTGGAAGATTTAGAAATTCATCCCGGGGACCTGAGACAGCGACTCGACCGCGGCGAGAGGATCTTGCTCATCGACGTGCGCGAACCATGGGAACATGCGCTCTGTCGCCTCCCAGGGGCAAAACTGATTCCTCTTGGCTCGCTGGCTTCTAATGTTGCGGCACTGCCCGATGCCGGTCCGGTCATCTGCTACTGCCATCACGGTATGCGCAGTCTCGATGCAGCGGCGTGGCTCCGCGGACAGGGCATTGCAGGAGCGAAGTCACTTGCTGGCGGAATCGATCGTTGGTCGCTTGAAATGGACCCGAGCATCGCACGCTATTGAGGGGCGGCGATTCGCGCGCGTCTTAGCCCTATTAGGAAACTAGCGGGTCGCGCCGACGTGACCGCCAGGAGCAAGCATCTGTGGCCAAGGTAAAAATCCGTTTCTTGCACAAGCCCACATGAACCTCGTGCCGCAATGCAAGAGGTCTCTTGCAAAAGGTAGGCGCCGAGCTAGATCTTCGCGATCTCGCCAGGGACAAACTCACAGTCGAAGAGCTAGATAATCTGATAGGAGATCGCGACTACAAATTGTTTCTCAATTCGCGCAATGAGCTCTATCGCGAGCGCAACATGAAAACGAATCCGCCCTCGCGCGCCGAAGCACTCCAACTTATGGCCACAGAACCCAATCTTATTCGACGGCCAGTCGTAATTCGCGGCACTCAGATCGTCCTCGGATACGACGAAGAAGCACTAAAGAAGATCGCCAAATAAGTTGATTGCCGCATTCGATCATCGGGTCTGAGTCCGCGGGCAAATTCTGGTTCAGGTAGAGGCGAAGTTCAAGAAGGAATGCGATCGTGAATAGCAAGGAATTTATCCAACTCCAGGTGAATGGTGAGACCCGCGATCTTGCCGTGCCTCCCGCAAAACTGCTCTTGGACGTGTTACGTGAAGACCTTGGCCTCACCGGAGCTAAGCGTGCCTGCGATGATTCGAGCTGCGGCGCGTGTGCTGTGCTTGTCGACGGCGTCCCGATACTTTCCTGCGTAGCCATTGCATCCTGCTATCAGGACAGCGAAATTTTGACCGTCGAGGGCATCGCTCCGCCTGGCGAGCTCACGCCGGTACAAGAAAGCTACGCCGCCGCTGGCGGCTCGCAATGTGGCTTCTGCACCCCTGGCTTCATGATTTCCATCAAAGCTTTGCTCGATCGTAACCCTCATCCCACCGACGAAGAAATCCGTATGGCTCTCTCGTCCAACTTCTGCCGCTGCACCGGCTACATGCAAATCTATGAATCGGTTCGGCTGGCCATCGTGCGCAGCAGCTGCCCCCCAGCGTCCGCGGTTGCCACACTCTCGCGCGTGGAACGCTAAGCCATGGCGCGATTTTCAGTCATCGGAAAATCCCTCGCCATGGTCGACTCGTCTTCCAAAGTGACCGGCCTTGGCCGGTACACCAATGACCTATCCGTTCCCGGCATGCTCGTGGGAAAAATTCTTCACTCCCCGCACGCCCACGCGCGTATTCGCTCGATTGATACTTCCCGTGCCGAGGCACTTCCCGAAGTGAAATTCGTTGTGACCGGCAAGGACGCGCCGAATCCATTCGGAATTCTTCCCATCGGCCACGATGAACGCGCACTAGCTCTCGACAAGGTGCGGTTCATTGGCGATAACGTTGCTGCCGTTGCGGCGACCACCGAAGAAGCAGCGGAACGCGCCCTCGATCTAATACACGTAGACTACGAAATTCTACCTGCCTGGTTTGATCCGGTTGAGTCAATGCAAAGCGCCTCAAACTGGCTTCACGCCGACCGCCCGTATAACATCGAAAAAGAATATCACCACGTTTTCGGCGATCCGGACCAAGCGTTTCGCCAATCCACGTTTGTTCGCGAAGAGACTTATCGCGCCGCTGAAGTCAATCACGCCGCGATGGAGCCCAACGCCACACTGGCCATTTACGAGCCCGACGGCCGCGTCACCGTTCATTCGTCAACGCAGGTTCCTTACTATCTCCAGCGCACTATCGCGGAAGTTTGCGAGCTGCCCATGAGCCAGGTTCGCGTAGTGAAGCCGCTGGTTGGCGGTGGTTTCGGAGCCAAGAGCGAGCCCATTTCGCTCGAAATTATCGCTCCGCTACTGGCCATCAAAGCAAAACGCCCGGTCAAAATTCTCTTCACTCGCGAAGAAGTGTTTCTCGCCCATCGCGGCCGCCCGATTACTATTGTCGAATTGAAGGTCGGTATAACCAAGGAAGGTAAACTTAACGCAGTCGCTGCGCGCGTCATTCAGGATGGCGGGGCTTTTTGCGGATATGGCCCGGTGACCGTTCTTTATTCCGGCGCGTTGCTCGGCGCAATCTACGATATTCCCAACGTGCGTTACGACGGCTTCCGCGTGCTCACGAATAAGCCCGCCTGCGGAGCCATGCGCGGCCATGGCACTGTGAATGTTCGTTTCGCATTTGAATCTATGCTCGACGCGCTCGCGCGTGATGCCGGCATCGATCCTGTGGAGTTACGCCGCCGCAACATGCTCGCTGCGCCCTGCACTACCGTGAATGGCCTTCGGGTAACCAGCTACGGCCTCCCGGAGTGCATCGAAAAGGTTACCGCACAATCTGGATGGAGCGAAAAAAAAGGGAAGCTGCCTTTTGGCCGCGGCATTGGCATGGCCTGCAGTCACTATGTCAGTGGTGCTGCCAACCCGATCATTCGCTCCAACATGCCGCACACAACAGTGAACATCAAAATTGACCGAGACGCCGCTGTGACCATCTACTCGGGTGCATCCGAAATCGGCCAGGGCTCAGATACCATGCACGTGCAAATCGCCGCCGAGGTTCTCGGCGTTAGTCCCGCTCGTATCCGGCTGGTCGCCGCAGACACCGAGCTGACTCCGGTGGACTTGGGCAGTTACTCCAGTCGCGTCACGTTCATGGCCGGCAATGCCTGCCTAGCCGCAGCAACAAATATGCGCCATCAAATTTTTGCTGCGGTTGCCCTTACATTTGGCTGTGACCCTGCGCGCCTCGAAGCTCGCGATGATTTTATTTTTTCACAGGACGACTCGCGCGCGCGCCTCAGCTTCGATCAAGCCATCGTTCTGGCCATCACCGCCAATCACCATGGCGGTCTCGTCGCACAGGGCTCTTACACGCCGCCCGAAGAGGCTCGCGGCGGCAAGCACAAAGGCGCCGGAGTTGGACCATCCCCCAGCTACAGCTACAGCGCGCAGGTTGCCGAAGTTTCTGTGGACACCGAAACCGGGCAGGTTCTCGTCGAGCGCATCGTTGCTGCGCACGATTGCGGCCGCGCACTGAATCCAGTCACCGTTGACGGCCAAATCATAGGCTCGGTTTACATGGGCTTGGGTCAGGCTATGCAGGAAGAGATGATCTGGAACCACGGCCGCTTGATGAATCCTTCCTTTCTCGAATATCGGATTCCCTCAACCCTGGAAACGCCGCCAATCGAATCCATCATTGTCGAGAGCGAAGACCCCGAAGGCCCGTTCGGCGCAAAAGAAGCTGGCGAGGGCTCCCTGGCCGCCACGATTCCCGCTGTCGCTAACGCGATTTTCGATGCTGTCGGTGTGCGCATCACTACACTTCCTCTTTCTGCCGAGAAGATTCTTGCGGCTATCCGCGAACAAGAAAAGATCGAGCGCGGAGTCGGACAAAAAAGCGGTGCGCGATGAGTATGTCGGCTGGATCAGTAGCGCGCCCCAAAACGGTGGAAGAAGCTGTGCGTATTTTGGCCGGCCACGGTCCTGACGCGATGGTCATTGCCGGCGGTACCGACGTGGTTCCCAATCTGCAAATGAAGCTTTTTTCGCCGGGCCTTCTCGTGGACATCAAGCGTATCGCGTCATTGCGCGGTATGCACGTAAATGCCGCGGGCGAGCTGCGCATCGGAGCTCTCACTACCTTGACCGAAGTTGCGAATTCGCCGCTGGTTCGGCAAAACTATTCTGTCGTTGCGCAAGCGGTCGCGACCGTTGCTGGACCTCTGCAGCGCAACATGGGAACCATCGGCGGCAACTTGTGTCTAGAAACGCGCTGCCGTTGGTACAACCAGTCTGCTTTCTGGCGTAAATCTCTGGGTGGGTGCCTCAAAAAGGACGGACCTATTTGCCACGTCGCCCCAGGGGGCAAGCGCTGTTGGGCCGCTTGGTCCGGCGACTCGGCCCCGGCATTTCTGACCCTCGGCGCGGAAATTGAACTTTCCGGTCCGCAAGGCGTTCGCCGGATACCTCTCCAAAGTTTCTATCGAAATGACGGTATCGATCGCATCGCGCTCGGACGGGACGAACTTCTCACGGCGATACTGGTCCCCCCAGGCAGCGCTGGGCGGCATGGGGCTTATCACAAGTTGCGTATCCGCAATTCCATTGATTATCCGCTCGCCGGTGTCGCCATCGCACTAGAGATGGACGCGAACGGAATCTGCCGTGACGCGCGTATTGCCATCACCGCAGTAAATCCCGCGCCACTTTTGCTGAGTCAGGCGAGCGAGTGGCTGGTCGGTAAGAAATATTCGCACGAGCTTGCCGAACGTGTCGCGCATGCCGCGATTCAAACTGGAAAGCCGCTCACCACTTCGGCCTCCACTCCCGTTTATCGCCGTGATATGCTGCGCCTGTTTACCCGCCGTGCCCTCGAACAAGTGTGGAAGGCTCGGACAAATTCACCATTAAACTCGCTTGCTGATTAGGACCCCTTGATGTCCAACCCGATCATCGATATCCATATCCACATTCAACCTTTGCACATGTTCAAACCCGAGGCGCTCGCGCTCATGAAGCGCGGCCGCCGCGATTATGCCGACGTCGAGCGCTTTTCCGCCGATCCCCTGGCCTTTTTGAAATTTCTCGACGTCCTGGGCGTCGAGCGCGCAGGCGTGATTAACTATGTCAGCCCCGACATCATCGGCTTTACGCCAGCCGTGAACGATTGGTGCGCAAACTATTGTTCACATGCACCCGAACGGCTGATTGCGTTTGGTTCAGTCCATCCCAACACGGTTCCCGATACCGGCGCGGAAGTGGACCGCCTGGCGAAACTGGGCATTCGGGGTCTGAAAGTTCATCCCTCGCACCAGGTTTTCTCTCCCAATGCGTATCGCGATGGTTTCGGTCCCCTCGCCGCACTCTATGAGCGCGCGCAAGGTAACGCCTTGCCGGTCATGATCCATACGGGAACGTCCATTTTCCCCGGTGCGCGCAATGTTCACGCGCAACCCATGCTGGCCGACGATGTGAGCGTTGATTTTCCGGAGTTAGTCGTAATTCTGGCGCATGGTGGGCGTCCGCTGTGGATGAACGAGGCTTTCTTTCTCGTGCGCCGCCACAAAAATATGTACATGGATATTTCAGGAATTCCGCCGCAAAGCTTACTTTCGTATTTTCCGCGTATCGAGGAAATCGCCGATAAAGTTCTCTGGGGAACAGATTGGCCCGGGCCCGGAGTTCCAGACATAAAAGAAAATATCGACAAATTTATGGCCCTGCCTCTCAAAGAAGAAACGCGGCGCAAAATTCTGTATGATAATGCCGCTCGGCTTTTTCCGGCCAAACGCTGATGTGCGCCTGCGTGTCACCTTCCCCTGGGAAGGTTGTGCGCAAGGATAGCGCCTTAAGGACAGATGTATGGACGTAAAAACGATTGCTGTGATTGGCGCGGGCGCCATGGGGCGATCCCTTGCTTACGCAGCTGCTGCGTCCGGTTTTCGCGCCATCCTTGAGGATATGTCCGCTCCACGGCTCGAGCAAGGCTCGGCCTGGATTCACCACTCATTCGACGAAGAAGTCGCGCGCGGGAAAGTTACCACGCCTCAGAAAGACGCAGCCATTGCAAGGCTTTCGGTTGCGCGCTCGGTCGAAGACGCATCGCGCCAAGCCGATCTGGTAATCGAAGCCGCTCCGGAAGAGATGGAGCTTAAGATTGAAATTTTTACGCTGCTCGATAAATTTGCTAAGCCTGGCTCCATCTTCGCGAGTACTACTTCATCGCTTTCCATTGCCGAAATGGCCGCGGTAACGTTTCGCCCCGAGAACTGCGTCGGTATGCATTTTGTTACTTCTGTCGCCCAGAAGAACTTGCTGGAAATTATTTGCGCACCCGAGACTTCGCCGGAAACGATCCAGTCCTGCCGTGAAGTAGGTCGCCGCATGGGCAGGGAAGTTGTAGTTGTGTGCGAATCGCTCGCTCGATAAACTTCCATGTGCTCCCGAGCGGATGGCGCTCGTCAAGTCTCGATGAACGCAACCGGACTCATCGCGTCCCGATGAATATAGACGAGTCCTGGTAACTGTAGATGAGCCTTGACGGAAAAATCGTCTTCATGCAGGGCGACCTCACGGAGATGGAAACCGATGCGGTCGTCAACGCCGCGAACAATGATTTGAAACTTGGCGGGGGTGTGGCGGGCGCGATTCGCCGCAAAGGCGGTGAAATGATTCAGCAGGAAAGCGATGCTATTGGCACAATTCCACTCGGTACCGCCGCGATTACTTCCGGTGGCCGTTTGAAGGCGCGGTACGTCATTCACGCCGCTAGTATGGAACTCGGTGGACAAACTACGGCCAGTGCGCTCCGCAGTTCCATCGCATATTCGCTGGCAATTGCCAACAAGAAAGAACTGAAGTCGATTGCGTTTCCGGCTGTTGGAACTGGAATCGCTGGTTTCCCTATGCAACAGTGTGCCGAGATTATGTTGGAGGAGGTCGCGAAACATGTACAAGGTGAGTCTTCTCTCGAGGTTGTCTACTTCGTTCTGTACGATAAAGAGGCGCTCGAGACGTTTGAGGAAATATGGCAGCAACTGAAGCCGCGCTTTGAGCGTAAGTACTCTCGGAACGCCTCGTGATCGAACCCACCGAAGAACTAGTCGAAGCCGTGCGAAGCGAACTGGGGCGTTACGAGCATCCGCTCTTCGAGTTTTCCGCTCGAGCCATGGCCGAGGGAGTTGAGGTCGAAATCCGCTTGCGACCCGAAGAACTCGCGGTTGGTCGTTACACGTTTCTGCTGCGCCCTCGCGAAATCCAGCAGAAACAATTTCCGTGGGGTTTGCAGAAGCAACTATACGACTGCCTGCACGACTATGTCATCGAGATGTTCACGTGCAATCCGCAGCGACAGGATTGATGGCTACGTCGCGCCAGTCCGCTTCCTCTCCACTCACCGCATTATTGATTCGCCGGATTCGCGCGCACGGACCCATTTCATTCGCCGAGTATATGCGCGAGTGCCTGTATCATCCGTTGTACGGTTATTACAGCCGCGCGCAAGCAAAACGTTTCGTCGATTATTACACCAGTGTCGACGTGCATCCTATTTTCGGCCGCTTGCTCGCGCGGCAGCTCGAGGAGATGTGGCGGATACTGGCCAAACCGCAGCCATTTTGCGTTGTTGAAGCCGGCGCAGGAACGGGACAGTTGGCTCGAAATATTCTGGATTTTGCAGCGCGCGAACTACCTAATTTCTATCACGCGTTAAACTATATTGCTGTTGAGCGCTCCGCAGCGCGCCGCGCGATCCAGGAAACTATTCTGGCGGCGCATTGGACTGCGGGGTGTTGCGAATCCGCCGCGGAAATGCCACACGAAATTCCGGTAGGTTGCGTCCTTTCCAATGAATTGGTCGACGCGCTTCCCGTTCATCGCGTTATGTTTCGCAATAATGCGCTGCAGGAAATTCTGGTCGGCGTTGAAGGCGAACATTTGTGCGAATTAAGCGGACCGCTCACGACTTGCGCGATTCGGGAATATTTTGCGACGCAAGCAATCAGCCTCGGCGATGAGCAGCAGGCCGAAGCAAGTCTCGAAGCGTGCGACTGGATTGTTGAAGTCGGCCGGAGACTTGGCTGCGGCTTCGTTTTGACCATTGATTATGGGCATGAAGCCGCTGAGCTTTATAGCCAAGGGCATTTTCGCGGTACGTTGCTTGCCTACCGAGAACATCAAGTAAGTGAAGACTTTCTCGCGGCGCCTGGCGAACAGGATTTGACGGCCCATGCGAATTTTACGGCCCTTGAAGAATGGGGCAAGCGTTCCGGGCTTGTTCGAATTGGACTGGTGCCGCAATCGCGATTCTTGATGGCGCTCGGAAAGGGAAATCAATTCGCTGATCTTTATGACCAAGGCCGCGACCGAGATGAAAGTGAAACGGAAAAGATTCGCGGGCGACTGCTGCTAAAAACTCTAATCTTTCCGGAAGGAATGGGCGAAACCTTTAAAGTGATGGTGCAGCATAAAGGAGTTGCTCAGCCTGTGCTGAGGGGGCTTAGTTCGCTCTGATCGTTTGTCGCAAACGAGCCTATTGCTGGCGCTCACCTTGCTCGCCTATTTTATCTCCAGTCATTCAACGGCCCGGGTCTCGGTCAGGCAACGATTCATCTTGAGGGTAATACGTGATAAATCTTCAGGACTTTTTTGTGGCCGGCGCTGCTCCCGGTTCTTGATAGGGATGAGCAAGGAGCTTTTCGACTTCGGATTGAGCTCCGCCCGTGTCATCTCCAGTTTGCCGGGCCTTACTGTATTCGTTCACCGCTCGTTCGCGCGATCCGCTGATGTCGAAGATCTTGCCAAGGTAAATGTGCGACCAGGTTTCGACCCACTTATCACTCAAACCGGGAACGCCATCAATCGCTTCTCGAAATGAAGTTGCGGCCGCCTGATAATTTTTCTGATAGAAGAAAGCCTCGCCCATGCGGAAGTGTGCAAGGGCATTATTCTTCTGAATCTGGAGCGCCCGCTGGTATTGAGCCACGGCATCGTAGTAACGCCCAAGTTCGGCGAGCTCTTCACCGCGCGCGATAGCGGCGCGCACACGGAGATTGATACTAGCTTTTAAGATGTTGTTGTGCGGATCGAGAGTAATGCCGCCCGGCTTGGGCCGGCCAAACGTATCAATCGTGAACGTTGATTCGGTGCCGACCACTTCAATGGTCTTATATTCGGGGTTTCCTTCGGTGTCCACCCTCACCTCGATCGGCATATGGAAGGTCTCGAGATCCTGCTTGACCTTGCCCGAAATCTGAAAACCGTTCTTGGTGCGGTAAATGATGTATTCCAGTTTTAACTCGGGGATGCCGGTGGAGTTCAACCACTGCACAAAGAATGGAGTTAAGTTAGCAGGCGGCTGCACAGTCACTGTAGGTGATGCGCTCTGTGGTGCCGGAGGGCTGGGACCTCCTAATTTAACCGATGCCGGACTCTGCACCATACTCGAGCCGCCGCTTCCCGCGGTTGCGACCGGAGTTGGACCTTGAGCCTGCTGCTGTGCAAGAGTCTCGAAGTCCGCGATTGTCGCACTCTTCCCGGCAAACTTCGTATAGAAGTTATGCAGCAGGGCATGGAACCTTTCCTCACCCAATTCGGCGCGAAGCATCTGGAAGACGATGGCCCCTTTATTAAGGACAACCGAGCGGTAAGGGCTCGAGTAAGGCTCAAGGCGTTGCGCCTGCGCAATGGGGGCGACATCTTCATACATCAAGGCCCCGACTGCAAAATCATCGATGGCCCGCGAAGCAGCCTCCTTGCCAGTGGTTGCTTCCAGATAGATAGCTTCCGAATAGCGGGCTAGACCATCGCTGATCCAGACGTCGGCTGGCGTGGCCGGCAGAACTTCGGTACCCCACCATTGCTGGGCAACCAAGCGGGCTATGGTGCGGTCGCCATACTTGGGATCCCAGCCGCGCTGGCTCACTAGAAGTAGTCCTGGGCCAGCGAAGTCGCGCAGCGTTCCATCGGGAAGCTGTGCGAGAGTGAAATGGGGATCAGGAAGCGGACCGAACACATCCGAAAATGTAGTGAGCGCACGGGCCACATCGACGGCATAGGCATTTGCGCTGCCAGCGGCTGCCGGAGGTGCATAGACGGAAACGCTCACGCCCTCAGCTTTCGCGGGAACTAATTGCAGATTTCCCATCACAAATGTTCCCGCAGGCTCTGGGCGCTCGGTTCGGAAGGTGTAGAGATTACGCGCCGGTGTGCCTGCTTTCGGTGCGGAAAGATTGGGTGCTTGTGATTTGCCGGTACCTACAACGGCGAAGTCCTGAGGAACCTCGAGATTGAATACTGCGGTATAGCGATTCGACGGATAATTTGTGACCGGGAACCAACGCGCGGGAAGCAAAAGATACGCCCCCTGGGCGCTGATGGACGCAAGTCGCACACCTTTGACAGGGCTGTTCTCCTCATTCGATAGTGGTCCGGAATAGGCGAATGTAAGCGTGACTTTGCTATTGGCGAGCGCAGTTTGCGGCAGCGTTACATGCACGAGCAAAGGATTCTGATCGTCACGGCGAGACGGAACGGCTTTGCCGTCGCTCAAAGTCAGCGAGTTGATTTGCAAGTTGGGATGCAATTCGACTTCGACGTTCCGGGAGGCTTCGCTGGCCTCAAAGTCAACCTTTGCGCGAGCGGTCAGTGACTGGCTCGCTGGGTCAACCGTGGCAGTCACATCGTAATGGATCGCGCGGAATGGAAATACCTTTGGGGCCTGTGCCGCAGCGGACGCCGCCAGGAGGAAAAGTGGCAGTAAGGGTGTAATCGCTTGGCGAAATCTCATTGTACGCAAGTTCGAATCATCCTGTCCGCAGGAAGGTAATCTGCAGGGTGTCCTGGATTCCCATAAATAGGATACCAGAGTGTGGTGCGCGAGTTGCATCGGGCGATGAGCGGCGACCGTGGAATGAGATACTCCACTGGATTCGGAGGACCAATCTCAGTGGGAAGACTAAGAGTCGCCATCAGATGCTCGCGGCCAAACCGTCCTGAGTATTGCGAGGCTCACTATTATTGAAAGGACAGGTACTTAGACGGCGGATCGCTTTCGTGAGTTGCGTTGATTCCCCTCCAGACTCGTGCTGGAGCGATTCTGCGTGGTAGCCATCCGCACCCTGGACGAGGATGCTCAATTCCGTGCTGCCGGCTTCAACCCTAGGATGCCCAGCGACTGGGGCGAGAAAGATGCCCCGGCGCGCTACAGGGCGGAGGGAATTGAAATCATAGAGAGCCCGGTCGACGAGGTGTTCGGGTAGCGACGCTTCACGGGCGGGGTCGACGGGGGCCCATTGAATATGGATAGGACTTCTGATGGAGCACGCATCGAAATTCGACCTCTTCTCTCTCCCTCGGACTCAAATCAGCGTTCAGTTTGTCCGCGCGCTTTTGACACTCGATCACAGGTCCGCTGAAGAGTGGAACTAAGTCTGCCTTTCGGATTCTCTCGTCAGTCTGTTTATTGTACTTGGCCACTTCATATATTTCCGTTACCATTCTCACTTCCTTCTCGGTGACTTGACACCGGCCGATTGGTGTACGTTTCTTAATCCCATGATACATCCGTTCAAAGAATTACTCCCCGTAGCGGCTCTCCTCTTTGGTGTTCCGACGATTCTACTGCTTGTTTTGGTGTAGGTAATCAGGCACATCTATGGAGTCAACCAATAGGGTGTCGTCCTTGTTCGCTTCGCCGGTTATTTGATGCCTGGCCGTCACCAGAGTTTGTCCCGCGTAGGGTGCCGGTGAAGGTATAGGATTCACGCAAAACCTCCCCATTGCGTTGAACACAAAACAGTTAAGCAAAGTATCCCCAGCACTTTAGGCCCTTTTTCTGGCAAGAATGCGATTGCTGGTTGGCAACCCGTAACCGCAGGCGGATGGATAACTTGGGTAGCTGCTAGACCCGGGTGCATGGTTGCTACAAAATTCTAAAAAGAGGAGAATCAAGATGAGTTTACTTTCTAGAATCTTCGCACGAGCCGAAAGTTTCGGTAGGTCCTGATCGTAAGATCTATTGGGGCACAAAAAAAATATCACTGCTGTCGATAAGGAGTCTCAATGAAGCAGCTGCTTAGGGTTTTGTTGCCTATGGTGTTCCTGGTTTCGATGCTTGGCGCACAGAGCAAGCCATCCGTTTCCACCCCTGCAACTGGGCTGCCGCCGCTGATTGATCGCGAACTAATCTTCGGGAATCCGGAGATTACGGCGCCGCAGATTTCGCCTGACGGCAAGTACCTGGCGTTCATCAAGCCGTGGAAAGAGACGCGAAACATATGGGTGAAGAAAACAGAAGAACCATTCGCGAACGCGAAGCTGCTAACCACGGAAAAGAAGCGGCCCATTCCAAACTACTTTTGGAGCCGCGATGGGAAGTACATCCTATATATCAAGGACAACGACGGAGACGAAAACTTTAATGTGTATTCTGTTGATCCTGCGTCTGCGCCCGCTGCCGGAGCTGACGCACCACCTTCGCGAGACTTGACAGGTTTGAAGGGTGTGCGGGTGGCGCTATACAGCGTACCCAAGAACGACCCGGATGTCGTTTACATTGGCCTTAATGACCGCGACAAGGCCTGGCATGATCTTTACAAGCTGAAGCTTTCCACAGGCGAGCGAACTTTGGTTCGCAAGAACACGGAACGCATCGCGGCTTGGGTTTTTGATTTGACCGGTAAACTGCGGCTGGCCGAGCGGGTGACCGATAGAGGCGACCAGGAAATGTTGCGTGTAGATGCGGATGGATTCAAAACCGTATACACGTGCGGAGTCTTCGAGAGCTGCGGACCGGTGCGCTTCCACAAAGACGGCAAGCACGTGTATATGGAGACCAACAAGGGCGACGATGTGAACCTGGTTTCGCTGGTGCTGTTTGATCCCGACAGCGGAGAAGCGGAAATCGTGGAATCGGATCCTCTCAAACGAGTGGATTTTGGTTCGGCGATGTTCTCTGAGGTCACCGACGAGCTGGTATTGACTACCTACGAAGATGAGCGCATACGGCGGTACTTCAAAGACAAAGCGCTGGAAGCCGACTACAAGTGGTTGCAGGAAAAGCTGCCCGGAAGGGAAATAGCGTTGGGCTCGCGCAGCAGAAATGAGCGGCTGTGGCTGGTCAATGCAAATGGCGACACTGAACCGGGGGAAACGTATTTGTTTGACCGGACGGTGCACAAACTAACGAAGCAGTATCGGGTTCGCGAAACATTGCCTCGCGAACCTCTGGCGCAAATGAAAACGGTCCGCTACAAATCTTCGGATGGCTTAGAAGTACCGGCCTATTTGACATTGCCTAAGGGCGTGCCGGCGAAAGGACTTCCAACGCTGGTCGTACCTCACGGCGGACCGTGGGCCCGAGACATGTGGGGCTATAATTCGATCGCGCAATTTTTTGCCAACCGTGGTTATGCCGTACTTATGCCAAACTTCCGGGGATCGACCGGATATGGCAAAAAGTATCTGAACGCGGGGAACGGCGAGTGGGGCCGGAAAATGCAAGACGACATCACGTGGGGAGTAAAGTATCTGGTGGCGGAGGGTATTGCGGATCCCCAGCACGTCGGAATTCTGGGGGGCTCCTACGGGGGATATGCGACGCTCGCAGGAGTGGCATTCACGCCCGACCTTTACAGCGCTGCCGTGGATATTGTCGGGCCATCGAACCTGATCACGCTGCTGGAGGCAATTCCCCCGTACTGGGAGTCTGGGCGAAAGATTATGTACGCGCGTATGGCCGATCTCGGAACGGCTGAAGGCAAGGCGTGGATGAAGGAGCGCTCACCATTAACTTCGGCGGACAAGATCAAGACCCCGTTGCTGGTGGTCCAGGGCGCCAATGATCCGCGCGTAAATCGAGCCGAAGCCGAGCAAATTGTGATTGCACTACGGGACCGCGGATTTGCCGTGGAGTATCTGCTGGCTCCAGATGAGGGTCACGGCTTCGCCCGGCCGGTAAACAATATGGCGATGTTTATGGCGGCGGAGAAATTTTTGGCCAAACATCTCGGCGGACGCTACCAGGAGGGCGGGACGCCGGAGGTAACCGAGCGACTGAAGGAAATAACGGTTGATCCGAAGACCGTGGTGCTAGCAAAGAAGGTAGATGCAGCGAGAGTCGGAGCTCCCAAACCGGCTGTGGATCTGCAGCCTGGAACCTATAGATATCAGGCAAAGTTAGCGTTGGGTGGCCAAGAGGTGACCCTGAATATGTCGACAAGCATCAAGGAAGAAAACGGCACCTGGACAGCGACGGATACGATGGAGACGCCGATGGGGCAGGTAACCGACACGACGACTCTGGAGAAGGGTACGCTGACTTTGCAGAAGCGTAGTGTGCATCAGGGACTAGCGGCGATAAACATCAACGTGACTGGCAACCAGGCCACGGGCTCGATGACAATGAATGGCCAGGAGCACCCAATATCAGTGGACCTGGGAGGGCCATTATTTGCGGATGGTGCTGGTGGGCAGCAGGCGATTGGGTCATTACCGCTAGCGGAAGGTTACACGACTACATTCCGTAACCTGGATGTGCGGAAGCAGAAGGTGAAACTGATGCAATTGAAGGTTGCAGGAACGGAGAAAGTGACGGTACCTGCGGGCACGTTCGATACCTACAAGGTGCAGATTACATCTGCGGAGGGCGGCCCGGACAACGCGACAGTGTGGGTGGCCAAGGATTCCCGGAAGGCGGTGAAGATGTCCGCCGTATTGCCTGACAGGGGTGGGGCGACTATGACAGCGGAGCTGGCTCCCTAACGGTCATTGTATTTCGAGCGATTTTGGGCAGAGAAAAAATCAGCGCGAGTGCGCGGCCGAAATCGCAGCCCCCCATAGCGAGCAAAAGAACCACGCCAAGCAAGAGTCTTACCGTGAAACTCTGGGAGGTTGGTTAAAAGGACCAGAGAAAATCGTACCGCAGTCTCAACCACAGATTTGTTCAGCGGCTTCTCACTGAAGTTTCTGCAACAGTTCCGCTAGCAAATTCTGTGTGGGCGCCATACTTGCCGCCGCTTGTACGACCGAATCGAGGCTCTCTTTCTGAGGAGTCTAATCCACGACCGCAAATTGAGCTTGGCCGCATTAGATCATTCGAGCAATGATCTCCGCCGCACGTTCGACCGCCCCAGGCGGACCGAGCCGCGCCCGGGCCATCGCTAAACCCCGGCGCATCTCGTCGCGCGCGGCAGCGGAATCGAGCAGATGGGATACCTCAGAGGCCAAGCGCTGAGGTGTAAAATCCTTTTGGATGAGCTCCGGAACAACTTGCCGCCCAGCCACGAGGTTAACCATGGCAAAAAAAGGCGTTCGAACCAGAGGTTTTGCCACGAAAGCTGTTACGCGCGAAAGGCGATACACAACCACCATTGGCGTGTCAAGGAGTGCGGTTTCAATGGTGGCGGTGCCGCTGGAAACGACAGCGACGTCGGCAGCGGCTAGCGCGTCATAGGTGGCTCCTGCAACGATTTCGATCGCGACTTTCTTCGACAACGACGCCCCCCATTCGATCATGTCCATACCCGGCGCCGCGGCCACGACAAATTGAATCGGTCGCTCATGGTGAAGCAAGCGACACGCCTCGGCTAAGACCGGCAAGTGATGCCTGAGCTCGCCAGGCCGGCTGCCGGGAAGCAAAGTGACCAGCGGGATAGCATGGTCAAGATGATGCGCACGGAAGAATTCTTCGCGTGAAGCCCCTGCTTTGACCTCGCCAACCAGCGGATGCCCGATGAATTGCACCCGTACACCGGCATCACGATAAAATTCTTCCTCAAACGGAAAAATACAGAGGGCTTGTGCGAAGCGGCGGCGGACCAATCGAGCGCGCCAGGGGCGCCAGGCCCAAAACTGCGGGCATACAAAATAAACGTTGCGAATCCCTCGCCGACGCAGCTTACGCGCGAGACGCAGATGGAACCCAGGAAAATCCACAAGGACTGCAAGAGGCGGTTTGCGCCGCTCGGCTTCGAAGACCAGCCGACGCATGGCCCGGCGTAAGACGGGGAGTCGCTGAAACACTTCGCTGATGCCAACGACAGCAACTTCGGAATTATCAGCAACAAGTTCGACACCGGCCTCGTGCATATGCGTCCCGCCTAAACCAAACAAAGAAACGTTGGCGCGCTGTTGCAGAGCTTTGGCAAGACGCGCGGCGTACATGTCGCCGGAAACTTCGCCGGCAGAAACCAGGATTGGTGTAGGCGTCATGGAGAGTGGAGCAAAAAGAACAGTCCGCAAAACCTTGCGGGATCAGTCATGGGCAGGCAAAGGAGTAGCTGCAGCATCGGATGCTGGGGCCGACAACGGCGCGCGGAGTTCCTGGTCCTTATACTGTAGCTGATAGAGGCGGTAATAAATTCCTCGTTGCCCCAGCAGTTGCTGATGCGTGCCATGCTCGCGCAAACGACCCTTATGGAAAACCAGAATTCGGTGAGCGTGTTGAATGGTGCTCAGACGATGGGCAATCACCAGAGACGTGCGTCCACGAAGCAGACGATCAAGGGCCTCGCGAATGAGCAATTCGGTTTTTGTGTCCACACTGGAAGTTGCCTCGTCAAGTATGAGGAATGCCGGATTATGAGCGAGGGCACGAGCGAAGCTGATGAGCTGGCGCTGACCGACGGAAAAGGTCGCGCCGCGTTCGGTTACTTGGGTCTCCACGCCGGCCGATAATGAACCGACAAAAGTGCCGAGGCCAACTTCGTCGAGCGCGCGTTGTACCGTGGCGCGGTCGATTCCTTCGGTGCCAAGGCGCACGTTTGTTTCGAGCGAACCTGTAAACAAGAATGGGTCTTGCAACACAATGCCGAAATGCCGCCGTAGGTCCTGCAAGTTGAGTTTCCG
Organism: Candidatus Dormiibacterota bacterium; assembly: GCA_035602605.1. GTDB lineage: Bacteria > Acidobacteriota > Terriglobia > Acidiferrales > UBA7541 > DASQHY01. The sequence continues at coordinate 149,792 of DATNLZ010000068.1, forward strand.
AATGTCCACGCCATCGAGGAGAATTTCGCCGCGTTGGATATCGTAAAAGCGCAGAAGAAGCTGAATGACAGTCGTCTTGCCGGCGCCGGTGTGGCCGACGATAGCAAGAGTCTGCCCGGGCGCTACGTGAAAGGAGACGTCGCGGAGCACCCAGTCGGCGTCGGTTGGATTCTGACCGCCTCCGTAGGCGAACCACACGTTGCGGAATTCGATCTCACCGCGGGGTTTTGTCAATATGAGCTGCTCTGCCGGGGAACTGATGGTTATCCGCTCATCGAGTAGCCTGAAAATTCGTTCCGAGGCGGCCATTGCAGACTGCAAGACATTGAATTTTTCGCTGAGGTCCTGGATGGGCCGGAAAAACCGCTGCGCATATTGCATGAACGCGACCAAGATGCCCAGAGTTAAAGTCCCCGCAAGAATACGCAAGCCGCCGAACCAAAAAACCAGAGCAATCGCTGCGACGCTTAATAATTCGACAGTAGGATAGAAAAGGGCGAAATAAAGGATCGCGTCCTTGTAGGCGAGCATGTGATCGCGATTTCGCCGTGCGAATTCCTCCTGGGCCTTTGGCTCACGATTGAAGAGCTGTACAACGCTCATTCCGCTGATGTATTCCTGCAGGAAAGCGTTGATGCGCGCAATGGCGGTTCGAATGAGGCGGTTGGACTCACGCACGTATTTGCGGAAAAAATAAGTAACGATCAGGATGCAAGGCAGAGAGGCGAGCGCTGCCAGCGCCAATCGCCAATCAATACGCAACAGCACAGCGATCATCACGACCAGCAGAAAAAAGTCGTTGATCATGGTAACCACGCCTGCTGCAAACAAATCGTTGAGCGCATCCACGTCCGTGGTCACGCGAGTGACGAGCCGACCAACGGGATTTTGATCAAAATAGCGCATCGGCAAGCGCTGGAGATGAGAGAAAATTTCCGCGCGCATGTCGTACATGGTCTGCTGGCCGACGCGCTGCATCAGACGGATTTGTACGTATTGAACCGCAAAGCCCGCCAGCAACACTGCGAGATATACCAGGCTTACCCAGCCGACCCCTCGCCATGCCTCGCTTTTCACGATGTCGCCATGTAGAGCGGGCATAAAAAAGCGATCAATCGCTACCTGAAAAAGTGCCGGCGGCGCAAGTTCCAGCGGAGTCACCACAAGTGTGAGCAGCAGCGCGAAAATGACCCGCCACTTGTACGGGCGGAGATAGTGCAGGAGCCTCTTCAACAAGCGCGCGTCGTACGGCTTGCCAAGGGCCTCTTCGTCGTGGGGGTTGCTCATACGCGTTCGAGCTCTTCTTCGAGTAATTGCTTTTGATGAAGATCTGCGTAATAACCGCCGGCTGCGAGAAGTTCAGCGTGCGTTCCGCGCTCGATAATGCTCCCGTCGCGAAGGACCACAATCTGATCGGCGTTCTTTACAGTGGAGACGCGATGCGAAATCAGAATCGTAGTACGCTCGCGCATAACGTCTTTCAAACTCTGGAGAATCTTCTCTTCGGTATCGGTGTCCACGCTCGCCAGAGCGTCATCGAGGATCAAGATCCTTGGTTCCCGAATGATGGCCCGAGCAAGCGCGGTGCGTTGCTTTTGTCCGCCCGACAATGTTATGCCGCGCTCGCCGACCGGTGTGTCGTACCGATCAGGGAAATCCTCGATATCGGAGTCCAGGCTGGCGATTTGCGCGGCTTCGCGGATGCGCTCAGGATCAGAATCGTTCGTGCCGAAGGCGATGTTTCCCCCGACGGTTTCGCTGAACAAGTACGTGTCTTGCGGCACGTATCCGATGGCGCGTCGCAAGCGCTCAAGCGGCCACTCGCGAATCGGACGACCGTCTAGAAACAGCGTTCCCGGCGGCGCTTCCCACAACCGCGCGACCAGAGCTGCGAGCGTGGTCTTACCGCTGCCTGTCGGGCCAACGATAGCCAAGGTTGTGCCTGCAGGGACGCGAAGATTTATATCCTGCAAGATTGCCTCGCTTCCCATACCGCTGCCGCTGCCAGCGCTATGACTCCGTGAGGAGCCGTTTCCTGAAGCAGTGGGATAAGCAAATGTCAGGCGGCGAAATTCAATATCACCCGAGAGAGGAACGTCCGGCGGGACGCGAGCCTCGCGGTCGTTGATGGCCGGCTGGGCATGCAAGATATAACTGAGGCGGCCCATCGAAGCTGCGCCCCGCTGAAAAATGTTTGTGACCCAGCCGAGAGCGATCATCGGCCAGACCAGCATGCCCAGATAGGAATAAAACGCAATTAGCGCTCCGAGCGAAAGCTTCCCATTCAGTAGCAGGTGACCGCCTCGCCACAAAACAATCAAAAACGTCACGCCGATAAGGCCTTGTAGCGAAGGCATGAACATGCTCCAGGTTCGAATCAAAAGCATGTTGCGCGAAACATACAGGCGGTTGGGCGCATCGAAACTGCGGATTTCAGCATCTTCCTGGCCATAAGCGCGGACAACGCGCACGCCCGAAAGATTTTCCTGAACGCGTGCGGAAAGTGTGGCCAGCGCTGCCTGAATTTGTTCATACAGTTGGTGAATCACTTGACCAAAATAGCGTACGACAATGGCCACGATCGGCACCGGGATCAATACCCAGAAAGTGAGAGCCGGAGAAAGCTTGACCATCAACAGGATTGCCAGCAGCATGGTGGCCAAAGTAGTCGCACTGTACATGATGCCGGGACCAAGGACCATGCGCACTGCGTTCAGGTCGTTGGTGGTTCGCGACATCAGCTCGCCGGTGCGATTGCGGACGTAGAACTCCGGCTCGAGCAACACCAGCCGCGACAGCAAATCGTTTCGGATATCGTACTCGATGTCGCGCGAAACGCCGATCAGCGTCCAGCGCGTCCAGAATGAGAATGCCCCCTTGATGGCTACGAGGCCCACCAGCACCAGGCAATAGATCGCAAGGGTATGCCTGCTGTGGGGTTGATAAAAAGGAACAAGGCGGCTAAACGAAAACCCGGAGCCGGCAACCGCCACTGCTGGGTGGCCGAGAGATCCTTGGGCGGTGAGAGGTTGAGGGCTACCGGCGAGTGAGTCCGTAATAATGCCGGTCGCAAGGGGAATGAGATTGCCAACGATACTCATCACCGCCAGAGCAGCGAGACCCAGCGCGACGCCGCCTTTATAGCGCAGCAGATATGGTCGGAGAGAAGCGAGGTTTTTCCAAGACGAGACCGGTTGGCCCGGCTTGTTTCCTTTGGTGCTGTGCGCTGCAGTGCTCATCTCAAGTGCGAGGGAAGCGTCTCCAGCGCCGGCACTTCGTTGAGAAAATGCTGATAAGTGCGGTCCAGCGACTGATACCGCTTGGTCGCAGGATTCCAGCGCACTCCGATCGGAGAAACATGCGCGCCACCGGTGGCCGGTTGCAGAGGTATGAAGTAAAGTTGTAAGCCTTTTTCGGTGTCTTGCTCATACTGCAAGCGCCAACCACTGACGGGAACGAGAGGAGTAAGTCCAAGAAAACCCTTCGGATTCTTCAAGTGCTCATCGCAGCGCAGCACTTCTTTCCATTTACCCTGGTCATTTTCAGCTACTACCAGGCGCGTAAAGAGAATTCCCGGCGCAACTCCTGGCGGAGTTTTCGGCAGACGATTGATGGTCACGAGCTGCTGCTTCCCTGTTTTCGCCAGATCGCCGAAAATCAGCACTTCCGCATCAGAGCCAAGTAACGTCTTGGCCACTTCGGTTACGTCCGCTGGAATCTCTGGCGCAGCTGATTTCGCCGGGGCTTCTACAGTCTTGGGCGGCGGTTGGGAACAGCCACATAGGCAGATTGCACAAAACACCAGCATCAACGCCACAAGTACCCGCATTGATTCTCCAGGAATCAGTCCTACTGCTCCAAGCGCGTGGACTCGGTCGCGGTTACGATATCATCCAGCCGCCGCTTAAAATCCTCTTCACCTTCGGACCACAGCAGCACACGTTCGACGGGAAGCGCTTCTTCGATCACGTTCACCCAATTCATCAACCGTTGGATGTTCTCTCGAGTCTTTTCGTGATACTGGCGCAAATTCTCTTTGCGAGACATTGCCGCGATAAACGAGGCCTCGAGCGGATGCTCGGTGGGGACGACGGCAGCAGTTTGCGAGCCGAGCAGTCCCGCGTGGCCCGTAAACAGGTGCTCGAAGCCGATGCCGACTTCGAAATGGCCCATTTCAGCGGTGACTCCGGAGTCGAATTCCAGACCGAAGCACGAAATCTGCAGCTCTTGAGGCCGCTTTTGCCAGCGGCCTAAAGCGTTGTCGTACACCCAAAGGTCCCAGAAGGCCTGCGCAAAGTATGCGGTGTCTGCGTGGCGGTGGTCGCGGGCGCGGGCCACGACTGCTGAGGCATCCAGCGGCTGGCTGCGCATGTCCCATTCCGCAAGGGGAGTCTCCGCCATGTCCACAGCTTGAATAGTAAGTGAGAGAATTCCAGGCTTTTCGGCGGCGAAGGGAATTGTGCTCAGAAGCTTTTCAAATTGCTCGAGCATTATGGCTTCGCCATAGCCGCGGGTCCATATCCGGAGGTAGGCTCGATTGGCCATGACCCATCATTATACAGGTTCTTGCCATTCACTGAACCCCAGCGTCAGGCGTGCGGGAATCAATTTTTGGGGGGAGCCGGGCTGTATTTTTCGGGGACGAATGTCTGAGACGCCAGACTCGAGGCGATTTCCTGCAGGCGGAGACGAAGGGTTTCACCCACGCCGGCAAACACCTGCGAGCAAGTATCGCGGAGGCGTTCCTCAGCCGACTTGGCAACACCTGCGACTAAGTCCTGCGACTGCCGGTCGAGCGTCGTCACGGTAGCCACAATCCAAGAGTTAGAGACGTTTTCCAGGCGCTGCTTGTAATTGTCCACAGACTCATTGCCGAGCCGCTCGTACTTCTCATGGATTCGCTGATTGTGCTGCTCAGTGATATCCCGCAAGGTTTGCATCGCAGGCTCGAGCTGCTTTTCAAGTCGCTGCCCCGCGTGGACCAGGCCATTTTCAATCGCGGCGGTCATTCGCTGTTGGAAATCATTGAAATACGCGTTTTCCTGGGCGCGAAGGCTTGCCTGAATTTGCTCGGCTTCCGCTTGTATCTGTGCTCGAGATTCGACGCTTGTCTTTTCAAGCGACTGTTGGAAGCTGTCTAGCTCGCCATGCGCTCCGCGCTGGATTTCATCCGTAAACGCAGCCAGGGTAGTGTCCGCTACTTCCGAAAATAAACCCCGTGCGTGCTCGAATGTTTCTTTTACGGACTCATCCATCTGCGTCTGGCTGTGCTCGACATAGCTGCGACTGTAGTGATCCAACTCCGCAGCGAATAATCCCGAAAGTTCGCCGGCCTTCTCACGCAGTGCAGCGCTGGCCTCTTCAATCCTCTTTTCGAATGCGGTCTGGGCCAGCGATTCCGCGCGTTTCTGGTGCCATTCCGCGGTCTTAAACAGAGAATCCGCTGCCGCGGCGTGAACTTCGCCGGCACGCTTCTCGAGCTCCGCAAGCCAGGTACCCTGCATCGTTTTCACTCTTTGCTCGAACTCGGTCTCGACTGCTGTCAATTCTTCGTTAAGCCTCGCAACGGCGCGAGTCTTGGACTGCTCGGAAATTCGCTCCAGATGCTCCTGATGAACCCGCAACAAATCTCCGGGCACCTTTTCCGCGGCCGCAAGCTTGCCAAGAATTTCCGCCGCGCGTTGCAGCTGCGAAGCAATCCGGGTGTCGAATTCTGAAGCCGCGTGTTCAACTGATTCTCTCTGGGCGGTTTCGAATACAGGCTGGATCCGCCGGCTGATGCCCGCGATTACGTCTTCGGTATGCTGGGCAAACTTTTCAGTTTCCGTGGACACAAGAGTATGGAGTCGAGATTGCGTCTGCTCCAATGCAGAATCGCTCAGCCTCTCCAGGCCTGCAGCAAATTGTTGTCCTTGGTTGATCGCCTGTTGCATTTCAGCCAGTGAAGAGAAGGCCCGTGCGGTCTCTTTCTCGAAGTCAGTTCGGAGTGCGGCCAGGTCTCGCTCGGCACTGCGCAGGGCTGACTCGCCCATCGCTTCAATGGCGCTGCGGATTTGCTCGGCGCGTGTGCTCCACTGATGTTCTAGTTGGTCGGCGGAAGCTTGCCCGCGCTGCTCAATGTGCTCAGCGGCGCGGTTCGCAGCCGCCTCCATGGAAGTCTCGATTGTTTGTTCCCAACGCGAGCCTGCCAGCGCAAGATCGGCCTCTAACCGCACGCGCCAGTTATCGGCGGCGTCCGCCGTGACCGCGCTGAGCTGTTCGTGCAAGCGTAGCTCGGCCGTGGCCAGCTCTTGCTGGCGGGTAAGGGATTTGTCGAGTTGCTCGCCTGCGGATTGTTCCGAGCGCTCGTGCGCTGCTTCCACATGCCTTTCAGATTCGGCTTCGAGGCGCTGCAAGCTGGCTTGCAATTTCTCGAGACATGCGCCGGTCTCGCGGCTAAGTTGCTCGATGGTTCGGTGAGCGGCCTGCAAAGCGGACTGCAACTTCTCGTCAAAAGCCGCGAAGCGTGCTGATCCAGCCTTGGACAATTCTTCAGAAAGCTGCTGCGCGGCCTGTTCTATTTGCGGCGCAAGGGCGTTTGGGAGCTCAGTACGCAATGCGCCGAACGCGGCAGCCCGAGCTTCGTTAACCTTTGCAGCGGCCGCTTCCGCACCGTGCTCCGCAGCCTGAGTTGCGGCTGCTCGCACGGCGTTCTCGGCTTCCTTAATCTGTACTTGTAGGTTCTCGAGCAGCGAGCTGCTCTCGGCGGCCACCGCCTGGGTGACAGCTTCGCGCGCAGCAGCCTGAAGCTTTTGGTGCGCCTCGGCCATCAAGCGGTTCATTTCCCGCGCCAATTTAACGGGGTCTTGTGACGCTTCCTGGGGCGCGGAGACTGGCGGCACTACGTGCAAGCTATCATCGGAAAATGGTTCTGCGAGCGGTGAGGTGTCCCCCGAGGCGTCGGATTCGCTGTCATGGGCAACTGCGCCTGGTGCATCTGCCTTGGCATCCGGGGGCGGAAACCAATCCTCTGGAGGAAACGCAATACCCCAGAAGTTGCCTGGGGTTTCAAGCTCGACTGCGATTTGAAAGAGCTGGCGAACTGTGCGCGGACGCTGAATCCAGGTGACTTTGCCTCGCAGGGAGCGCGGCCGGTGCCCAGGCTCGGGGTCGGGAATCTCGAGCGTCACCCACATATTCTTCAGCACGTAATGCTTGGATTGGTAGCGAGCGCCGTGACAATTAATGATTAAAGTCGAAGTGCGTTCCTGGAAGGGGCGGCCTAGTGCATCGACACCCGTCACTGCGAGCGGTACAGCCTGCACAATTCTCGTGCTCCGGCGCTTCTTCAGCTCCGGGTGCATCGTTACTGCGGTTTCCGGGCCGTTCACACGTTTCTTATGGGCAATTTTTCTGCCATCCTTCCGCCCCTATTTCCCGCTAATAAGCGGCAATTTTGGCGCTCAATTGTACGCAAATTCTAACAAACTCACTATTTCTTTCGCTAAGTAGCACTGGATTTCCTATACCAGCCGGTCAGCAAATTCCAGACCTCTTTTGCGACCCAGATCGGGCCCACCAGAAAGTAGATTGGTCCTTGGAAAAAGGCGGGGCGATTGCCTTCGATCCTATGTCCCAAAAACAGCAGAATCCACCCACCTGCGAACAGACTCATTCCAGTTCGCCACATCCCGAGCAGAGGCAGGATAGTTCCCGCAAAGATGATGGGGATCCCCAGAACGTGCAAAAACTTGTTCCAGGCACTGTTATGTTCGTGATGATATTGAACTAGAAACCGCTCGATTCCAGGCAGGTTGCACCTCCGGAGGAATCGCCGAGAGGACCACCACAATGTACACTGATTTGAGGGAAGTGGCTAGAGTTCCCGGCGGCCTTCCATGGCCTTAAACATTGTGACCTCGTCGGCGTATTCGAGATCCGAGCCGACCGGGATCCCCACACCGATACGGGTCACTCGCACACCGAGTGGCTTTAGAAGCTTCGAAAGGTACACCGCCGTCGCTTCGCCTTCGGCTGTGGGGTTGGTGGCCATGATAATTTCTTCCACTCCTCCGTTTTTGAGCCGGTCAATGAGACTCTTGATCTTGAGTTGGTCCGGTCCGATGCCCTGCAAAGGAGAGAGCGCGCCGCCCAGAACATGGTATAGCCCGCCGTATTGGCGCGTCTTTTCAATGGCCATAATGTTGTTGGCTTCTTCGACGACGCAAATCGTTTTCGGACTGCGTGTTGCGTTCGTACAGTAAAAGCAGGGGTCATCATCGGTGATGTTGTTGCACACCGAGCATTCGCGAATACCTTGCTTTGCGTTGCGGATTGCATCTGCCAGGGCCAACGCTTGTTCGGGCTTGGTTCGCAACAGGTGGAATGCCAGCCGCTGTGCCGTCTTCTGTCCGATGCCGGGCAGATGTTTCAGCTCGTCAATCAGGCGCGCAATCGGTTCCGCAAAATCAGGCATGGGAAGCCGGCAAAGACCAATGATGATTCGTACGGCAACGAATGGGACTAAATACATACGCTTCCCGGAAGGGAAGCGCCGCATGAAAAGAAATCACGAGGGATCCTGTCAGAAAAGCCCTGGAATCTTCAAACCTGCCAGACCTGGCAATCCGCTGGTGAGACTCTTCATCTGATTGGCGAGTTCTTCATCCACGCGACGCGAGGCATCATTGACTGCGGCCCGTATCAAGTCCTGTAGCATCTCTTGGTCTTTATTGGCGAAGACTTCCGGCTCGATACGCAGCTCGGTCACTTGTTTCTGACCATTCATTTTTACGGTGACCATTCCGGCTCCCGACGTAGCCTCCACATGCACGGCCTCGACCTGCTGTTGCAGGTTTTCCTGCAGTTGCCGGAACCGAGCGAGCATTTGCTGCAGTGCGTTGACTTCCATGGCTAATCCTCTTGCCGCCGCTTAATCTCTGAAAGTCTGCCTCCGAATCGCTGGAGCATTGCTCGTACGATCGGGTCTTGCTCAAACTGTGCGCGTAATTCCGCTGCACCTGCATCCACGCGTCCAGCCGCGCGAGGTGCTTGAACGGTTTCAAGTTTAACACAGACGCGCAGCGGCTGACCGACCACTTTGCTAGTGATGGTGCGCAACTTCTCCATAGGGTCACGTGCCTGCAAGAGTTCCGCCAGGGCGCGTCTCTCGGTCGGAAAATACAAACGCATCTCGCCGCCCTCAAGCTCCCACCGGCAGACGTGTTCGACAAGTTCGCCTAGAAATTTTTGCTGACCGAGAATTGCCGACTTGATTGCCTCGACCTGCGCGGCTTCGATGCCGTCAAATTGCTGGACGCATCGCGCAATTACGCTGGTCGAAGCTGAGCTGGCTGGCGCAGCGATTGGCGCGGCGGGGCGCGCAACCGGATGGTTCGCAGCGGTTGCGCGAGAGACCAATGTATCTGCCTTTGCGACTGGCATGCCGGACGCCGGCCCCCCGGCTGCTGCGCCCATCGCAGTTTTACCGCTCGCGGACGGGAATGATGCGACCCCGGGGGTGCCGTGCGTGGTGCTTTGCATGGGTGCGCGCTGCTCCGCCGCGCTGCTCGCTTTCACCGACGACGCCCTGGCATTCGCTGCGGCGGACCCACCAGATGTTAACTCCGCAAGAACTTCTTCGAGAGGTGCAAGCCTCGCTGCATTGACCAGTCGCAATAAACCCATTTCGAGATGCAGCCGCGGATCCGGTTTGCGCCTCAAGTCATCATCGGTTGTCAGCAAAATTTGGAAAAATCGAGTCAGATCTTCTTCACTAAACATTGCCGCGGCTTTGGCAAGTTTGGGGCGGTGCTCGGGAATTGCTGCTATTAACTCGGAGTCCGCGCCGCTCACGCGCGCCACCAGCAAATCCCGAAAATAGCGGATGGCCTCGCGGCAGAAGTGCTGCAGGTTCCGTCCTTCGGCCAGAAGTGCGTGCACCAGATTCAAAACACCTTCGGCTGACCCTGCTCCGACCGCAGTCACAAGCCGGTCGAGTGCCTCCTCCGGCACCACACCAAGAAGTTCGCGCACCTGCGCATCCCCAAGTGTTTCGCCGCAATACGCTCGCGCCTGTTCGAGTAACGATAGCGCGTCGCGCAGGCTCCCCTCAGCGGCACGCGACATGACGGCCAAAGCTCCAGCCTCCGCTTGCAGACCTTCCTTCCCCACGATTTCGCCGAGCCGCTCGGTGATCTCGCCAAACGACAGCGCGCGAAAGTGGAAATGCTGCGAGCGGGACCGAATTGTGTCGGCGAGGTTATCTGGCTCGGTGGTGGCCATAACGAAAACGACGTTGTCAGGAGGTTCTTCCAAGGTTTTCAGCAAGGCATTGGAGGCCTCGGAAGTGAGCATATGGGCTTCATCGAGGATTACTACTTTTTTGCGCGACGCTGCCGGTGCGTAACGCACCATTTCGCGCAGCTCGCGGATCTGGTCAATGCCGCGATTTGAGGCTGCATCAATTTCAATCACGTCGAGCGAAGTCCCTGCGCTGATCTCGCGGCAAGAGTCGCATTCGTTGCAAACGTCCGCGGTCGGACCTTTCGCGCAATTCAGCGCTTTCGCGAGAATTCTTGCCGCCGTGGTTTTCCCGACTCCACGCGCGCCCGAAAAAATATACGCATGCGCGACCCGATTCTGCCGGATGGCGTTGCTAAGCGTTTCGGTTACGTGTTGCTGGCCGACGATTTCGCGGAAACTCTGCGGTCGATACTTGCGGGCGATTACCTGATAGCTCATGTTCCCTTCAGACTGTATTCCCGTTCCGCATCTGCGGACAATGAGAGGAACTTCGGGATCTCCGCGGCACACAAGGCGTTCCCACTACCGTTGCTCCCTTCCGGGCCTGGCGGGGTTTGCGGGACCTCGTTGCACAGAGCCCGAAGTTCCACGCATTGGCAGTTGCAAGAATGTCTCTGCATTTTTGAGTTTAGCATAGCCTGCTGTGGATTTTTTCTAGATTTGCAGAGGCGCGCGGGGAGCGCAACCGTGTAAATGAAACTTTTTCGGATTACTTCTTGGGGATCGGTCCGCAGTCCCGAGAAGTTTTCGTTCGACTGGAGGCCGAAATCGCCACAATCGTCCCGCTGGGGCGATTGACGTGGACACAGGTGCTTGGTAGTTGTTGCTTGGAAGATGAATTTGTGCCCACAGTCCTCTTTTCTCTCGCAGAGGCGAAAAAATTGAGGTACTCTTTGTCCGGGTGCACTTCCTCCGCATCCAGGGTGGTGGCGCTTCGCACGCGCCCTACCCTCCGCGGCGCCAGCGGACGTTCCAAAAAAATTTTGGAGCAGCTCCACGTCACGGGGCACGCCTGCACTCCCGCAGGCAAGGAGGAACCATGAAACTCAGAAAGATAGTTGTCCTGCTAGGAATAGGTTTGTGCCTGCCCCTAGCTTCTCCGTTGGTTACCCGCGCGCAAAACACGCAGGTTTTGAAGGGCACGCCAATTCGGCTGACTCTTCTCAACAGTTTGAGTACCGCTGCTTCACGCGATGGCGATCCCTTCGCCGCCGTCGTTTCCGAGCCGGTTTACTATGGCGGACGGCTTATCCTTCCAGCGGGCACGAAAGTGAATGGTCAAGTCGGTTCGGTAGTCCATCCGCGGCGTTTCCCGGTATTTCGCGGCCAAGCCTATCTCAACCTCACCTTCCGCTCGATTGAAGTCGACAGTCGGCTCATTCCAGTCCAGATGAGCATTCTCACACTAGAGAACCCATCCGGGCGGGCCGCCAGTCGACGTAAAGATGTCAAGGTTGTGGAAGGTCAGGTGGTTGAGGCCAAGCGTGACATTAAAGGGGACGTGGTGGCAGCTACAATCGGAACCGGCGGGGGCACACTGATAGGTGCAATCTTCAGCCATGCTGCTCGCGGTTTCGGAATTGGCGCAGCCGGAAGCGCAGTTTACGTTGTCGCTCGCAAAGGCAAGGACGTCGAGCTTCCGTCTCAAACCATCATGTCGGTCCGGCTGGACAATACCTTAAGCCTGCCGATTGCTGGCAGTGCCGCCTACAACTCAGACGAAGCCCACTAACCGGCGGCGGAGTAAGCGAAGCTAGGTCGAGATGCTGGGAGAATTTGACTAGCGGACTCGCCATGATCCCGCCGTATTGTGACGGGCACGAAACAACCGTGATTATGCCGCGGTCGCTCCGGCCGTTTGCGGAGCGTCGTGTTTCAGATACCGGTACAGACTAGTGCGGCCGATGCCGAGAATTTTCGAGGCGCGGACGCGGTTCCCTTCGCACATCTGCAGTACACGCTCGATGTGCACGCGTCGCACGTCGTCAAGCGTCACCGGCCGCCAGTTTTCGCCGGCGCCCGCTGTGTGCGCGGCGGGTCTTTGCATGTGCTCCGGCAAATCGCATACATCGATAAAATCATTCATCGTGGTGATGCAGGCGCTCGAGATCACATTCTCCAGCTCGCGCACGTTGCCCGGCCAATTATGTTGCAACAGCACGGTTTGGGTCCGCCGCGTTAACCCCTTAATCATTTTTCCGTAGGCATGATTGTATTTTTTCAGCAGAAATTGCACCAGTAGCGGAATGTCCTCGAGCCGCTCGGTGAGCGACGGCACACGAATCTGAATTGAATTTAAACGATAGAACAAATCCTCGCGAAATCGCCCGGCCAAAACCTCTGCGCGCAAGTCTCGATTCGTCGCCGCGATTAAACGCACCTCAACCTTTCGTGTCTCAGGAGAGCCCACGCGCTGGATTTCGCGGTTTTGAATCACGCGCAACAGCTTCGACTGCATCGGCATGGACATCTCGGCCACTTCATCAAGAAACACCGTGCCTCCGTTGGCGTATTCAAATAGCCCGGGACGCGTATCGGTGGCGCCGGTGAAAGCTCCGCGAATGTGGCCAAAGAGCTGGCTTTCCAGCAATGTATCCACTAGCGCAGAACAGTTGCATACGGCCAGCCGGTGATGGCTTACCGGGCTCTGTTGGTGAATTGCATGGGCCACTAATTCCTTGCCAACCCCGGTCGGACCGATCAGCAGGACGTTGGAATAATGCCGCGCCACTTTCCGCGCCTGATCGAAAACCTCCAGCATTGCCGGGCTTTTGCCCACGATTCCGTGAAATTCCAGGTCCTTCAGCAGCTCTTCCTCGAGGTTGCGAATCCGCCGGCGCTGGTCGTACATCGCGGCTAATTCGTCCAGCGTGCGCTTCAGACGAGCATTCTGAAGCGGCTTTGACACACAATCATAGGCGCCGTGCTTGATCGCCTCGATGGCAATTTCGATGGAGTTGCAACTGGTTGCGAGAATGATGTGCACACCCGGATCAACTTTCAGCGCCTCAGCCAGGAATACCATGCCCTCCATGGAGGGCATCTTCATGTCACAAATGACCACGCGGCAGCGTGCGGCTCGTATCTGATCGAGAGCCTCCTGCGGGTCAGTCGTACCGAAGGCGTGGTAGCCCATGTTCTCAATCGTTTGGCTCAAGCTATCGACGACAGATCTGTCGCTATCAACGATGCAAGCGGTCAATGAATCTCGAGCTGCACCCATCGCGACGGCCTTGGTAAGCAAGGTACTCATGCCACTTGCACGGGCACGGGGTGTGCCAATCGGTAGTGGTCTTGAAAAAAAGCTTACAAACTTTGTGTGAATCGAATAACAAGCTTTGATTCATTGAATTACGCGTTTGGCGGCGAAGTTCCTAAATAAGCAGATGGGCCGACAGCGAAGGCCGTTGGTCATGAATATCAAAAACCAAAACGGGACACAGTTTCGTTTCGGGTCGTTTTTGTGGGATCGAGTTTAGGCAAGTGAGCTGAGGAGGACCACAGACCGCGGCGCCACGAACGTAAGAAAAACCTTAACGAACGAATCAGTGTCTAGTTCTGAGCACTGGAGGCGCATACCGCCATGAGCGAAACAAACTCTTCTGAAGGCAGTTCATACCACTGATAGTCCATGGAATGGACCTCTGTGGCAGGATTTCTGGGATGCTCTAGCAAGCACATTGTCTCATCGCCGGAAGTGCTAAATAGTTCTTCCGCCGTGGCTTCGCGATCGACAGAATATAGTGACGTTTTCACTAAAAACTCCCTCGTGGATGGAGTTGAATCAAGCTGTACTCATAGGGCCGAGAATCGTTTGACCCGGAAGAACCCCGCACTTGATACGCCACCGGACAAACATGCGCTTGCGTGCTGGTTTGCAAAAGCCGTACGAAAATTACAGCCGCGTCCCGCAAGAGATGCCGAAGGCGAACCCGCTTGTTTTCTCTTCCGCTCCATTCCAAATCTGTTTTCTCCACAAAAAAGGCCTCGTTTTCATCCCAGCCAGATACCTCAATGCGATACTTGGTGACGACCGGTAGCTGGGTGCTGGTTTCCACTCATGTCCCCCGACTCTTCTATTGCAGGCAGTGTTCCAGTGCGGTCGGAAAAATAAGTGTTAAAAACAAAGACCTTAGCAGCGCGAGGGACGGTTTGAAGCCAGATAGGACGAGCAGAAATAATACAGGTGTGCGTTTTTGAAACACGGTGCCGGTTTCTTGACACAGGGAAGTACTAGTGTAGGCCGTAGCTGGCCGTGGGATACAGGACGTTGATAGCCAGCAGGAAGATCGTGCTAAAAATCTTGCCGAACACAAGCCACGCGATCATGAGTCCGACAAAGGCATAACTGCCTTCACTGAGCCAGTCCAGGTACTTCAGAGCCGTTTTCTCGTCCATGAACAAAGTAATTCCGGTACTGCCATCCAAAGGAGGTACGGGCAGCAGGTTGAACGTCCCTAATAAAAGGTTCAGCACAAAGAGAATACTCAAAAATGTTGCGGCAAACTCCGCTGAGCTTCCCGGGACCGTCGCTTGAGTTACGTGATCAAACGAAACAGTTCCGGGGACCTGAAACTGTCCCATGGCCATGCCCACTCGTATGGCCAATGCGGCAAACAACATTAACGTAAAATTCGCGGCTGGCCCGGCGAAGGCCATCCATGCGGCACGCCGGTAATGCCGACGCTGCCAATAAGGGTCAAACGGTGCACTCGCCCAGCCCATCATCCAGCTTCCTTTGGTCAATATGAATGACAACAGCGGCATTCCAATCATCCCGAACGGCGAACGTTGAATGTGCGGCACAGGGTTCAGGGTCACCTGCCCGCCATGAAACGCAGTCAGGTCCCCACCCCATTTTGCCGCCAACGCGTGAGAAGCCTCATGGCAAGTCGTGGACAGCAAAAAAACGATGTACCAGATAAATCCCAAGGCGATTACGTTAGGTTCAAAGCTCGGCATCGCGGTGACAGACTATTGGGTCACGGGGGTACTTGCAAGCGTCATCTACAATCACTCGCGATTGCAGGCGCCAACTGAAGTAGGTCCTTACGCCAAAAACCGACCGCTAGCAGGATCTTAGTGTTGACGTTTGTTGACGCGCCAATGTTTCGGGAATACACTCTGCGGCACTTTGTTCCAACCCCCGAAACGAGGACAGGCCCCGAATGATTTTCAATTCACGTTCCCAACGTTATTTTCTGACGACCTTTTGGGCGTTAACCTTTCTCGTCATTTGCGTGTCTCGCGCCCAGGCTCAAGGCGCATTCAATGTTTTGACTCGAAATTATAATAATCAACGCACGGGCGCCAACCTTTCCGAAACAATCCTCAATCAATCCAATGTCAATTCGACTCAGTTTGGAAAGCTTTTCATGCTGCCCGTAGACGATCAAATCTTCGCCGGGATTCTTTACGCATCGGATGTTGCCATTGCCGGCTCCAAGCACAACGTAATCTTTGTCGCCACGGTGAACAACAGTGTGTACGCTTTCAATGCCGATACCTTGGGCAATCCACTCTGGTATCGAAATTTCAACGGTTTCGGCAGGCCGTCGCGTAACACCGAACTGGGGCAGTCCTGTCGAAACTATGCCGACTTTATCGGCAATATCGGTATCGTCGGCACGCCGGTGATTGATGGGACGAGCAGAACCATGTATTTCGTCACTCGCACGGTCGAAGGTGACGGCACGGTACAACGTTTGCGCGCAGTTGATATCGCGACAGGCGATGAGCGGGCGAACAGCCCGCAAGTGATCGAGGTGTCGGTAGCGGGCACCGGAGACGGCTCGGTTGACTCGGTTATCTCATTCAATCCGGTAACGGCTAACCAGCGCTCGGCTTTAGTTTTTTCCAAGGGAGTCGTATACATCGCCTGGGCTTCCTTTTGCGACACTCGCCCGTATCACGGGTGGATAGTGTCCTTTGATGCCACCTCGCTCGCGCAACTGGGGAGAGTCAGTACAACTCCTAACGGAACTATGGGGGGCATCTGGATGTCCGGCGCAGGAGCCGCGCTTGATCGCGACGGGAATTTATACTTCGCTACTGGGAATGGTACCTATGATGGCGTCACCGAATTCGGCGAGACCCTGATGAAGCGTGCTCCGAGGTCCCTCAGCCTGGTGGATTTTTTTGCGCCTTCGAATTTCAACACCCTAAATGAATTCGATCTCGATTTTGGCTCACAGGGACCCATGATCCTGCCCGGAACGAGTCTTCTCGTCATCGGCGGCAAGGAAGGGAAAATGTACCTTCTCGATGCCAATAATCTGGGGCGCGAGGTCACCGGCGATATTCAGATCCCTCAGGCCATTCAAGCCACAGACTCCACCATTCGTCCGAGTTCGTCTCATCACATGCACAACGCCAACGCCACCTGGAAGAGTCCCCAGGGGGTAAACGTCTATGTTTGGGGTGAGAATGATTACCTGCGCGCCTATCGCTTGAATCCTCACACTCGCAAATTAACCCTGCCTCCGTTTGCGACCGCGTCGATCTTGCCCCCTATGGGCATGCCCGGCGGCATGCTGGCGATATCCGCCAAAGGGTCTCAGCCACGAACCGGTATTATCTGGGCGACAATACCGCGGGCTGGCGATGCCAATCAGGCGCTGGTCCCCGGCAGTCTCTACGCATATAACGCGGAGACCCTCGCCCTGCTATGGTCCAGCACGGCCCCCGGAGACGATTCGCTGAACTTTGCCAAGGGCAGCCCCCCGGTTGTGGTCAATGGAAAAGTGTACGTCCCCACGATCTCGAAGTTTGTGTGTGTTTACGGCTTAAAAACCGCGCCGCCCATTCTCCAGAACCTCGCTGCAAACCGTCCGGCAACGGGCAGCGCCCCCTGTGACCCCAGCCAAACCCCAGATAAAGCGTTTAACGGGAGCGCCAGCCAGGGCCCTGATGACAAGTGGTGCTCGGCAGCCGAAAATCCCTTTCTGCAGGTAGACTTAGGTTCGAATGTCAGCATCAACCGCTTCGTGATTGAGCACGCTGCCGCAGGCGGCGACGATCTTCTTTTGAATACCCGCGGCTTTGACATCCAGGTTAGCTCCGACGGCACAAATTTTGACACCGTAGAGAACGTTGTCGGCAACATTCAAAGTATCACCACGCATGACATCCCCCCAATCACCGCGCGGTACGTCCGATTGAACATAATCGCGCCTACGCAAATCGGTCTTAACACCGCGAATATATTCGACTTTCAGGTTTTCAGAGTTCCGACCAGCCCAGTCACAGAAATTCGAGAACCAGCCAAAGCTGGTTCGCAACCGATCCGTGCGGGAGGGGGCCCCAGTGCACCGCTGAGCGTGAGCGGATTACCCTCAGTGGCTGAAAAAACCGCTACCGCGCCGGGCACGGAACGAACGCAACCAAAGCCGGGAACTGGGCCCCTGATTCCAGCGCCACCCGATGTGAACGCGCCCCCTGCCGACGCGCCATTGACAGAGTCGGGAGTCGCGACGAAAGTCCTCAAGCCCGGGACCGGCATCGAACACCCGGCCGGGAATGACTGCGCAGTTCTTGCGTTTACCGCATGGAAGAGAGATGGGACGCTATTCGCCACTTCAAAGTCCATGGGTGACTCCGCAGTTCAATGCCTTAGCACTGCGATTGTGGGAGTGGCCGAAACTCTTAAACGAATGGTGGTAGGCGAGAAACGTCGCATTTGGGTTCCGGCAGAACTCAGCTACGTCGAAGGACATCAACACACGCAAAAAAGACCGGAAGACGAGAAACCACCTGACCTCGATTTAACTTTCGATTTAGAACTTGTAAGCATCATGAAAGCTCCAGTCACGCCAACGGATCTTACAGCCGCTCCGATAGATGCCGTCAAAACGCCTTCCGGGTTAGCTTACAAAGTCTTAGTACGTGGAACCGGCACCGAACATCCATCGGTAAAGAGCCATGCCAAGCTTCACTTTTCCGGTTGGACAAGTACTGGTAAGTTGATCGAGACCACGGTCACGTCCGGGCATCCTGCAGTCGTTTTTGTCAGCACTACGCCGGTTGCATGGCGCGAAATCTTGCCCCTGATGGTCGCCGGAGGCAAAGTACGTGTGTGGATACCCTCAGAGCTTGCGTTCGGTGAGAAACCTGCCAACAGGCACAATCCGCCAGGAAGCTTAGTTTATGAATTCGAGCTGCTGGAGCTGCAGTAAATTCCTCTGTGGCTTCGTGCTCGAGTGATGCTAACTCGGAGTAAGCTTGGGCTTCGGGGGGAGTTGTGTTGCCACTCTCGGGCATTCCGAGTGGGCGACGATACGCCCGGAACCGTGTTGGCAGTCGGCAACAGGCCCACAGCAAATGGCTGTCTGGCCCTATCGACGGGATGCGCGCTCATCCGAAGTTGGGCAGTACCGAGCAGAAAGGTCCACACTGCGCTACCACCGCTCAAGCGGGCGGCGCGGGGCATGACACGGAGTCACAACTTCTGAGGTACAAAGGCGGGAACAATCCACTCGCTCATGGGATGCGCTCCGCCACAGTCCAAACACTTCGTCACGGCAAACTGGGTGGCGCAGCGCGGACAGATGCCTTGTGTTTGGAACGTGTCGAATGAGTTCCTGCAGTGCGCACACATCCAAAAGCCTCCCACAGGCGGCGCTGCTTTGCACCGCGGACAGGCAAACCCTTCGTGACGCGGCAACTTTGCTAAACGCGACAACGCTTGCGCTTGGCGCAGTCCTCCCCAGCAATTCATTAGGATGAACACGGAGAGAACGCCAAACCAGACCGACTGCATCCACAAGGCGAGGATGATGAGCCCAGCCACGCCGACGAAGCCGATGATCGTGGCCACCATCAAGCTGCGGGCGCGTCCCATGACAAACCAGAGTAAGGACCGAAGAATCTGACCACCATCCAGAGGATAAATCGGCAGCATATTGAAAATAAGCAAGCCCAGGTTCATCAACCAGACCTCCCGTAGCCACGCGTGGGCATTGGGCATTGCCTCCGCCCACCCGAGCGATCGGTTCAATATGCCGAGTACCGACAAGATCGGAACGAGCACCACATTCACCAGCGGACCCGCCGCGATGCTCCAGAGTGTGGCGCCTGGCCGAGGCGGCGGGTTCACATACGCGACCCCGCCGAGAGGCCAGAGCACGATCTGATTAGCCGTTCCTCCAACCTGCCGGCAGGCCAGCGCGTGGCCATACTCATGAAGCATCACAATAAGAAACAGCGCCAAGTACTCCAGCACGTTCCAGGTGAGTGAGGAATACCTTTTCGCGCGGTCGTTGATTTCAAACGCCGCCACTAAGAACCAAGACCAATGCAAAAACAAATCAATCCCGGCGACGCGGAACAGACGAATCGACCCTTGGCGAATGCTCAGCATGCGCCGGACTATAGCACGGCGCTACTCAGCAAGAAGATCATTGGCAGCGGCGCGCACGGAACGCCGTCGGACGCTACTATGGAACTGCTAGGGCGAGGGCCGCGCAGAAGCCCAACGCACTGTTCCGTCCAGAGTGACAATGGATCTTCGATCGCCAGTTTATCGCGAGGCGCGAACCTGCGCTCTCATGGGATCGCCAACCCGTTTGTGCGCATTTGGCATCGCTCATTGTGTTAACGTTCGCACAAGGAATGCTCGTGGTGTGGCTATACTTGGTTGTCCGCCCGCATTTTGGGTCGCGACCCAAAACCGCTGTTTGCGTCGGCCTCGTCTCCTGGTTGCTATCTTCGCTGTACGCCGCAGTGTATTCGCACTCGGGATTCCCGGGAATACTTCCCCTCGACGTCGTGTGGCCGCCTGTAGCCTGGCAGTTGTTTGAGTATCCCCTCGCTATCGTCGGTGGCGCGGCAATTTACGGGGAATAAACTTCGGCCAGCATCGTCCGGTTATCGCACAGGGCCAAACCGCGCAAGTATGTCTTGCGCGCTCCGGAGTCAAATTTCGTGCTGCTGAAATAACTCGTCTCCGCCGTGTTGGCCTGCCGCGTTGCGTTCAAATGTGCTGAAACGATGTGGTTTCGGGCAGATCATCGCCAGGTAGCTGTACCGGCCAAAGCAGCGACTTGAAAACAGCTTTTCTAGGTATGATTCAGCGCTTTGGCGAAATCAGTTTGGCTACGTCGATTGATTGCGCGTCCACAGCGATCGTTTCTGGGTGGACTATGGAACCATCAGGGCCTTGAACGGGAATCGGCGTATTGAAGAAACGGTTTCCCGCGATGATGTTTCCGGAGGAGCCGGTGTCTTTGAGGATGCCGATTGCGGCTTCGGTAATCGTGTTGTTTGTCACGACGTTGTTGTTGCCGGAGAGAAAGATGCCGGACTCGGCGCCGTTGAGAACGTGATTGTGACGTACGCGGGACTGATTGCCCTGCACACGGATGCCATCGAAAACCCTTGTGGCGAACGTTTCGTTGCGGCCGATCGCAGCATTGTTGCCGTGAACGAAGATATTGACCTGGCTGATGCCGGCGGTGTTGCCGGAGACCTCCACATCGTCGGATTGCGTGACGAGAATGTCAGTGGCGACAGCGGTGCAGGTGGCGATGGCTGTGCACGGAGCCCAGACGTTGTTGGTCACGACGTTCTCGAGAATCGATCCCGCGGCGCCAAAGGCAATCTGAACGCCATTCTGCGCCGCACCGGTGGTGGGGCCGATGCCGGTCACAACATTCCGACGAATAATGGTGACGGTGCCTTTTTCATTGGCGGTGATGCCGTTCTTCTGAAAGTCGTGAACAGTGCAGTGGTCGATTTCAACCTGCGAGACGCCGCCATCGCCGCTTTGCACGAAGATGCCGGTGCCGCTCTGGCAGCCATTGAGTGACGCAGCGAGCTTGAAATTGCGGACAGCAATGCGGCCGAGTTCGCCGGAAGCATTTTGGAATAAAATGCCGATGAGGTTCGGCGCGCACTCGGAGATGCCGTTGTCGGCGCCATCGACCGTCAGTCCAGAGATGGAGACGTCGGTTGTGCCCGCGACGAGCAGCGCGGTAGCGATGGGAGCAGCGTCGAAGAGGCTGGCAGCGTTCGCGTGCATGGCGGAGGGCATGAGGATGGCGCCATTATCGGCATTGATGTCGAGCGGCTTGTGGATCGTAACCTGCTCGACGTAAATACCTTTGCAAATATGAATCTCGTCGCCGGGAGAAGAGGCGTCGACCGCCTCCTGGATATGAGTGAACCCTGCACTGGGACACTCGACTTTGTCGTCATCCACGACTAGGGTGGCGCCGTGGGCCGGCAAGGCCGTGGCCGGGCAAATGAGGGCTGAGACGAGAATCGCTAAGTAGACAAGCTTGCTTTTCATGGTAACGTGCCTCTCTTTCTAGGGCTTAGGAACGCGGACCCATGCGAGGATGCAGCGGCTGGAGGTTGCTCCGGAGAAAAAGACCGAGCGGGCAGTCTCGGATTGGGTTAACGACCCTTTTCCACCGAGAGCATTAATATTCCTAGAGTTTATACTTGTCAAGAGAATAATATCTGGGCACCATGATCGATAACCCCCGTGGCTGGGTAGCCCGTTCACTCTATAAAAAGGGAAATCGAGGGGAAAAATTCCTCCCTCGTCCGGAGACCGAGAAGATCTTCAGGCCCCAGCTAACCGTTGCCCGCCCAATCTCCTTTTGGCGAGGACAGTTGCAGCCCAATCGCCATTGCGTTGCCGGTCAAATGCTGGCAGTAGACTACACGCGCCCGAGACCGGAAGTCGCCCTGTCGCGATGTAATAACTATATCGTGGCCTGGCTGCCACGCTCGCCTCGTCAATATGCGCGAGCCGTGGCGACTAATGTTTTCGGTGAATCCAATTTCCACCGGTGACGTGTCGTCCAAGCTAGAAAGATACACGGGCTCTACAGTGTTAATCCGTTTCTCATCTCTCCCACTCGGCGCAGTCACTGGGTATTTTCTCCGCTCGGAGACCTACGTGCTGCTGTCGTCCTCCGGAAAAGTCAGTTAAAAGCTGCACAGCCGCCCAGACCTAACGCTGAGGGTAGGCGCCGGCAGAGGACAAAACTACTGGCATGAAGGCCAGTTTCAGGACGGGGGAGGAGGGCTGGCCCATGGTACGATAGGTATCTAGCTCCGTTCCGGGCGCGAGATTGGTGACCTTGATGCTTGACGCGCGTATAGGGTCTCCCGTAGCGTGTTTCCCGCCTCCCCATAAGTGGGTTTCCGTTCGTCTTCGACTGCTCGCAACGGTCGCTCGGGAAATTTCATTTGCAAATTTCCCTTTTCTGGCTACTCTACAGCCACTCGGAGGTGTTCCGATGTCTGGACGCCCGACCCCCTTGGGGCGAAGCCGGTTTGGCAGCACTCTGCGCCGCGATGCGTGGTGGATAGAAATTCTTCCCGTCGCTGTGGTTCTCACCGCCTTCGGAATCTACGCGACGCTGCGTGCCTTGGAAGGCGCCAACTACGCTTGGGGTCCGTACCTTTCACCGTTTTATTCTCCGCTCATCGATCCGGGCCATCATTGGTGGCCTTTTTCTCCCGCGATTCTGATTCTCGGCGCTCCGCTCGGCTTCCGGATGACCTGCTACTACTATCGCAAAGCCTACTACCGCGCTTTCTTCCTACACCCTCCCGCGTGTGCCGTGAGCGAATCGCACGGCCGCGGGTATCGCGGCGAAACATCGTTTCCCTTCATCCTCCAGAATGTCCATCGCTACTTTTTCTATCTCGCCGCTGTTTTCCTAATCTTTCTGTGGCGTGACACGATCCACGGGTTCTTTTTCGACGGGCGCTTCGGAATCGGCGTCGGATCACTGGTCCTACTGATCAACGTCCTTCTTCTGACGCTGTACACGTGCTCGTGCCACTCGCTACGCCATCTCGCCGGAGGATACCTCGATTGCTTCTCCTGCGCGACATTCGGACGACCGCGTTATCAGTCCTGGTACATCCTCAGCTTTCTCAATGAGCACCACATGCTCTTTGCCTGGACCAGTCTCTTTGCCGTTGGCCTGGCGGACCTCTACATTCGCCTGGTGGCGTCCGGGGCCGTCAAGGACTGGCGGCTGCTGTGACCACTAAGTACGAAACTCACGAGCACGACGTTCTCATCATCGGCGCGGGTGGCGCCGGCCTCCGTGCCGCCATCGAAGCTCTGGCCAAAGGCGCCTCGGTCGGCGTCGTCTGTAAATCCCTGCTCGGCAAGGCGCACACGGTCATGGCCGAAGGCGGGATCGCCGCCGCGATGGCTAACGTGGACGCGGCCGACAACTGGTGTACTCACTTCCGTGACACCATGCGTGGCGGCAAAATGCTCAACAACTGGCGCATGGCTCAGCTGCACGCGCAGGAATCTCCCGACCGTGTCCGAGAGCTCGAACAGTGGGGCGCCCTGTTTGATCGCACCGACGACGGTCGCATTCTTCAGCGCGCTTTTGGGGGCCACACTTTCAAGCGTCTCTGCCACGTCGGCGACCGCACCGGCCTTGAGATGATCCGAACGCTTCAGGACCGCGGCGTTTCGCTGGGCTTCGACGTCTACATGGAATGCGCCGTTACACGACTGCTCATCGACGCCGGGCGTATCATCGGCGCGTTCGGCTACTGGCGCGAGCATGGCCGCTTCGTCGTCTTCAAGGCGAAATCCGTCGTCATCGCCACGGGCGGCATCGGCAAGGCTTGGCGCATTACTTCTAATTCTTGGGAATATACCGGCGACGGTATGTCGCTCGCCTGCGAAGCCGGCGCCGAGCTGATGGACATGGAATTTGTGCAATTCCATCCCACTGGCATGGTATGGCCACCTGGCGTGCAGGGCATTCTCGTGACCGAAGCGGTTCGCGGTGAAGGCGGTATCCTCCGCAACAAGTTGAACGAGCGCTTCATGGAAAAGTACGACCCCAAGAAAATGGAGCTCTCGACGCGCGATGTTGTCGCTCGCGCCATTTACACTGAGGTGCGCGAGGGCCGTGGCACCGAGCACGGCGGCGCCTATCTCGACATCTCCCACAAGCCGGCCGAATACGTGAAGCGTAAGCTGCCCAGCATGTACCACCAATTCCGCGAGCTCGCCGATGTGGACATTACCAAAGGTCCGATGGAAGTGGGCCCTACCTGCCATTACATGATGGGAGGTATTCGCGTGAACCCCGAAACCGCCGCCTGCACTCTGCCGGGCCTATTCGCTGCGGGCGAAGCTGCTGCTGGGCTCCACGGTTCGAATCGCCTCGGTGGAAATTCGCTTTCTGATTTGCTCGTTTTTGGGTGTCGCGCGGGCCGCGGCGCTGCCCAGTACGCCAATGATCACCCAGCCCCGTCCCTTGATTCCACGCAGATCGAGCAGGCCGAGCGCGAAATGGTGGCTCCCTTTGAAAGAACCGGTGGGGAGAGTCCCTATGCCATTCACCACGATTTGCAGGAGACGATGCAAAACCTCGTCGGCATTTACCGCAATGAAGAAGACCTGAAGGAGGCGCTCACGGAGCTCGGAAGTCTAAAGGACCGTGTGGCCCGGTGTCATGTGGCAGGCTCGCGCCTGTTCAATCCCGGGTGGCACCTCGCGCGCGACCTTTGCTCCATGCTGCTCGTTTCCGAAGCCGTAACTCGCAGCGCTTTGGCGCGCCAGGAAAGCCGCGGCGCTCACAGCCGTATTGACTTTCCCGATCTCGATGCAGCGTGGGGGAAAAAAAACAACGTCATAATCCGCGACGGGGACTCGTTAACGCTTCGCGCATCACCGGTCCCAGAAATACCTGCCGATCTAAAGCAGATTCTGGCCGAGGACAGTTAGCGGAGGTTCGCCATGACCGAAGCAATCCTGCACGTTTTCCGCGGCACTAATGAAGCGGGCGGCACCGCAGAGTACCGCGTCCCTATCGCGCCCGGCATGGTCGTCCTCGACGCTCTTCATTACGTCCAGTCGCACCTCGCGCCCGATCTGGCGGTTCGCTGGAACTGCAAGGCAGGCAGGTGCGGTTCTTGTTCCGCGGAAGTGAATGGCCGCCCGCGCCTCACTTGCAAAACCCGCATGGACACCCTAGCGCTTGAGAAACCCGTCACCATCTTGCCGATGAAGGCGTTCCCGGTTATCAAAGACCTGGTCACCGACGTCTCGTGGAACTACAGCGTGAACAAGAAAATTCCCGCTTTCGAGCCACGCGCCGGGGTGGAATGGAAAATGTCCCAGCAGGACCTGGACCGCGTCCAAGAGTTTCGCAAGTGCATCGAGTGCTTCCTCTGCCAGAACGTGTGCCACGTTCTCCGTGACCACCACAAGAAAGAACAATTCGGAGGCCCGCGCTTTTTCGTCCGCGTTGCCGCCCTCGAAATGCATCCCCTCGACGGTCGGAATCGCGCAGCGCTGCTCAAGGAGGAGCTCGGCATCGGCTTGTGCAACATCACCAAATGCTGCACCGAGGTGTGTCCCGAGGAGATTCGCATCACCGACAACGCTATCATTCCCCTTAAGGAGCGCGTCGTGGATCGCTTCTACGATCCGCTCGTCATGCTTGTCCGCAAAGTCCGCGGCGCGAAGGACTGACGCTGCGCCGCGAAGGAGGCTTTATGGATCTCCGCCTGAAATCCATCTCCAAGGCTGGCTTTGCTGAGGCCATCGCCAAAGTCGAGCTCTACCGCTACCTCAACGAGCCCGAGGAAGCGGAATCTATCTGTCTCGACATTCTGGCCGTCGATTCCGAGCACCAACTCGCGCGACGCTTGCTCGGTCTCACGATCACCGATCAGTTCACCGGCGCGCCCGGTGACCGCTACGCCGAAGTCGAGCGCATCTTCCATGTGCTGCGCGATCCTTACGAACGCCTCTACTATACGGGCCTTCTCCTCGAGCGACGGGTCAAGGCCCAGCTACGCGCTGGCCGCCCCGCCTACTCCCTCGTTCCGCTTCTCGAAGAAGCGATGAACTGTTTCGCTGAAGCCGAAAAAATCCGCCCGAAGGGCAATGACGATGCCATACTCCGATGGAACAGTTGCGTCCGGCTGTTCCAGGCCCGCGCTGACTTCACCGTCGAACGTCCAATTCTCTCTCTGGACATGGACGACACGCCGCCCCACTGAACGACTCCAACCTCTGTCGTTATGACTATTCTCTGCCCGGTGGCTGACGTTCTCGCCAAACCGCGCTCTT
>DATNLZ010000081.1:0-15332 GCA_035602605.1 Candidatus Dormiibacterota bacterium
GCCCCCACCGTGTCCGACCGTCCGCAAGCCGCGATATTTGGCGATCTCAAGTCCGTAGCCGTAGGAGCTCCCATCTGACCAACCGGTGGGAATCGCCGGCGTTTGCATCGCGGTGACGAGCGCGCGGTCTCCAACACGGACCTCGGCAAAATTTTGTTCCCAGAGCAGCAGGTCCCCCACTGTTGTTTGTAGGCCGGCATTGCCGACGATCCGTCCGTTATCTGAGGCCAAATGCAAGCCGCCAGCGTCCCGGTGATAGCCCGACACGCGATTGGGCACGATCATGCTGGGATCGTCGTGGAAGTGCGTGTGCGTCATACCCAGCGGTTTAAAAATGTTCGCATCGGCGAAGGCGCGAAGCGACTGGCCGCTCACCCGCTGCACAATACTGGCCAGCAGTGCATATGCACTGTTGTTGTATTGGAATTCGGTGCCGGGCGTGAAGTTGAGCCCCCGCGTACGCGCGAGGATTTTGACCATCACGTCGTTGTCGAACACATCGTCGCGCGCCGCGTTCAACTCGCGCAGCGTGAACCCGTCGCGCAACCCGCTGGTGTGGGTCAGCAGGTGGCGGATCGTGATCCGGCTCCCGTGGTCGGCCCATTCGGGGATGTACTTTCGCACCTCATCGTCGAGCGACAGCTGGCCGCCCTTTGCGAGGAGCAAGATACTCATTGCGGTGAATTGTTTGGATATCGAAGCCGCAGGAAGGACGGATGCCGGCGTGATGGGGACGCCCAATTCGAGGCTCGCCATGCCGTACCCGCGCTGGTACACCAGGACTCCGTTTTGGCTGATGCCGAGGCTACAACCCGGCGAGTCTGATCTATTCCACTCCGCAAACAATCTATCTACTCTGGCGGCGGCTGGTTCGGCGGATGATGGATTGGCTTTAGTCGTGTCTTGCTCTTTCCCGAAAACTGTGGGGGCGATGAAGGAGCCAATCGCAACGGCAGCGACGACGGCGGTGGTCACAAGTGTTTTCATAATTGTTCCTTCACTTCATCCGGGAACAAAATTGGCAGACCGAACTGCTTAACCCAATGCCTGAGCGGCGGCAGTCTATCGTACTGGGGGCGTCGCCACAATCACCTGCAAGTATTACCGATTTCTACCACCGGTATCCCAAATACCACACCATTTTGCCTGTGCCACAACTGGGGACTCATTGCATACTGGATGCATGAGAACGAAAGATGTTGTGCTGCAAGGCAAGCACGTTCGTCTGGAGCCGCTTGAGCAATGCCACATTGACAAGCTGGTGGCCGCCGCGGAGGCAGATCCCTCCCTTTACCAGTGGAGTCCGGTACCTCAGGGCAAGATCGAAGCCACCAGATATGTCGATACCGCTTTGACATGGAAAGACGCCGGCACCTCTGCGCCGTTCGCGATTGTCCGCGTCGGTGACGATGTCGTTATCGGTTCTACGCGCTTCTGGAACCTGGAGCGATGGGCGTGGCCCCAAGCCCACCTGTGGCACGGTCGCAGCTTTCCTGACGCCTGTGAGATTGGCTACACCTGGCTAACTCGCTCAGCAATTCGGACTACAGCGAACACCGAGGCGAAGCTGCTCATGCTGACGCATGCGTTCGAAGCCTGGCAAGTGCTCCGAGTTTGCTTCCACACGGACTTCAGGAACACGCGTTCGCGCGCCGCGCTCGAACGCATCGGCGGACAATTCGAAGGGATTCTGCGAGCACACCGGATGGCCGCTGACTACACCGCTCGTGATTCGGTTCGTTATTCGATCCTGGCGACGGAGTGGCCAACTGTGAAGCAACGGCTGGTCCACCTGATGGATCGAGCGTCAGGTTCTCGCTAACAGCGCCGCGTTTCTCTGCACTTGGAAACAGGTCCCCTCGCAGCCTGCCAGAAACCGCTGCGGCAGTTTGACGTTGGTTACCGAGCTCGATTTCGGACGTATGACGGGGAACTCGGAGAACGCCGAAAGAGCCTTACAGGAAAGGAAAGCAGCGAATCCATCCTGGCCTCGGTTCTTGCAGGCGACACCGCGAGGCGCCGCTTCAAGCGCAAACAGAGGTATCGGTGGGCGGGGGATTGAGCTTCGAAAAGCCCGTTTGGAACAGGATGCCGGCTCCGAAGCGGAGGAAGGCAACACAGCAACCACGTTAATTCGCGAGTGGATTGCTCGGTCCTGCGCAGTCTACAAACCCACGCACGCTGGGAAACAAAATGCACGGGAACCGGGAGATCTCCTGCACGTCTTGGTCAGGCGATCAAGACCGGTCCGCGAAGGCCATAAACCGAAAGGCGGACACGATCGTTCAGGAGAAGTCGCACTGTGCCGTAGTACCAGGAAACCAGCCGAACAACGAAAGGCAACTTTCCGCCGAGGCCGGGGAGGGAAGGGCACAGACTCGGGAGAACATCGGCAAGCAGCAAGAGACAGGAAGAGAAAACAGGAACGGTTCACCGCTCTGCTCCACCATCTGAGCGTCGGATTACTCCGCGATAGCATCTACGCACTTAAGCGTCAAGCTACCAGGACTGCTAGATAACAATTGTGATATTAAGCGGCCGTGTTTCTTTCCCGCAATCAGCAACCGCCACCCGAGCGCCCCGTGCCACTCTGCAAGGGACTGCTCCCCGAGCCCCACGCCGCTCCGAAAACGGTTCCATCGTGGGCCCAGCCCGATGTATCGAACGCTGTGCTTCCTGCACCTTCGTTGAGGAGATACTCTCCTACCAGCGCATCCTGAGGGACGGCTCCCAGAAAATATAAATCGGCGATCTCCTGGTCATTCAGTGCGCGATTCCACACCCGAACCTCTGCCAGTGCACCTTTAAAGAAACTGGCGAAATCCCTCGTGCCCATGCGCAGCGGCGTGGTTCCATGCCCCGGAGTGACAATGCCGGCATACGAATTGGTGTTGCGCAGCACGCCGTCTTTGTAGATCGTCGTAGTCATCGCGCTATTATCGGCAACACCGACAACGTGTATCCACTGTCCCGCCTGGACAGGATCTTGAAAATAGCTTCCGCAGCCGCGAATGGGAGGCGGAGTATTTCCCTCAAAGACATAGAAGCTGATGCGGTTCTCGCGGGCGCCCGCCGGATCTGTAATGCTGTACATCCGAAACACCCATTCTTGCTGCCCCGAGCTACCCTTGCCGAGCCAGTGCACAAATTGCTCGTCGGGCCTCGAACCCTCAGTGTTGGCGAAAGTCAGCGCGTCGGGACGCATCCATGCAGAGATCGTCAAGCCGCCTGTGGTGTCCACGCTAAAATCGGTGCTATCCGGTACCTCCACATAGTTCGTAGTGGTGCCATCAAACTGCAGATATGCCTGCGGAGGCACCGGATCAGTGGGCGCCGCCAGTGTGCTCGCAACCACCAAATGAAACACCGCGAGCAGGCACAACGCAAATCCAATCTTCTTTTTTTTCATACTCGTGCACCTCGATTCCGCCCTTTATAACACAAGCTCTCTCAACTCATCCCAATTCCTTCGCTGACCGCCCTTTGTTCTATGGTGCGACCCGCACGACGAACGTCAATTATCGCCATGGTAATCCCCAGTGGCCTCCCAACAACCGAGGGTTGGAAAATTAACTCCGGTCACCATGAAGGGATGTTCCTCATCATCTTGCCAGCCTGCATTGGCCTCAGCAGCCGCTAATGGAGGAGCAGAGGCATCTAAGCGTCGTCCAGTTACCGTCAAATGCGGAGGCAGTTCCGAGCGCAAGCTGTATCCCTGCCGCCAGAAAAAGAGCTTCTGTCTGAATTTTGGGTCGCTCGGCGTGTGATGCGGCAAACCTCTCCATGTTCCGTCAGCAGAGAGCCTTGTCCATAGCTTGACCATCCCGAACCAAAAGCTATCTGGACTGGTTTTTGCAGGATAGGGCGAAGGCGGCACAAAAGGCCGGGCGGGAGGTTTTGAAATTGGCCAAGGTTTCGGCACATCACTCGGCATCGTAAGTGTCCATTTTAAGGGGCTATTCGCTGACATTGTGGCGCTTCTCTTGTCGGCGAGGCGCTAGTCACCGGGCCGACGCTCCCTATGACAGCCGCGAGCGCGACCAGCTGTCGATTGTGCGGTCACTCGTGTAGGCGTCCGAAGCACGCGGTTCCTGCAGCTCAAAAGACGGAGCGGCAAACAACAGTGTTAACCGGGTTGACCTGCATCTCGCTTTGCTCTGTAAATGTGTAGACCTTTAGGGAAGAGCGTTTCCGGCAAAATTTCTTTCAGGCGCGCCTTCGCCATCAAGGTCCTGCCGCAATCCTTCACCCATGACGCCTCAAGCCGAAACGGCCCTCGCAGGCTTAGTTCTCTTCGCCAGCAAAGCCAGCCTCTGTTCGTGATTCATGGGCTCCCACGGGACAAGTTTCTCGGCAAGCACATCCATTCTGCGAAGGAGAGTCAACTCGATGAAAAGCTCCATAAAATCCAAGTCCCGAAAGACCAAGGAGCCGGACTCTCTCATCTTGTCGCGAATCCGCTCCAGATGGGCGGGCATCTCGGTCCAGTGCAGGCCAGATCGGTGGTGATGACAGAGGTGGTATCCTTCGTTCATGAAGTTCACGTCATCAAAGATGGTCACGGTATTTGTAAAATAATCTTCGGGATGTTCCGGGTCACAGAAGGCGTGCTGAACCCATGCGGTGATCGCCATGATGAAGTTCATGCAGAGAAGAGGGACTAACACGAACACAATCCCAATTCTCCAATCGTAAATAAATACAGCTCCGAAATAAACGCAGTACCGCGTCATTCCCCATAACAATCGTCTTCGGTTCTTTTCATCGCCTCTAGCTTTAAAGTAGGCGTATGGAGCAAGCCCCAGGGCCGTCCAAATGTTGTCCGAAAGATACCAAAGGAAATCCAATGGACTCGTTCGATCGTAACCACTGGAGGAGACATTATCGTCGGGTCCGCCGTTCTCTTTATGGTGGAGACGGACATGAACTGTCCGACCCAGTTCTGGAAGGTCCCCATACAAATATCCGAGAAAGAATTCGACGTAGCGGCCGAAGACCTTATCGTATTTCTCCGAGAAGTACCCTTGGGGCCGGTGCGACTCCAGGTGTTTGGCGCTGAACATCCTCACAGACCGCTGAAACTTGAGACCGCACAGGGAAAGATAGAAAGCGATCGCGAGCAGCAGCCGAGGTTTTCCTAAAACGAGTTGGATCACGAAAATTGGCACGGCGGTAAGGCTGAGGGAGACCATCAGTCGCAACGCGGGGGTGTCTCGGGAGTCCCGCAGAACTTCTTGGCCGAGCTGGTCGAGGAACCGGTCGTAAGCCCGGGAGAGAAATTGATACGCGTCGCGTAAGGGACGAACCCTCCCGAGAAGCATGGTCGCACCATAGCATCCGAAGGAAAGCACGCCCACGAGCGATACCGCAGCAATGCTTGCCAAAGCCATGAGTACTGCCCACCACCGAAATACGAGTTTGGGTATGGCTCTAGGTCTCATCGCACGCCAATACGTCTTTGAGCGAGTG
Source organism: Candidatus Dormiibacterota bacterium (assembly GCA_035602605.1). Classification (GTDB taxonomy): domain Bacteria; phylum Acidobacteriota; class Terriglobia; order Acidiferrales; family UBA7541; genus DASQHY01. The sequence continues at coordinate 5,470 of DATNLZ010000081.1, forward strand.
TCTTTTCGCACGTCGTTCAAATCCGCTTGGGGTAACTCGCCTACGAGTTGCATGTTCGTCGTTGTACTAATTGACGGGCTTCGTCCGGTGTCATACGCAAAAGGATTCTACATTCAAGGAGAGCAAAGTTCTAGCGTCGAACGGTTGTGCCAGATAAACGCTAGAGCTTTATAAACGCGCAAACCGTCCATATGGATTTGTAGTTTCGATTACGCAACGCAATATAAAAGGGCGCCCTTTTTGGAGTAGGGTTTGGGTGGTTGCCTCAATCCCTACAGGGTCGAAAGACGTATGGTCGCAGGCTGACCTGAAAACAAAGGGCTTAGCGGTCTGAAGGGCAATTTTGCACTGACGGCTTTTATCAAGTTTCGCGGGCCGCAGGCCCTAAAGGCAGAAAGGAACGCCCTCAATGGATAGCAAAGAGTACATCGGTATGGATGTGCACAAGGAAAGCATTTCGATTGCGGTGATGAATGGTGCAGGAAAGATCGTGATGGAATGCCCTCGAGACAAAAGCGAGCATGATTCTGCAGTTTATCGATGGGCTGCGCGGAGACGTAGACTCTTATCGAATTCCACAAGGGCTTTGACCCGGCTACTCGCCCGCCAAACACGCGTTCAGTCTGTCAAACCCACCCCACGCCTCAAAAAGCTCCTTCGAGTTGGCGACTATCTCTTTGAATGGCCTTGGCTTGCCGTTTCCAGAACCAGGATAAATAAGATAGCCAACTCCTCCATCCTTCCCCCCATTTCGCGGACTAGAGTCAATGCCCAATGCTTCAGCTAGGGCGATTGAGCCTTCGCCGACGGGAAGGTCTGGTGCGCTTTCGTCCGCCACAATGGCCGCAGAAATCTTTCCGTTCTGAAAATTAACGACAGTTGCGAAATCACCGAGTCGAGCATGATTTAGAGCTTTGGGATGAAGCACAATATACGGCACCTTCGCCGCGTCCACATACCTATGCGGATCTCGGGTATTGGGATTGTTGGAGTCATAGAGAGCAGTCGTAGACACATAATATCCTGGAGCCGGATCCGACTTCCCCTGTACCACGGGGCGTCCGCTCGTTTTTCCGTTATCTGTGACCAGTGCCCACCAGTTTCCCCGATGTCCCGCGTGGGCCAACGAATCAAGTCCGAGTCGATCGTTACGATGATAGGCTCGGAATGCGCCGTCCGCATCAATAGCCATGCCCGATTTGTAGAAAAAGCCCCGCGCACGAGATGGAGTGGACCAGGCAACGATGTTCTGCGCCTTGAAGAGCTTGTTCTTTTTGCAAGTGGCACCCGAACTAGGCGTCGATGGTTCTGAAGCATTTGGCAGGAAGAAGGCAAGGAGCAGGATCACCAATCCGAATTTCATAAAGCGAACCTTTCTTCTCGGCTTCCTGGCCAAGGTACTGCTTCCACTCTCTTAGTGTAAACGGAAGGCAGAGGCATAAGAAAATCATAGTAAACAAGGGATGCGTTCAGTAGAAGTCCGGTAACGCGACTTCCATGATAACTCCATGTCAAGGGGGCAAAGCTCTCCCGACGCGCTTAGGAGAAGCGCGTGCATAAAATTCTTAGGGGCTTCAGCTCGCGTTCGTGCCTCTCGGCGGTGGTTCCTCATCGATTGAGAACATATCAGGAGTTAAACTGTACGCGCGTAGAACCAAGGCGCTTGGCGAATGGCTTAGTGTTTGGTTTCCGGTTCCCGAAGACTGTGATGATTTTCTCTTTCTTTCGTGTGAATCCACTCCTCTTGGACAGTCACACCGCCCGTGGTACTGCTGTCCTCATTCCGTCCCAGTGACCAGTAGCGCGGTTATTCCGGGACAAGTTAATGTGTCTTCAGCCGCGACTCTTGTCTCTCCCTCTCCACGGTTTCCGAATCGGTGCATACGCGAGTGGCGTGCTGTTTTCTCGGCCCGATCTGGAGCCGAAAATGAAGGGGATATGAACTTTACTCTTCGAACCAAGAAAAACACTCTGAGCGCGGCGATGATTGCCGTGTTGTCATTCGCGGGAGGCAGTTTGGCGCGCGCCACTGATCAGCCGCGCGTCGCGGCGAGCGTAAACCGGCCAAGGGGCCAACTACGGTCGGAATGATCGAGATTCCCGCTGTTGGTCTCGCGACAAGGGTGCTCGAAGGTTCCAAAGCAGGTACACTCCGGCTGGCCGTTGGGCACATCCCAGGCACCGCTCCAGGCCCTTACCGGAGAAGGGGCATCGGTAGCGAAAACTGGCAAGCAGATGCCCGGTTACCCAACCAGCGCTACCATGCGTTGCCCGGTTTACCGGGTTCCGAGGTGAGAAACGCTAGACATTGCTGAAGATCGTTTGTAGTTCGACGCCTCACTCATAGCAGAGGCCACTCAAAAGTCTTAGGGAGTTATTTCGATTTACGAGCGAGCGTTTTGGCCGTGAAAGCCGCAAGCCTTTTGAAGAGCGGTTCGGCAAGCGCTTCCTTTTCCTCGGGTGGAAGTTTCAAGTGCTGCTCCACTTCGGATTCCATGTCCTGAAGTTCTTTAGAGGACGCGATTTCAGCCAGGTGCTGGAAAAGCATCTTGTGTGCTCGCTTCCGTTCGATTACTTCCAGTCCATCCAGCATCTGGCGATGCGATGTTCCCTCCCAAATCGCGAGAATCATCGCTTCCCGCAGCCAGCGTTCCGCACCATACTCCGCCAACACACCCAACCCACCGTGCACTTCCATGGCCCACTTTGCTGTATCAACCGCAAACTCGGCCGTCCAATATTTTGCAAGATGTGCTACCAGCCGAAACAGATGATAGCGATCGGGGTAAGGCGGACGCTCCATCCAAACTTCGTTCAGCAGCTGAACCGAATCCCACGCCAGCGCAAACGCCGATCGAAGCGCAATCAGCCAATCTTCAAATTGATGACGAAGCAGCGGATGATCGAAAATTCGCTTGCCGAACGCGGCTCGGCGCTCGGCATACGAAAGCGCATCTGCCATCGCGCGCTGTGCCAACGCGACACTCACCACGCTGTTCGCTACGCGCGAGAGGTTCAAGACTTCGAGGATCAGATAAATTCCCGAGTCAGCCGAGCCGAGCAGGTAGCCTTCGCTGTCTCTCAACTCTACTTCTCCGGTAGGAACAGAGCGCGTTGCAATCTTGTCCTTCAGCCGCCGAATAAAATAGTTGAGCTCGCCATTCTTGCGGTATCGCGGCACTAGGAACAAGGCCAGCCCGCGCACACCCGCCGCAGCTCCTTCAGCGCGCGCAGCTACAACGGCTAACTCAGCGCTGGCATTGCTCGCAAAATATTTGTCGCCTGTCAGCAGCCAGCAATCGCCCACGGGCCGGGCAATAGTCTCGACAGCGACTCCCAAATCCGAGCCGCCTTTGATCTCTGTCATCCACGTGGCACCCTGCCACTGGGAATCGTCTTTCCGCGAGAGTTGAGCCAGAAAGCGATTCTGCAATTCCGCGCTACCATATTTCGCAAGAGGCACCACCGTCCCGAGTGACACAGTATAAGGGCAGCAAATCCCGGGATCGTAGAACGAAATGTTGTAGATCAGCGAATAAGTAGGGATCAGCGATTTTTCTTCCAGAGCGCGCCAAACGACTCCGGATCGGTAACCCCTCCTCAAAATCGTCTGATATTCGCGAGGGTAAAGAATTTCATCGACGCGTTTTCCGAGACGATCGAACATCCGCAACCATGGCGTGCCAGCCCGGTCGATGGCGTCCGAAATGCCGACGCCTTCGCTCCTCCACCAACCTTCCTCGGCGTCGAGCACATCGCGGTGCGGAATATCTTGAAGCCCGCTCTGCAGAAAGCTCAGAGGCGAACGGAGTGCGTTGAAACCTGTCATTTCACGGCATGTTAGGTCTGCAGGACGGGCTCGTCAAGCTGATAGGTTTGGTCCGAGGATAACTTCCGAGCATGGGCGACATTACCGGCCAATCTCTGCCCGTTCTCAGGGTGTCGCGAGTGTGGTGGGTTCGATGGTGAGACGTGGTCGAGTGAACTTCATCCGGGCGGAAAGCTAACACAAGGCAAATATCATCGCAAGATGAATTCAGAGTAGCTCACGGCCCACTCCGCTTCGATCTGGTGCGGCGGAACGGGAAGTAAAATAAAAGGAATCCTAGCGCATCGGGGCTGTGCCCCTCCGGCGTTGACCTTCCAAGATCTGAGCAGGAAAGAAAACCCCTCCTGAGGAAGAGAAAATCCAACTGAAAGAGAAAAACGCTTCTCACCTGCAACTTTTAGGGGTGTGATTCACAAAATTGGCCGGTAATAATCGACAATCCGGCACTTATCGTGTGGCGGCTGGGAAGGTCGGGGATCTGCGCTTTTTTGCTTTAGCGTTGCGCAACGGTCAGGCTGGCATCAAGTGTATAGCGTTTCCCATGTTCGGTCGGAAACGTTCGCGTCTGACCTCCCACGCGCACAGTGCAGCGATGACCGTTGAGGCTGTGAATCGTCGCTTCCGTGACCTTGCCGTTCTTCCACGAGAGATCGACTTCAAACCCGCCTCGGGCACGCAGGCCTTTCACCGAGCCGTGCGGCCACATGGACGGCAGGGCAGGCAGCAAATCCAATTCACCGTTCTGGCTTTGCAGCAACATTTCGACAACCGATGCGGTGATGCCAAAATTGCCGTCCATCTGCATCGGCGGAGCAAGACCGAAAAGATTCGGACAGGTATTCCGGGCGGAAAACAACTCCTGTAACATCCGATGCGCGTTCTCGCCATCGTAGAGCCGCGCGTAGAGTGCGGTGCGCCAAGCAAACGACCATTCGCGCACATCGCTGCGGGCGCCGATGCCACGCGCGTCAAGCGACGCTTTCGCGGCCGCCGCCAGCGCCGGAGTTTTAACCACGCTGATCTGATTTCCGGGAAACACCGCGAACAGATGTGACGTATGGCGATGATGGTCGGCGGGCGTGTCGAGTTCGGGGGTTTTGACAATCGCACTCGTATCTTTTTTCTCGGTCATCCATTCAAGGAGTTGTCCCCAGCTGCCAATCCCGGGTGTGACGAGCTTGTCACGCATGGCGGCGATCTTACTGCGATACCCTTTGTCTATGCCCAGCGCATCGCAGGCTTGAACATAGTTGTTGAAAAGATCCCAGACGATTTCCTGGTTGTAACTAACGCCATCCTCATCGGGACCATGCTCGGGTGACCAACCATTGGGCACAACCAGCCTGCCGTCAGGCAATGCCTTTAAGTGATCTTCCCAGAACTCGCACGTTTCCTTGAGGATGGGATAGGCAACGTTTCGCAAATAGTTGTTGTCCAACCCAAATGCGTAGTGTTCCCAAAGATGCTGGCCATACCAAGCGTTCGCGGTCTTGTCCCATTTCCAGCCCATGCCCCCCAAAATGTTATGTGAAGTGCGGATAGCGAAACCACGCGCGCTCATATCACCAGCGGTTGTTTTGAAATCAGGCGACGCAGCGGTGGCTGTGCGCCAGGCAGGAAGCTGACTTTGAATTAAATCGAAAAACGGTTCGTGCGACTCGGCCATGTTCGCCACTTCGGCCGGCCAGTAATTCATTTCCACATTGATGTTCGCGTGATAATCGCTGTGCCACGGAGGATCGTTGCGGTCATTCCACAGGCCCTGCAAATTCGCAGGCAGACCGCCGGGGCGGGAACAGGAGATGAGCAGATAGCGGCCATATTGAAAAAGGAGTTGCTCCAGTTCAGGGTCAACCGTTTTGGCCGCTTCGAGTTTGCGCTTGTCCGTGGGCAGTGCTCGTTGGGAGAGGGAAGAAGCGCCAAAGTCCACGGAGACACGGTTGAAGATGGATTTAAAATCCTTCGCGTGTTCCGCCCTCAGCATGTCGTAATCTTTCCGCGAAGCGACGTCCAATAGCGCGGTCAAATGCGCGTGCGGGTCTTCACCTCGATAATTCTTCGTGTAATCCATCGTGTAGTTCGTTCCGGCCGCGATCAGCAACGTTAGGCTGTTGCACTTTTTGAATTCAAGCATCGCGCCCTTGGCTTCAAGCGTGCCGCCGTCACTCAGCACCACGATCTGCCACTCGTACTTCAACCCATTGTCCAATTTGCCGGAAACCAATATCCGGTTGCGGGATGCGATGATCCGCGCCTTGTGGGAATCATCCAGTTCGATACTGCCGGTGTAGCTGCCGCGTTTGCCGGCGGTGAACCGCGCCACAAGTACCCCGGCGGGATGACTGCAAAAAAATTCACGCCGATACTTCACCCCGCCTGCCTTGTAAACCACGCGCGACTGCGCTTCGCCGATGTCAAGAGCGCGGCGGTAATCGGTGGCCCCGGCGTGTCGCGGCAGGTTGACAAAGACATTGCCGAAGACTTGATACGCGCCCATTGAATCGTAGTTACCTGAAGGATTTTCATCGCCTGTCCAAAAGCTGTCTTCGTTGATAGTGATGCGCTCCTTTTGCGGCATGCCAAAAACCAAAGCGCCCATGCGCCCGTTGCCGATGGCCAGCGCCTCGTTCATAGCATTGGTCGCGGGTTGCTGATACCACAGCGTCAGATTGTTGGTCAATGCAGCTGGAGCCGAACTCAACAAAAACAGCGCGAGTAGGAAATGTTTGTTCATTATGAGGTGCGACAAGCGGGCCTGTCCATTCTGGGGCCGTCTACGTCCCACGTTCAGCGTACCTTTTCTGTTCCACTGAAGCGCCGATCAGAAATCGTAGGATCTTGGGCCAGCTATCAGCCTGCGCCAGAGTTGTAGCTTCGGGCGTTCCGCCGATCGCCAGTTTCATGCCTTGCCGCGAGCCATTCGTCGGAAGACAGCCATTCGGAATCCAGTGACCGACCCCGTCATACGATAGATACTCATCTCTGTACGGGTGCTGGTTTCTCCTGAGCCTCTCCACGATTCGGGTGGCCATGAAGGACGAGGGCCAGATTTGATCGTCCTTCCCGGAAAGTAACAACACCGGCCCGCGAATACGCTCCACCGGGATCTCAATGCGCGCAGTATCACCGAAATCTTTCAAGTCTTGAATGAAAAGTTGAGTTTGCTTCACGGGCTTTCCGACCAGGGTGTCCCACGCGTGCCGCACTGCAAACGCAACGGGGATGCTGTTGGGCACATAAGGCAACGGCTTGCCGCCGGAGGTCCAGGCGGGACCAGAAGGTGTTTCGCCATAACTCCTTCCCAAGGGACGTGGCTCGGCGACACCGCAATCGCGGCTTTTACTTGGGGATCGGCCGCAGCCCAGAGCAAAGCTGCCTCCGCCCCGCGAGAGGCGCCAAACACAGCGACAAAACCGTTATCTACTTCCTGTCGTTTGCGCATCCACTGCATTGCTTTATAAAAATATTCCAGCGGTACGTTCTGCAACGTCGAAGGCAGCGAACCGGTGTGCAGGGCCCGGCCTAGTGCACTAAGTCATTGATGGCTTTGATCGTTTTGATGTCGAACTTCGGAACCCGATCGAACGTAAGCAAACCATTTACTTCCTGCTCGACATCGGTGAGTTGCGTGTAGCAGAAACCGGCAAGAGCGGGGAGCTTCGCGATGCTCTGGTAAATGCCCGTCAAGCGGGCGAGCGCGTCCGCCGGGGTCTTCTCCACACCCGAGTAACCCCAACTCTCAGGAGGTACCGTGGCTCCCGGCGGAATGAATGCGATGCCCCCAAACTCGGACAAATAGATCGGAGACCCATTGTACTGATAGCCGGAAATCAGCGCCTTCTTGTGATTATTCGGGACCGTTGCTGGCTTCTCGCCCATGACCTGGTACCGCTCGTATAATAATTCACCATTCCGCGCGTAATCATGAATTGCAAAAAGATCGGTTGAGTTGGTGTGTTCCCATCCGTCGTTATCGATTACCAGGCGCGCGGAGTCGAGTGTGTGGGTGAGAGCATAGAGTCCTTTCAGATACTGCTGCTGACGCGGATCCTGCAAATCCGGCACGCCCCAACTTTCATTGATCGGCACCCAGATCACGATCGAGGGATGGTTGTAGTCACGCGTCACCGCTTCGGTCCACTCGCGGGTGAACCTGCCGGCGGCGGCCGCATCAAAAAGATAGGCATTGGCCATTTCGCTGGAGACCAGATACCCCATCTTGTCCGCCCAGTACAGAAAACGCGGATCCTCCAGCTTCTGGTGCTTGCGGGCTCCGTTGAACCCCATTTCTTTGCTGGTTCGGATGTCGTATTGAATCGCTTCGTCGGAAGGCGGCGACAAAATACTGTCGCGCCAGTAGCCTTGATCCAAAATCAGCTTCAGATAGATGCGGTTGTTGTTGAGCATCACCTGGCCGCCTTCGGTTGAAATTTTCCGGAAGCCGAAGTACGACGTAACGGTATCGAGCACGACTCCATTTTTTCGCAGTTGGAAAGTGACATCGTAAAGCTGTGGATCGTTGACAGACCACAGGAGGGGCTGGCTAACGGCAAGCGCCAGGCGGGAGCGAGTGTTATGGACGAGGGAGGTCCCGCTGGCAATCTGCATATTCTTTTTGCCAATCACGGCGCTGAACTCAAGACCGGCCTGAGAACGGCCCACCTCCGCTTCCATAATCACGAGCCCGTCTATGGTCGGTGTCAGGCGCACACGTTCCAGGTAGCTTTCGCCGGTCGATTCCAGCCACACTGGCTGCCAAATTCCCGAAGTCCGCGTGTAGAAGATCGACTTGGATTTCACCTCCCAGTACTGCTTGCCTCTCGGGATGTAACGATCGGTCGGCGGATCTTCGGCGCGAACCGTCAGGACGTTTGAATCGCCATCAAGCAGGCTGGTGATATCGAATTGAAAGGGCGTGTTGCCGCCTTCGTGCCCGCCGGCGAAGCGGCCATTGACCCACACCTGACTGCGGTAATCGACAGCTCCGAAATGCAGCAGGACTCTACGGCCTTTCCAGTCCGCCGGCAGCCGGAACTCTCGCGAGTACCACACCCAGGGATGAAACGCGGTATCGCCGATTCCGCTCAACTTGCTCTCAAAACAAAATGGCACAGTGATTTGCCGGCTCAGCTGGTGCATCGGGGCGGACCAGTTCTTATCGATTCCCACATTCTCGTCATCAAAGTCAAAATGCCAGACTCCATTCAACGTCCGCCACTGTGGCCGCTCGAATTGCGGCTGCGGAAATTCAGGCCGGGGGACACTCGTTGCGGCGTGCCCGGCCGTGACGGCACAGAAGAGGAATAATAAGACTCGCGTTTTCATGCCAAGGACTTTATAACAAGGAACAATCCTATGAGTCCACGCGATTTCGCAATGAAAGTCCTGGTATCCACGATGCTCCGAATTGCATTCTTGCTGGCACTGGCACAGTGCAGTTTCGCTGCCGCTGTACCGGGACCGGAGCGTCCGCTTGCTACCCTGAGGCCAGCCCATCCAAGACTCATTGCCACGGAGACCGATTTCAACCGCGTGCGCGACCTGGTTCGCTCCGACCCCATTGCGGCCAGCTTTGTATGCAACTCTCAAGCGCCAAGCGGATGAAATGCTCGGCCAACCCCCAGTGGTACCCCCATTGATCGGGCCGAGGCTGCTCGACCAGAGTCGTCTCTGCCTGGATCGCGTTTACACGCTAGCGCTGGTTTATCGCATCAGCGGCGTAGCGAAATATTTGGAACGCGCCGCGACCGAACTTCGATCAAAAGGCGATGGTGCGCGACGAAATCGAGGCGCCGCAGGCAGTGGATGCGTTGTGGGGCATGGTCACCGACGCTTAGGGCAAACCGAGATCAAATCGCCGAAAGGTGCCGTGCTCGATACTGTTCCGACCAATCCTCCCACGCCGCGGGAGAACCCCAACACGGGAACCCACAAACTAGTGGACTGTAACAACCATTTATAGACTATAATCGAGTCCATGAGAGACTCGATCACGTTGACGAATTCGGAGCGTATGGAACTGACGCGGCGAGCC
>DATNLZ010000088.1:0-129571 GCA_035602605.1 Candidatus Dormiibacterota bacterium
GTTTGTAATCATGCGTCATGGTCCCGCAGCGACCCGGCTTCATTGGCAAACCGGGCTGGGTGCGATCCAAGGCTTGGATCTGACTTTTCTCGTCCACGCATAGCACCAGTGCTTGGTCCGGTGGGTTCAGATAGAGTCCGACAATATCCACCAGTTTATCGACAAACTTTGGGTCGCGACTCAACTTGAAGGTGTCCAGGCGATGCGGCTTGAGATTGTGCCGCTGCCAAATGCGGCGAACGGTGGCTTCGCTGACTCCCTGAACTTTGGCCATCGTGCGCGTGCTCCAATGCGTGGCTCGGTGGTTTTCTGTGCAACGTGGCCTCCACGATGGCCGCGACTTGGGAACTCGTGATCCGTGGGATCCGGCCTGGACGAGGAGCGTCCTTTTCCAGGCCTGCCGCGCGCAACGCCAGGAATCGCTGCCTCCACAGTTGCACGGTCGGTCGCGAAATGCGCAATCGCGCCGCGATCTCCTGATTTTCAATCCCCGCGGCAGCCAGCAGGACAACTTGGGCTCGCTGCACCAAACGCTGCGGCTGGCTTCTGGCTTTCGCCCAAGACTGCAGCGTGGCCCGTTCTTCGGGGGACAAAACAACCAAAGGTGCTTGCCTGCTCATGGGGAAGAGCATAAGGGAGGGGTTACAATAAGTCAATCTATTTATGACGCATTACACTAGTTCCTCAACTGACCTTAATACCTTTCAGGGTTTCTAAGTGTCGGTGGATAAGCTGAACAAACCAATTAAATGTGCTCCACGTAAGGGGCCAGCAAGAAGTATTCGTTAAGTCTTTAGAATCGCCATTTGCAAAAATCGTGCCGGCAGGGCCCCAGATCGACGACTAAACCCGCCACGCCACGGCGGGGAAAATTAGCTTAGTGCTTATGCTATCTTGGGAGCGAGAACTCTCGTGTTCGTTGACGAAGCCAAAATCTACGTGAAGGCTGGTGACGGGGGCAACGGCTGCGTCGCCTTTCGCCGCGAGAAGTTTGTCCCGCGGGGTGGCCCCAGCGGTGGCGACGGGGGCCACGGAGGCACCGTCATCCTGGAAGCTACCCAGCACGACAACACGTTGCTGCGCTACCGCTTCAATCGTGAATTTCGTGCCGACCGTGGCCGCCATGGTGAAGGCTCGAATTGCACCGGCCATTCCGGTTCTGACATGATTCTGCCGGTGCCTGTCGGTACGGTTGTTTTCGATGGACAGTCCGGCGAGCAACTCGCCGATCTTACCGTAGCGGGCCAGCGTTTCGTTGTTGCCAAGGGTGGCCGTGGTGGCCGTGGCAATCAACACTTCGCCAAGCCGTGGCATCAGGCGCCTCGCGAATCCGAGGAAGGCCAGCCTGGCGACGAACGCCATCTGCGTCTCGAGCTCAAGCTTCTCGCCGACGTTGGCTTGGTGGGCTTTCCGAATGTTGGCAAGTCCACATTGATCGCGCGCATATCCGCAGCGCATCCAAAAATTGCCGACTATCCATTCACGACTCTTGAACCCAGCCTTGGCGTGGTTTCCGCCGACGGCGCGCCCGGAAAAGAAATGGGGCGCAGTTTTGTGGTCGCCGACCTTCCCGGTCTCATCGAGGGCGCGCATACCGGCGTTGGACTCGGGGTTCGATTCCTGCGTCACGTCGAGCGCACTCGCTTGCTTGCCCACTTAATTGACAGCAGTGACGCGTCCGATCGCGATCCTGTTCAGGATTTCAAGATAATTACCGGCGAGCTCGCCGCCTTCAACAAAGCTCTGGCTGCCAAGCCCATGATTGTCGTAGCCACTAAGCTTGACGCGACTACAGATAACGCGCGCCGCGATGCGCTTCGTGACTTCTGCGCCGCCAGGGGTCTCGAGTTCCACGCAATCTCCGCGGCCACTGGCCAAGGCGTCAAAGAATTGGTACGCGCGTTGGCCGATGCTCTCGATCGCATTCCACGCGCGGGGCCTGACGCTGGCCAAGCAGGGGAGGCAGAAGAAACTATTGCCATGGGGTCGGCCCCATTCACCTCCAGTCGCGTATCGTCTGCGACGCCTGATTCATCCGGCTCGCCTGATTTTTCCGCACATTCTGGCGAAGTTCCCAATCCTGCAGACGCCGCTCCGGCTTCCAAGCGCCCATGATGGAGTCCCATTGACCACCACCCAACTTCATCGCATCGCTTCGCGCGCACATCCGCATCCCCGCAACATTGCGCTTTTTGGCGGCTCCTTTGATCCCATTCACAACGGGCATCTTACCGTCGCCCGCGCCGCTGATCGGCGCTTCAATTTTGACGAGATCCTTTTTATTCCTTCCAGCCGCCCGCCACACAAGCAGCGCAGCCTGGCTCCGTTTCCGCATCGCTTCGCCATGGTTTCGCTGGCCTGCGCGGAGCATCCGCATTTCGTTCCCTCGCTTGCCGAAGCAGGTGAAGATTTCAGCGGTCAGCAGCTTTTTTACAGTATCGACACGGTTCGCCATTTTCGCCGTGTCTATCATCGCCTGGATCGTCTTTACTTCATCATTGGGGCTGATGCTTTTGTGCAGATCGCCACTTGGAAAGATTATGAAACCTTACTCACGTCTTGCGACTTCATCGTGGCCACGCGTCCTGGCGTCCGCCCCGATGCCTTGCGCCTAGTAATTCCGACGGAATTACTTGGCAGGCCGCAGCATGTTCGCCGCAGCTCGGACATGCCTACCGGCGTCGCAGCCCCGGGCGCGCAGGACGCAACGGTTCTCGCTAAGCTGCGCCGCACCACTATTTTTCTACTCGACACTGTGATGAGCGACGTTTCTGCCACTGCTATTCGAAGGCGCGTTCATCACGGCCAATCTATCCACGGGCTTGTTTCTGCACGCGTCGAGGAATACATTGGAAAGCAGGCCTTGTACCGGTGACTATGGATTCTCTTCATCCCGAACTTGGTCCCGAAGTGCGCCGAGCCGTCGAGGCCGCGCAGAATAAAAAAGCTGGTGGCATCACGGTTCTCGATTTGACTGGCCTCAGCGCTTTCACCGATTGTTTTTTGGTTTGCACTGGTTTCAGCTCCCCGCAAGTGAAAGCCATCTGTGATGAAATCGAGGAGCAACTCGCGCAAATCGGAACTCGTGCTGCTCATCGCGAAGGTTACTCCTCGGCCGAATGGGTTCTGCTCGACTTCCGCAGCTTTATCGTTCACATCTTCTCCGAGCAGGCTCGCCGCTTCTACGATCTCGAGCGCCTATGGCGTTCGGCGCGCCGCGTCGAGATCCGTGATGACCCGCCCAATTCTTTGCCGGACAATTCTTCAGGTATTTATTCCCCATGAGCGCGGAGCGTCTTCCATGGATCGCCAATGACCCGGCTTCACGACGACTGTTAGGACTCGCGCAAAAAGTTGCCGCGGCTTCAACCACACTGCTGATCACCGGCGAAAGTGGAACCGGAAAAGATCATTTAGCGCGATTCATTCATGAGCTCAGCGAGCGTCGCGACGCACCTTTCCAGAAAATCGATTGCGCCAGCCTGCCGCAAGAGCTTGTTGAATCCGAGTTGTTTGGCCACGAGCGCGGCGCGTTTACTGGCGCCGTCGAGCGCAAGCTGGGCCGCTTCGAGCTGGCCCGCAACGGCATGCTGGTTCTCGATGAAATTGCGGCGCTCTCGCCCGCGACGCAGTCGAAGCTCCTCCGCGTCCTTGAAGAGCGCCGTTTCGAACGTCTCGGCGGCACGGAAACTCTGCGCATCGAAGCGCGCTTGGTGGCCCTGACCAACGCCGATTTACAAAAGGCCGTCGCCGAAGGCCGCTTTCGCGAGGACCTTTTTTTTCGATTGAATGTGGTCACGCTAAACGTTCCGCCGCTGCGCGAGCGCGCTGCCGATATTCTCCCCATCGCCGAGTACCTGCTCGCAATGCTTGCTCCGGTGCACGGTAGAAACAGTGTGAGCCTCGACGGCGATTCTCGCCGAGCGTTTTCGGGGTACGCCTGGCCAGGAAATATTCGTGAGCTGCGCAACGCACTCGAGCGCGCGCTGGTTTTTGCAAAAACCTCGGAGCTGACCCTGCTCGATTTTCCCGAGCCTGTCCGAACCGCGGATTCCCGCACCACGAGCTTCGCGACGGGCTTGCGCTCGCTCGAAGAAGTTGAGCAGGAAGTGATTGCGGCGACCCTCGAGGCTACCCACTACAAAATCACCAAAGCCTCGCAGATCCTAGGCATCAGCCGCAAAACGCTTCTCGATAAACGCAAGCGCTATGGCTTAAAATGATTTCGCTCCGGCCATTGTGGGCGGACGTTTAGAGAAACGTTTCCTCGCTTCATGAAAATCCGACTGGTCATGCTTGGCAAGACTCGCCGCTTAGAGATGCGCGCATTGCTCGATGACTATTTGGCTCGTATCCGTCACCACGCCGCGATTGAAGTTACCGAGCTGCGCGATTCTCAAGCATCTCTGCGCAAGCTGTCGCTCGATTCCGCAGCAACGATCGTCCTACTCGACGCAGCCGGTAAACAATTCACTTCCGAGACATTCGCCGGATGGCTTGGCGAGCAGCGCGATCGCGGCTCGCGCGAACTCATCTTTCTCTGCGGCTCCGCCGAAGGTTTTCCTGAAGCGCTGCGCAAACGCGCGAATGCAAAACTGTCCCTCACCGCGCTCACGGTGTCGCACGAACTTGCTCGCGTGGTTCTCGCCGAGCAACTCTATAGAGCTTTCGCAATGCTTTCCGGCAGTCCTTACCCAAAATGATCTCGCGTTTCTCTCATCGGGCTGAGCGTGGTCCATCGCTTTCTGTTGCGCTTCATCGCCAATCGCCGTGCTGATGTACTACCATGTCGATCATGTCCATTCGGATCTTACCCGACTCCAACGCTCCGACTGCCGCGATTGAGCTCACCCTCTCGCGAGCGCTCGCGGATTACGATATCGAAGAAGTGGAGATGACCATTCCGCGCGACGTCGACGGAATCCTTGTCACCCAGGGTTTCCGTGATCTGGTTGACGACGCTCGCGTAGTTCTCGCCGATCTGCTTTCCGGCACAAGCTTGGAAATCGTGCAATTGACCGGCGCGATCTGTCCCGGCCAGGGTGTATTTCGACCAGGACTCTGGCTCGTGCTTCGCGAATCGGGCGTGCTTCCCAACGCGCCGATGTCCGATCAGGCGCGCGCGCGACTCGCCACCATCGCCAATGGACTGCGCAGTCGTTTGCAACTGTCCTAGTGCCTGACTGGAATCTTATGCCCGAAGAAAAAGGACTTTTGATCGTTTATACCGGCCCTGGAAAGGGCAAAACAACTTGCGCGCTCGGTACGGCGTTTCGCGCTGTTGGCCAGGGCCTGCGCGTGCTTATGGTCCAATTCATCAAGGGCTCATGGCATTACGGAGAACTTGACGCCGCCAAAATGCTCGGCGACGACAAATTCGAAATTCGCCCGATGGGCCGCGGCTTTGTAAAAGTGGGGGGCGCCGAAACCGATCCGGAAGACACCCGCCTTTGTGAACAGTGTTGGAGGGTTGGCCGCGAAGCGATTTACGGCGGCGCGTATGATCTCGTGATCCTCGATGAGATCAATTACGTGATTACTTACGGAATGCTGGAGGTCGAAGCAGTTTTGGTGGCGTTGCGTGACCGCCCCGAGCGGGTCCACGTCATCTGCACGGGACGCAATGCTCATCCCCGGCTGGTGGAGGTGGCTGACCTGGTTACGGAGATGCGCGAGGTGAAACACCCTTACACCAAGGGTATACTTGCGCAGCGGGGTATCGACTATTAACCCCCTGCACGGGCTGCCGCGCAACAGCAGCGCCCGGAGGGTTCGTAAGTTCGTTGCTGGATTGAGGTAGTTCCCAGGTTTCGCTATGTCATGGTTTAAGCGAGATAAAAAACCGATCGAGCAGCCCACGCCGCCTGACGAGCGCCGCGTTAAGACCGAAGGGCTGTGGATCAAGTGCGACTCGTGCCGCGCAATCGTGTGGAAGAAGGATCTTGAAGCGAATTGGCAGGTCTGTCCGAAGTGCCAATTTCATTTCAAGCTGAATGCCACTCAGCGCCTGGAGTTGCTGCTCGACGGCCGGTGGACCGAGCATGACGGTTCGATGGTTTCGACCGATCCGCTGCACTTCGTGGACACCCGGCCATACGTTGATCGGCTCAGGGAAGCGCGCAAGAGACTTGGTGCGGGTGACGCGATTATTTGCGGCGAAGGCGCGATCAACGGACGCGCGGTCGTATGCTGTTCGATGGAGTTCGGCTTCATTGGCGGATCCATGGGCGCGGTGGTTGGAGAAAAAGTGACACGGGCGATTGAGCTGGCGCTTGCCACGCGGCAGCCGCTGGTGATCGTTTCCTGCTCCGGGGGCGCGCGCATGATGGAGGGCACGATCAGCCTAATGCAGTTAGCCAAAGTTTCCGCCGCGTTAGCGCGTTTCGATGAAGCCAAGCTTCCGTATATTTCCGTGCTGACCGATCCAACCACAGGAGGCGTGACTGCGAGCTACGCGATGCTGGGCGACCTAAATATTGCCGAGCCCGGCGCGCTGATCGGATTCGCAGGTCCGCGGGTCATTGAACAGACCATCCGGCAGAAGCTGCCGGATGGTTTTCAAACCTCGGAATTCCTGCTGGAACACGGTTTCCTTGATGCTGTCGTGCACCGCAAAGATCTGAAGGGCTACATCAGCTCGGCGCTGGAGATGTTTCTCGCCTGATCGGCTGACATGAACTACGCTGAAGCAGTCCGTTATTTACTCACGCTAGGACGTGAGCTTGCCGCGCCGACACAGCCCATTCCCGCCAAATTCGATCTCGCAACTATCCGAGTTCTCACCGAGCATTTAGGTAATCCGCACTGCGCTTACCCCTGCATCCATATTGCGGGCACGAACGGCAAAGGCTCGACGGCGGCCATGTTGGAAAGTATTTTGCGCGCTGCCGGACTGCGCACCGGTCTCTACACCTCGCCACATCTCGAGCGCATCAATGAACGCATCCGCATCGCGGGTGAATCTATTTCCGACGATGAATTCGCCGCAGCGTTCACCCGTCTCCACGAACTCATTGAAGAGCTGCTCGCCTCTGGAGCGCTGCGCGTTCACCCCACTTATTTCGAGTGCCTGACGGCAATGGCGTTCAGTCTGTTTGCAAAGGAACGTTTAGACTTTGCGGTGATTGAAGTGGGTCTGGGCGGCCGGTTTGATGCCACCAATGTTGTCGTGCCGGAAGTGGCGGTGATTACGCAGATTGATTTCGATCACGAAAACTTTCTGGGACACTCAATCGAAGAAATCGCCACGGAGAAAGCGGGTATTCTAAAAGCGGGCGTACCCGTTGTCAGCGCAGCCGAGCGTGCCGAGGCACGCTCGGTGATTACCCGTTTTGCGAAAGAACTCGGTTGCCGCCTCGTTGAACTAGATGCCGCCTACGAAATCGAAACTAAATCGGAGCAAGCTCTAAGCTCCCGGGCGAGAATCCGCGAACTCTCTTCCGGGTGGACCTTGGGCATTACGGTACCGCTTCCGGGCCGCTTTCAATTGCGCAACGCCCTCACTGCGGTTGCCGCGGCACGCCTGATTGCCGCCAGTCATCGTCCAGACAGTTCTATGGGATCTAGTTCCGGGTTTCCTGTGGGTGACGCGGCAATTTCGCGGGGGCTGTCCACGGTTCATTGGCCTGGCCGATTGGAACGTTTGCAAGAGCATCCCTCGGTGTATCTTGACGGCGCGCATAATCCGGCGGGCGCGCGCGAGCTTGCAGCCTATTGGGATGCGCACCTTTCCGGGCGACGCATCCATCTTGTATACGGTGCGCTCCGTGACAAAGCGGTCGACGAAGTTGCGGGAATCCTCTTCTCACGGGCGTCGAGCGTAGTGCTCACACAACCGCCAACGCCACGCGCGATATCGGCGAGGCTACTGGCGGAGATGACCGACCATTTCGGCGCGCAGGTTCACATCGTGGTCGAGCCAGAAGCTGCGCTGGAGCGGGCGATGGCTGTGGCTGCGCCGAACGATGTTATTTTCGTCGCGGGCTCGCTGTATTTGGTGGGAGCGCTGCGGCGGTATTGGTTTGCTCGTATAGGTGTCGCTAAGCTGTAGGCAATCAACAAGAGCAATGCGGCGACGCAAAAGACAATGGAGGAATCGAGAATGAGTTCAGCAGCAAAGCCGCTTGTGGGCGTGATCATGGGCTCGAAAATGGATTGGGAGACGATGGAGCATTGCGCTAAAACGCTAGGCGAGCTTGGCGTGCCGCACGAAGTGCGCGTGCTTTCCGCCCATCGCACGCCTGACCAGTTGTTGGAGTACGCCAGCACAGCGGAGGGTCGCGGGCTGGAAGTGATTATCGCGGCAGCCGGTGGCGCTGCGCATTTGGCCGGAGTGACCGCCGCAAAAACAATCCTTCCTGTGCTCGGGGTCCCCATGGAATCGAAGTCGCTCAAGGGACTCGACTCCTTGCTTTCTACCGTGCAAATGCCCAGCGGAATTCCTGTGGGAACAGTGGCCATCGGTAAACCGGGTGCGATCAACGCGGCCCTATTCGCTGCGGCGATTCTGGGGACAAAGCATCGGGAATTTCGCGAGGCCATCCGCCGATATCGCGCGGCCCAGACAGCCTCAATCCTCTCCCACCCGGACCCACGTTTATAGTTTGTTGCGAAACCTAAGGCGACCGATTGCCGGGCGCCCCGATGATCACACCAGTTGACCCGCGCGCATCCTTTTGCAAAAGGCTCAACGAGCCCTGGTTTACGCCAGCCAACTCCTCCAAGTTGCTGGCTCCGCTGCAGCGATGCTAGGATATTTGTTTCAGTGGCTAACGAAAATCATCGCAAACCGCGTGTTGGAGTGCCCTGGCGCACCCTAAGCGAAGAGGATCAGCAGAACCGCGCTAAGCTCACCCAGTATCTAGATGCGGTCACCGAGGCTGGTGGCGAGGCCGTGCCGGTTTCCTTGAAATGTTCGCCGGAAGACCTCGCTGCACTGGCAAAAACGCTTGACGCGGTGGTTCTGCCTGGAAGCCCAGCGGATGTTGACCCTTCGCGGTACGGTGCGGCGCGCCATCCCAAAGCAAGTGATGCCGACGCCAGTCGCGAGCGCACCGATATCGCATTGCTTGACGATGCCTTTGCGCACAAAAAACCAGTCCTGGCAATTTGTTACGGGGTCCAAATCCTAAACGTCCTTCTTGGGGGGTCGCTTTACGGAGATGTGGCGAGCGAACTGCAAACACCGGTTCGTCATAGCCGAGAAGGAATGCACAAGGACGCTGCAGATCCTGTTCATGCGGTATGGATCGAGCCCGGCGGGGAGATTGGTCAGCTGGCAGCGGCCTGCGGTCTGGAAAAACGCGACGGCAGGTTCGCGGCGCTGATCAACACCTCGCATCATCAGGCGATTCGTGACCTCGGGCGCGGGTTACGCGCTGCGGCATATTCTCCCGATGGCGTGATCGAGGCAGTGGAGCATGCCCCGCATAAAAACTGGGTGATCGGCGTGCAGTGGCATCCCGAACGCATGAAAGGGGATGCGCTGGCCGAGGCATTATTCCGTTCGCTGATCGAAGCAGCACGCGCAGCTTCAGCGCGGCGCTGAAACATCGTGCGCTTACCATGTCTGCAATTCGAGTTTCATCTTGACGGGAGGTTGGATGATTTCTTTGGCAGGCAAAGCTGCACTCATTACCGGAGGCTCGCGAGGGATCGGAGCTGCCGCTGTCAAGCGTTTCGCGCAAGCCGGCGCGGATGTGGTTTTCAATTTCCATCGAGCGAAAGAGGCTGCGTCACAGGTGGAACAGGAGGCGCGCAAGCATGGCACGCGAGTCGAAGCCTTCAAGGCCGATCTCGGCCAAATGTCAGACGCGAAACAACTGGTCCATCAATGCGTCGAGCGTCTGGGGCGCATCGATATTCTGGTGGCCAACGCGGGCATTTGGAATGACCAGGATCTGCCCATCGAAAAAATGACTGAGCGTGAATGGGATGAAATGATTCGCGCCAATTTAAAGAGTGTTTATTCGGTCGTGCACTACACCTCGCACTATATGATCAAGCAAAAGTCGGGACGAATCATCGCCATCAGCTCGACCGCTGGCCAGCGAGGCGAGTCTATGCACACGCATTACGCAGCCTCAAAGGGTGGGATCATCAGTTTCTGCAAAGGACTGGCGAGCGAGCTCGCGTGTCACAATATTCTGGTGAATTGTGTCGCGCCTGGTTGGGTGGATACGGAGATGTCCGCATCCTTGTTGCGCACCAAGGCCGGCTTGCGGTCGGTGACGGGAGCGATCCCGCTGGGCCGACCCGCAACAGCCGACGAAATCGCCGGGCCGATCCTGTTTCTGGCTTCCGACCTGGCAACCTTTATGACCGGCGAGGTCGTCAATGTAAATGGGGGGGCGGTATTGTGCGGTTAGCTCGCAAACGATATTTGTTGGTGTTGCTCTGCGCCATTTTTATTTGTGCGTCGCCTCGGCGTAGTGCCTCACAGAACCCGGAAACAATGCTGCCTGACGAGAGCGCAGCGAAGGCCCGGCAACTTGTTGACCAAATGATTGCGGCGCTCGGCGGGCCTGCTTACCTCGGGGTGCGCGATGTCACCTGCGAGGGGCGCATTTCGTTTTTCGGGCACGCCGGCGACCTGACGGGCTACGAAATATTTCATGATTACTGGAAGAGTCCGGATAAGAATCGCTCCGAGCACGGCAAGAAAGGAATCATCGTCGACATCTACAACGGCAGCCATGGATGGACGCTCGACAAGGGGGGCGTCACGGAACTTTCCGAGGATCAGATTCAAGATTTCCAGGAACAAACCAAGAGGAACTTAAACCAACTCCTTAGGTTTCGGCTCAAAGAAGAAGGCTTGGTGTTTCGTTATGGCGGAAACGATGTCGTGGACTTGCGACAGGTGGACTGGGTTGAAATCGCGGACCGTGACCGCAGAACATTTCGAATCGCGGTTGATCGATCGACACACTTCCCGGTGCGCAGCGTTGTCAGTATGCGCAATGCAGAAACGCGCGAAATCGACGATGTGTTGAACTATTACTCGGATTACCACAGTGAAAGCGGGATACAGACTCCCTTTCAAGTCACGCGCGAGCGGAATGACCGTAAGTTGTTTCAAGCTTTTTTTACCGGATGCAAATACAACACCAACCTTAGCGACGATCTATTTAGCCGCGCCTCCCTGGAAAACCGCTATTCCACAAGCGGGAAGAAAAACAAAAGAGACAAACAATAATTGCGAACCGTGAAGCGCCTTGCTGCGACCTGGTGATTGGTCTATTGGCGAGCGTTTAGATGGCCCGTGGCGCTGGTGAACGATGCACCGCTTTCACCTTGATCAAACCCAGCTCGCCGACTGTTATCGGTTTGACTAACATCCTGTGGGTCTGTTGGCCGAGAACCCGGGTCCTAGATTACATTGATAGCCAGAGCAGAGGCAGGTAGTCCTCCTGACACATTCATGAGACTGAGAATCTCGACAGCGATAGCCGGTGCACTTTTATTCCTCGTGGGCGGCGTAGTTGCCCAGGATACCGCGGGAAATAAACTCAGCGTCTGGCTCCCAGGCAAAACCTGGGCGTTGGAACTGGATCATCCGGGTTTCATTATTACGAGGAATGAGATTCAACCGGGCGGCCGCCGTTATTTTATGGCCAACCATCCAGCGACGAATGTGGTCCTTTCTGTTTTTCTGGAGGGTGGCAAGGATCCGACCGCGCCCGAATGCAAGCATGGCTTAGAGCAACGAGCGCACGGAGCATCTCCATTTAATCGGAAGAGAATAGGATTCCGTGAAGCGGGTCCTCTGCAGATCATGGAATACAGCGTGCTGGAAGTGGAAGGACGGCCCATCAATCAGCGCAACCTCTTCGCCTGCATGTTCAAAGAGGATGTCTATGTGGATATTCATCTCTCGAAGGTATTTTTCAAGACTGCGGATCAGCCGTTGTTCGATGTCATCTTACAAGGAATCCATTTCGTGGAACGGCAGCCGGGTGCCGAGCCTATTCCCGAGGGTAACAGTCGGGACTTATTTCGTGAAGGCGGCCGCTATTTTATCGCGCGACAATTTTCCCAATCGATTGAACCGTACAGCAAGGCTTTGGCAATTGAAAAGATTACGCCAACACTGGAGAAAAATCTCTGGCGCGTGCTGGTGGACAATCTAGGAATGGCCTACGGAATGACGCTCGACTTCGATCGCGCGAAGGCCACATTCGACTATGGCGTTGAAAAAGATCCTACTTACCCGATGTTTTATTACAACCTCGCTTGCCTCGCGGCCGAGAAGAGCGATGTGCAAGGGGCCAAGACAAATTTGAGGCTCTCATTCCAGTACCGCGGAAATATGATTCCCAGCGAGACTCTTCCTGATCCGTATACCGACGACTCGTTTCAGATCCTTTTAAAGACGAAAGAGTTCCGTCAGTTCGTGGACTCGCTATTCGGCACGGCGCGCTGATTTCTTTCGACGTATATTCATCTGCCGAATCTTCACATTCAAACGAAGGACCGCAAAACACTAGAGGCGTTCGAGAATCCCAGCGGCGCCCATGCCACCGCCGATGCACATGGTCACTAGACCATATCGACCGTTGCGCCGCTGGAGCTCCCGGATGATTGTGGCAGTCAGCTTCGCACCGGTGCATCCAAGAGGATGGCCGAGAGCGATGGCCCCGCCATTGGGATTTACTCGCTCGCGGTCGAGCCCCGCGACTTTGATTACCGCGAGGGCCTGCGCGGCAAAAGCTTCGTTCAATTCGATCACGTCTATTTGATCGAGTTTGAGTCCGGCAAGCTTGAGCGCTTTCGGAATCGCGTATGCCGGACCAATGCCGAATTCTTCAGGGGCCACGCCTGCGGTCGCAAAGGAGATGAAGCGTGCCAGTGGCTTAGCTCCGATCGAACGGGCGCGCTCGGCGGACATAACAATCGCGGCAGCGGCACCGTCGCTCATCTGCGAGGAATTACCTGCGGTGACGGTGCCCTGCACGTGAAACGCAGGCTTTAGCTTGGCCAGGGCCTCGAGTGAAGTGTCAGCGCGCGGACCTTCGTCAGTGTCAAAGGTGAAAGCAGTTGTCACGGGCTTAACTTTGACGGCAGCAGCGATGCCGGCCCCGGTCGATGAACCACCGAAAGAGGAACCATTTGTTCGGTTGTCTAGAACGGTGAAGGTAACGTCGACGGGCACGATTTCGTCTTTGAACCGTCCGGCGACAATAGCGGCGAGGGCTTTCTTGTGACTTTGCAGTGAGAACTGGTCGGCCTGTTCGCGCGAGATGCCATGCTTGCTGGCAAGATGCTCGGTGCCAAGTCCCATGCTGATGTAAGCATCGGGAACGTTGTCCACGAGCCAGGGATTCGGCGAAATTTTGTTGCCGCCCATGGGAACCATGCTCATAGATTCAGTGCCACCCGCGAGAATCACGTCAGCGTAACCTGCCAGGATACGCTCGGCGGCAATAGCGATAGCCTGCAGCCCGGAAGAACAAAAGCGATTAATGGTCATCGCGGAAGTTTCCACGGGCAGCCCGGCGCGCAGCGAGGCGATGCGTGCGACGTTCATACCCTGCTCGGCTTCAGGCATGGCACACCCGAGAATGACATCTTCAATTTCTTTGGCCTCAAGGCCGGGAACACCGGCGATGGCGCCCTTGATGGCTCTGGCTGCGAGGTCGTCTGGGCGCGTCGTGTGCAGCGAACCTTTGAAGGCTTTGCCTACAGCTGTGCGGACAGAAGAAACGATGACGGCTTCACGCATGGCAGCTCCTTTGGAAATTGCAGCTTTCCTATTTGATGCCGGATCAAGGGAAAACGCAACAGAGCGATGGCCGTCGCGTTACTCGGTTCCCGTATCAGGGAGGATAGGGCGCGCGCTCGAAGGTGCAGTCTCGCCCGGGCGAACGGGAGCTTCAGCGCGATTGCCGTCGTGGGAAGAAGCTCGGCGAGCCATTGTTTCCGACGCACCAGCCGAGACGTGGCGAATCTGCACCTGACTCTCGGTGCGTTCATCGACGCGCCCGAAGATCATTTTCCCGGCAGTGGTCTGATGAACCGAGGTGACGATGATATCCATGGTTTTGTTGATCAGGCGGCGAGCTCCATCGACCACCACCATCGTGCCGTCATCCAGGTAGGCAACTCCCTGATTGTATTCCTTGCCTTCGCGCAGGATGAAGACGCGCATCATTTCGCCGGGAAGAACCACAGGTTTGAGAGCGTTCGCGAGCTGATTCACGTTGAGTACATCGATGCCCTGAACGCTTGCAACTTTGTTGAGATTGAAATCATTGGTGATAATTTTTGCGTCGGACCGTTTGGCCAGTTCCACGAGTTTCAGATCCACTTCGGGGATGTGCGGAAAATCTTCTTCGGCGATCTGCACGTCGAGATGCGGCATTTTTTGAATGCGTTGCAGCACTTCAAGCCCGCGGCGTCCACGCTGGCGCTTAAGAGGGTCGGCCGAATCGGCAACCAGTTGCAACTCACGCAAAACGAATTGCGGAACAAGAATAATGCCGTCGAGAAAATGGGTTTCGCAGATGTCGGCGACGCGGCCATCGATGATGACGCTTGTATCCAGGAGCTTAGTGACGCTGCGGCTGGTCGGGTCATTGCCAAAAATCCCGCCCAGCGCCTGGAGATTGAGCATGTCGCCTTTACCAGCGCCCACCACTACGCCGATATAAGTGAATAAAAGAACCAGCGCAATTCCCAGGAATGAGCGCGTGTTAGGGGGAATCGATGTGCGCTCCAGGATCAGGTTGACGAGAAGAGCGCCGACAATGCCGAGCAAAGCTCCCACCGAAGCGCCGATTAAGCGCCGAAGGCTGGCGCGGCGCAAGCGAAGCTCCACAAGAATGACCAGGCCCCCAAACGCTACGCCCACAAGGGACGCGGGAAGCGGCGCCAAACCGAAAGGGGAAAAAAAGTAGCCAGCGGCCGCCGAGAGTCCGAGGAACACCATGCGAACGAGAAGAAAATCCCATGAAGATCCGAAGGGTTCCGTTTTAATTCCTTGTTCCGCGCCACGATTAGCCGCCGCAGATCCGCTGGTACTTTTTTGGGTATCTGCCGGACGGCTTGGGCCGTTAGGAATGCGCGCCATGAGACTCCATATAATGAATAAAAATTGGGCGATAAGTGGAGGCCCAGGGGGTGCAAATCCTAAAAAGAAGCTGAACGAAAAACGGAAAGGCACTTCCCAAAAGACATATATATCGAATAATAAGCCTAGTCAAGGAAAGTAAACGGAAAGTAAACGGTCGCAGCCAAGGGTTTTTTAGGGGACATAAAATCTAGGAACGCGCTTGCTCAGAGCACAGAGTAAGTCCGACGTCACCGTGCCGATGCTTCGCGCCACGGCATTGGCCGGAAGGATTTTGGCGCCGGCGGGCCCGTAAATTGTAACCTCATCTCCGACCGCAGCTTCCGGGACGTCGGTGAGGTCGACCATGGTCACATCCATAGAAACGATGCCTACAATCGGTGCAAGCTTGCCATGCGCGAGAACGTTCCCGCGATTGCCTAGGGCACGCAACAAACCATCCCCATAGCCCGCCGCGAGGATTCCGATGCGCGACGGGCGCTCGGTAATGAACCGGGCATCGTAGCCTACTCCCTGGCCCGCATCGACGTTCCGAACACTGATAATACGACTGCGAAAACTCAACGCGGGCACCAGGGGAAGGGCGGCTTCAGCCTGCGCACGGCGTTCCGGAGGATCGTAACCGGGATGATAGCCGTAGAGAATTACGCCCGGCCGCACCATGTCAGCCCACGTGTCAGGCCGCGTGGCGATCGCTGCGCTGTTGGCCAGATGAACGATTCCAGGATCGATGCCCAGTGCGTGCAGGCGCTCGAGCGACTGATAGAAAAGCTTCTCTTGCGCGGGCGTCTGGTCGCCATGCTCGGCCGGAGCAAAAATTTCTGACGAAGCAAAATGTGTGAAAACACCGGTCAAGCGGAGATGCTTGCATTTTGCGAGTTGCCGCGCGAAGCAGTCGATGTCCCCCGGAGAAATTCCCAGACGATTCATTCCGGAATCGATCTTCAAATGGAAACGGGCTACCTTGGCGGTGCGACGCGTGGAGCGGGCTGCGCGAGCAGCCGCGCGTTCGAGCAGAGCGAGTTGATCGCAGCGCGTGAGGGCTGGCGTCAAGCTATGCTCGACGATGCGCTGTTCCTCGCCCGGCCAAAAACCAGTCATCACCAGGATAGGCTTTTTGACGCCGGCATTGCGAATCTCGATGCCTTCTTCGGAGCAGGTGACCCCGAACCAATCCGCTCCAGCCTTTTCCAGGGCTTTGGCGACCGGCGCAGCTCCGTGCCCGTAAGCGTTGCCTTTTACAACGGCAAGAACCTTTCGCGGCTCGCGACGATCTTGGTCTGCTGGATTGACGTGCTTGCGGATCGAGCGCAGGTTATCGGCCAACGCTCGCAGGTTTACTTCGGCCCAGACTTGCCGGCCCGCAAACTTTACTTGAGTTTTATGATTCCCCGCCATTTTGGGCCCTACTTCCCGGAACGCAAGAATAGATAGTATAACTCGCGCCATATGCATCTACGTGGCGGCGCGACTTAACGGACAACATAGGACGGCGCGATGTGTGAGCTGCGCCGCAGTCTGCACATAAGAGAGCAAGCCTGCGGCCATTTTGCGGGCCAGTCCGTCGGGGCCTTAAGCCTCGTGGAATCACCATCTGCGCCGAAGCAGCAGGCAAAGCGCGCAACGTCCTATTGCTCAGCTGCGGCGCATGGCACACACCTTATGGTGAACGATGGACACGCAGGATAGGGACTTGTTGCAACTACTCGGAGGACCATGCGTCGGGCGCTGCCTCTTCAAACCGCGTAAACTGGCTAAGAAAGACAAAGTGGACGCGTTCGGTGGGGCCGTTACGCTGCTTGGCAATAATGATTTCAGACTTGGCACGATCTTCCGGAGCCTCGTCAGGTTTGAAGGCATTGGGGCGGTGGATGAAAAACACTACGTCAGCATCCTGCTCGATGGCTCCCGATTCGCGAAGATCAGCGAGCTGCGGGCGCCGATCCTCGCGCTCCGGGGCGCGAGTGAGCTGGCTCAAAACCAGTACCGGCAATTGCAGCTCTTTAGCTAGGCCTTTCAGCCCGCGAGTAATGCTGGAGACTTCTTCGTTGCGATTTCCAAAGCGGCCGCGCGCAGCGATCAACTGAAGATAATCGACGACCACCAGAGATAAACCTTTGTCGCGCTTCAAGCGGCGGGCCTTAGCGCCAATCTCGACGACCGTGGCTGAACCGGAATCATCGATCCACAGCGGCGCTTCGGCGAGAAAGCCGAGCGACTCAGTAATGCGGCGCCAATCTTCGCGAGCCAGATGCCCGGTGCGAAACTTGTGCGAGTCAATGCGCGCTTGAGATGCCAGTAAGCGCTGGAGCAGCGACTCCTTGGACATTTCCAGGCTGAATATCGCTACCGGCTCACGGTTGCGCAACGCTACGTTTTCAGCGATGTTCAGCGCGAGGGCCGTCTTTCCCATCGAAGGGCGCGCCGCCAGAATCAACAGCTCCGAAGGCTGCAGGCCGGAGGTCAAATTATCGAGTTGGGTGTATCCCGTCGAAACGCCGGTGACGCGCTTGCCTTCGGTAAAGATTCTTTCCAGACGGTCGAAACTGTCGCGAACCAAATCTTTTACGCCGATCAGGCCGACGCGGGCACGATCTTCGGCGAGCTCAAAAATGGAAGATTCGGCGCGATCGAGGATGGTGTCGGCGTCATCCTCGGCGTCGAAAGCTTGCTGTTGAATGTCGTGCGATTTATGGATGAGGTTGCGCAGCATGGCCTTCTCTTTGACGATTCGCGCGTAGTGCTCGACGTTAGAAACGCGCGGCACCCCATCCATTAACTGTGCAAGATATGCCGCACCTCCGGCACTTTCCAGCTTGCCACGGCGATGCAACTCTTCGGTGAGCGTAACCAGATCGATGGCCTGCTGGCTCTCGCCCAGCTCGATCATGTGTTGGTAGATCGTTCGATGATGGTCGCCAAAAAAATCTTCGGGGCGCAGCTTCTCGATAGCCGCGTTCAAGATGTGGTTGTCCATCAGGATGGCGCCAAGAACGCTGCGTTCGGCCTCGAGATTCTGCGGCAGCGGGCGTTCGAGTGAGGACTGGGAGGCCATTTAATGTTTGCTTTCTCTTCGCCGCCTTGATTATCGCCAAGTCGGGCGAGGTTTCCAACTAGTTTCTGCGTTCCGTGTCTGCGTATGTTGGACCACACGGCATTGTGGGGTGAAAGCGATCGAGCGTCTAGACCACGCAGCTGTGAATATTCGCGTACGCGGTGGAAAACCCAGTCCCCATCGTAGGCGCTCGAAGTTTCTTGGGGACGAGAACCTGAGGGATAGTTCGAGCGTCTGTACTTGCAAATCGATGTTCGGCTGCCAGGGCAAGCGGCAGCTGCGGCGCGACATAACGAAAAACTCGGCCTACGCGCCCGCCGGGCAAGGCGAGAAGGTTAGGCTTCTTTTTCGACGACCACTTTGACGTTTGCAGAAATTTCCTGATACAGCTTCACCGCAACCTGAAATTCACCGATAAGCTTGATGGGCTCGGCCAGCTGAACTTGTCGCTTATCGACTTTGTAACCCTGCGTGGCGATCGATTCGGCGATGTCGGCAGTTGTAACCGAGCCGAATAGCTGATCGTTTTCGCCGGCCTTGCGTGCCAAGCGTACGGTCACGGAATTCAGGGCATCGGCCTGCTTCTGCGCGGCGTCACGCTCGGTAGCGGTG
This sequence comes from Candidatus Dormiibacterota bacterium, assembly GCA_035602605.1. Lineage (GTDB taxonomy): Bacteria > Acidobacteriota > Terriglobia > Acidiferrales > UBA7541 > DASQHY01. The sequence continues at coordinate 18,738 of DATNLZ010000088.1, forward strand.
CGCTTGGCAAGCACGGTTTTTAGCTTTTCGAGATGCTTGCGATTGGAAGAGGTGGCTTCAATGGCTAGCTTGCGCGGCAACAAGTAATTGCGTGCGTAACCCGCCGCGACCTCGAGAACTTGCCCTCGGGTGCCGAGCTTTTCGACATCTTCTTGCAAAATAACCTGCATGGGTCATTCTCCTAATTTCACGATTTCGAACCTTATTTTGCGGACACCAATAAGGGCATCCAATTCGCGCATCCGCGGCCGCGGATCGCTGGCTCCCCAAAAACCTGCAAACTAGTTCAGCGCGCCGTCGCGAAAGGTAGAAGCGCTATGTTGCGAGCGCGCTTGATGGCCTCGCCCAACCAACGCTGGTGACGCGAGCAGGTTCCCGTCATGCGCCGCGGGAGAATCTTGCCGCGGTCCTGGATGAACGGCTGGAGCATCTCGACGCGCTTGTAATCTATAAAATCGATTCGCTCAACGCAAAACCGGCACACTTTTTTCTTGCGGAAAAACTGGCGCTTCCCTTTTCGTGCAGGTCCGCCTCCTGGACCGCCCCCTTGACCGCCCCCTTGACCGCCTCCGCCTTCGCGGCGAGGCCCGGAACCAGAGTACGATCCGCCGGAATGTGATCTGTGTTCGTCAGGCATGTTTTATTCCTCTCTCCCCAAACGTTCTGTAGTCGTGCGACACGAGCGAAAACCCCAGCCGCCGATGAAATCGAAGTACCTTACAAACTAGCTCGCTGCCGGAGCGGCCTCGCCACCGCCGGCGACGGAGGGAGCGGCAGGTGCAGCCGGAGCGGCGCTCGGACCGCTACCTCCGGCAGGCACCGGCTTGCGCGGGCGCTTGGCGGCTTTGCGTTCGCGCTTGCGAGCGAACTTTTGCTGCCGCTTCAGGTCTTCGTCGAGCCGAATCGTCAAGTACTTGATGACCGGGTCGGAAACCTTCAGGCGGCGCTCGAGTTCGTGAATTAGTTCACCCTGCGAGCTTCGAATCTGCAAATAAACGTAAGAACCTTCGCGGTGCTTAGCCACGCGATAGGCCATTTTCTTGGTGCCCCACTTTTCTGTCTTTTCAACCTTGGCGCCTTTCTCGGCGCAGGCATGCTCAAGAGTCGTGGTGATCTTGGCAACTTCTTCTTCTGGCGTGGTGGGGCGACAGATAAAAATCAAATCGTATAAGCGTTCTTCCATGTTTCCTCGTTTCCAGATCTTTCGTTCTACGTACGTTTTTTTCTTGTTTTCTTTTCGTAATGCTTAGCCCGTTTTGCTGGCGCTTAGGACCTGCCTTGGATCAACCTTGAACAATCCTGCATTCAACTCTTTTGCTCGACACCTTCACCTGGTGGAGGAACGCGTTTGTTAAAACGATTCATCGCGCGCGCCAGACCATCGCTGAGGATCACGTCGACAGCCTCTGCTGCTTGGTCCACCATTTCTGCCGCAACTTCCAGCTGCGCCTTGCGCATCGGCGCGAGCACGTAGCCTGCGAGGTCTTCCACCGGATGATCCGGTTGAACCCCCAATCGGATGCGGGCAAATTCATGCGTGCCGAGCGCCCCGATGATGGATTTCACGCCGTTGTGCCCGCCGGCGCTGCCGCGTTCGCGAATGCGCAACATGCCCCACGGCAGTGCGGCTTCGTCATAGACGACAATCAACCCAGCGGGATCAGCCTCGAGGTCGACCTCGAACCGTTCCATTAACTCGCGCACCGAAAGACCGCTAAGATTCATGCTCGTCTGCGGTTTAGCGAGCAATACCTCTTTGCCTGCGAGCTGCCCTCGTCCAATGTACGCCTTAGCTTGCGGGCGATCGATGGCGATGCCGGCCTTCTCGGCGAGCTTATCGATTACAAAAAATCCCAAATTGTGCGGCGTCCAGGCATATTTCGGACCGGGATTGCCAAGCCCAACGATGAGCCGCATCAGCTACACCGTCCCGCCCGCGAGCCAGCTTCGATCACCAGCCCGCAGCGAGGTTTCGCAACTCCACGCGCTGTTAGACTGCGAGGCCACGCCCTTCCTTTTCGGCACCGTGCGCGCCACACAAGCCGCGCTACTTCTTCTTCTCCTTCTCCTTGGGCTTTTCCTCGGCTGGAGCCGCTGCTTCCGCGCCTTCCTCGGTTTCCTTTTTGCCCTTCTTGATAAGCTCCGGTTCGGCAGGCACAGCTTCGGTCGCCGCAACAACTTCCGCTGGCTTTTCTTCCTCGGCGCGCAGGGCCACAACGTGAGCAATCACCCGCGCCGGATCGGTCACCAGCTTCACTTTTTCCGAATCCATCGGCAGATCCGCCGCGCGGAGATGATTGCCGATCATCAATTCCGTGACGTCTACGCGAAACTCGGTCGGAATTTCTGTTGGCAAGCACTCGACTTCAACTTCGCGCGTCACCATTTCGAAGATACCCCCTTGCAGCTTGACTCCCTGCGGCTCTCCGAAGGTGTGCACGGGCACCTTGACGCGCATACGCACATCCATGGCGATGCGCAGCAAATCCACGTGCAAGAGCGAGCCCTTTACGGGGTCAACCTGCCAATCCTTCAAGATGGCTGACTGCTGTTGATTGCCTAGCTGGACCTTAAAGATTGTATTGTGTCCAGAGGCCGAGCGCAGAATACCGGCCACTTGCTTGGCGTTGACGGCCAGTGTGACGGGCTCGGTATTCCCGCCATAGAGCACCGCCGGTAGTTGGCCGGCCACGCGCATGCGGCGGGCAGCATTTTTGCCGCGGTCTTCGCGCGGCGTCGCTTCGACAATGATTTGCTCCATACGTCCTTCCTTGCAGCTTTTATAGTCCTAAGTAAAAAGCTCGCTGATCGAAGTCTCCTCATGAATCGAGCGAATCCCGCGAGCCAGCAAATCGGCCACACTCAGCACCTTGATCTTTGCAACCTTTTTTGCCGCATCGCACAGGGGGACCGAGTCGGTTACCAGAACTTCAGTAATCGGCGATTCGCGGATACGCGCAACCGCGGGCCCCGAAAGTACCGGATGCGTGCATGCGGCAAACACTTCGGTCGCCCCTTCTTTCAAAAGAGCCTCGGCAGTTTTGACCAGCGTCCCTGCCGTATCGATAATATCGTCGATGATTAACGTGGTCTGACCGCGCACATCGCCGATCAGATGCATCACTTCGCTGACGTCCACGTCCACGCGGCGTTTGTCCACGATCGCCAGCGGTGCATCCATCTTTTTCGCGAAAAAACGCGCGCGCTCCACCCCGCCCGCGTCCGGCGACACAATGGTGACATTCTTGAGCTTCTTGAGTTTGAAATATTCGACCAGCACCGGCGAACCATATAGATGATCTACCGGAACCGTGAAGTAACCCTGAATCTGCGGAGCGTGCAGGTCGAGAGTCAATGCCCGATTGGCCCCGGCCGTTTCGAGCAAATCCGCAACCAGCTTCGCGGAAATTGGAACGCGCGGCTTATCTTTGCGGTCTTGGCGCGCGTAGCAATAATACGGAACAACCGCGGTGATGCGCCAAGCCGAGGCACGCTTAAAAGCATCAATCATCATCAGCAGTTCCATCAGGTGGAAATCCACCGGATGGCTGCATGGCTGTACCACAAAAACATCGGCCCCGCGAACATTCTCGAGAATCTGAAAATAAATCTCACCGTCGCTGAATTTTCCCAGGGCTGCCTGACCCACCTGCGCGCCTAGAAAGCGGCAAATGTCCGTCGCAAGCGACGGGTTTGCCGATCCGCTGAAGATCTTGAATTTTTCGTCAATCACGGAACGTGTTCATGCTACAGATTCTTGATGCTTGCCGTGCGAATCAGCCACGCAAACCCATGGCGCGACGATACCTCTCCCGGGAGAGAGTTTCGCAAACAAAGGTCTGGTCCTTGGGGAACCATTGCGCAGCTCGGCGCGCATGCACTGGGTTACGGAAGATTCCAAACACCGCCGAACCGCTACCCGCCAGCGCAGCTTCTGCAGCTCCTCGCCGTAGCAACGTCCGCTTGATTGCCCCCAAGCGGGGATACCGCTCGAAAACAGCCGCCTCGAAATCGTTCGAAAGGCCGCTTTCCTGCGGGCTCCAGCACAGAGCGCAGAACCTCCAAAGTTTAGAGGGACTACGTAGCTTTGTCAATCGTTTGCTCATCCAGCGGAAGGCATCGTCAGTAGGAACCGTGATATTCCGCGGTGACACGACCAGCAGCGTTTGCAACGCGATGTCCGGGAGCGGATAAACTTCATCGCCGCGGCTCACTCCCAAAGCGCGCCCACCAAACAAAAAAAATGGCACGTCCGCCCCGAGGGTCGCGGCAATTTCCATCAGGCGCGCCGTTGGAATATCGCGACCGATTTCACGTCCAAGGAACCGCGCGTACCCTGTGAGCGCCGCCGCCGCGTCGCTCGAGCCCCCTCCGAGACCCCGGCCCGCGGGGATTCGCTTCTTGAGATCAATGTGAACTCCCGAACGGATTTTTTGGTCGCGACGCAGCGCCGCGACCGCCCGGTACACCAGGTTGCGCTCCACCGGCTCGCGCGCGAGAACTGCATTTCCTTGAATCACCAATTTAATGGCTGGCTCTCTTGCTGGAAGAAACCGGAGAGTGTCGTGAAGCGATATAGTCTGGAAGATCGTACGAAGCTCGTGATACCCGTCGGGCCGTCGCCCAAGGATGTCGAGACACAAATTGATCTTGGCGAATGCCGGCAGGCGAATCGCGCGCATCCCTGGATTCTACTGCGGCTTGGCCGGAGCGCCCTCGGTCTTCTTTTGGGCCAACTGGCGCTTGACGGTGGTTAGTTTTTTCTCGAGCTCGGCTAGTTTATCAGCTTCGGTCTCGCTGGGGAGCGCATGACGCCATTCCGCAAGGGATTTTTCCCATTCCGCAGCTGCTAACCCGGCTCGCCCGCTTTTGAAGTAGACATCACCCAAATGCGAATGAATGGTCGCGTCATGGCTATTGCGCGAAATGGCTTTGCGCAACATTTCCTCGGCCTCGGGCAGGCGATTCTGTTTGTAGAGCACCCAGCCCATGCTGTCGAGAAACGCTCCGTTATGAGGTTCTTCAGCAAGGGCGCGCTTGATGAGCGCGTGAGCCTCATCCAGCCGGATGCCGAGATCGCCGAGCATATATCCGTAATAATTCAAAACTTCAGCGTTGCGCGGATTGATTTCGAGCACGCGGCGGAATTGCTCTTCAGCGCGATCAAACATCTTCTGACGTTCGAAAATCGCGCCGAGTATGAGCCAAACCATTTCTTTGTCGGCTGGGCGCCCCGGCAGCTTTTCGGCAATGCGCGCCGCAGTCTCGGCCTCGGCGTAGCGGCCGCCGCGCTGGTACACCTGAGCAATATCAAGTTGAATTTCGCGGTCGGCCTCGGTACCAGTCAGCATTTCCCGGAGCATTCGCGCAGCTTCGTCAGTGTCACCCTTTTCGGCAAGCAGCAACGCATATCTGACCCGGATAGAGTGGTCTCGCGGATAAAGTTCCAGCGCCTTGCGCGCCGATTCCAACGCATGCGGCACATCTTTGGCGGTTTGATACGTTTCGATGATCTCCACACGGGCGCGCCTGTCTTCATCCTCCCCAAGCTTCAGCATTTCTTGAAAGGTGTTGAGGGCAGCTGGATATCGTTCCACCTCGCGATAGAGCCGACCCAATTGCTGGTACAAAATGGCCAGCGTGCGGCGGCTTGACGGTGTCAGTGTGACCTGAGTCTTGACGCTCGCTGCGGCGTCTGACAGGACGCGGATAGCGTCCTCATACCGCCCTTGTGATTGGTACAGCATCGCTTCGTTGTAAATTACTTCCGGGCTGCCCGGGGAATGCTGCCGCGCGATCAGCAAATTTTTCTCGGCCAAATCAAGCTGATGCAGTTCTTGATAAATCTTAGCCAGGCTGAGATAGGTCTCGGCGTCGTCCGGGTCGATTTGGGAGATTTTCTTATACTGCTCGAGCGCTTCATTATATTTTGCCTGAGCTATTAATGCCTGGCCGAGCCCCCGCCGGTGACTGGCTTCCTGGGGTTCGAGCTCCATCGCCTGGCGGAAGGCCTGCTCAGCCTTCACAGGATTTTTCATCTGTGTGTACGCGTCGCCGAGCAAATCGAACAGTCCCGGGGTTGGAGAACGCTTGACGATTCCCTCGAGCAAGGCAATCGCGTCGCTGGACTTCCCTTCATCGAGCAGAAGCTGCGTGAGTTGCTCGATCCCGGCTTCATTCTCGGGGTCGCGCTGCAGCAACGCGCGTAGGGCCCGTTTGGCCTTCTCGCGGTCATTCTGCAAGCGGTACAGCTTGGCCAGCCAGAGCGCCGCCTCGGTATCGCTGGGATCGATGCGCAGGATTTCGTTGTACTGCTCGAGAGCCTTGACCACCGAGTCCGATTGTCCCGAGACGCTGCTCAAGTCGCCAAGCGTGCGCACATAAATGCGCGCCAGAAGACGCCGCGTCGGCAAGTCGTTCGGATCGCGCTTCAAAATTTGCTGGGCTTCGGTTACCGCGTCCCGGATACGCTGGGTTTTTAAATAAATTTCCGCGAGGCGCTCGCCGATAACCGGGGACTTAGGGTCCAAAGCGTAAGCTGTCTTGTAAAACTCGATGGCCTGAATCGCGTACTCACTGCGACCCGTTGATTGGTACATCTCCTCGGAAATATGGCCCATCGTCAGGTTATAGTAGGCCTCGGAACGAGCTTTGGCATCGAGCGGCGGAGCCTGCTGCGCGCTCCCGGCCTCCGATGGGTGATGCTGCTGGTCAGTGGTTGGGGCCTGCTGGCGAGCTTCGCCCCGTACCGTTGTCACCAGGAGAAAGAACAGTGCAAGCAGCTTCACAGACCCCTTCATGGCAACCTCGAAAACAATCATTATCCTATACGCCCGTGCACCGGTCAAAACCAAAGCCCGGACCAGTTTCTAAGCAACGGAACGCTACGATTTGGATGCGGGCGATCGACTACTGGTTAGGCGGGTTTTAGCGGCGAGCGAAGGTCTTGCGGATTGGCGGGCTTGAAAGCAATAAATCCATGGCCTCACGGCCAGTGTTTTTTGCGAACACTGTGCGAAACAGCGATGCGCGCAGCCAGCCGCGCATTATCGATAAGCAACGCGATGTTCGCCCTCATCGTGCCGCCCCCGCTTCGCCTGGCTAGCTCTTGCAGAAGGTGGGGCGTCATGTCTTTGCCGCGAACACCCTGCCTTTCTGCTGAGTCCAGTGCCTCCGCAATCCAAGTCTCCACGTCCGCTCGGGGAATCGCCACCTCCAGTGCAGCCGGATTGGCAATCACAATTCCCGCGCTCATCCCCTGCCCGGCTTCTCCTAATTCCCACTGGATTCCCATCAGACGAGCGGCCTCGAAAGCCGAGTCCACGCGGTAGGGGAGCGGCAATCCGCTGTCTCGTGAAAAGAATGCCGGAAACTCGTCGGTACCATACCCTACGACAGGGACCCCCAGAGTTTCGAGAACCTCGAGCGTGCGCGGCAAATCCAGCATCGATTTGACGCCGGAACAAATGATGGCCACCGGGGTACGCGCTAGTTCGGTAAGGTCGCCCGAAATGTCGAGATTTTTTTCAAGATTGCGGTGGACGCCGCCGATGCCGCCTGTCGCCACCACGCGAATCCCCGCAAGCGCCGCAATAAAAATCGTAGCAGCGACTGTGGTGGCACCAGGCTTGCCGGAAAACAGCACTGGTGACAGATCGCCGCGGCTTACTTTCGCGACATCGGTCCTGGTGGCAAGAACCGCAATTTGCGCCGAGCTAAGACCCACCACCATACTGCCATCGAGCACCCCTATCGCCGCAGGTACGGCGCCCTCTTCACGTATCGCAGCCAGCATCGCGCCGGCAGTTTCGATATTCTGCGGAGCAGGTAAACCTTGCGCGAACACCGATGATTCCAGACCGACAACCGGCCCGCCAGCAGCCAGCTTGGCGGCCACTTCTTCATGTACCGATAACAATGTTTCCAATTTCTTCTCCGCGTAAAACGTCTGCCGCAGCCGCGTGGTGCAGGCGCTGGACCCTGTTAGTGATCGCGAGCGTAGGAGGGCTCACTGGTTGGTAAAAACAATCCGGCCACGCTCATCTCTGTGCCGGTAGATGGAATGCACCAGGCCGGGTGGCGGCTCGCAGGGGTCGGTTGGCAGAACCTTCGCCGTCAGACGGCAACCTCTTGTTCCATCCTCGGTGGCTGTCATCGCATCCGATGAACCGAGCGACAGTGCCTGTTCTTCCCCAGCGTGATCGCCACCGAGATAGGCGTCAATGTTGTTTTCCATGGCTGCCGGAAACGATGGCACAGGGCCAACCAGCTTCGCCTGATAGGTCTTCAACATGACTTCTCTGAATACTGGAAGGGCGGCTCTGCCCCCCGTTTCCATTCCGCCTAGTGAGCGGTTGTCGTCAAATCCCATGCGCACCGCAACAGTGATGCCATCGGGGCCGTACGTCGACCCTAAAAAAAGGGCATCCCGGTAGTTGCTCGTCGTGCCGGTTTTACCCATCACGGGGATCGGGAAGGTACGCGCGTTGAGCGCGTGCGCCGTCCCCGACGGAATCCGTACCACGCCCCGCAATCCTTCCTGGATCATGGATAGCTCCAACTCGCTCCCGTTGATCGAACCGCGGGGCAGTTGATGACTGTAAATAACGTTTCCTCCACTATGCTCGATCTTCGCAATCACGTACGGCTCCGCTCGTATACCGCTAGCCATCATCCGGTAAGCGTTGGCAAGTTCCAGTAAAGTAACTTCGGATGCGCCGAGGGCCGTAGTTTCATAGTGCTGTAATCCGGTGCGGATGCCAACGTCTCGCGCTGTTTTCAAGACAGAATCAATTCCGATCTGTTGAATAATCCAAATGGCGACTGCGTTTCTCGACTCCGCCAGCGCCCGCCGGGCTGGGATTATACCTTCAAATTTATGATCAGAATTGGAGATCCACTTCGCCGTACGCATCCCCGACGTAACCACCGCGATGGGTTCATCGGGCACCGGAGTATCGAGAGCCAGGGCTCCTTGACGAAATGCCGCTAGATAAACAATCGGCTTCATGGCCGAGCCTGGCTGGCGCATGGACTGGGTTACCCGGTTATAGTCGCTGTAGGTGGTGTTGTGGCCTTTATAGGTGCGTCGCCCACCTGCCTCGGCCAGGATGGCGGAGTCCCGGTTCCGCAGAACAACCACGGAACCCTGAATCAGCCCAGTGCTCTGGGGATGACGCCTTTCATAAAATTTCAAGCCGTTTTCAAGTGCCGCATTCGCGAAGCGCTGGATCCGATCGTCGATCGTTGAATAAATCTGGATGTGGCCCTCCAGTAGTTGGTTAATTCCGATATCCGAGACCGGGGTGGCGTCGAGTCGTTTCAGCTCCTCGAGAACATTTCCCACTGCAGCGGGCGCTTCGATCAGACCGTTAACATGAGCAGCCAGAAGAATGGGAGTCTGTTGGCTGCTCTGAGCCGTCTGGGCGGAAAGAAAATGGTTCTTAACCATAAGGGCTAAGATCTGATTTCGTCTGCGGAGTGGTCTTTGATTGTCTTCCAAAGTGGGGGCATACTCGCCCGGCGACTTGGTGATGCCTGCCAGAAGTGCCGCCTTGTCGGCATCATCGGCCGTGAGTGCCGTGGCCGGTATGCCCAAATAATACTGCGCGGCCTTTGCGAAACCGTATCGGCCGTTGCCCAAGTAGATGAAGCTGGCGTAACGCGCGAGAAGTTCTTCCTTGGCCCTGCGCTTGGATCCGTAGCGCTTCAGCATCTCTGCCTCAATCCACAGCGAGAGACGCATTTCCTCTACTTTCAGCAAGACTCTGTTTGTGCCCGGCACACCGATAACGAAGGCCAGAACACGCGAGAGCAGGCCTTGGTGCTGAAGTGTATTGCTATTTTTTGCGCTGGTAAGTTTTTGCAGGAAGAAACCGCGCACCAGCTGCTGAGTAATCGTCGAGCCACCCTGTGGAAACACCGGTGCGCGTTCTGCGGCATTCTCGCCGTTTGAGCCCCCGGCCCAGGCGATCAAGGCTTGAATGTTTGTCTTGCTGAGCACACGAGGGAAGACAGAATAATCCACCCCCGAGTGTGAGAAAAAGTTCACATCCTCGGCCGAAAGGATCGCTTGCCGAAGGACATCGGGAATGTTCTTATATTGCATGATTTCCCTGCGTTCCCTTCCTAATTCGATGAGGACGTGGCCATTCGCATCGTAGATGTGACCCATGGTGGGAGGCTCAAAGCGAATGAACGCGTTTAAATCGGGCAGGTTTGTTCGATTGAAGTTGACGTAGATAGCCGCGCCAACAACACCCTCAACTGTCACGGCTGCTAGTAGCGAAATGATTCGAAGTAAGCGACTCGACTTGCAAACGCCCCACGCGGCGCCAAGCAACTCGCGAAGGGTGCCAAGGATCTGTTGAAAGAGTGGGTGGGTATTTGGCACGCGATCTGGTTGCTTCTCCGAGAATTATCTTTCTTTTGATAGCGTCCCATCTTGACTCAATGAGGGGCCGTCTTGCGCCAGCTTAAGGTGACCACTCGGCCGGATAGAACAGTCATCGTAGCGCCGATCACGACCGCTTAGGCTCTACCCCGCAAGAAATGAACTAGGAGAAGCACTAAACCGACGACAAGCACGACGTGAACCAGGCCAGAGCTTACGTGAAATGTGAAATACCCAAGCAACCAAAGAACAACCAGGACCACAGCGATTATCCCAAGCATATCTTCTGTCTCCTCATTGTCCAGCGCGGGAATCAACAATCCTGTCGTTGCTACTCCACAACTTTGCTCAGTTCCAAGCCTAACAGGCTCGATGCCTCCCCGTGCCGGTTAGCCGCACTCGGCAACTCAAATGTAGCTGGATGGATGATCACTCATCGCACCGACGGCTGTCTGTACCATCCTGTACACATCGATTGACCCAGGAGCTCGTGGAAAATGTGAGCCTCTCTGCTGACCTTTGCCGTACGATAACGTTTCTACCAACGCGGCCTTAAATCCTGTCGCCGGGAAGCTCGCGATGACGCCGCGGACAGTCCCGAAAACTGATTCGAGGACTTCGGCAGTGGTTAGATCCTCGCTTTACATCAGCACGGACAACTTTCGCGCCACGGAAAAAGCAAACAAAACGCGGATGTGTCCGGATGTGAACAGATATCCATCTTCGCCTCTTTTATAATGCTGCCTACGGAGCCAGTAAGGCGAGTCAACGAGTCAACCAGCTTCCTCTGACGAATGAGGTAGAGACCTCGAAACCATATTGATCGTTCTTCTAGTTGTGTTTTGCTTGGTGGTGGTGGCTGGGAATACTGTCGTTGGCGTAGGAACGAGCACCCTCTAGTGTCAAGAGGAGAGATGCGATCGCGAATCGGTGACTGCTAGCGGAGCGCGAGATGTTCGGACCTACGCCTTCTGGCACGCGGTGAAGCCGAAGGGCGCTTACCCGGGCGCCGGAATGCAAACTTCCGAAGGGAGGCAACAAGATGAAGTCAAGTACTGAGAATGAGATCGCAGGCAAGGTTCACGAAATGAAGGGTAAGGTTAAGGAAAAGGTGGGTCAACTGACGAACGATACCGACTTGGAAGCCGAAGGTATTGGCGAAAAGATAGTCGGGAAGGTCCAGAAGAAAATCGGCCAAGTGCAAAAAGTCGTCGAAAAACCGTGAGGCCGGTACTGCTTCGCCCCAGGACGAGCCCAAAGCCCGTCCTTGTGTTCATCGCGCCCTGCAGCATTGCCGATTCACATAGTCTGCGTACTCTTTCGAAACAATGCTGATCGTATTCCAGCCTTAACTACGGAGAATCGCGCCGTTTTTCGTCGCGGATGAAGTTTTCGCGAGGGACAGGCCAGCAAAATGCCCCTTGAAGGGGGCTCTGCAAGGGGCCGCCTCCTCGCTATAGGGGTTGATCAGTTTCGATCGCTGTACCTATCTCTTCAGTTGTCGTCGTCATCGATCAAGGTGAACTTGAAAACGTGCCCAGCAGGACCGTTGGAATCGGTAACATAGCCGCCGCCTTCGAACACGAACATTGCGTGAGAGAACAGGATTGGGCTACCCGCATAGAAAACTGGAGTTCCGCCGCTTCTCGGAACCGTGACCACGACCGCGCCGCTCGCGACATAGAGGTTTTCATCATCGCCGGCAATACCTTCAGGGAAACCCAGCCCGGTCGCGATCGTTGATACGCCGTTCCTGGTTACCCGCTTTACGTCGTCGGATCCTTCACCGCCGGCATTCGACGTGACGAAGAGGTCATCTCTGCCGGCAACAAAGATTCCAAATACGCCAGGAACGGTGGCAAAGGTCGTAGCGCTTGCGGGAACATCGTTCATGTCGAAGCGCAGAATGGTACCCGCACCGAAGTCAGCCGCGTAAAGTAAGTGACCGCGGATCGCGAGACTTATGAGATCGCGCGCTCCGCTAAAAAAGACGGTCGGCGTACCATCATAGGGTGGCGCTATTTTCAGAATGCTGGTTGCTGTTCCGTTGCCCGCGGCGACAAACAGGTTTCCGAATCGATCCAGGGCTACACCCCGTGACACGCTGACTCCCGGGCCGAGAGCTATATCCGGATCAAGAGGCCCGAAGTCGCACGGTCCACTCCCCGGCTTGACGCTCGAAACATGCTTCACCACTGCAAACGAGCCGAAAAAGGCATCGTGGGGATAATGTTTGTTGACTACCATGCCCGCCGAGTTAAACGCAGACGAACATGGAGTGATAGTCGGTTGTGCCTTGAGGGGCAAAGAGCCTGCCACGACTGCAATAATGACTGCCAAGATTGGACTAGCCGTTGTCCTAAACATAGTTGGTCTCCTTCCTTTTGATTTCGCGTTCACTCTGATTTCCGAATGACAATTCGTCTTTAGTTTGGGATTCATACAGCTATTGATCGTTTGGTCCAGGGGCCCAGCTAGGGAAAGGGTCTTGTCTCGTTCGGGCTTACAGATACGGTGGTTGGGCCTTGCTCTTGCGAGACGTGGGCGGATTTTGCTGCCGTCGGCGTGTGAATGTCAAGCAGACTTTTACCTTTTTGGTACGACCCTAGCAGAGACCGGGTAGGCTCGCGGCCTGTCTCTGGCGAATTCTTATTTCGCCCGGGATTCCTCAGGATTCCCCGTCCGGCTACGATTCTTGGCAGTTTGAAGCTTACGGTGGCAGGGCACCGGTTGTGGTGGAGGGTGATGCTGCCCGCATTGGCGTTGCTGGGCCATAGCGCGGCTTATCTCCTGGTCGGTAGGAATCACAATCCCCTTACACGTCCCCCAAATCATGCACCTTCTTCGCGGGCGTGTGGTTCTTTTCGCCCAGCACTTGTCGAATCACCGACAGGAGCTGGGCATTATCCACCGGCTTTTGCAGGAAAGCCTTCGCGCCGGCCTTGAGCGCCCGGTCCATATTTGCGTTGAGGTCGCGCGCGGACACGACAATCACCGGGATTAAAGACAGACTGTCGTTTGCTTTCAACCGCTCCAGGACGCTAAAGCCATCACCGGCCGGTAAGCCCAGGTCCAGGATAATCAGATCGGGCATGTGTTTCCGCGCTTCCGCGATACTCGCCATTCCATCCCCTGCGAAAATAACGTCGTAATGGTTGGCTTTGAGGCGTACGTGGAGGCCCAGTCGCACATCGGGATCGTCATCCACAATCAGAATTGTCTTTTGGCTCATGTCTAAACGCTCCTCTGCAACCTTATGATGTTGATGCGATCTTGAATTCCAGCAGCCACGTGTTCCACGAAGGTTTCCATCGACTCGTTTTTCTCTCGCGATATCGGCGCCAGAAAGCTGTGAGAAACCGCAAGCGTGAGGTCTGCCGGTTGAAGCTGCTCACAGCGCTGGAACTGTGTTCGGATACGCTTGCTGATGATCTCCGCGCCGTGCTCTTGCGTGTAGACCACGACAAAGAACAGGTCGCGCACGCTCGCCGAATCCATGGTTGGCAGTAGTACATCTGTTTCGGGACGCAAACATTGTTGCAGAAGCCTGCGCGCCATATGCGACATTTCCTTGCGCACATCCGGCGAAAGCCAGCCGTCCCGAGAACCCATCTCCACGGCAAGCAATGCGATGGCATCGCCGGGCTTCTTCTCTTGCGCCAACATCGGGCCAATCCAACTCGTCAGGGAAAAAATGGGCACGGTGAAGAAAAAATGGCTGCCTTTTTGTGGCTCGCTGCGCACCCAGATCTTGCCGCCTTGCCTCGCCACCAACTCTTTGGAAATGTACAAGCCGAGCCCCAAGCCCTTCCGTCCCGATTGGCCAGGATCGGTTATCTGATAGAGGTGCTCAAAGATCCGCTCGGTCATTTCCGGACTGATTCCGCATCCCGTGTCGGAAACTTCCACCCGCAGAAAACCCGGATCTTGCTCGAACACCCGGGCCTGGACCTTCACCGCGCCGCCGGTGGGCGTAAACTTGATGGCGTTATCGACTAGAATGATGAGGATTTGTCGAATGCGCGTGGGGTCACCGCTGACGGATGGCAAGTCGCGATCTTTATCGAAAGAGAGGGTGATTCCTTTGGCTGTGGCGGCTCCCTGGAGTGTGTTGACGGTGTAGACGATTGCATCGAAAACCGAAGTACATTGCAGCTCGATCGTGAGTTTACCCGCCTGCACGCGAGTCACTTCAAGTAAGTCATTAATCATCGATTGAAGCTGCTTGACGTTCCTCAGAACGATGTCCAGGTACTCCTGCTGTTCCAGATTCAATTCGCCGGCCAACCTGTCCAGGAGAATGGTCACAAACTGATAGATCGCGGTCAGGGGTGAACGAAGCTCATGCGACACGTGTGAGAGGAACTCATCCTTAAACTTCATCTGATGTGTCCGGATGAGGTCGGTTTCTGTTTGCATGCGGTGGCGCTCAATCGCATGGCGAAGAGCTCGGGGAAGCGCACGATTTTCAATCTGGCCTTTGATCAAATAGTCTTGCGCGCCTACCTTCATCGCTTCGGCGGCCAGTACCTCGTCGTCCAAGCCCGTTAGCACGATCAGCGGAACGCCTGGGGCCGCCCCGTGCGCCCGCCGCACGGTGTCGAGGCCATGCCCATCCGGCAATCCCATGTCCAATAGGACGATGTCCACTCCACCTTTCGCAAGATGAATCACGGCGTCACTCATGCGCAAAAGGTGCGTGAATTCGAAACTGTCCGGTTTCTCCTTGCTGAACATCTCGCGGAGCAAACGGGCATCTCCCGCGTTATCCTCAACCAGAAGAATTTGCAGTGCCTTTTCTCTCACGAGCGTGCTTCGCGCGGCAACTTGACTACAGACAGCCAGAAACTGTCGATGCTCTTCACCACTTTGAGGAACCCATCGAGGTCCACAGGCTTGGTGATGTAACAGTTCGCATGGAGCAGATAACTCCGCAGGATATCCGTCTCAGACGCAGAGGTAGTCAAGATAACGACAGGAATGCTCTTCAGTGTCGGACTCCCCTTGATTTCCCCCAGAACCTCCCGGCCGTCTTTCTTGGGGAGGTTCAGATCGAGCAAGATCAGATCTGGGCGAGGAGCATTGGCGTGCTCCCCTTCGTGCCGCAGAAAAGCCATTGCTTCTGTCCCATCCAACGCGACGTGCAAGTTGATATGGACCTTGGCGTCTTTAAACGCTTCCTGCGTGAGCCGGACATCGCCGGGACTATCTTCAACCAAAAGAACTTCAATAGGTTCCGCGTCCGTTCCAATCGATTTCATCACTTCCCATCTCTTTCCGGCAGGGCAAAGTAGAAGGTCGAGCCTTTTTCGGGTTGCGACTCGACCCAAATTCTCCCGCCCACCCGCTCCAAAATCTTCTTGCAAATGGCCAATCCGATTCCGGTACCCTTGAACTCTGTTCGCCCGTGCAACCGCTGGAAAAGGATGAAGATCCTTTCAAAGTACTGAGGGTCAATTCCCAGCCCATTATCCCGCACGGAAAAGATCCATTCATTGCCGCCGTTTTTCTTGGCTGAGACGTGTACCTCGGGGACTTCGGCACCGCGGTATTTGATTGCGTTCCCGACGAGGTTCTGAAATACCTGAGCCAATTGCGTATCGTCGGTCGTGATGGCTGGTAGCGAATCGTGAGTCACAACCGCACCGCTCTCCTTAATCGCGGCTCGTAAGTTCGCAAGCGCTTCCTTCAATGCGTTTTCACTGGAAATCTCGTGCAGCGCCTTTCCATTTGTCCCTGCGCGCGAATAGGCCAGCAGGTCCTGGATCAGCCCCTGCATGCGGTTGGTCCCATCTACTGCATAGGCGATGAACTCATCGGCATCGGAGTCCAGACGCCCTTTGTAGCGCTTGGCCAGGAGCTGCGTATAACTGGCCACCATGCGCAACGGTTCCTGGAGATCGTGTGACGCAACGTAGGCAAATTGCTGCAGTTCGTCATTGGAACGCTTCAGTTCCCCCACCGTCTTGACCAGATGCTCCTCGGATTTCTTGCGTTCGGTGATGTTGCGGATCGCTGCCGTCACCAGGATTCCTTCGGCGCTTTCCAGCGGGCTCAGCATGATCTCGATCGGAAAATCGCTGCCATCTTTTCGCCGCCCAGTGAGCTCAAGCCCCGTTCCGATCTGCTGTGCCAGCGCGTCAGCTGCGGTTCGCGTACCGTCAGCGATCAGCCGTTCCGCGAAACCCTCCGGAATGATGTTCTTCACCTTCTGCCCTACCAGCTCATCGCGGCGGTATCCGAACTGCTTCTCCGCCTGAACATTCAGCAGGACGATCTTCCCGTCCTGGTTCACCACCACCATGGCATCCGGTGCCGCCTCCAGCAGCCCGCGGTACTTCGCCTCCGTTTCCTTGCGCTTGCTGATGTCCCGGCTGATCTCGGAAAAACCAAGTAGCTTCCCAGAAGAGTCGCGTGCCGCCGTGATGACTATGTTGGCCCAAAACTGTGATCCATCTTTACGCACGCGCCAGTGTTCTATTTCCGACCGGCCGCTCGCGGCTGCGATCTGAAGCTCCTCTTCCGGTTTACCTTGATCGATATCCTTCTGCAGATAGAAGCGCGAATAATTCTCCCCGATGATCTCATCAGCTTTGTAGCCCTTGATGCGTTCGGCCCCGGCATTCCAACTAACGACCGTCCCGCGCGGATCGAGCCTGAAGATGGCATAGTCCTGCACGCCCTCGACCAGAATCCGAAATCGTTCTTCACTCTCGAGAAATGCGGCCTCCGCAATTCCACGCGCGGCGTGGTCGCGCTGCGCGATCCAACCTACGGCAAAGGCGATTAACAAGCCCAGGACGGTTCCGAGAATGAGAACGGTTTGGGTCTGTCCTAAGCGCTGCTTCGCATCCGCGTTGCGTAGCGCCAACAATTGCAGTTCTTCGTCCTGCATTTCTCGAATTACAGCTTGAAACTCATCCATGGTCCGCTGGCCCGGTCCGCTGCGAATGGCATCTGCTGCGGCCTCCAAACCCTTGGCTCGCCGCAGAGTACTGACCATCTCCGCGAACTCGATCTTCTGAGCAGTCAGCCTTTCGAGGACTGGCAGGTGGCGCTGATGTTCGGGGTTATCACCGGTCAAGTTGCGAACGGCTGTTTCATCCCCCTCTACCCTCGATATGCTGACACGGTAGGACTCGAGATAGGATTCCTTGCCAGTCAATACAAATCCGCGGTAACTCGATTCGACACTGGCCATTGCGAAGAGTAAATTCTGGAGGCTCTCAATAACCTCGTGGGCGTGCCGGACCCGTCGCGCGCTTTCGCTGCACACGACCATGCTGCGATAGGAGATCGCACCGGCGACGAGTAAGGTCAAAATGGCAGACCCGAACGCGAGTTGTACCTTCCGATTCAACAAGGACTTGGCCTTCATTCACACCAGTTGGGAATGGAAGTTTCTATTCCGGACACGACACTGAAAGCTGAAAGAGGGTAGCTTGTAGCTGTGCGCCGGTTTTTGGAAGGGAGCACAATCTTATACCATTCTTATGGAAGTTCAAGATGGGTTTGCAGACATGTGTCGAATGGACCATGAGCGGCAGAGACGGGATTAGCCACAAAGCAGGAGAGTTCCCGCAGCCAACAGTTGCGCAACAAGATAGGTGAATCAAGCCTTGTTTTTACCAAAGGGTTTCAGGGCGACTCGGAATGGTAAGCATACAAACTGCATCCTCCAACGGAAGGTTACCCGTGCGAGTTGGGAACGCCATCTACCCGGATTAGTTTGTGCGCCTGGCAGCGAGCAGCATCAGGGCGCCTTGGGGAGGGCCTCTTGTAGACCGGGAATAACTCTCACGACCGGCCCGCGCCAAAATACTGGGGCCGGTGCATCCTTCCAGCGGGAGTGAACTGCGTAAACAATGGCATCGTCCCAATAGAATCCCTTACTCACGCAGCAGTCGGGCTCCGATTGTGAGGGATTGGCCTTGGCGTTGCGGGCCATTTGCTGTGCGACGATGTGACCTGGATCCCAAAACTGTCTTGCACGAGAGTCACAGATTCGCCCGAGTGTGCCCGCGCTCGGCGACTTCCAGTCCGTCGCAAGGATAGGTTCCCACACCACCAGCACTCGAAGTCGTGGGTCTGGATATCGGTTCAGAAATCGTTGAACTGCGGAGGCCCCCCGCAGGCATGTCGGTCAAGTTGGGGAGAGCAGCAGAAGCACACGAGGAAAGTCCTCCGGCGAGTCAAAGGTCTCAGTGAAATCACCGAAATTTGAGGATGAGAGCGTGGAGAGTGGCTTTTGCCCCGGCGGAGCGGAAGACGGTCCCCATAGATAAAACCCCGCCAAAACCAACAGGGCGGTGATCACCCCGAGAACCGCCGCGCTCTTCTTCATTTGTAGGCACCGGACAGATGATCGGCCATGAACCCTGCTATCTGCTGTGGGAAGAGAATCATTCCCAGCACCACAACGACTGCGCTCCAAAGCAACACACTGCCGAGCAACCTGCCACGCACCGCGCACAGTCGTGCCCGGCGTTGCTGCCAGAACCCGATGCCCAGCAACACAACGGAGAGCGCTAGTAGCCAGGGGCGCAGTATGGTCAAGAATGCGCTGGCACCCGCGGCCCCGAGTGCGGCGGCGAACCCTAGCGGAAGACAACAACCAATCGTAGCGAGCGAACTCAAGGCGGCCACCAAGGAGGCCGAGATGCCCGTGCCCGGCTTCACTGCTTATCTCCGGCGCAAGCCTCCCACACCGCGCGGTGAATCATCTCGACCGAGGGAACGCCTATCTGTTTCGATCCGGGGTACAAGCGGCAACTTAGCGAGAATGTCTGTGATTCCGGGGCGATATCTCGTCCGTTGATTCGGATCGTCGGAGATCCACAAAACCTGAGGTCCCTGGCCATGCTTAGGTCGGTGATGAGGACTTCACGGATGTCCGCCGCGATATCTTCCGCAGCCAAGACATCTTTGAGCAGCTTTACCGCTGCCGGATGAAACGGACATTCCGCCACATAGAGCACTTCAACCCTCACTGGGAGGTCTCCGGTTTCTGCGCACTAGTCCTAGACAACAGCGGGCAACGAGCAGATCGGTTGCGCAGCTCTCGGTTGCAAGCGCGCAAAGTCGCGCGCAACTCGTGCTCCAACTTCTGAAGGTCGGCAAGCTTCCTACGCAACTGTAAGAGTTTTTGCTCCAGTCGGCGGCGCACTGGCGCACAGGGCTGCAAGCGGCTTCGCCGCAGGTCCAAAAGTTCGCGGACTTCATGGAGCTTGAAGCCCAGGCCTTGTGCGTCACGTATGAACCCGAGGGTCTCGACCTCGCTCTCGCCGTACCGACGGAAGCCCCCCTGTGTTCTTGGTGGGCGCGGAAGCAGAGAGTTACGCTCGTAGAATCGGATTGCGTCAACACTCACACCGATCTTCTTCGCGATGGTGCCAATTTGCATCGGCTTGGCTCCTCTCCAAAAAGCTACACCCTGGAGTATAGTCCAGAGTCAACATCTTTCTAGCCGAGCCACTCCATGCTGCCAACGACGCCTGCTGGGAAATGGAAGCCGCCTCGTTGCTGGCAGGGGAACTCTGCTCTGGTAGACCTGTCGCGAGCCCGGGAGATCGCGGTTGCATTCAAAAGTCCAGTCATAAGCCCAGGGCTTCCATGCTGAACCGACCTGGGGGGAGAAGCGATCTGAGGGCCAGGGTCCACGCTGAGCATGAAGCGAATCCGCGTTTCGCGCCGCAGCTACTTTTCGACAGCGATCAATTGATAGCTTACAAACGCTAACCGTTGACTATCGGGCGACCACGACGGCACGTTAATCGTGCCCTGCCCACCGAACAATTTGGCCAGCACGCTAATCTTCTTATCTCTGAGCGACAGGATCCGTAGCTGCACATCCTTGTTTTCTGGATGGCCCTTGACATTCGTTTCATAGGAAAGAAACACGATCCACTGCCCATCCGGGGAAACATGCGGAAACCAGTTGTTGAACTCGTCCGCGGTAACCTGCTCTTGATCGCCGCCGTCCGATCTCATCCGCCAGAGCTGCATTGTCCCGGTTCGCTCCGAGTTAAAGTAGATGGACTTCCCATCGGGCGAATATTCCGGTCCGTCATCGAGGCCTTCCGCCGTTGTTAGCCGCGTTTCTTCGCCTCCGCTGACGAGTACGGTGTAGACGTCGAAGTTGCCATTCCGTTCACCAACAAATGCCAGCGTTTTCCCGTCGGGAGACCAGCCGTGCCAGTACGAAGGGGCCTTCTGCGTCAGCCGCTTGGGCGCACCGCCGCTGATCGGCAAAATGTAAATGAGTGAGCGATGCTCCTCCTGCGACTGGTCGCTGATTGCCAGCCATTGTCCGTCGGGTGAGATGCCGTGGTCATTGTTGCAGCGGATGGCAAATCCCGTGTCGATGGTCTGGATCGCGCCTCCGCCCACCGGTATTCGTTCCATTCGCCCGTTGCGGTTGAAAAGCAGCGCCGCACCATCGCGCGTCCAGTTCGGCGCCTCGAAACGTCCGGGCGCGACGTAAACGACCCGCCGATCCGTTGATGCAATCGTAATCGTTTCAAGCGTACTGTATAACACTCGCTCGGCCGGTTGCGCCGGAGGAGGCTGCAGCACTACGTTGGAGAAAATCGCTTTCTCGACGATGTCTTTTTCGTGCGAGCAAACTCCGATACCGACATAATAGTTCCCCTTAATCGGAACCCGAATCGATCCGCCAGCAATCTGCCAGCCTTCGCCAGACCGCGCCAGCGACATGTAGAAGTAATCGCCCCGCTTTTCCAGACGCAGCCGTGCGGGCGCGGACGTGTTCGATTGAATTTCATGTGTTGCCGCAGCCTTTTCGTCGCGATACTGCAACGACGTGAGTCCGTCCCCGTGCAGCGCGACGTCGGTATATGCCGAGTCCGCATCAAGACTCTGGCGGAACATCAACACAGCTTTGCGATGGGGGTTTTTTCCATGGCCGACGAACGAGATATCTGCGCTCAAGGAAAAATCGCCGGACACCTTTTTCCAGACAAATTGAAATGCGTCCGCTGTGAGCCACATATTCTCACCGCTGCCGGCAATCGTGTAGCTGCGGGTGGACCCGTCGTAGTCCACCGACCCGTTATGCAGAACCGAGCCAACGTCCCCATGGTTTTCAAACACTCCGATGGCCTTTTCGCGCGGCTGCGCGCCAAGACTTGTACACGCTCCCATCGACACCAGAACGGCACCCATCAGCAAGACAAGTTGCCACCCGCTTTCCTTGGGCGCTGCAAACATTAATTCGCTCCCTTCTCCGCCAGCCGCTCTAACCGATCGGTTGCGATTCCAGTCAGGAATGTTCGTCGAGTCACCATCGGCCGCGCAAAAACAGAGGCCCAACGTGCTGGAAACGCCCGCCCCGCAGACCCTCAAATCTCCTCCGGCACAATATAAGGTGCGCGATAGTTGCCACGAAGGAGACGGTTGGCTTCCTCATCCCCAATGACCTGCTCCTGCACAGGATCAAATTGCAGCGTACGCCCTACGCGGTACGAGGCATTGGCTAGATGCACCAGCGTCGCCGAGATGTGCGCTTCCTCAATCGGCGAATGAATGTCCTCGGCACGGCGGCTGCGAACGCAATCAATGAAGTTTGCGAAATGGTCGCCAGAACCCCGACCGTGTGGCCCGGGCTCGGCCTGATTGGTTAGCCACGTCTTGTAGACATCGTATCCATCGATGCCGAGATAGCCATTCGATCCATAGAAGATGTTGCCGATGGTGTTCGTCTTTGCGTCCTTTGGCCCTAGCGACTGTTTGTCGCCAGGCTTTTTGTTTGCATCGGCGCTCAGTCCCGCGGCGGGTACATTACTGGTCCCGTATGCACCGGTGCCTATCTCTGCCTCGTGATTTGTGATCCAGTGTCTGACTTCGAGTTCCATCATCTTGCGCTTGTTCTCGGAAGCGTCGAAATAGAAGGTAGCATTCAACACATTGGGTGTTTCCTGGTCGTCATCGAACATGAAGTGGCCACCCATGGCGGACACAGATACCGGGAAGCGAACACCCAAACCCCAGCGCGCAATATCGATTTCGTGGATTGCCTGATTGCCGGCGTCACCGTTCCCGGTGTCCCAGATCCAATGCCAGTTGTAGTGAAAGCGATTGCGCGTAAAAGGCTTCAGCGGTGCAGGGCCGGTCCACAGGTCATAATGAACGCCGGCCGGAACAGCTTCCACCGGAGTGTGCCCGATCGATGGCCGCCACTTGTAGCAAAGCGCGCGGGCCAGGTAGACATCGCCGATCGTGCCGTCGCGCAGCCGCTGCATCGCTTCGAGCATACCGGGGTTGGATCGCAACTGGCTGCCGTGCTGGCAAATGCGGTTGTACTTCTTTACCGCCCGCACCAATTGCCGTCCTTCAAACCAGTTATGGGAACACGGCTTTTCCACGTACACATCTCTCCCCGCCTGGCAGGCCCAGATGGCCATTAGCGCGTGCCAATGATTGGGCGTGGCGATGGAGATGGCGTCAATATCTTTGTCCTCAAGCAGCTTGCGAACATCAACGTAGGATTTTGGCCTTGCCAAACCCATCTTCTCCACGTCGCCGAGGCGCTGGTTCAAAACGCTTTCATCCACATCGCACAGAGCGGCAATCTCCGCTCCTGGCACACGCTTAAACCCGTGGAGGTGATCGTTGCCGCGACCTCGCACTCCGCAAATCGCCACGCGCACACGATCATTTGCGCCGAGTATCTTCCCACTCAGCGCAAGCGTGGCCGCGCTCGCAGTGATTGCCTTTCCCGTTGTCTTGATAAAGTCACGCCGATCGATCGCCATAGTTGCCGCCTTTCTGCTGCACTCATGCCTGCAAGCCGCATAGTATATCTTGCGGGCGACATTATGTCGCGCGTCCGCGTCGGGGTTTGCGCTCTTGACCCGTCGTTTCGTCCGGAAAGCAGGGGAAATCCTGTCCGCCTGTGAAATCGTTCTAGATACATCGTTTTTTGGGGTGATCTGAGGAAAGTGCCGCTCAGCGCTTCTTGGTGGCGATAGAACAAAGGGACCCTCGTAAAGGATAAAGTTATTCGTGAAATCAAAAGTTTCGATTGGACACCCGCGCGGCTTTTGCCTACAGTCCGAGTCACGAAGAAACTGACCGCCTACCGCAAAAACGGCGGAACGAGCGGATTCGAGAACGGTGGAGTGCAGCCATGCGGTCCGCTAGAGGTATGCCGAGAAGACAGCGTGTCAGTCGGCTCTCCATGCAAGAGCCAGTGACAACGTCGGTCATACCTCCTCGACATCTTGTTCCGCCTTCTTTCCTGCACTATCGGTTTGAAAACTCCTACGACGAAATGTTTGAAGCGCCGGGTCGGCCGCGGGCGCATTATCAGGCGCTTTACAAGAGGCTGCTGCGCCTCCCTCCGGACAAGTTGCGGCGTAGCCAGCAGGCGGCGGACTTGTCATTCCTTCACGAGGGGATCACCTTCACGGTGTATGGTAACAAAGAAGGCACCGAACGCATTTTCCCCAACGACCTGGTGCCGAGGATCATTCCCGCGCAGGAGTGGGCGCTGATCGAGAAGGGACTTACCCAGCGAATCACCGCGCTGAATCTTTTTTTGAACGACCTCTACCACGACGGAAGAATCTTGAAGGATGGGGTGGTGCCGCGCGAGTTGGTGTGCAGTTGCCGGCATTTCCGGCGAGAGATGCGGGAACTCGAGGTGCCGCGAGGCAACTATGTCAGCATTTGCGGAACCGATCTGGTGCGCTTGCCAGACGGCAGCTTCGCCGTGCTGGAGGACAACCTGCGCATCCCGAGCGGTGTGTCCTACATGCTGGCCAACCGCAAAGTGCTAAAGCGCGTGTTCCCCACGATGTTTCAGGACTACGGGGTCTTTCCGATTGATCACTACCCGCAGGCGCTGCTGGCCACGCTTCGCGGGCTGGCGCCCGCCAACGCTCCCGGCCGAAATGACCCGGCAACCGTGCTCCTTACGCCGGGCGTAGGAAACTCCGCCTACTTCGAGCACACGTTTCTGGCGCAGCAGATGGGTATCGAGTTGGTGGAGGGGCGCGACCTTCTGGTCCACGACAACGTCGTCTACATGCGTACGACCGCAGGCTTGCGGCGCGTGGACGTGATCTACCGGAGAGTCGATGACGATTTTCTCGATCCGCTGTGTTTCCGGCCGGATTCCACCCTGGGTGTTCCGGGTTTGTTCAACGCCTATCGCGCGGGAAACGTGTCGCTGGCAAACGCGATTGGGACCGGGGTGGCTGATGACAAGGCGGTCTATGCGTACGTTCCGCAGATCATCAAATATTACCTGAACGAAGATGCTATCCTGCCGAATGTTCCGACGTTCCTAATGACCCACGATGCGCACCGCAGGCACGTATTGGCACATTTAGACAAGATGGTGGTGAAAGCGGTGGGGGAATCGGG
This sequence comes from Candidatus Dormiibacterota bacterium, assembly GCA_035602605.1. GTDB lineage: Bacteria > Acidobacteriota > Terriglobia > Acidiferrales > UBA7541 > DASQHY01. The sequence goes on from DATNLZ010000088.1 coordinate 43,519, forward strand.
CGGCTACGGGATGCTAATCGGACCGCAAAGCACAGCCGAGCAGCGCGAGGAATTCCGCCGGCGTATTGTTGTCGAACCGCGCAACTACATCGCGCAACCTGTCTTAGCTCTGTCCTGCGCTCCGTGTCTTATCGACGGCGATGTGGAATCGCGGCACATCGATTTGCGCCCGTACATTTTGTTTGGCGAAAAGGTGACCCTGGTGCCGGGCGGGCTGACACGGGTCGCCCTGCGAAAGGGATCACTCGTGGTGAATTCATCGCAGGGCGGCGGCAGCAAGGACACTTGGGTGCTGCGGGAAGCGACGAACGGGAACCATTCCGAGCCGGGTCCGGGGATGTTGCATTCCGCAAGCCGAACAACCCGGCAGTGGTCGGTTTAACTCATGAGACCTCCGAGAAACTATTTCGTCCGATCCTTCCAGCGCGAAGCGGGAATGCTTTCGCGCGTGGCCGACGGGCTGTACTGGATGACCCGCTACCTGGAACGGGCGGAACACTCGGCCAGGCTCGTCGATGTCGAATTGCAGCTGTGGCTCGATCAGTCTCCGGATGCAGGTGCGGGACGATGGAGGTTTCTTCTGGAGGCGCTGCACTCCGCGGGCGCGGAAAACGGCCCGGTGCACCCGACCAGCCTGGTGGACAAGCTCGTGTTCAGCCGCGCAAATCCCTCGTCAATCGTGTCTTGCATCGCCGCGGCGCGCGAAAATCTGCGCCATGTACGCGAACAGTGCAGCTCGGAGATGTGGGAACAACTCAACCGTCTTTATTTGGAAGTCATGGAAAAGAGTCCGGAGGAGGGCTGGATTCTGAACTCGCACGGGTTTTTCTGGACGGTGCAGGAAGGCGCGCACCTATTCCAGGGAATCACAGACGGCACGATGAGCCACGGCGAAGGCTGGCAATATATCCAGCTCGGAAGATACGTGGAACGCGCGGATACGCTGGCGGCGCTCATCGGAGCGCATTTCAAGCGGTTGGAGCAGCCGGCAGACCAAGCCGTGGAAGCGGCGGCGTACTTGGAATGGATCGGTCTGCTGCGCGGCTGCGGAGCCTTTGAGGCGTATTGCAAGGTTTATACCGCGGAGATTCGCCCGCTGCGCGTCGCGGAATTTTTGGTGCTGAACCCGGATTTCCCGCACTCGCTGCGGTTTTCGGTGGACCGCATCAACGCGGCGCTGCACATCATCGGAGATCTGACGGAGCGCCCGGCGAAATTGCCAACCCGCGTAGCAGGCAGGCTGCGGGCGCAGCTCAGCTTCAGCCAGATCGAAGAGATCATAGCGGAAGGGGTGCACGCCTATCTCGAGGCGGTGCGCAGCAAGTGCGCGGATATTCACGCCGCGATCCACGATATCTATTTCGATTATCCGATTGAGACCGAGCTAGCTTCCTGAACGGAAAGGCTGGTCAAAGATGACGTATTCTGTGCGGCACATCACGAATTTCCATTACCAACCCGCGGTGCGCGAGAGCGTGATGGAAGTGCGCGTGCAACCGAGGAGCGAAGCTCGCCAGAGGTGTCTTTCATTCTCGCTAGACCTGACCCCGCGCGCAAATATGATGCTCTACCGCGACTTTCTTGGCAACACCGTGCATCACTTCGATATTCCCGGGCAGCACCAGCAGATCCAGGTGGCGGCGCATGCACTGGTAGAGGTCATGGCGCCGCCAGTTCCCGAGCCACAGCACGTGCCGGACTGGGAAAAGTTGGATGCGTGCATCGCGGACGGCGATTTCTGGGAGATGCTGTTACCCAGCCAGTACACGCAGCCTACCGCGCTGCTGGAGGAGCTCGCCGGCGATGTACGCGTGGAACGCCGTGGAAACCCTCTTGAGCTGCTGCTGGAATTGAACGAGGCGCTCTACCGGACCTTGGCCTACGTGCCCAACAGTACGAAGGTCGATTCACCCATCGACGATGCCTTGCGCGCACGACGAGGTGTCTGCCAGGACTTTGCTCATATTATGACTGCGCTGGTGAGGCGCCTGAGGATTCCTTGCCGCTACGTGAGTGGCTATCTGTTTCAGGAAGCCAAGTCGAAAGACCGTTCGTCCGCGGGAGCGACGCACGCCTGGGTCGAAGCATTTCTTGGTGATGTCGGATGGGTGGCTTTCGATCCCACCAACAAACTCGTCGCCAGCGAGCGGCACATTCGCGTGGCTCTAGGACGCGACTACGCCGACGTGCCACCGACTCGCGGCGTGTACAAAGGAGACGCAGAAAGCACGCTCTCGGTGATGGTGACGGTCACGCCGGTGAATTCGCCTCAGCCGGAGGAGTTACCCCCGGCCACCGTGATTCGCTCCAGGCGGCCAAGCCCGGGAGCAGCCTACCAGGACCAACAGCAGCAATAGCGAAGTCGCGCCGGACGCTGCTGTGCGATCTGTGCGGCACCCAAGTCCGGAGACCAAACGCCGACACCGTCCTAAGCCGGAAATGAGGCGCATAAGGCTGGGGCTCGAAACATTTAAAGACTATCAAAGACTATCGAGGACACCGTTGTGGTTTTCTGCCTTTGGGATGATCCACTGATTTCACGCCGGCCCAGCATCGAAACTGTCCGAACCGGCCGGTTCGGGGAAGCTACAACAGCACTTGGCGGGCACAATAATTTTCCAGAAGGCCCCCGTCTTGTGCCCCACCCTTCGGACAGATGGACGCACTTGGGACAACCTCTTCGAATCGCTAGTGGACCACGCCTTCTCGTATGCCGGCATCAAGCAGTTTCCCGGCCTGCTCGGCCACAACCGGACGGCTGAAATAATAGCCTTGTCCTTCGCCGCACCCGTGGCGCTGAAGGAAATTGAGCTGGGCACCGGTTTCCACACCCTCCGCAATGACCCGCTGCTTCAGGCTCTTGCCAATACTGATCATGGCGCTGACAATGGCCGCGTCTCCTGGGTCCGCAGTGATCTCCTGCACGAAAGACTGATGGAGTTTCAGCGCGTCCGCTGGAAAACGCCGCAGATAGGTAAAGCTGGAATAGCCTGTGCCGAAGTCGTCGATTGCAAGCTGCACACCCATGGCTTTGAGCGCGCCCAGGGTGACCACAGTAGACTCCGCGTCCTGCATCAGCACACTCTCGGTCAGTTCCAGCTCTAGATTCTGAGGCTCCACTCCCGTTGCAATCAACACGGCGCGGACCCCTGACAGAAAATCCTTGGCGCCAAATTCGGCGGCGGACACGTTAACCGCCATAGGCACAACCCCCAATCCCGCATCCCTCCACGCGCGGGCCTGTTTGCATGCCTCCAGTAGCACCCACCGTCCGATAGGTAAAATCAACCCGCACTCTTCCGCGATGGGCACGAACTGCGCCGGATATACCATTCCACGCTGCGGGTGTACCCAACGTATCAGCGCTTCGACTCCCGTGATCTGTCCTGTCTGAAGATTGATTTTAGGCTGGTAGTGCAGCAAAAACTCGTTCCGCCCCAGCGCGTAGCGCAAATCCCGTTCGAGCGATTGTCGTTCTTCAGCTCGGGCGTGCATGTCCCGTCGGAAGAACTTATAGGTATTCCGGCCGTGTTGCTTGGCTTCGTACATCGCGGTGTCCGCTTTATCCATCAAGCTTTCCGCGTCTCGCCCGTCGCTGGGGAAGGTACTCACCCCAATGCTCACGTTGATATCCAGGCTTAAGTTATCAATAATATGCGACGCCGCTAACGTCCTAAGGATTTTTCGCGCGCTGACGGCCGCGTCTTCCGCATGCTCGACTTGGGAGAGGAGTACCACGAATTCGTCCCCGCCCAGCCGGCTTATGGTGTCCGCCCGGCGGACACAAGACACCAATCGCCCGGCTACCGACTGAAGCAGTTTATCGCCCACCCCATGGCCCAGTGAGTCGTTGATCTTTTTAAAGTGATCTAAATCAACAAACATCACCGCGAGCTGCTTGCCCTGGCGCTCCGCCAATGAAATCGCTTGCGTCAGCCGGTCGTTGAACAGAATCCGGTTCGGCAAATTAGTCAGGGAATCGTGTTGCGCTAAGTGGGACATTTCGAGCGATTTAGCCCGAGCCACGCTCACATCGTGGAAAGCCACAACCGCCCCGGTTACGGCCCCATCCTGGTCATGGATAAGCGCCACTGTATTTTCAATTCCAAATTCGAACCCGTCCCGTCGAACCAAAATACAGTTTATAGAGCTCGCCGTTGGCCTCTCGCTCTTATCTTCGTGCATTACGATTTCCACGATTTTGTCAACCGGTGCGCCGCTAACACGATCAATGATTCGGAGCACGTCCGCAACTGGACGCCCGAGCGCTTCCTCCCGGCGCCATCCGGTCATCTTCTCCGCGATTCGATTTAAATATGTGACGTTTCCACGTATGTCCGTGCGCAGTACCGCCTCTACAATGGAATCAAGCGTCAAGTTGGCGATTTCACTTTCCAACAACATGGCTTCCGCCGCACGGTGATCCATCATCGTGCGCACCGTCCGCCTTAACCGGTAACCATCGGCTTGATTCTTGACCAGGTAGTCTTGGGCCCCGCGCTGTACTGCTTGCCTAGCCGTTTCTTCTGCATCGGCCCCGCTCAGGATCAGGATCGGCACGTCAGGCGCGGCCTGAAAAAGCTTGTCGAATGTCTCGACGCCATGGCTATCGGGCAATGTCAGGTCGAGCATCACCGCCCCAACCCCTCCGTTACGCAACCGTTCGATCCCACTCGAGAGTTCGGTAACCCACTCCACCCGGAACGGTTCGTCGGTTGCCGAACGCAATTCGTCTAGAATTCTTGCCGCATCGCCTGCCTGAGCCTCGATTAACAGAACACACTCGTCGCCATCCTTCATGGTCATGGTCGTTTGTCGTGCAGTTCCAAGGCTTAGGCTCGACATCTGGCTTAGCTCATCAAAACCTGTTACTTGCCCTTGACCAAGTTCTTATCCGCCGCCGCCGCCGCCGCCATGAAGCGCAGCATCTGCTGCTTCAATTGCGCATCCACCTCGTCCGCGATCGTCACCACATTGGGAAGCAGCGTGCTGAATTCCAAATGCTTCACGTTTTTGTGGAGCGACGTAAAAATACTGACCTGCAGTAGACGAGACTCCTCTACCGCCATCGCTACGGTGTAGCCTTGTTTACGGCGCAAGTCCCCGTGGGTGCCCGCAGCCTCCGAAATCGGAGCTTTCGTGCCTGCGTCCAGACGCAACCGCGCAATCACATCATGCAGAAGATGAGGAAGATGCCCCGTGCGCTCTTCAAAGCTCAGCGGGATACATGTTAGGTCTGGTTCCTGCTCGACTCGAAAAAGCCAATCCTCAATCACCGCTTGGAGTTCACGTTCGAGAATGTCCGCCACACTCTCAGCAAAGACAGCACCGCCGCTTCCTTTGGTCCGACTCGCAGACTCTACCGGTTTGATCATTACAACCCCCCTGGCTCGCTCCCACTCTGGTTCATCAATCTCGTTGACCCGTGTGGCTAACAATCTCGATACACGATGGTGTCGCTATCACTTTCACTGACCCAATGTCTCACTACAACGCTCTGCAAAGCTGTTCTAAAAGAGTCACCCCACCATCTATTAGAATCCTCAGATGTATGAAGAATAAACAGTGTATTTCTATAATTTCCTACCGCTGAAGGTGCGGCCCGGCCGGGGGTTGCGCGTTTTCGTGTCGATACTCAATAACCTGCGAAGCGGATCGAAGGAAAAGCTCGCGGGTCTGCGGGTGTTTTTCTAGGCCGATCGCAACGCTTGCTCATGTCGACGTTGCCACAAACACTTCAGTTCACATTCCCGCGCCAAATCACGAAGACTGTTTCAACATCCATGTTCGACCACAACAAAGAATTGGAGTTTAATGCACTTGCGGAAAACCGACAGCACGGACGATTTCCACGAACCTGGGGTCAGAGAGCGAAGGCTGTCGAATTTCTGGCTCATTCCTTACGTTTAGAATGAACGGCTGGTGCTGCTTGAGCACTTTCCGCAGGGAACCTATGGCCTGATCCCCTTTTCCAATCTGGGCGTAGCCGAGCGCGCGGAAATAATCAGCATAGTCGCTGGGATATCTTCTGGCTGGTCATCAAGAGCTTTGTTGAAGAGGGCTTTCTCCGCGCCGACCCGCAGTACACCGCTTATCTCCAACGCGTGCGCTGGCGCTGGGTTCCCGGCATCGTCTGAGCGTTCACACCCGAAATAGGGTTCGATCGCTAACAACCTGAATCGAGCAGTTCCTGGCCCTCATGGTCTTTGTGGCGTCGCATGGTGACTAGCCCAGTACCTGTCTCGTGCTCAGCGATCCTGGCGCCTTCGCTAGTGGTTCTCCCCGGAACAGCACGTGGCATCGGAGCTCTTAGGGGGCGAGTACGTCTCGGTCGAGTCGACGAACTGGCCGTCACTGTACTTGTCGTGGTGGCGAACCCACGCCATGGTATACGCCAACCCATCTTCGTCGCGCCCTTTTGGCGCAAGGTCCAGCCAGTTGTACGCCCCGATCAGCGTGTCGAGCCCGCGGCCGTAACTCGAATACGTGTGGAATATGCCGCCGGTCCGGTCGTTGTAGAACACGCTCATACCGGGCCCTTCTTCGCTCGGAAATTGCTGCCTGACGTAGTTGTAGTACATCTGCCCTTTCACCATCTCCTCCTTGGTGAACGACACGTGGTAGTCGCGGTTGAAGTCGTTCTCGTACGACGACACCCACTTGAACCGCCAGCCCATGCGTTTCTTGAACGCCTCAATCTGCGCCAGCGGCGCTCGCGAAACCACCGCCAGCTTCACGTCTCTTGCCGCAAGGTGCACAACGCTGCCGTCGATATGATCCGCCAGCAATGAGCAGCTCGGGCAGCCTTGCTCCCACCCAGGACCAAACATGAAGTGATACACAATCAGCTGGCTTCTGCCGCCGAAAAGATCGGCCAGCGTCTCCTTGCCGCTCTGCCCATCAAACACATAGTCCTTCTCGACTTTCTCCCAGGGCAGTTCCCGGCGTTGCCGGCTCAGTTCGTCGCGCAGCCGCGTGAACTCCTTTTCCTTGCTCAACAGCTCCTTTCGCGCGGCAAGCCATCCCGCTTGCGACACGACTTTCGGACCTTCCCTCTTGCTCGTCGCCGTAGCCATGATCACGTCTCCTTTGCGCTCGGTTTTTCAGGCGAAATTCTCTCCGGGCTATTGTTCGAATGAAGCAGTCTTGCAGCGAGCACCGTCAGCCCGCCCGTAGACATCACCCCAGCGACCATCAGTGCTGCGCTCGCAATACACGCTGGACACATACGTCTCTCCTCACGCAGCGGTCGCGCTCACCGCGACCGCTGCGCTTCGGCCCGCTTGCGAATGCCCTCGTTGATGTACGTCCAACCCTTCCCCACTCCTGCTCGATGGTCATCTGGAATCAGTCCCAGTGCCGTGTGGTGGAATTTGATCAACGTTCCTCCATCCGCCTCGCTCAGCCGGTACTGCACGTTCGAGACGACCGGATACGACATGAACAGCGGCCCTGTTATTTCCAGCAGCGTCGGCCGCTTGATCGCTTGCAGATGTCCCCAGAAATGGCCGTTTTCACCACCGAGGTCGCGATACCACCGCCCGCCGGGCCACGGCTCGATCTTCATAGGCATCGGCTTGCCGTCGGGCGTATCATTCTGCGGTCCAAGCTGCTCAAGCAACGCTGCGAAAGTCGCCTCGAGCGGTGCACGGACATGAATTTCCTGCGTCACGTTCAACGTCAAATCCTCGATCGTTCGATCCATCTTTGGTGCTGTCGAAGTCATCATTCCTCCTCAAATCAAAAATTGTCCTGGACCTTGGCTGCATTCCCATTGCACTTCAGTCACAAATTGCGTTTCCCTTCCGCTCGCTCCTTCACACGGTTCAACTGGTGCCCCCAGAACCGTTCGAACGTGCTGGTCCACTCGTGAAGCGGTCGGATCGCCTCGGCGTTGGTTCGATACAGCATCCGGCGGCCGTCGCGTCGGACGTGGACCAGTCCAACATCTCGCAGGACGCGCAAGTGCTTCGAGACCGACGGCTGCTCAAGGCCAAGGCTCGCCACAATGTCCCCGACGGGGCGCTCCCGCAGAGTGAGAAAGTTCAAGATCTCTCGCCGACGGTGCTCGGCAACGGCGTTGAACGCATCCGCGGTGGTAGCTGCGCGAGACATGAGAGTCATATTACATTCCCATATGGGAATATGTCAAGGGGAAACTTTGTCCAACCCGTGACAGCCAGAGGTAGCTCAAGAGCCGATGCTGGCACACGCTCTCGGCATCTTGAGACTCTCTCGATTGACTTGCTTGTACACAGCAACTAACATCCCTGGTTAAAGCGCGTGGCCGCCATGGTTGGCCGAACGATCTCCCACTACCGAATCCTGGAAAAGCTAGGTATCGGGGGTATGGGCGTGGTCTACAAGGCCGAGGATCTCGAACTTGGCCGATTTATCGCCCTGAAATTTCTTTCCGAACAATTTGCCAGCGACCCTCAAGCCACTGAGCGCTTTCGCCGCGAAGCTCGCGCCGCCTCCGCGCTGAATCACCCAAACATCTGCACGATCTACGAAATTGGCGAGGTCAACGGCCAGTACTTCCTGGCCATGGAGCTTCTCGAAGGGCGAACACTGCGGGACCGCATCGGCGGCAGACCTCTCGAAGTGGGTGAACTGCTCGACCTCACCGTTCAAATCGCCGACGGCCTCGATGCGGCCCACAGTCAGGGCATCATTCACCGCGACGTCAAGCCCGGCAATATTTTCGTGACGCGCCGCGGTCACATCAAAATTCTCGACTTTGGTCTTGCCAAGCTAACCCACGATCACTATCGCGTCGCCGAAGCAGTTGGCACATCCGCTCTTCCCACTGCTGCCGGTGCCACCCACGATTTCCTGACCACTCCGGGCGTCGCCGTCGGGACCATTGTCTACATGTCGCCCGAGCAGGCTCGTGGCGAGCCACTCGACGCGCGCACCGATCTATTCAGCTTTGGCACCGTTCTCTACGAAATGGCGAGCGGCCACCGGCCGTTCGCAGGCGAGACTTCCGCAGCCGTCTCCGATTCCATCCTGCACGCAACCCCCGCTCCGCTTTCCTCTATGAATCCACAAATCTCCGCGGAACTCGAACGCATCATCGGCAAGGCCCTCGAAAAGGACCGCGGGAAGCGCTTCGCTTCTGCGGCAGAGATGCGTGCGGAGTTCGCGAGCCTGCGCCAGCAGCGCATCAATGAATCGAGCGCGGCGATGCCCATCGTGAGAGTCGTGCGCAAGCCGTCGTTTATCGCTGGCATGCTGCTCGTTCTCGCTCTTGCGGGCGTTTCCGCCGGTCTGGTCTACCGCCATTACTCCCGCATCAAATGGCTGCAAGAAAGAGCGCTGCCGGAAATCAGGCAACTCGCCATGGAACGAAAGGGAATGGTGGCCTACCGGCTCATTCGACAGGCCGAGCGCTATGCTCCGACGGACCCCGCGCTCAGCAAATTAAAAGCGGGAACGCTGTGGCCCAATGGGATTCTCACGACTCCGCCCGGCGCTGATGTTCATGTCCGGGATTACAGCGACATCCACGGTCAATGGGAATATCTGGGAAAGACGCCTCTGCAGGGAACCCGGCTGCCTCACGCGTTCTACGCGTTCCAATTGACCAAGGACGGGTACGAAACAGTGGAGGCCACTGGTACCGCCCTCGAGAACTCACCTGTCAACGTACTCTTGGATCCGGTGGCAAGCCTGCCGCCCGGAATGGTGCATATCCCCGCCGGCCGAGTGGACCCCACGGGTCACTTCGAGGTGAAGGTGGATGATTTTCTGATAGACAAATTCGAGGTCAGCAACCGGGAATACAAGACATTGGTGGACGCAGGCGGCTACCGCGATCCGCAGTACTGGAAAGTTCCTTTCCTTAAGGACGGGCGGGCGCTCAGCTTCGGCGAGGCCATGCTTCTGCTCCGCGACAAAACCGATCGTTTTGGCCCCTCCACGTGGGAGCTGGGCAGCTACCCGTCGGGCCAGGATAATTATCCGGTCAACGGCGTGAGCTGGTATGAAGCGGCGGCTTACGCGCAATTCGCCGGGAAGAGTCTGCCCACGGTCTTTCACTGGTTTCGCGCTGCCGACATGGGCCGGTTCTCGGACATTTTGCAGTTGAGTAATTTTTCGGGAAAAGGCCCAGCGCCGGTAGGGAGCTACTCCGGCCTCGGACCCTTTGGCACCTACGACATGGCCGGCAACGTCAAGGAGTGGAGCCTCAACTCCGTGGGGGACCGCAAGTATATTCTCGGCGGTGCTTCGACAGACCCTCCGTACATGTATAACGAGCCTGACGCACGGCTGCCGTTCGAACGCCTGGCGACCCACGGCGTGCGCCTGGCGAAGTACCTTCATCCGAGCGCCCTGTCGGAGACTCTCACTGCGCCCGTTTCGTTTCAGATGGCGGATTACCGCAACGTGAAACCAGTTCCGGACTCGGTTTTTCGCATCTACGAAAGCCTCTATTCCTACGATCGGACGCCGCAGGAGGCCAAAGTTGAATCAGAAGACGATAGCTCGCCGTACTGGCGGCGCCAGCGCATCACCTTCAACGCGGCCTACGGCAACGAGCGCGTCATCGCCTACCTTTTCCTGCCCAAGGGTGGTTCTCCGCCCTATCAAACGGTCGTGTACTTCCCGCACGGGGCGCCCAGACATTTCATACGGTGGAAGACACGCAATTGTCTATGATCGACTTTTTGGTGAAGAGCGGACGCGCCCTGATGTTTCCGATCTACAAGGGCACCTACGAGCGGCTGGGTACTCCACCTGCTGCCGGCACGAATGCAGAAAGAGACGAAACCATCCAGCAAGCAAAAGATTTGCGCCGCTCGATCGACTACCTGGAAACGCGGCCCGACATCGATGGGGCGCGGCTCGCGTATTACGGCATCAGTTGGGGCGCTGTCCAGGGCCCCATCATGATTGCTGTCGATAAGCGTTTCCAAGCTGCGGTGTTTGCCGCGGGAGGTTGCAATAACCTAAAAGTGCTCCCGGAGGCGGACTCTATGAATTTTGCATCGCGCGTGAAGATCCCCGTGCTCATGATCAACGGCCGGTACGACTTTGAGATTCCCCTGGAAACCTGCCAGGAGCCGCTCTTCCGTTTGTTGGGTACTTCCCCACAGGATAAGCGGCATGTCCTATTCGACACCGGGCACGCTCCTCCTCAACTACCGGTAATGAAAGAAGCGCTCAACTGGCTGGACCGCTATCTTGGCCCGGTGAAGTAAGCCACCGATTCTCCGCGGATTGTCTGGCTTTTGTGACCATGAGTCGGGCACGGATAAGTGGGTGGTCGAGTGCGATAGATCTTCACGAGTTGCAGGCAATTTTATCAGTAAACACCACGGCGTTTAAACGCAAGAGCTCATCCGCGAACGCAATCCATCGCTTGTACCCGACATTCCCGCAGGAACATACTTCACATGCTGTCTTGGATGCCTTGCGGTGCGGGACCATAGCGCCGTAATAGAGAAATAGAGAATACCAATACCAGAACCAGTACCACGAGTAAGCCAAGCTCCAGCATCGAAGCGTGAAATGCTCGCGCCATCGATCGGCCACTTTCCTTCCTTGGTCAAGGCTGCCATTTGCAGGCTGATGACCAAGATTCGTCGAATGGAGGCAATCACGCCAACTACAAGGAATGGCTCGGTGGCCAGCACGAGATGCGAGCGGATGGAGATGCGCACCGTGTGCAAAATCTCAACCAGCATAAGCACAATCAACAGCTGATCCAGCACTCGCAGTGTCTCCGTGGCGATGGTCCAATGAGACAGGCTATTCCACAGGAGGTGGCCAGCGCTCACAAGGGTTGCGAGAGCGGTGATCCCCAGCAACACTGCAAGCACGGTATAGACTGCGACTTCGACCTTGTGTAGAAGGTCGTTTGCGTGACGGTCCGGCCTCTCTTCGACCATCGGTTCGCAGGGAATATATCTTAGATCAGCGTGGCGGTATAGCGCTCTGCGTCTAGAACCGCTCATAGCGACAAGTGAGTCACTTCCGAGAGAGCCGAAGAAAGGCCGCGCGGCTCGCTAGGGGTTCCACCGGGCCCCGCGGGCAAGTCAAAAGAGCGACCCGCCCGCTGAGGGAATCTGGCCGTGCGTTGTGTCAGAACGTAAATAAGGTGCCGAACTCGCTACGCCAGGCGTGAGCGGTGCGCGAAGGAATCCCGCGGAACGTTTTCAGAATCCCGTCGGCAGAGCGCGTGGCCAAGTAGGTTTCCTCATCCACGAAGGTCACCCACTTATTGAACTTATAGCGCAGCTGCACGGAGCCATGGTCGGTGCGCAGCAGGCCATTGGCGCGGCGCGCGTCCTTCGCAAACGCCGAGTCCACTCCGTACGTGAGGTATAAGGACCAGCCGCCGAATCCGGCGCGTCCTTCGGGGTCTGCGTTAAAGATGCGGGAGAGGGGCAATCCAAGTTGCAGGAACCCGCCCTGACCCATCACCGGTTCGAGATTGGAGTGAACGATCGTCCCTCCCATGCAGGTCGCGCCGGTCCCGCCGACACAGCCGAAAGAAATGGTCCGGCCAGCGAAACTGGTTGCCGAACCGATGAAAGCGGCCCTGCCCAAGTCGGTGAAAACGTCGTTGAACTGTCCCATAAAGTAGTAGCGCAGGTCGCCACCTCGGTAATACTTGCCGACCAGCGTGAACCGTGACGTCGGAAGTTGCATTTCCGCGGACCAGGCGTTGCGCTGCGAACTCAACCGCACGCCGCTTGGAAATGCGTTGCGGATCGCTGCTGCTGTAATGCTGGAGGCTTGCACCGTCTCAGCGCGTTCCGCGTTGTCGTAGCTCAAGATGAACTGAGCCGGTACAACACCTAGAGCACGCGAGACCGGATACTGGAAGACGACACGCGTTTGATATTCCGGGCGGTTGCTTTCCGGGCCGACCCTGCCCCCGAACCGGGTGCGCTGGTCGGCATCGAGATTTGGTTCACCGAAGCTTGGCAGCACAACCGCGAATTCGGGTTGCACTTTGAAATCGCCTTTGCCGAACTGCACGCCGGTGCGGAACATCGGCATCCGTTCATACAAATTCCCTTGAGCGAATCCGAATCCAGTGGTCTCGAACAGATCCATCAGCGTGGAGGACCCGAAGATCGACCAGTCCTGCCCGAACTGGAAAAACACCGGTGTGTCTGCAATTTTCGTGTCCAGGCGCGCCCACGCCAGGCGCAGCGAAGGCTGCGAGGAGCGATTGGCGCTGATGTTACGGTTGTTCACATTCGTGAAGTTTCCCTCAAAGTCGAATTCGAGCTTTCCCGTGAGCGTCAGATTTTTCGAAACGTCGGGCCACTCGAAATCGACACCCAAGCGGAGCGCGCGATCCTTGACGTGAAACTGCCCGTCAGCGGTGGGCCCGGTATCACCGAGAAGAAGCGGACCCTGCGGGAAATCGTTGCTGCCGAATGTCGGTCCCCCGCTTGATGCCGTTTGGCTCACTACGCTGGCTTTGAAGAATCCGTAGGGCCGGAGTTTTGCGCCGCTGCCCAGCTTGATGTCAGGGAGCAGACCGTCTTTCTTCGGAACTGTGATGGGCAGCACGCGAAGAGGTGCAATCGCCGGAACGAACTTCGTGTCTGCAGGTTGTGCCTGCGGCCGGGGCAGTTCTACAGGCGCGCCTGCGATGACGGACGTTGTGCGCAGGACCGCTGGAACCAGTTTCGGGACAGCAGGAGAGAGCGAGTTGCGCGGGCTTGCAGCAGAGAGCGTGTTTTCGTATTCCGGCAGAGTGATGAGGCTTTTGTCCAAAAGCAATTTGGCCAACCGTTGATCTGCCGATTCAGCCGAAGACGAATCCAGAACGGATGCAGCTTCCTCACGCGAGAGTATACCCTTGGCCCGAAGCAGTTGAACGAGCGAATTCGATGCGTTCGAACGATTACCCGACTCTTGCGCGAGCATCGAATGAGCCAAGGTTAAAAGCAAAAGCAGTGAGACAGTCAAACGTACACACTTCGACATGAGGAACCTCCTTTGCTAGTTATAGATGATTCGATCGGATTGGAATGCAGAAGCACGGCCTATTACGAAAACCGTGTTACTTATCTCGAATAAGACTGTCAAGAAAAATTTCAAGGCTGGACAATGTTTGCAGTCGAAGAGCAGGCCGCGCCTAGCGTCTGTCGGACCGGCTCGCTCGAACCGCGCCTTTTTCTCCGGCTGACAGCAAAGGCCTTGGTTTTTCTTGACTTCCGGGCGGTAGGGCGATATCTAGGACTCCTACGGGGCATCTACCTACGTTTTTCGCGAAGGAGGTTGCATGCAACCGAATCGCAGGGACTTCCTGAAAATTACAGCAGTAGGCGGCGCGGCCGCCGCCGTTTTCGGATTCGACCTGCAGCCCGCCTACGCGGAGCTGCGCAGGTTGAAGATTGCGCGCGCGACGGAAACGCGCTCGACCTGTCCGTACTGCTCGGTGAGCTGCGGCGTGATCATTTACACCATCGGTGATGGCGCGAAAAACGTGACGCCGCAAGTAGTGCACGTCGAGGGCGACGCGGACCACCCGATTAACCGCGGCACGCTCTGCCCGAAGGGCTCGTCGCTCCAGCAAGACATTCTGAATGACCGTCGGCTGCTGAAGCCGCAGGTGCGCCGGCCGGGCGGAACAGAGTGGGAAGATATATCGTGGGACGATGCGATCAACGAGATCGCGTCCCTGGTAAAGAAGACGCGCGACGAGACGTTCATTGAAACCGACCAGGCAGGTCACCGCGTGAGCCGGCTGGAGTCCATCGCCTGGACCGGCGGTTGCACCGACACCAACGAATTCAACTACCTCGTCGTAAAAACCATGCGTGCCCTGGGGGTCGTGCACCTGGAATGTCAGGCCAGGGTTTGACACGGCCCCACGGTCTCAAGTTTGGGACCAACATTCGGACGCGGGGCGATGACCAACGGTTATACGGATATCAAGAACACCGACATGATGTTGATCATGGGCGGGAACCCTGCGGAGAACCATCCCTGCGGATTCAAATGGGCTATTGAAGCCAAGCGCACACGCAACGCCAAGATGATCGTGGTGGACCCGCGATTCACACGCACGGCGGCGGTGGCCGACCTTTTCTGCCAGATTCGCGCCGGGGCGGACATTGCGTTTCTTGGCGGAATGATCCGCTACGCCATCGAGAACAACCGCATCGCCAAGGACTATCTGCTCAACTACACCAACGCCTCATTCATCGTCAAACCCGATTTCAAGCTGCCGGGGGACACCGACGGCGTTTTCTCGGGCTTTAATGCCGCGGCCCAAACGTACGACAAGAGCACATGGAATTACGCGGGAACTGGAAGCGCCGGAGGAAAGGACGCGGCCCAGGGCCACACGCTGGGACAGGCGGCAGCCCGCCCGGCGAGCGGAAATCCCCCGGCGCCGTCGTTGCCGGAAAAAGTCGAATTCGATCTGTCGCTCGAGAACCCCAACTGCGTGTTCCAACTGCTGCGCAAACACTACTCGCGGTACACGCCGGAGATGGTGGAGCGCATCACCGGCGTCCCGAAAGATCAATTTCTGAAAGCCACCGACTTGTTCACTTCGGTTCGCAAAGACGGCGACATGAAAAAGGCGGGAACGATTATTTATGCGGTGGGATGGACGCAGCACACCTTCGGCACACAGATCATCCGGACCGCCGCGATGCTGCAGCTCTTGCTGGGGAATGTGGGCCGGGCGGGCGGCGGCGTGAACGCGCTGAGAGGACACTCGAACATCCAGGGCGCGACGGACATGGCCTGCATTTTCGATAGTCTTCCCGGCTACCTGAAGGTGCCCACGCCCGGGGACACGTCCTTCGACGCCTGGATGAAACGAATTACACCCAAACCTGCAAAGCCGGCGCCTTGGGACTCGTTCAACTACTGGGGCAATACGCCGAAGTTCGCGGTCAGTTTTCTGAAGGCGCTGTACGGCGATGCGGCCAGCAAGCAAAATGACTGGGCGTACGACTACCTGCCCAAGATTGACCGCAATTATTCCTGGGTGCAGCTCTGGGACAACATGTACCACGGCATTGTCAAAGGGCTGTTCGCGTTTGGGATGAACGGCGTGGCGATCGGACCGGACTCCAAGAAAAATATAGACGCATTGAAAAAAGCGGACTGGCTGGTGGTGGGAGAAATTTATCCGGATGAGACCAGCGAATTCTGGAGATCTCCCGGCATCAGCACCGACGAGATGAAACAAATCAAGACAACGGTGTACCGCTTGGCGTGCGCGGGGTTCGCGGAAAAGGACGGCACGTTCACGAATTCCTCGCGCTGGCTGCAGTGGAAAAACGTGGCGGTGCCCATGCCCGGAGAGTGCCGGTTGGACCAGGACATCGTGGCGCAGATCTTTCTCAAGGTTCGCGAGCTGTACAAGAAAGACGGCGGGAAATTCCCCGACCCGATTTTGAAACTGACATGGGGCTACACCAATCCGACGGGGCCCTCGCTGGCGGAAGTGCTCAAGGAAATCAACGGGAAGGCACTGGCTGATCTGGAAGATCCGGCGACCAAGCAGCAGATCAAAATGGGGCAGCAGCTGCCGGGATTTGCCTGGCTCAAAGACGACGGAACGACGGCGTGCGCGAATTGGATCTACTCCGGCTCGTACACGGAAGCTGGGAACCTGACCGCGCGGCGCGATCCGTCGGATCCCTCGCACCTGGGCGTCCACCAGAATTGGGCGTGGTCGTGGCCGGCAAACCGGCGCGTGCTGTACAATCGCGCGTCCTGCGACCCCGAAGGCCAACCGTGGGACGCCGCGCGGCGGCAAGTGTGGTGGAGTGAAGCGGCGCAAAAATGGGTGGGCAACGACGTGCCCGATTTCAAAGTCGATTCCAAGCCCAAGGACCACATGGGGCCGTTCATCATGAACCCCGAGGGCGTCGGGCGCATCTTCGGGCCGCTGGCGGCGTTTGCCGACGGCCCTTTCCCGGAGCACTACGAGCCGTTTGAGAGCCCCATCGAGAATCCGCTGCATCCGCAACAGACGCACAATCCCGTGGTCAAGCGCCTGCAGTCGCCGGACGACAAGTTCGGGACCACGCAACAAGGCTTCAACGTGATTTGCACGACGTACCGGCTGACCGAGCACTACCACTACTGGACCAAGAACAATCCCATGAACGTGCAACTCGTGCCGGAGCCGTTCGTGGAAATACCGGCGGAGATGGCCAATGAAATGGGGCTGCGCGGCGGCGAGACGGTGAAGGTGACGAGCGCGCGCGGCCATTACATCGCCAAGGCCATGGTCACCAAGCGGATCAAGGCGATGCTGATTGACGGCAAAAAGACCTATCAGGTAGGGATTCCCATTCACTGGGGCTACCGGGGCATCGCCGAGGATGAAGGAAAGACGGCGAAGACGCTGGTGAACTTGCTTACGCCGACGGTCGTGGATCCGAACGCGTACACGCCGGAGTTCAAGGGTTTTCTGGTGAAAGTGGAAAAGGCATAAGGGTGCAGACATGAGCCAGGCAACGCTGCGCATACAGAGAATTTCGGGACATCCCGGCACGATTCCCGGCGCTGGGACGCAGCGGGAGGAAACCGTCTGCAAGCTGGTGGACACGACGACGTGCATCGGTTGCAAAGCGTGCGAAGTCGCATGCGTGGAATGGAATGCCATGCCGTTCGCGGCGACGCTTTTTGACAATACCTACCAGACGATGCCGGAGACGCGCTGGAATTTCTGGAACCTGATCAAGTTCAACGAATATGAGCGCGAGGACGGGACGCTGCAGTGGCTGATGCGCAAGGATCAGTGCATGCACTGCGCCGAGCCGGGCTGCCTGGAGGCGTGTCCCGCGGACGGGGCGATCGTGCAGTACGTCAACGGGATCGTGGATTTTCAGCAGGACCACTGCATCGGTTGCGGGTACTGCATCTCCGGGTGCCCGTTCAATATTCCGAAATACAATTCGAGCACCAAGCGCGTGTATAAGTGCACGCTGTGCGCGGACCGCGTGGCGGAAAATCTGGAGCCGGCGTGCATCAAAGCCTGCCCGACCGGATGCCTGCACTTCGGCACCAAAGACGACATGAAGGCCCTGGCGAATACGCGCGCAAAGCAGCTGCGCGAGCATTCCAATTTTCCGAACGCCGGTGTGTACGACCCGCCGGGCGTCGGCGGCACCGGGGTGATGTACGTGCTGCACGACGCCAGCAAGCCGGAGATTTACGGTGGCTTACCGCGCGATCCGCATATTCCGTGGAGCGTGAAGCTATGGAAGAAACCGCTGAAGTGGCTGGGTAATTTTGCGATGGTCGCTGGGATTGTCGGGGTAACGCTGCACTACTTGCGCTTTGGGCCCAAGACGGTGGAAGAAAATCCCGTGGACGAGAAGATGCCATGACCACGACACGCACGACGATGAAGGCGGCGGACAGCGCGCATTCCGCTCATGGCATCCTGCGGTACACGATTACCGAGCGCGTGAATCACTGGCTTGGCGCGCTTTTTTATGTCTACGTACTGCTCACGGGATTGGCGTTCTGGTCGCCGAACTTGTTTTGGATCGCGACGATGCTGGGCGGCGGGGAAACGTCGCGCTACTGGCATCCTTGGGCGGGTGTGCTTTTCGCCATTTCCATGGCGGTGATGTACTCGCACTGGCGCCAGGATATGCGGGAAACCGAAGCGGACCGCAAGTGGCGGGCGTCGATGGGCCACTATGTCCGCAATGAAGACCAGGAATTGCCGCCCGTTGGGCGATTCAATTACGGTCAAAAACTGTTCTTTTGGGTGATGTTGTGGGCCGTAGCCGCGCTGCTTGTGTCCGGCTTCGGATTATGGAACGTCGATTTGATTCCGTGGAGCCTGCGCTGGCTGCGGTACGCGGCGGTGCTAGTGCATGTGGTAGCGGCGCTGATCACGATCGGCGCGTTCATTATTCACGTGTACATGGGAACGGCGATGGTGCGCGGCGGGTTTAGCAGCATCATCCGAGGCGTGGTGACCCCCGCGTGGGCGCGCACCCATCACCGGCTTTGGTACGAACAACAGACCGGGCAATCCGACGCACGCTCGCATAAATGACCGGGACCTGGGAGGCGCGAATCCGGCGCGCGGAAGTGTTGGCTACGCGGTTTTCCTTCGCGACAGAGATTCTTCAGTTCTATCAATCCGTTGCGGCTTTTCAGCAAAAATTGTGCAAACACCTTCGAGCAGGCGCCGCCGACGGGAAGGCTTTTCGGTCCGGCTCTTTTCGCGACGCTTTCGACATCAGCGCAGTCCTTCCCCAGTTTCCGGAATTGCTTGCTCTTGTGGCGCGAGCCGGTCCGCAACCGCTTGCCGCGGCGGCGACGGAATTGGCGTCGCGCGACGGGGCAAGATGGGAGGAAATGCTTAGGGCTTACGTTTTTGCGGGAAGCCTGGGCGAGGGTCCCATCGAGCCGCTGGCTGCGTTTTTCGCGCGCGCCGTGCTCGAACCGTACGCCGAAGTTCTTGCCGCGCTTTTACCGGGAGCGCCGTTGCATTCGGCGCCGCTGCGCTGCCCGCTATGCGGCGCACTGCCGGTATGCGGAGTGTTGCGCCCTGAGGGCGACGGCGGCAAACGATTTTTGTTGTGCTCATTCTGCGCGACGGAATGGGAGTTTCGGCGGATTCTGTGTTCTTGCTGCGGCGAAGAGGATGAAAAGAAGCTACCCGTCTACGTGGCGGAACAATTATCGCACATTCGCGTGGAAGCCTGCGAGACCTGCAAATTTTCTTTGCGCACGATCGACCTAACCAAGGACGGCCACGCGATTCCGATCGTGGACGACCTGGCGGCGATTCCGCTGTTACTGTGGGCCGAGGAGCACGGCTATAAGCGGCTGCAGCCGAACTTGCTTGGCAGCTGAGCGGAACCGACCAAGCTCGATCGGCACTGGTAATTCTGTGTACCCCGAGCAAGCGTCGATCGAGTTCCCGCAGCTCCGTAGTACTATCACCCGGGAGACTGCATTCTGTCTGTTCTCCCCGTGCGGACCTGCCGCCAATGGAGCGTATGCGCATCCTAGTCGTTGAAGACGAGCACAAGGTAGCAAGCTTTATTGCCCGCGCCCTACGCGAAGCAGCCTATGCCGTCGATGTCGCGGCGACAGGTCAGAAGGCGCTCGAACTGGCTTCCGATACCACGTACGACGTCATCCTGCTGGATATTCGGCTGCCCGGACTGAGCGGTATTGAAGTGTGCCGAGAGCTGCGGCAATCGGGAGTCGAAACGCCAATTCTGATGTTGACGGCTCGCAGTTTGGTTACGCAGCGGGTGGAAGGACTCAATGCCGGTGCCGATGACTACCTAACCAAACCGTTCGCGATAGCCGAACTGCGAGCTAGAGTTCATGCGCTCATCCGCCGGGCACTTCATCAAGGTGGATCCAAGCTGAGCTATGAAGACATCCAGCTTGACAGGCACCGCCGACGGGTAACAAGAAATGGAATGACCATTCCACTCAGCTCTAAAGAATTTGCATTACTGGAATTCATGTTGCTTCGGGCGCCCGAACCAGTAACGCGCAGCGAGATCGTGGAACATGTCTGGGACACCAATTTCGATAGTGAGACGAACCTCGTCGAAGTCTACATTAATCGCCTTCGGCAAAAAATCGATGAGCATCGGTCGATCAAGTTGATTCACACCATTCGCGGCGTAGGATACCGACTAGGCCGGCCAGAATGATTACGAACTCGATTCGCTTACGCATGATGCTGTTGTTCTGCGGAGTAGTCGGAGTTCTGCTGGCCGGATCCCATCTAGGCTACTATGCGCTCCTGCGCAGAGAGATTCGTTCTCAATTGGACCGGCAGCTCCAGGGGGCCGCCGCTCCGGTACTGCGAGATTTAATTTCCGAACCAAACAGTCAAGACATCAACGAATTCAATTTAGTGGACGAGTATTTTGAGCTGATCGATGCCTCTGGCCATGTTCTGCAGCGCTCGCGGAACCTGCAGAATTGGGCGATTGGGTTAGAGGCACTGCCGCGGTCCCCTTCCGAAACGGCCTGTAGAACGATTGCGGGAGGACACGACTCGATGATGCGAGTCTGCTCGATCCCCTTTAGACGTGGCGCTGAAACCTTATTTCTCATCGTCGCGATGCCCACTCAACAGGCTGAGCAGGCATTAGGCAACTTCACGCGCGTAACTTTGGTGCTGCTGCCGTTAGGTCTGTTGCTGACAGCAGTGATTTCCGCATGGTATGTGGGCCGGAGTCTGAGACCCATTGCTGATCTCACCGCCCACGCTGCCCGCATGACGAAGCGTGTTTCAGATCCACTGCGGAAAGATGATTTGTTGCTGCTGCCGATAAAGAATCCTCACGATGAACTCGGACGCCTGGCTGCAACGTTTAACGAGCTGCTTGTGCATGTGGACTCCGCGCTAGGTCAACTGCGGCAGTTTGTATCCGATGCTTCCCACGAGCTGCGTACTCCGCTTTCTGTGCTCCAGGGTGAGACCGAACTCCTGCTGTCTGAACCAGAGTTGCCGGCGAAATATGGGAAGACTCTCAACATAATCCTTGACGAGCTGGAAAAGTTGAGCCGCATTGTTGAAAGTCTGTTTACCCTCGCGATGGCCGATGCCGGACAACTTCGACTGGCGGCAGAAGCTCTTTATCTCAACGAGGTGTTGGAGGAGACCTGCGTGTTGGCCGACCAACTGGCAAGATCGAAACACATCACGATTGAACGGAAACTGAGTGAAGAAATCCCTTATTTTGGAGATGAAGGATCCCTGCGCGAGCTTTTCCTTATATTTCTCGACAATGCCGTGAAATACTCGCCATCGGAGACGCGCATCCGTGTGGATATCCATAAGAATGATGGTGTGGTCCGCATTCAGTTCCAAGATTATGGCATCGGTATCCCACCCGAGCATCTCCCGCGCATTTTCGAACGTTTTTATCGAGTGCTAGAGAACACTGGCGGAGAAGCACGAAATGGTGGATTAGGTTTGGCAATCGCGCAAGCAATCGTGAGTTCTCAAAATGGAGTTATTGAATGCCAGAGCGAGCCAGGCGTAGGTTCTACGTTCACGGTTTCCCTTCCGAGTTCCCCGGGATCTCGTAGTTAAACAAACTTTAATTCTGTTTCAAGGCTTTACCGTGCCTCACGAGTTCAAAGTGCGCAGCACGTTATTCGAAGCGCGGAACTGGAACCTTCTTCGGGCTCCCGACAACGTAAAACGCGATTGGACCAAGAGGTCTTCGCGGAGGCGGGCATGAAAAGCAAGACTCGGGTGTTCGTCTGGTCAGTATGTTTAATAGCAGCAAGCGCTGTGATATCAGCTCCGGCGGGAGGGCAAGTTGCCGGAGGCACGATACTAGGCACCATAACCGACCCCACAGGTGCGGTCATTTCCGACGCACAAATCTCCGTTACCAATCTGAAGACGAATGTGGTGCGCGAAACCACCACGAATAGCGACGGGTTTTACACGGTGCCTAACCTACTGCCTGGAGACTATGTAATCGCCGCGACGGCGACGGGTTTTGCCAAAAGCGTAGCCTCGGGCGTAACTCTCACAGTCGGGGCTCAGCAGCTTGTGAATCTGAGCCTGCGAGTCGGTACCAGCGCACAACGGATTGAAGTTACCGGCGCAGCGCCCACGGTCGACTTAACAACATCAACCGTTAGCGGTGTTGTCAACTCCACTACCATTCGTGAGCTGCCGATTAACGGGCGGGACTGGACGCAGTTGGCGACCCTGCAACCCGGGGTTGCCACCATTAACACTCAGCCGAGCATTTCTAATCTTAGCTCGGGAAGAGGTCAGCGCGGCTTCGGTGTTCAAATGACCATCTCCGGGGGCCGGCCTCAGCAAAACAACTACCGGTTAGACGGCGTCAGTATCAATGACTTCTCAAACGGAGCTCCGGGCAGTGCCTTGGGAGCTACATTCGGCGTAGAGGCCATCCAGCAATTTTCCGTCTTAACCAGTGCCTACAACGCGGAGTACGGCAAATCCTCCGGCGGCGTTATCAATGCCATTACGCGGTCAGGAGCCAACGACTTTCACGGCGACGTGTATGAGTTCCTTCGGAACAGTGCGCTCGATGCGCGAAACTTTTTTGATAGGGCCGGGGTTCCGCCGTTTCGGCGAAATCAGTTTGGAGCCGCGGGCGGCGGACCTATCCGCAAGGACAGCACATTCATATTCGCAAATTATGAGGGGTTGCGTCAGTCGCTGGGAGTTACGAACACGACCACCACTCCGTCCGCGAGAGCGCGTGCCGGAATTCTTCTCGACAAAACTGTGACAGTCGATCCGCTGGTGCGGCCGTTCCTGGATTTGTATCCGTTGCCAAATGTAGACCCGCAGGCGGGAGGAGAGAGAGGGAAGTTTATTATTACCACGCAGCAACTGACGCTCGAAGACTTTTTCACCACTCGAGTCGACCACCGATTTTCGAGCAAGGATGCTCTGGCTGGAACCTACCTATTCGATCGTTCCAACGTCACGCAGCCTGATGAGTTCAACAACAAATTGGTCAATTTTCACACCCGACAACAAGTTCTTGCTGTCGAAGAGACCCACATCTTCAGCCCCCAGGCGCTAAACTCGGTGCGATTCGGATTGTCTCGCGAGCCGGCTTTGATCGGGGACACTTCGACGGCGACCAATTCGCAGGCGACGAATCTGTCGTTGGGCTTTGTGCCCGGCCTGCCCGCGGGAGGGTTGCGGATTCCGGGAATAACGAATTTTAGCGGTGGGAGGAATGGCGTTTCCTTCTACAACTTCCACTGGACCTCGATACAAGCTTATGACGATTTTTTTCTCACTCGAGGTTTGCACGCTATCAAGCTGGGCTTCGCTTTCGAACGAATTCGCAACAACATTCTTTCCGCGAGCAACCCTAATGGGGTGTTTTCGTTCGGCTCACTGGAGAATTTTCTCACGAACAAACCGCGCATTTTGACGGCTTCGCCGCCAGGAACGGTTACCCCTCGGGGTCTCCGCCAAAGCATCGTCGCCGGTTACATCCAGGACGACTGGCGCTGGCGTACTAACCTTACCCTGAACTTAGGTTTGCGGTACGAGATGGCGACTGTACCGACAGAGGTGCACGGAAAGATTTCGACATTGCGACACGTCACCGATAACAACTCGCTGAACCATCTGGGAGACCCTTTCTTTGATAACCCCACGTTGCATAACTTCGCACCGCGGATTGGCTTTTCGTGGGACCCTTTCAAGAACGGAAAGACCGCCGTCCGCGGAGGTTTTGGGCTGTACGACAGCCTGCCGCTCCCGTACTTGTTCGAACTGCTGACGATCTCTGCGGCTCCGTTTTACCAATCCTTTTCGGCCGGCTCCTTGCCGGCTGGCACATTCCCATCCGGAGCATTCCAGCTGATTAATGGCAATCCGGCGGCCCTGCGCTACACCTACATTGAGCCTCACCCGCACCGCAACTATGTGATGCAGTGGAATCTGAACATCCAGCGCGATCTGGGGAAAAATCTGATGACTTCTGTCGGTTACGTATCGTCACGGGGCGTACACCAACCATTTCGCGTAGACGACATGAACCTGGTGCTTCCCACGCTTACGCCGCAGGGCTACCTGTGGCCTTCCGATAAGGATAAGAGCGTAAAAGTAAATCCCAGCGTGGGACTGCTCAACGGACTGATGTGGAGCGAAAATACATTTTACCACGCGCTGGAGGCGCAGGTGAAGAAGTTAATGGGCCACGGCTTCCAGCTTCAGGGAAGCTTCACATGGAGCAAGAGCATCGATAGCGGTTCGGCGACCATCGCGGGCGATTCGTTTGCAAATTCTCAGTCCAGTTTGCCTTGGTTCGCTCCGAGGCTGGCTCGTGGCTTGTCCGATTTCAATGTCGGAAGGAATTTGGTCATCAGCTATACGTGGAATATCCCAACACCCAGGTCTTTGCCCAGCGCAGCCAGCTTCGCTCTCGGCGGGTGGGAGCTAGGTGGTATCTACCAGGCCAGGGACGGACAGCCTTTCAGTGCGATCATTGGCGGTGATCCGCTGGGGGAGAAGAGCTCCGATACAACGGGCAGCGCCGATGCTCCCAACCGGGTATCGGGTCCGGGATGCCAATCGCTGGTCAATCCAGGACATTCCGAGAATTACATCAAGCTGGAGTGCTTTACCTTTCCTAGCCCAAAAAATCTTCGTGGGAATCTGGGCCGAAACACTTTGACTGGGCCAGGCCTGTCGAACTTTGATTTTTTGCTGGTTAAGAACACTCACATTCCGAAGGGTTCTGAGACGTTTAACATTCAATTCCGGTGGGAGATTTTTAATCTTTTCAACCGGGCCAATTTCGCGCAGCCACTCGATCACAACACCCTCTATGACGAGTTTGGAAAGCCGGTCGATTTCGCCGGATCAATTACTTCCACACAGACGCCCTCAAGGCAGATGCAGTTTGGATTAAAGGTGATTTGGTGAAAAAAGCGAGCGTTTTTTCGCGCTCACTCTCATGCAAGGTTCCGTAAGCGACGCGTAGATCAAAGGAGGAAGGCGATGAAGTTGAAAAAGGCGTGCGCGATGTTGGCGTTGTTGGTGGTCTTCATATGCGCAGTATCGTCGGTTGCCCAGGTAACCCCGGACACTCACATTTACGCTCAGAAATTGGTTGATGAAATCATTGCCAAGCACCCTGAACTGAAACAGATCGGCCTGCACACGACACCCCCGAACAGCTCGCAAAGCGTCATCATCGCAATCAACGACAGGAAAAAAATCGGCAAGAAATCGGACCCCGATGACTTGGAGGTTATGAAGACCGGGAAGCCTTCCGCAGAGTTGATAGAGAGAAAGGGAATCTACGATCTTGGATTCCCACTATTGGACCGATCGGGAACGATTATAGGAACTGCTGTCATGGAGATCAAGCTATCCGCCGAGAGCACCAAAGACGGCGCCCTGAGCCGGGGCAAGATCATTCAGGAAGAGCTCCGAAAGGAAATTCCGTCAAAAGAAAAACTTTTCGAAAAAGTTCACTAGAACCTTCCGATTCGTCGATTCGTTAGATGGCGGCTAATGGCGACTCTTTATTCGGCTGAACGTCGAGCGCTGGACAACTCGGGGTAAAGGAGAAACACAGAGTGAAACGATATCTGCTGATCGGTCTGGTGGCGATTGCAGTCGGGGCCGTAGTTGGATGGGCGCGGCAAGGCGGCGCGGGACTTCCGCTGCGCCTCGCAAAATCGATCGCTCTTCCGAAGGGCTTTTCGCATTTCGACCACTTTGGCGCGGATGCGAAAGGCAATCGTCTGTTCGCTACGTTTGAAGATCACAATACGGTTGAGGTATTCGATCTAACGACGGGTAAGACTCTTCGCAGTATTCCGGGATTCAGCGTACCGCACAACGTTCTGTACCTACCGGACCTCAACGAAGTGGTCATCACCGACGGAGCCGGAACCTTCACTTTGCTCCGCGGGGACACTCTGGAAAGAATTACTACCGTTAAGCTCGCGATCAACGCAGATTTCGTGGTCTACGATCCACGGCTGCAGCTTTTTTATGTAACCAACGGCGGGCACGCGGCGAAGATGACATATGGCTTGATTAGCGTGCTGGACAAAAAAGGTAAACACCTCGATGACATAAAGATCGATGGGGCACACATCGAATTTTTGGCAGCGGAACGATCAGGGCCCAGAATGTTTGTTGGCATTACGGACAAGCACGCCATCGGCGTCGTTGACCGTGACAAGCGCAAAGTGGTTGACGTTTGGGTGCTTCCGGATGCGGAAGAAAACATTCCATTAGTGCTGGACAAGGATCATGGGCGACTGTTCAGCGTGTCGCGTAAGCCGCCGAAGCTCTTCGTTTTCGACGTGTCCTCGGGCAAAGTTGTGGCTTCCCTTCCGAGCGTCGGTGATTCCGATGATATGGCCTATGACGCGAAGCACCGGCGGATTTACGTTTCCGGTGGCGACGGCTTCGTCAGTGTATACCAGCAAAATGACCCAGACCACTACACCCTGTTAGCCAACGTACCCACCGGGCCGGGTGGAAGTACGTCTACGTTCGTCCCTGAACTGAACCGGCTCTACGTTGGAGTTCGTCGCGGAACAACTGGCGCGGAGCTGCAAATCTTTGATGTCGTACCTTGAGGCAGCCGGGCAGACCGACACCATGTCCGTACGGCAGTCGGAGTAGGGATCATGATTGCTCACAACGCCGAGTCGGCCCGGGGAGTTTCACCTCGCGATATCGGTGCACCCGATGGAGCCTTCCGCTCTCCTACAGCGTCGGCGTCCCGGAGGAAGATTCTTACGCGGCTGAATACCCGGCCCGCACGTTCCCCTGTCCATGCTTCGCCGCCGCCCTTGCGAGCGGCTCCGCATGACTCGGGGCCGATGTGGGTCGCTACATCACATTCGTATGACTTTTGCATTCACTACACCTCGCCGGTTTAACCGGCGCACAGGAGATCAGCTATGAGAAGGATGCTGTGGGGTTCGCTGATTGTCTCTGGCAGTCTGCTTTTTGGCTCATGGATGGGAGCGCAGACCCCGCCCTTGAAGCTCGCGCAGGTCATATCCTTGCCGGACGTGAAGAGCGGCGATTTTGACCACTTCGCCCTTGATCTACCGGGCAACCGCCTGTTTTTGACAGGAGAACAGAACAAGTCTATCGAGGTGTTCGACCTTCGGAGCAACAAACGCATTCACTCGATTAAGGGTGTGGATACGCCGCATTCCGTGGTTTTTCTTCCAGACACCGACCAGCTACTGGTCATTGACGGCGGCGACGGTACGCTGAAGTGCTTTGACACCAAGAAATATGCAGTGACCGATACTGTCAAACTAGAACTTGCGGCAGATTCCGCGGCTTACGATTCTGCCAGGCATCTGCTCTACGTCGCCAGTGGTGGTGAAGAGGCAAACATGGACCGTACCATGATCAACATAGTGGACACGAGCACACGAAAGCGTGTTGCGGACATCACCGTCGACTCTAAGAATATAGAAGCGATGGCGTTGGAACAGAACGGCCCGAGGCTCTATGTCAATATTCGAGATCGCGGTCTAGTTGGGGTTATCGACAGAGACAAGAGAACCTTGATTTCCACCTGGACCCTGGACGGACTGCAAGGGAATACCCCGATCGCTTTGGACGAACCCAATCACCGGCTTTTCGTGGTCGGCCGAAAGCCAGCGAAGCTGCTGGTTTTAGATTCGCAGTCGGGCAAAGTCATTACCAGCTTGCCGAGCGCCCCCATGGCCGATGATATGGTCTTCGACGCGGCAAGCAAACGGATTTACGTTGCTTGTGATGGCTTTGTCAGCGTCTACCACCAGCAGGATGCCGATCACTATAAGGAGATCGCCCGAATTCCCACAACCTTCCGAGCGAAGACCGCTATCCTAGTGCCCGCGATGCATCGCTACTACGTTGCCGCTCCTCGCCATGGCCAGCACTCCGCCGAAGTCAGAGTCTACGATGTCCAATAGAGGCAAGAGCCCGCGGTTTCGGAATGGCGGCAATGGCCATCTCCATATGGGGTGAGCCGTGTTGCCCCGTGGGCGCCTCCGCACCGCTCGGTGCCTTCTGAGCCATACATATGGAAACCGTTGCCGGCGAGAATCGTTGGCTCGGTGCTGGGTTTCGTCAACGCTTGCTAACAAAGAAATCGTTGAAAGGTCAGTAATGCTTGATGCATATTGGCTGCCCGCCAGGCCGCCTGGTCGGCGCCAGGATCGTTCTCGTTGTTTGGGCTTCGCTACGCCCCGCGCTGGCGCGGGAACCCAAGCGCCGCCACAATCTGGGCGGATGCGTGCAGTCGGCCTGAGGGAAATAATGTGACTTGCGATACCCCACGGTCTTCGGAGCAGTGTTCCCGATATATCCGCGCTAACGCCGCTGCTATCGGCGGAGGCAAGATGAATTGCAACCAATGAAATCCTTCAACATCGCGGTCATCGCCGGAGATGGCATCGGAAAAGAAGTAGTTCCCGAAGGTATTGGCGTGCTCGAAGCAGCTGCGCAGCGTTTTGGTTTTCGCTTGCATTGGCAAGCGTTTGACTGGAGCTGCGCAACCTATGTGCACACCGGGAAAATGATGCCGGACGACGGCCTCCAGCAATTGCGGCCTTTCGACGCCATTTTCCTCGGCGCTGTTGGCCATCCCAGCGTCCCCGATCACGTCTCGCTTTGGGGGCTTCTGATTCCCATCCGGCGCGCTTTCCGGCAGTACGTCAATCTTCGCCCGGTACGCCTTTTCGACGGAATCGACTCGCCCCTGAAGAACTGGAAGCCTGGTCAAATCGATTTCACCATCGTTCGCGAGAACAATGAGGGGGAATACTCGAACATTGGCGGACGCCTCTATGAAGGCACCGATGACGAGATGGCTGTCCAGCAAACCGTATTCACGCGGCGGGGCGTGAATCGCGTTCTGCGCTTCGCTTTCGAGTTGGCGCGCAAGAGAAACAAGCATCTGACATCGGCGACAAAATCAAACGGCATCATCCATACGATGCCCTTTTGGGACGAGTGCTTTCATGCGCTGGCCACGGAATATCCGGACATCCGCACCGATCAGTATCACATTGACATTCTTACGGCCCACTTCGTGCGCCATCCCGATTGGTTCGACGTGGTTGTGGGCTCCAATCTTTTTGGAGACATCCTTTCCGACCTCGGGCCGGCCGTCGTTGGCTCCATCGGTATCGCCCCCTCCGCGAATCTCAATCCGGAAGGGGAATATCCTTCCATGTTTGAGCCGGTCCACGGCTCGGCCCCGGATATCGCTGGAAAAGGCATCGCCAATCCCATTGGGCAGATCTGGTCAGGGGCCATGATGCTGCGCCATCTCGGTATTCCCGATGCTGCCGATGCCGTCGAAGACGCCATCGCCGCGATTCTGGCCCAAGCAAAAGTCTGCACCCCGGATATCGGAGGAAACGCTACAACTCGGGACTTGGGCGCAGCGATTGCCAGTCAGGTCAGCCGAGCCTAGCGTGTCTTTCGTGAACGTTGGCAAGAACACGGAGGAGACTTAAAGGTAGAGTGCCGATCCCATGAAATCCAAAAGCCCCGACTTTACCGCCCCAGATCCGCCGGGCATCACTCGCCGCAGTCTTCTCGAACTAGCGGGCTTGGCCGTCACTGCGGCAGCGTTTCCTTCACCGGCCGCGAGCATTCTGCCGCCGGCCCGACAAGCCAAGACTGCGCAAGCCGCTGGCTCGGTCATAAATGCCCTCGGCGCATATATGAGCGAAGCCGCCAAGCGTCCGCTCCCCGATGAAGTCATCGAAAAAGCAAAGCACCACATCCTGGACACCCTTGCCGCCATGATTTCCGGGTCCAATCTGCTTCCCGGCCAACGCGCCCTGCAATTCGCACGTGCTTACGGCGGCAAAGAAGTTTCCACCGTAGCCGCCTCAAACATTTTGTGCGGACCCATTGAGGCCGCTCTCACCAACGGAATGTTGGCTCATGCCGATGAGACCGACGATTCCCACGCGCCTTCTCAGTCCCATCCGGGTTGTGCCGTTGTGCCTGCCGCTCTGGCCGCCGGCGAGCAGTTTGGCATCAGCGGAACTCATTTCCTTCGCGCCGTGGTGCTCGGCTATGACATTGGGCCTCGCGTCACGATGACCCTCGGCGGACAGCAATTCGAAGCCGAGAGCCACTGGAGTACGCACAGCATTTCGCCGCTCTTCGGTGCCGCAGCGGCGGCCAGTTCCGCTGCCCGCTTAAGCGCTCAGCAAATGCGGTGGATGCTGGGTTACACGGCGCAACAGTGCTCCGGCCTCGGAGCGTGGAATCGCGATACCGAGCACATCCAGAAGGCTTTTCTTTTTGGGGGCATGAGCGCGCGGAGCGGTGTTACCTCCGCTCTCCTGGTTCAGTCCGGCTGGACCGGTGTCGACGACATCTTTTCCGGAAACGATAATTTCTTCCAGGCATACAATCCACACGCCGACCCGTCCGGATTGATCGACAAATTGGGAGAGCGCTACGAGGTCGCGCGCACCAATATCAAGAAATGGCCTGTGGGCTCGCCGATCCAAGCCGCTCTGGACGCTCTCGAACTCCTCCGCAAACAGCGTCCCTTCGACGCCGATCAGGTGCAGCAGTTGACGGTCCGGCTGGCCACCGCCGAAGCCGCGATCGTCAACAACCGCGAGATTCCGGACATTTGTGTCCAGCACATGCTTGGCGTCGCGCTGCTGGATAACAGCGTCACGTTCGCATCAGCACATGACCGAGTGCGCATGAAAGACCCAGCCGTGTTGCGCGAGCGCGCCAAGATCACTCTTCTGCCCGACGACGAGCTCGAGCGCCTTATGCCCTTGCGTGTGGCCGTCCTGGAAATCACGCTGGTGGACGGCACCCACCTGGTCCGCCGTGTCGACAATGTTCGCGGTACTCCCGAAAATCCCATGATCCGCGACGAAGTCATGGCTAAGGCCAGCGATCTGATCACCCCCGTCCTGGGCACGCCGAAGTGCGCGAGTCTCATCAGAAAGGTATTGGACCTCGAAAGCGTTTCTGACATTCGCGAGCTGCGGCTTCTGCTGCAAACTTCATGACCGCTTACCTCCAACAACCGGTGAAATCGTGAGGATCGTCGATATCCGCGAGACCGTCGTACCGATCAAATCGCAGATTCGCAACGCCTTCATCGATTTCAGCCAGATGACCGTGAGTGTCCTCGCATTGGTTACCGATGTGGTTCGCGACGGTAAGCCGGTCGTCGGTTTTGGCTTCAATTCCAATGGCCGTTATGCGCCGAGCGGGCTCTTGCGTGATCGCTTCATCCCTCGTCTGCGGGTCGCAGATTCTCGAGCGCTGCTCAATGGCGCGGGCGACAATCTCGACCCTTCTCGAGTTTGGGATGTTCTCATGCGCAATGAGAAACCAGGAGGCCACGGCGAGCGCTCGGTCGCCGTGGGCGTTCTGGACATGGCCGTGTGGGACGCCGTCGCGAAAATCGCTGGAGTTCCCCTGTACCGCCTTCTCGCCGACCGCTATCGCGGCGGTTCGGTCAACACACGAGTCTTCGTCTACGCGGCCGGCGGCTACTACTATCCCGACAAGGATCTAGCCGCCCTTCAGAAGGAAATGTCGGGTTACCTCGATCTCGGCTATTCCGTTGTGAAGATGAAAATCGGCGGAGCGTCGCTCTCCGAAGACCTGCGCCGCATCGAAGCTGTTCTCAAAATCCTGAAGACCCCCGATCAACTCGCCGTGGACGCCAACGGCCGCTTCGACCTGGACACGGCCGTGGCCTATGCCCGCGCTCTTGCCCGGTACGGGCTCCGTTGGTACGAAGAAGCGGGTGATCCGCTCGATTACGATCTTCAGGAAAAGCTCGCGACTCACTACCCAGGCCCCATGGCCACTGGTGAAAACCTATTTTCCTTGCAGGACGCGCGCAACCTCATCCGCTACGCGGGCCTGCGGCCGGACCGTGACGTGTTGCAATTCGACTGCGCGCTCAGCTACGGACTTGTCGAATATCTGCGCATCCTCGACATGTTGAAAGAGCACGGCTGGTCGCTCACCCGTTGCATTCCTCACGGCGGTCACCAAATGTCTCTGAACATCGCTGCTGGACTGGGACTCGGCGGCAACGAATCCTACCCAGGAATCTTCCAGCCCTTCGGTGGGTTTGCCGACGGCATTCCCGTGGAAGATAGCTACGTCCGGCTCCCGGAGATTCCGGGGATCGGCTTTGAAGCCAAGAATGAATTGTTCCGCGTTATGAAGGCGTTGCTGGAGGCCTAGCCATGGTGACCCGCCGCGGTTTGATCAAGTTCAGTGGCTTGTCCACGTTCCTCGCGGCGCTTCCGCACGGTCTCGCGAAAGCTGCCAGGTTTCTTTCCCCCGACGGGCCGCCGCAAGCCGTCAGTCCCGTCATGCAACAGCTCAGCACGTACATGGGCGAGGCTAGCACTCGCGCGCTGCCAGACGACGTGAGCGCGACAGCCAAGCTACACATCCTGGACACGTTCGCCGCCATGATTTCCGGCTCCGGCCTGCCTCCCGGTCGCGCAGCCCTCGAGTTCGCACGGGCCTATGGCGGAAAGGAGATCGCCACGGTTGTGGCCTCAAACATCGTATGCGGCCCCATCGAAGCGGCATTCGCAAATGGTGTGCTCGCACATTCCGACGAAACCGACGATTCGCATGGCCCCTCCCGCTCGCATCCCGGCGTCTCCGTTGTTCCAGCCGCTTTTGCCGCTGGTGAGCAGTTTGCGATCAGCGGAGCACACTTCCTACGCGCCGTCACTCTCGGTTATGACGTTGGCACGCGTGTCACCATGAGCATGGGCGGC
The DNA here is from genome assembly GCA_035602605.1 of Candidatus Dormiibacterota bacterium. Taxonomy (GTDB): domain Bacteria; phylum Acidobacteriota; class Terriglobia; order Acidiferrales; family UBA7541; genus DASQHY01. The sequence goes on from DATNLZ010000088.1 coordinate 76,762, forward strand.
CCCGCCTACCAGGTTGCTACTCACCGCAGCACGCACGGCACCGCTGCGTCGTTCGGTGCCGGTGCCGCTGCCGGTTGTGCTGCGGGTCTCAGCGCCGGAAAAATGCGCTTACTGCTCGACTACACTGCGCAGCAAACATCCGGAATCGGAGCCTGGTCCCGCGACGCCGAACACATGGAGAAGGCCTTCCTCTTTGCCGGAAAGCCTGCCGCTGGCGCGGTCATGGCCGCTTCCCTGATTCACTCCGGCTGGACTGGCGTGGATGACATTTTCTCCGGCCCTGACAATTTCTTCGAGGCCCTCGCCCCTCGCGAAAATGGCGCCATCAAGGCCGATCCCACGGCGCTGATCGATAAGCTGGGCAAGCGCTACGAGATCACCCGCACCAACATCAAGAAATGGACGGTCGGCTCGCCGATTCAGGCTCCGCTCGACGCTCTCGCTGGTTTCTTCAAACAGCGCTCGTTCTCCGCCGACGATGTGCGCAGAGTTGTCGTCCGCATCGCCAGCGACGAGGCCAATACCGTAAGCAATCGCCAGATACCGGACATCTGCATGGAGCACATGGTGGCCATCATGCTTCTCGATAAGACGGTCACGTTCGGTTCAGTCCACGACAAGGCGCGCATGAAAGACCCCGCCGTGCTCCTCCAGCGCGCCAAAGTAGAAGTCGTCGCCGATCCGCGTATCGACGCTCGCCGCCCCCGCCGGGAAGCCATCGTCGAGCTGACCCTCGCCGACGGCTCTCAGCTCACCGAGTGGGTTCGTGATGTTCGCGGTACTGCGGAAAATCCCATGACCCGCGACGAGGTTGTCGACAAAGCTTGCGATCTCATCGCCCCTGTCCTAGGGGCCGCCGCCTGCTCGACGCTCATCGGCAAATTGCTCGCTCTGGAGACCCTGCGCGATATCCGCGAACTCCGCCCCGCGCTGCAAAGGAGCTAATACAAGCGATGCTGGACCCGGCCGCCACCGTGCCTGAAACAACTTCGCCTACGCGCAAGAAGCCTTTCTACACGGGACTTTCCTTCCAGGTGCTGCTCGGGGTAGCCCTTGCCATTATCCTCGGCTATGTCAGTCCCGCTACGGCTGTGGCCATGAAGCCACTGGGCGATGCCTTTATCCGTTTGATCACCATGATCATCACCTTGGTCATTTTCTGCACCTTGGTTACCGGCATCGCCGGCATGGAGGACATGAAAAAAGTCGGCCGGGTCGGCGGCAAAGCCCTCCTGTATTTCGAAGTGGTCTCCACGCTCGCGCTGCTCATCGGACTGGTGGTCGGCAATGTTGTGCGTCCGGGCAGCGGTTTCAATGTCGATCCCGCCACACTGGACGCCAGGGCCGTTGCCGAATACGCCGGCCAGGCCAAGGCCCAGAGTGTTACCGAATTCCTCGTCCACATCATTCCGAACACCATTGTTGACGCGTTCACAAGGGGAGACATCCTGCAGGTGCTGCTTGTCTCGGTTCTGTTCGGCTTTGCTTTGTCGCTCGCCGGCCCGCGCGGCAAGCCGCTCGTCGATCTTTTGGAGGCCCTGAGCCGCGTCGTCTTTGGCGTGGTCGCCATCTTGATGCGTTTCGCTCCCGTCGGAGCTTTTGGCGCGATGGCCTTCACCATCGGCAAATACGGTCTGGCGTCCTTGGGTCCTCTCGTCAAGTTGATGGCCACGCTGTACATCACTTCGATCCTTTTCGTCGTCATGCTCGGGGGCATCGCCCGTGTAGCGGGCTTCGGAATCCTGCGCGTCCTCTGGTTTCTTCGCGACGAAATTCTCCTGGTGATGGCCACGAGTTCCTCGGAACCCGCGCTGCCCGCTCTCATGGCCAAGCTCGAAAAGCTCGGATGCTCCAAAGCCCTGGTCGGCCTGGTTGTTCCCACGGGCTACACCTTTAATGCCGACGGCACCAGTCTCTACATGACTCTCGCCGCATTATTCGTGGCCCAGGCGACCAACACGCATCTAACTCTCAGGCAGCAATTCACGATCCTGGGTGTCGCCGTGCTCACTTCCAAGGGTGCAAGTGGCGTGCAAGGAGCCGCTTTCATCGCGCTCGTCGCTACGATGATGGTCATCCCAACCATACCCGTTGCCGGAATGGCGTTGATTCTTGGTATCGATCGTTTCCTCGCCATGTGCCGCGCGGTCGTCAACATGATTGGCAATGCCGTTGCAACTCTGGTTGTGGCTCGTTGGGAAAATGAGCTTGATAGAAACGCTCTCAAGCATCATCTTTTCGGAGGAATTGCAGAGAAGTGAAGGGCACGACGGCATGCGGCGAAAGTGGTCAGCACGGGATGCACGGCCGCAACAAAGAGCAGCCAACATTTCTTAGTGCGACAAGTCGTACCCGAAGCAAATACTCGCGCGCAGATCGGAAACCCAGCAATCCTTACTTCGAAACGATGCGCTGTGCGACATCGATGATGATGACATCGCCCACGATCAAGCGTGCGGCGCCGAAGACGGTAAATCTCAAAGTGGGAACGATGCGTGCGATTGCGAGGAGGAGCCGCCCTTGGGCAGCAATACGGCCCGACGTGAGGATGCTGCGGTCCGCGAGGACGTTGGCCGGGCCAACATCGGCTGGCCCCACGGTGGGAAGACGCTGGTAGCGTGCAGCACGGTGTCGGTGCCGAGGGAGAGAATACTACCTGCGAGCAAGCCAGCAAGCAGGGCGCCGATGCTTCGAACAGGGCGGCGTGGGTGCGTTTCGGGCGTGCTTTCGGGCCTCCTGGTGCGCTACGCGGGACATCTGCCGAGGGCAACACCGCAGCGAGCTGATCGAAGCTCGCTGCAGTGTTAGCGCTGCGCCCTCGGGCACACCTCACGCGATGGTTCGCAGGTATTCCAGGAGACGATTGAAACTCTGGGACAGACCTTCCTTCATCCCCGTTTGGAGCGCCGCGTCGCGAGCCTCTTTGGACGGGTAGAGAATGGTGAGCGTGATCGTCGTCTTGCCATCCTCCTCGGTGAGGATCAACGTGTTGAGCGTTTCGGGCCATGTACCACCCCAGGACTCGGTGGAAACGAGCCGCTCTGGCGGCTTGATCTCTTTATACACACCGCGGATCTCCATCTCGGTGCCGTCGCCACGGCGCCACACGCAGCGATGCGCCCCGCCCGGGCGGAGATCGATCTCGCAGACGGGCATCGTCCAGCCTTCTGGATCGAGCATCCAACGTGGCAGATGTTTGGGGTTGGTCCAGGCGTCAAAAACGAGCCTGCGTGGGGCATCGAAGACGCGTGTCACCACAGCTTCGCGGTCGGTGGGCGTGCTTACTTTCAAGGCTCCGGCGTTGTTCATCGCTAGTCTCCTCTATCGTTTGGTGTGTGCATGTTTCTTCTCCAGGGTCTTTAGCTCATCGAGCAGCGTATCGAGGCGCTGGAAGTTGCTCGCCCAGATCTGACGGTAACGATCCAGCCATCCGGCGGCTTCGGCGAGCGACTTGCCTTCGATCCGGCGCGGCCGTCGCTGTGCGTCGCGGCCGCGCGAAATCAGGCCGGCACGCTCCAGCACCTTGAGGTGCTTGGAGATCGCGGGCTGACTCATCGCGAACGGCTTGGCCAGCTCGGTCACCGATGCCTCGCCGGACGCGAGGCGTGCAAGAATCGCTCGCCGAGTAGGATCGGCAAGGGCTGCGAACGTTGCATTGAGCCGCTGAGAGGTGGTCATTACATAACTCAAAGGTTTTACAACCTTATAGTTATACACGATTCGACGGAGTGTCGTCAAGCCCCTGCTGCACCCGATCACGTCGCGAACCGCAGTGCCGAGTGCGTCTTCCAGTTGTCTTCCATTTTCTCTGGATCCCCAACCAAAGAATGTGCCACGGATCCAAGTGGCCTATGCTGGGATAGGGCGGGGGCCGAATAAACGAGAAAACTTCATGAGGGTTTTGCGACAGATCCGCTGTCGTGAAGAGGCAAATAATAATGACGAGAGCGCATACGATTCTGTCTTCAGCAGCTCGTTCCAAATGGTCGGTGGCATCCCGGATCTTCGCGTTGGCCTATTCCGACGCGATGTCGTGCCCGATCCGCTACCGGACCCTGCACTCGAACGCGCGTTGCAAGGGCGGATGCGTGCCAGGCGCGGGACGTTCTCCCTGCGGATGATCGTTCACGATGGCCTCGCTCGATTGGGTCGGGCACTTTTCGCGCGAATCTTGTGTTCCAAGTGTTCCTCGAGGTGCTGTCGAATGCCGCGTAACGGTTCGTCATCGTTTTGGAGGCGACTGATCAACAATGCTCCTTCCAGGGAGCCGATGATCAGTTGAGATAGTCTTCGCGGGTCAACCTGTGGATCGATCTGTCGTTTCTTGATTCCCTCTGAAGTGATGCTGGACAGACGCGCGGTCCAGCTTTGCAAGGCCTTTCTGGCTCGCGCTCGCAGCACCGTGTTTCCGTCGTCTGCTTCGACGGCGGTGTTCATCAGCGGGCAGCCCCCAGGCACCAGTCCTGCTCGCGTCTCAACAAAATTGTTGATCATCTTTTTCAAGCGGTTCACGCTGTCGGGTACCTCCTCGCCGCCATCCAACCTTCCTCTCGCGGCTCTTTCCCATGAATAGTCGAAGGCTTCGGTCGCCAATTCTTCCTTGCTCGAGAAATGGCGGTAGATTCCGCCCTTCTGAAGTCCAGTGGCTTTCATCAGATCCGAAAGGGAAGTTCCCGCATAGCCCTTCTGGTTGAATAGCGGTGCGGCCTTCTGGACAATCTCGCGCCTGGTCGCAATTCTAACTCAGTCTCCGTGCTACTCGGCAACGGTGACGGAACGTTCCAGCCCACCCTAAATTTTCCCGTCGGCACCGGTCCTTTTTCCCTTGCAGTCGCTGACTTCAATGGTGACAAGGTGCTAGCTTAGCTAGACCTAGCTATAGCCAAATCTGAGACTCTCTAAATAGGCAAAAGAACAGGACCAGTCCGAAGCGCCGGTCGTGGTGTCCCCTAAATGCTTCCGCGCACTGGGGGATCGCTGGTCGCTGCTGATTGTCCGCGACAGGATGCTGCGGAACTTTCGCACCTACTCTCACGAAAGAATTGCGACCAACATATTGGCAGATCGTTTGCGGAAGCTGGAAAATCCGGCGACTTGCTAAGCCGTGCTCCGTCAGGCGCCTTGTTGGAATAGGCCGATCACGTTTCCTGCCGGGTCGCTGAATCTGGCAGTGATCTCAGGTGCGTCCGCGCCAATCGGCTGCACGATCTGGCCCCCGTGGGCAACGATCGCGTCTATGGTCGCGGCCACGCTGTCAACCATGACGTAAAACAGAAGACCGGGCTTCGGGGAGGGCGGCCGCCCGAGTACCCACGTGCCGCTAACTTCGCCGACTGTGTCATCAAAGGCGGTGCTGCCATCGCCGCGTATTCGGACGCTCCAGCCAAAGACCCGCTTGTAGAAGTCGGCCGAACGCGCAACGTCAGTAGCAGGCATTTCGATGTAGCAGATCTTACCGTTTGCAAATGTAGGCATAAATCCTCCTCACCGAGTGTTGTCAATCTAAAGAGATTTCCCCATTCCTCCGAGCACAGCAGGTGTAGCGGTTCTCGACAGTGGCCGCAACGCCAAGCCCGAACCACGCGAACCTTCCGGATTTTCGATCCTCCACCCCAAGTCAATCGATGTGGCGAAATCATCGATTAAGCCTCAGAAGTAGACAGCCTCCGATAAACGAGAGGATCCCCATAACCACGACAGCGGCTATGCCCGTCCAAACAGCGGGGCTCTGGACAGCTTCGTGAGATACCTCAACAAGGATGTGATGCAGTAGATGTCCTCCAAAGCCCAGTGTGACGAGTAAGACAGCAACTCCGCTCAAAATATTTAGGATGCGCATCCGTTGGTCCCTCTACAAACCTTGTGCATGTCGCCGTAGCAGATCGCGTACCGAATCGCTGGCTTCCAGGTCGTCGGTCAGTTTTGGCGCCTTGGCCCCGGCGTCGAGCAGCGCCTGCACCGTGGCCACGTAGTCTCCCGTGTTCCGATGCCAGCTGTTTTCCGATCCGTGAAGCGCCGAGCCGAGCGCAGTGATTTCATGCTGGTTATCGTTCCTTTCGATTTGTGGACCATACCGCAGAATTTCTCGAACGATTTCTGCGTTGCCATGCCACGCAGCCCACTGCAGCGGCGTCATGCCATACTCGCCCCTTGTGTCCACGGGCCAACCTGCGGCGAGCATGAGCCGCAGGGCGGCGGTGTTGTTGTTTTGCGCGGCGTCTGGCAGCCGGCGGCGGTCGTCATCCGATAATGTCACGCTCAGATCCGGACGGCTGGCCAGCAAAGTGCGGAAGATTGCTTCATCGCCCAGCTCACATGCCTGCGCTAGTTTCACGTCCTCCGGACTATGCCCCATGAGAAATTCGAAAACCTCCGCATGGCCGAAGTCGCGGGCGACTTGGTGCGGTGTTCTACCCCGCCCAAACAGATAGATGTAGATCGTGCCGCCGCTTCGGGGATCCTGTTTCCGGAAACACACCTCGGAGACGCGAGTTCGGATGCAGGCAGGATCGGCGTCCAGGTGCCGGCGCACCAGTTGCAGATCGCCCAGAGCGGCTCCCATGAGGACGTCGGTCCGGCAACCCTGAGCCACGAGATAGCACGCGATATCCTGGCGGTCCTGGGGATAATGTCGGGCCTGAACAACGCGCAGCATGTGCTGTGCCGGCGTGGATTCGTGCTGGATGTCGCGCGCATCAATGTCGGCCCCATGTTCGAGCAGGTATTGCGCGATCTCAATGGTGGAGGCGAAATGCAGAGGGGTTTGGCCGTTCGCGCCGCGAGCGCGGACTACCGCGGTATCCGCCTTCACCAGTTCCTGCAGCTTCTCGAACATTCCCAGGCGTGCCGCCGAGTGTGCGTCCACCATGGCGCCGCGCTCGATCAGAAACGCGGCCATTTCAGGCGAGCACTCGTCAAGAACACTCATACCTCCGGCCCACGATCGGCTCCTCGCATTGATATCCGCGCCCGCTCGGAGTAGCACATCGATGGTCTTTCGATCACTTCGCTGCACGGCGGCGAGAATTGCCTGCATGCCTTCGCCGTAGTTAGCCATGGGTTCGTTGATCCGGGCCTTCCATTCGGGATGGTCTTCGAGCACTCGGGCCACCTTGCCAGCATCGCTGGCGCAAACCGCGGCAGAGAGCAGTTCGGCGGGCTGGCGCACGCGTGCGAGAGAATCCACGTGCTCTTTCAGCTCCGGCCAACTGGCAAAGCTGTACTCGAGGGCAATGACGTGTTGTGCCTCGGCGAGTTTCGGACTGGCCGTCGCCGACAGCGACACGAGGGAACGGAAGCGCTCTATGGCGGCGGGTTCGCCCACCTGAACGTCATGCAGGAGTTTTTTGGCTTGTTTCTTGAGATGTTCGAGGTTTGGGTTTGCTGGTAATTCGCGAGACATCACGCCTCCTTCTTATCGCCCTGTGTCCGCTATAACGGGCAGAAGTGAGGTTGATGTTCGGTACCGCCAAAAAGCTCAGGTGGGATCGTCCCTTCCCGCGGACGGGATGCACCCTGAATTGCGCTGCAAGTGTATTAGGAACGCCCGCAAGACACAAGGGTTGACATTCGGAAAGAACCGAACGCGTGTTAAATCCTTTTGATCAGGCGCCCGCGTGGCCCACGGCTAGCTCTTTCCGGACGATAGGAACGACGCGTGTGCCGAGGATCTCGATGGCCCGCAACATCTTCTCGTGCGGAAGTGTCGAGACACCCATTTGGAATGTGATTCGAGAGATGCCGCCGAGAACCTCATTCTCATAAAGGATCTTTTCGGCGACGGTTTCGGCGTCACCGATCAACAGCGCACCAGTGGAACCTCGCTGGGCGTCGAACTGCGCCCTGGTAGTCGGTGGCCAGCCACGTTCCTTGCCGATCTCGTTGAAGGTGTGCGCGTAGCCGGGATAGAAGACGTCTGCGGCTTGCTCGGTGGTGTCTGCGAGAAACCCGATGGAGTGAACACCCACCGCGAGTCGCTCGGGAGAGTGACCGGCACGGCGGCCGGCCTCGCGGTAGAGGTCGATCAGAGGGCGGAAGCGCGCGGGTTCGCCGCCGATGATAGCGACCATGAGAGGGAGTCCGAGCATACCGGCGCGAACGAAGGAGGTGGGAGTGCCGCCGACGCCGACCCATATGGGCAGGGGATCCTGCAGAGGGCGAGGGTAGATGGCCTGACCAATGAGAGGCGGGCGGTGCTTGCCGGACCATGTCACGTGTTTGTTTTTACGGATGGTCAGAAGTAGTTCGAGTTTTTCAGCGAACAGTGAGTCGTAGTCTTCAAGGCGCAAGCCGAAGAGGGGATAGGACTCGATAAAGGAGCCGCGGCCGGCAACGATTTCAGCACGGCCCCGAGAGATGAGGTCCAGAGTGGCAAATTCCTGAAAGACGCGCACCGGGTCGGAGGCACTGAGAACGGTAACTGCGCTCGTGAGGCGAATGCTTTTGGTGCGTGCAGCGGCAGCGGAGAGGATTACGGCTGGGGCCGAGTCTAGAAACTCCGCGCGGTGATGTTCGCCGATGCCGAAGACGTCGAGGCCGATGCGATCGGCGAGCTCGATCTCTTCCAGAAGATGGTGCATGCGCTCAACGGGGCTGAGCGTCAGTCCCGTGGCCGGGTCGGACATGGCTGCTGCGAAGCTGTCGATGCCGATCTGCATCTGGACGACTCCTTTATGTGGGACCCGCCTGGATTGTTCAGCGCGGCCGCGGAAAGCGTGGTGAACCGGACGAACCGCTCAACGCCGGGCATTCTGGCAAACCGCGGAAACCAAGCGGCAAATTTTGAAAGGAACGGGAGACGTCACGCCGTTCACTGCGTTACGCTTCCCGAACGATTTGCCCGAATGCTGCTCTTGTTACACCGCGCGTTGAACAACGATTCCGGCGAGGTGCTGCTTGTTTCGGACCGCCAAAATCGCCCAAAGGACGACCACGACAATCGCCAGGGGAAGCCCGGCTGGCGCCATGAGAGCGTGGAAGAAAAAGATGTTCACGATCACGGGTCCAAGAAGCACGAGCGCCAGCGGCACAAAGCGGTTCACCAAGAGCAGCAGTCCTCCGATGACCTGAACGCCGAAAATGACCACCCAGTAGTGGGAGGCGAAGAGCGCGCCTATGAACTGGCCGGCGAGACCCGTTGGAGGCGGCATGGGAATGAAGTGCAGAAATCCGTTCAAGCCAAAGACCAGGAAGATCAAGCCCAACAGTAAACGTGCGATCAATGATGCAATTTTCATTTTATTCTCCTCAACCGTAGATTTGTATTGCTCAGAGACTCGCGTGCGCATGCACCTTTTCAAGCGAAGACGCGAGGAAGGTTTGTGGATCCACCTTTCCGGTCATCAATTGCGCGGTGCCTTCAGCGGCGATGATCGTTACGTCCGTGATGCCCATGAACCCGAAGACCGTTCGCAAATACGGCGTCACAAAGTTGAATGAAGCCAGGGCGGTCCCGTGCTCGTACACACCGCCGCTCGCGATCAGCAGGGTCGCTTTTTTGCCGGTCAGCAATCCCGTGGGGCCGTTTGCCGTGTACGCAAAGGTCTTCCCGGCGCGTGCCACCTGATCGATCCACAGCTTGAGCGTCGAAGGAATGCTGAAATTGTGCATGGGAACGCCAAAGACGTACTCATCGGTGTGCTGCAAGTCGGCAATCAATGAATCTGAGAGCGCCAGCGCGCTCTTCTGGTCCGCAGTGCGCGCCTCCGCAGGTGTGTATGCGGCACCCACCCAGAAACCGTCAACCACGGGAATGTCTAACTTAGTCAGGTCCCGCGAGATTACTTTGCCGCGAGGATGAGCGTTGTGCCAGGCATCCGCAAATTTCTCCGTGAGCTTTCGAGATATGGATTGTTCACCCATAGGGCTAGAGTCGACCTTCAGTAAAGTGGTCATTTCCAAATTCCTCCATTCATCAGATGCAGTATAAGCAACAACTGTTGTATAACACAACAAGCGTATCTTAATCAACAGCCGATGCGTTGTGCTATAATTCAGTGGGGGTAGACGGGAAATGCTTCACCAAGACTGCGGACGACTCGATCCGCGCATCCGGAGGACTCGCCAGCTCCTACAGGATGCTCTGCGGCGTCTTTTGGAAGAGAAGGAGTTCGACAAGATCTCGGTGCAAGACATCACCGAGGTCGCCACGCTAAACCGCGCGACCTTTTATGCACACTATCCAGACAAATTCGCCCTGCTCGGAGAGTTAATCCGGGTAAGCTTCCTTCAGCTTCTGGCCCAAAGGAATGTGCGGTTTGACGGTACCTGTTTATCCGCATTTCAGGTCATTCTTCTGGCGGTTTGCGACTACCTGATTGAAGTGCAAGAGTCGCTTTCCTCCAAGCAACATCAGTTCGAACCGTTCGTGGAGGCTACCGTAATCGATCAGATCCGCCTCGTTTTGCTGGACGGGTTTCGTCAACACCCCATGGAGCGTCGCATTTCTCCAGAAATGATCGCCGCCACGGCAAGTTGGGCGATATACGGGGCGGTGAAAGAATGGGTGAATACGCCGGATCGCGTTTCTGCTGAACAATTCGTTTCCGTGGCAGTAGACCTGGTGCACCCGATCATGATGGCCGGGGTGCAACCGGTCGCAAATATCTGATTCGTGAATCAAGCGTCACCTCTTTATTCGCAATTTGCCGCCGTTCGCCGCGATTAGCGTGACATTTCTGTGACAGCGCGTACCATTAGCGATTCGTATGGTCATTTTGCTATTTGCAGTGTCATCGAACGGAACTTCTCGTTTTCCGGTTAGTGCATGCGGAAGGCTTCGATGGTATAAGGGTGCACATCCTGGACGACCCAAACGGAAAGCCTGGCTTTGATTCAGAGGCTGGACCACGCGTGCCCAGCGCCGAAGGAGGATCAAACAATGTACTTAGAAGCTTCGATAGTCAGGTGCATCCTCCGGCAGCTAGGGATAACAGCGTTGGTGGTCATTCTGTCGTTCTGGTTACCAGTTGTGGCCAGCGCGAGTGATACAGCTTACGAAATAACTAGCAGCGGTCAGTTAGGAGTGATCGACCTCAATACCGGTGCTTTCACCGCAATCGGCAACATGGGTGTGACACTCATTGGATTGGGCGTATCCGGCGAGAGCCTGTATGGCGTGCAGTCCAGCACGCTCTATCAGGTGAATCGAGCGAACGGCAGTACGGCTCTTGTAGGCAGCGCGTCATTCAATTACCGAGGCTTCGGTTCCACAACGAGTGGACTGTACGGCTTAGATTTCGACATGAATCTCTACTCGGTCGATCCGACGACTGGCGCGGCTGCGTTTGTCGGGTCCACAGGCCTAGCCAATCCGAGCGGTTTTGGAGTGTCGACGGGATCAGACACCCTTTACATCACACCCACGCCTTCGGCCGGATGCAGCGGCACACTGCTGTATTCGGTTGACACGACAACGGGCGCGGCGGCTCTGATTGGCAACACGGGCTTTTGCGGCAGCGGAGCTTCGGTGTTCGTGAACGGCGCACTGTATACTGGTGTCTTTTCGCCTCTCGCTGTGTACACACTGGATACGAATACCGGCACAGGCTCATTCGTCGCAAATGTGTCGGGAACATCGAGCGACTTCTATGGTCTGGCGCCTATCGGATCATCGTCGTGGACACTGGTGTGGAGCGATGAATTCGACGGCGAGGACGGCTCGGCGCCGGACGCTAACAACTGGACGTATGACATAGGTGTGGGTACGAACGGCTGGGGCAACCACGAGCTGGAGTACTACACAGACCGCTCGCCGGAGAACGTGGTCATCCTGAATGGCAATCTAGTCATTACGGCTCTTCAAGAGACGTATACCGATCCCGACGGAATAACGCGAGACTACACTTCTGCGCGTCTCAAGACGCAGAATCGACTCTCGTTCAACTATGGTCGGTTCGAGGCGCGCATCAAAATTCCATACGGCCAAGGGCTCTGGCCGGCCTTCTGGATGCTCGGCGACAACATCAAGGAGGTCGGCTGGCCGAACTGCGGGGAGATCGATATCATGGAGAATATCGGTCGCGAACCCTCCACAGCTCACGGCACCATTCATGGTCCGGGATATTCTGGCGGATCGGGCATCGGAGCTTCGTACACCCTGCCTGGGGACCAGCGCTTTGCTGACGACTTCCACATCTTCGCGCTAGAGTGGGAGCCTAGCGTCATCAGGTTCTATGTGGACGGTACACTCTACAAGACCGCAACGCCAGCCGATCTTCCCCCAGGAAGGACGTGGGTCTTCGATCACCCGTTCTTCCTGATTCTCAATGTCGCAGTGGGCGGCGATTGGCCGGGCAGCCCCGACTCATCCACGGTTTTCCCTCAGACCATGCTTGTGGACTACGTCAGGGTCTATCAGCGCGGGCCCTCTTAATCAGAAGGAAAACTTCCGCCCTGTGGATGGCGAACAGGTGCTGGGCAAGATCGGCGATCTGAATCTGACAAGCTGGAACTATATCGGGCATGACCCCACACAGTTTCGCCACTACGGCCCTGTGGCCCAGGAGTTCTTTGGTGCTTTCGGGCACGATGCCGTCGGGACGATTGGGAATTCGACCACCATCAACTCGGGAGATATGGAAGGAATCCTGACGATCGGTGTTCAGACCCTCGAAAAGCGTACCGGTGAGTTGCGGCAACAAAATGCGACGTTGAAGGCCGAGAATGCCGAACTGAAGGCCCGCTTGGAAGCTATAGAGCGCAGGCTCGGCGGCAACCCGATCAAATAGTCAGCACTCACAAATCTCGACTTACTGAGCTAGTTCGTCACAGGCTAATTAAGAAAAATCAACGCTTTTTTGCGGAAAACCGCTTACTTGTGGAAACCTCTCGAGTTCCTGCAGATTCCACTTGGGTATCGCGCCAGAGCGGCTGGCAACAAGTGCGCCCAGCCGATTGGCAAACTCCGCAGCTCGCTCCGCATGCCAGCCGGCGCTAAGGCCATGCACCAGCCCTGCCGAAAAAGCATCACCCGCACCGATGGTGTCCTCAACCTCGATGGAGTAGGCAGGGGATTCGATGTAGTCAGGTCCAAGCAGGAGAGCGCAGCCCTGGTCGCCGCGAGTCACGCAGATCGCCTCCCAGCCGAAACGCGCGGCGTACCTCCGGCAGAAGTCTTCTATGCTTTTGTGATGGCTATCGCCCAGGAGATTCTCAAGGATTCCAGTCTCCAGGTCGTTAAGCTTGGTAACCGTGGCCGACGAAAGGAGGTCGAAGACAACTTTTGCACTGTAGCATCCGGTGCGCAGATTAACGTCATAGAAGCGCTTCGCAGACGGGACGGCTTCAAGGACAAGCGAAGTAGTAGACCGAACGATTGCGCTCGTATGCGCAAGAGTTCCGAAATAAATCCACTCTGCTCCGGTGCGTGCCAGTTGTTCGAGTTGACTGGTCGACAAGAGAGCAAAATCGTAGGCGGCAGGCCGGTGAATCGTGAAGGACGGCTGCCCGCCATGGTGCAGCGTGACGCTAACGAAGCCAGTGGGTTGATCGGCCACGGAACGAATATATTCGGTCGTCAGACCGAAAGCTTGCATTTGAGTGAGGGCTCTGTTGCCGCGATCGTCAGAGCCGACAGCGCTCACAAGGTACGGAGAATGACCGAGCCTGGCGGCGTGGGCGGCGAAGTTGAGCGGGGCACCGCCCAGATGCTCGGTATCTTCGACAACATCCCAAAGCACCTCACCTATGCTAATGAGATTCATCGACCTCTGCGACAACGTTGACAGTTATGTCAGACGCAGCGCAAACATTCAATAATATTCCCGCGCTCGAACCGAGGCGGATCTGGATCGCGCAGGGCACGGTGAATTATCTAGGCATGCCTTTCGACCAAGTCATGGACTTTCCGGTTGAGCGGACTTTGCAAACTACTGCGTCTGATCCTTTATTGTATGTCCATCCGGTACGGCAGATTTCGAGGCCCTACACTAGCGCTCAATCGTGGCCTACGCAGCCGCTTTTTCCCGGCACCGACCCGATGGTGGGTACGCGGGCCGGAGAGGCCATTAATCTCGATGCGCAGGTCCAGCCTGGCAGCGCAAGTCACGTCGTTTTCACTTTGAGGGAACGCAAGTGGTCTACCACAGCGTTGCCCAGCTGCTCTTCCTCAAATATACCTTGGTTCTGCATGGTAGGGTTTGGCCCGGTTCATCCGGGCTTTAAGTGATAGAGGAGCGACGAATGAAATTGACCTTCTCCAGGCCTCTAGCCCTTTTCGCTGGGGCTTGGCTTTTACTCGGCGGCTTGGATAGAGCTGTCAGCAAATCGGCGCAGACTGACGATGAGAGGTATCGTCCGCGGCTTCATTTCACCCCCGCCAAGAACTGGATGAACGACCCCAACGGTCCCATCCATTACAAGGGCGAATACCACCTGTTCTATCAACACAACCCTTTCGCAAACGACTGGGGACATATGAGTTGGGGACATGCGGTGAGCCCAGACCTGGTGCACTGGCAACATCTGCCCGTGGCTCTCCCCGAGGAGAACGGCATCATGATCTTCTCAGGCAGCACGGTCGTGGACTGGCATAACACCAGCGATTTCTGCAAAGGTTCACACAAAAAAGATCCGTCGTGTCTCGTCGCTATCTACACGGGACACACCGGCACATTGCAGACGCAGAACGTAGCCTACAGCAATGACGACGGCCGTACCTGGACCAAGTACTCGGGTAATCCAGTAATCGACCTCCACCTGCGAGACTTCCGCGACCCCAAAGTGTTTTGGCACGAAGATAGCCACAAGTGGGTAATGGTCGCTGCCCTTCCTCGACAACATAAGGTCCGCTTCTTTGCTTCTACCGACCTCAAGCATTGGACCGCCCTCGGTGACTTTGGCCCAGCGGGCGCGACCGGGGGTGTTTGGGAGTGCCCAGATCTGTTTCAGCTTGCAGTCGAGGGCGAGCCAGGCCAAACGCGCTGGGTCCTTAGCGTCAACCTAAATCCCGGCGGTGTGGCGGGCGGCTCCGGCGATCAGTATTTCGTCGGCCAATTTGACGGTTCGATCTTTACCAATGAGAACTCGATGGAGCAGGCCCTTTGGGCTGATTATGGAAAAGATTTCTATGCTTCTACATCTTTTTCGGATATTCCGCGGACCGATGGGAGACGGATTTGGCTGGGCTGGCTGGCGAACTGGGAGTACGCCGCCAAGATACCAACCCATCCGTGGCGGGGTTCGCTATCGATACCGCGCGCGCTCAAGCTTAGGCGTTACGCGAACAACCTCCGTCTATTGCAGCAACCTGTGGAGGAATTGCGCACTCTCCGCAACGAGCATGCGGCTCTGAAGGATCAGAACATTTTTGCGGCGAACCGCTTATTGAGGTCCAAAGGAGTCGGCGGCGAGATACTCGAGATCCTAGCTGAAATCGATCCGGGCAGTGCTGCTGAAGTTGGGCTTAAAGTACGCAAGGGGCCTACGGAGGAAACAGTTATCGGAGTGGATACGATACAAACGCAGCTTTTTGTAGACCGAACTCGATCTGGCAACGGCGCCTTTGACCAGAAATTTCCCGGCCGACATGTGGCGCCGACTCATCTAGCTCAAGGCAAGAGTGTTCGTCTGCATCTGTTCGTGGACCAGTCGTCGGTGGAAGTATTCGGCAATGATGGTGAGGCAGTTATTTCCGACTGCATTTTTCCAGCGCGCAGCAGCCAAGCCATCGAAGTCTACTCGAGGGGTGGAGAAGCTCGAATCACGAAGCTGGACGTTTGGAAGTTGAGGTCTGCATGGCAGTGATCGAGGTTGCTTCGCTCCTAGATTTAGCGGGTACCCAAGCACATGTAATGCTCCGGCAGGCACTGTGACACTCAACCCATAGCTGGCAAAGAGGGATTCTTCTCATTGAGCGTCTTCGAAAATTACACTGACCACATGGTGAGCGTCGCCGCGTAGGCGACTCAAAGCATGTGGTGTCAGCTTCAGGCGGGCGGGTTTATAAATTGAGCTGGACTTCGCTCACGCATGACTCTCCCGTTGCAGTAAGGCATGTTTGCGTTCAACACCCCATCGATAACCCGACAGTGCGCCATCGTTTCTCACCACCCGGTGGCACGGTATCGCGACGGCAAGAGTGTTTGCGGCACATGCCCGCGCCACCGCACGCACAGAACTCGGGGATCCGATCCGCTTGGCAATATCGGTGTAGCTCGCGGTTGAACCAGCCGGAATTTTTCTCAACGCCTGCCACACACGTTGTTGAAATGCGGTTCCGCGAACGTCTAGAGGCAAATTGAGTCCGAGAGCCGGGGCTTCGATGAAGCCGACTACCTCTGCGACCAGACGCTCGAACTTCTGGTCACCCCCGACAAGCGTGGCACGAGGAAACTGGTCTTGCAGCTGGCGCGCCAGCGCGTCCGGATCATCACCAAGAAGGATGGCGCAAACACCTCGCTCACTGGTTGCGACGAGGATGGAACCTAAAGAACACTCACCGATGGCGAAACGCATTTCCGTATTTGCGCCGCCCGCGCGGTAGTCCGACGGTGTCATTCCCAAGACCTGATCAGAAGTTTCGTAAAATCGCCCGTTCGAGTTGAATCCCGCATCGAAAATTGCACGAGTTACGGTGTCGCTGCGACTAAGCTCGCTTCGAACATGTTTGGCGCGATGCGCGGTTGCATAGGCCCTCGGCGTCACACCGGTGATGGATTGAAAGACGCGATGGAAGTGGTATGTGCTCATTCCTGCATGGTTCGCAAGATCGTTTAAGCTGAGCACTTCTTCGGATTCCTCAATGAGACGGCAGACTTCCGCGATCTTCGAAGCGCGTTGTTCGGATAGCGGAGGCTGGTTCGGCTGACAGCGCCTGCACGGACGAAATCCTGCCCGCTCCGCATCTGCGCAGGTAGCGTGGAAGCGTACATTTTCAGGTTTCGCGAGACGGGAAGGGCAACAAGGGCGGCAATACACGCCGGTTGTTTCAACGGAATAATAGAATTTGCCGTTTGCGTTTAAATCGCGGGCGATAACAGCCGCCCACCGAGGATCTTGCTGGGTCGCCACTGCTGCGGCCCTTTGGGTTGCAGTTAGTGTGCTCATGTGCGCTCCTTGCACCCATTCCCAGGATCATCACACTCTAGCAACGGTTGTGCGGCTCGG
This sequence comes from Candidatus Dormiibacterota bacterium, assembly GCA_035602605.1. Classification (GTDB taxonomy): domain Bacteria; phylum Acidobacteriota; class Terriglobia; order Acidiferrales; family UBA7541; genus DASQHY01. Next base: position 93,868 of record DATNLZ010000088.1, read on the forward strand.
CACTCCGGGTCTTGCTTTCAAATTCGAAAAGTCAGAGCGTGCCGCTTGTTCGGATCTCATACAAACAACAGTAGTTGTTTCCGGAAAACCCGCCGATGTGTCAATGACTATCGTTCAGAGGTGCGATCATGCCAGGCAATCACCGGCCGAAGACTTTGCTTCAAGAGTACGCTGCGACGGATGCTCGCTGCTTTCGCCATTTCCGTATCGCCTGGGCATGCTTCGGGTAATGGCTGTACGTGTCGAGCCGCAGGCGATAACGAAAGCGCGTTTCGCGGATAGATTGATCGTCTGGTGTGCTCTGAATCAAGTCGATGAGCTGGCTGTGAGTTTCGTCGAGTTGCGTTAGCACCTCGGAGAGCGAGAAGTCTTTTTTCCGCTCCGTCATCACCGCGTTGAAGGCATCGATGCCGCCGTACGTGACCGAATACCGCGGCGGCTTGCCGCCCTTGAGGATGAGTGGCAAATGCTTCAACGCCTCCTCGTCCCAGCTGGTCACGTGCGCAATGATGTCTCTCACCGACCAGTTGCCCGTGACACCATGCTCCATCAAGCGCACGTCGGACAAACCAGCGTACGACGCCTTGAACACCATCCAAGCCTTATCAAGCCGTTTTAAAAGTTGCTGTCTATTCACGATTCATCCTTCGGTAGCGACCGGCACGAACGAGGTCCGAGATTATTTCGCGTCGTGAAAGATAACCCCTACAGTGTGGCGATGGCCGGATCTCAGCCGGCTGACTCCGTGCCGCAGGTTAACGCGATAGGTTCCGCGCGTCCCTCGCACCGGGCGGTTGTGCACTGCGAACACCACGCCATCGCCCTGGCGCAACGGTACCACCTCAGCTCGCGACTGCATGCGTGGCCGTTGTTCGGTAAGGACGAACTCGCCGCCGGTGAAATCCCTCTCCGGTTCCGAGAGCAGAATCGCCACCTGCAGCGGAAAGACGTGCTCGCCATACAGGTCCTGATGGAGCGCATTGTAGTCACCCTCAGCGTATTGCAGCAGGAGCGGCGTCGGCCGCGTCTGCCCCGCCTTGTGACAACGCTTGATGAAATCGGCGTGCGTGTCCGGGAAACGCACATCGATACCCATGGATTCGTTCCACCGATTGGCGATAGGTGCCAGTAGCGGGTACATCGCACTGCGCAAACGAGCGACGATATCTGGCAGCGGGTAAGAGAAGTATTTGTACTCGCCTCGCCCAAAGCCATGGCGTGCCATGACCACGTGGCTTCGGAAGTGCCGATCATCCACGTAGAGACCGGCAATGGTTTCACATTCGTCGGCGGTCAGGAGATGTCTGAACGTTGCCCAGCCGTAGCCGTCGAGATGGGTCGAAATGCGCGCCCAATCGCAAGACTCCACACGCGCTTCGATGATCTTTGCCATTGCGTCGGGTTGGTTTGCCGGTGCAGCGGTACTCATTCTAGTTCCTTTCAAGAACCGCCATCGTGGGTGCAATGTAGCATTCAGAACCTTGCGCCGCACTCCGGCTCTTGCTTTCCAATCCAGAATCTTGGGTACCCTTGCGAGCAGGGCCGCGAAACCGAATGCTCGACGAGGCCGGCCTACCCTACCTGCGGGTTGAACTCGATGCAACCTGGCAAATACGCGGCGACGGGCACCCCGACCGCACGCCGCCTGCCCGATCGCAGTCGCCGTCGCAGCTCCCTGCGAGGGCGCTGACACCGCCTCGAGTCTGTCGGTTATTCACTGAGGGCGTTAGAAGGCCGCAGCAGTGCCAACTCCTTGCTGCCGCCCAGCATCTCGCGCGATATTCTGCCGTTCTAAAAGGAAAGCTACACCAGACTATTTCTGTGAGGATTTCAGATACGTGATGATCTGCCAGCGTCGCTGCTCGGGCAGACCAGACCATGACGGCATTCCTGCTCGGAGGTTGCCATTCAATATGAACCAATTCAGGTCCCCCGGCGTCGCACTTTGAATCCTCGGCGAGTGAAGACTGGGCGCGCGCTCGGTGCCGTGAGCGGTGTCGCCATGGCATTCTGCACAATGCCGACGAAACAGCTTCTTACCCGCTGCGGCTGCTTGGGCCAGGCCAGCATAGGGATTCGCCCGGGCATGATCTAATACCGGCACGTCCTTAAAAAAAGAATCCGCTGAAAGCACGCCCTCCTTCAATTTACCCCGTTGGGCATGTCCCACCCCAACTACCGAGAGGACGAGCAAGAAGGTGATAGCAACAGTTGTCTTGGTCATTTAAACCACCGCCTCACCCGATGTCCGAATCCAGAAAATTCGTACGAGATTCCAAACCGTAGCAAGAAGCGGTGACTGCTGTCGGTCAATCCAATGGTCGGCGAGATACGAAAGGAAGTTCCGTTGGGAAGCTCCCAGGAAAGCACCGGCGCAAGATATTGCGAAGTGTTGCGGAGCGTGAAGCGGTGCCAGTCTCCAAGACCTCCATATAGCTCAACGCCGGCACGGAAGTTTTCCCGGCAAAGGTTGCATTCTCCCGCGATCGCGGCGAGGGTTAATGGACGGCTTGCACCTAAGGCGTAGCCAAATTCCCAGGGGACGTTGCTCAGGTTTTTCTCCGCGATGAAATTCTCTGAAATACTCCAGCCCTTGAAGTCGCTCCCGAGAATGAGTTTGGCTTCGACCTCGTGCAACCTTTCGGCGCGGGCCAAGGCGTTGGGCACCGCCTGATCCTCTTGCGAGTCAAAGCCCACGACTTCCTGCAAGGTCTTTTTCGCAGCGTTGAGGTCTGCGAATTCAACATACAGAACGGGGTTGATCCAATGCTGTCTCTTCAGGGGATGAAAGCGGTTTTCCAGACGCCACCCGGTGAACAACGTGCTGTCGTTCCGCGTGGACTGGCCCTCCAGATACAACTCGGTTGTCCACCATCCCTTCGTTCCATATTCAAACTCAACCCACGACGCAATGAAGGCATCTCCGCCTCGGGGCTTGCCGATCACCGGATTGATGGAAACCTCCAAACTGCCCGGTTCCTCCATGTGGTGGTCGTAAGTAACGAAGTAGGGTTTCTGCTGCCCATAGGCCAGCCAGGGTGCCGCGCACAATGCCAACACCAAGAGCCGAAAGTTCACTATTCTTTGAGAGCTTCGTTTCATGAATCGAAACCCGTTGCACTCATAGTTGAGTTTTTCAACGAAATGGGGACCCTCTCTACTTGCAATTCAGTTACAACTGATAGTGGAGGGCGAGATTACGCGGCAGCAGGCGAATTGACAAGCCACCTGCAGCGAATGAGTAAAAACGTCGGGCAAAGTGGTGAGGACCAGGGCCGAACGGCATCCCCCAGAGTGTCGTGAGACCATTGCTCACCAGAAACCGCCTTCGTCCTGGATGAAATCGCATAACGATTCGGGAAGCACGGACAGTCGGCGTTTTGTGTCCAGGGAAGGCCTAGAAAGTATCCAAATTCTTGACTTGCGCCTCCAACAGCCCTAGAGTCGAGATAAGATGATAGGCAAGGGATCATTACTAATCCTGGTAGCAGGGGCGTCGTTGCTCCTGCAAGTTGCGGACTGCCCATCGGCCAAGACGCCTGACCAGCCGAGCATGCAATGCTGTGGCTCCATGCCATGCACGCCTACGAACAGGGGCTACGATTGCTGCAAGTCGATGGTTTCCGAGCACGCGCCCAATATGCTTCCATCGGCTCGACTGTCGCTGAACGTACCGGCAGTTGTTGCTGTCGAGCACACCGCAACGCTCGAAATGGCTCGGTCAGTTCCTGTACCTTCGGGGACGGTTGAAGCTCCGCAACATTCGCCTCCGGATCTCTACACGCTTCACGCCTCCCTCCTGATTTAGACCCACCTATGGGTGTGCGTTCTGCACACCACGTCTCTAGTTCTATCTCTAGTTAATTTCTCGCTGCTGAGCCAGACGGCCAGAGCGCGATCACACGTCCACTTCAGGTTCTGGAATTCTCAGGGCTTTTCAGGAGGCCAATAAAATGTCGGCATTGCGCGGCGAAACACCGCAAAACGAATTCTTTGTAGTCCACATTCTCTGCTTTAGCGCACTTCTCGGTTTTTTCGCGCAAGCGCCGGGAGCCGTCGGCCGAGAGCAAACCGGCGGCTCGGTTCAAGTTGCCTCGCCGCGGCAAGAACATGTGCAGGCTGGAACGGTCACTTCGCTACAGGATTTGCTGACCGAGGCCGAGCAGAACAGTCCGCAGATTCAGGCTGCCCGACAGGGCTGGAAAGCAGCACAGCAAGTTCCGACGCAAGTTTCAACCCTGCCCGACCCACAGTTCCTGTTCCAGCAAGTGAATGTCGGCAGCCCCCGCCCATTTGCGGGATATACGAACAGCGACTTCGCCTACGTCGGCTTGGGCGTCTCGCAGGATTTTCCGTATCCCGGAAAGCTTCGACTCAAAGGTGAGATCGGCAAACGCGACGCCGACGTTTCGCAGCAACAATTTGAATCCGTTCGCCGCTCGGTCCTTGCTGGAGTGAAAGCTGCCTACTTCCAGCTTGCCTATCTCTCGAAAACCCTTGCGATTCTTGAAAGCGACGGACAACTACTTCAGCAAGTCGAGAAGGCGGCTGACGCACGGTACCGTTCAGGAATGGGAAACCAGCAAGACCTGCTCCGCGCCCAGCTTGAACAAACGAAGCTGCTCCGCGAAATAACAATGCATCACCTGGAAGTGGCCAAGTTCCAGGCCCAGCTCAAACAACTGCTCAACCGTTCCCAGTCTTCACCAGACATAGAACCTGCAGACCTGACCGAAACACCACTCCCGTATTCCTATGAAGAGCTTTTAGCCGCGACAAACGCGCAGAACCCACAAATCACCGGCGCGGAAAAGATGGTTGAGCGTCAGAAACTGCAAGTCGATCTTGCACACAAGGATTTCTACCCGGACTTCAATGTCCAATACATGTGGCAGCGAACCGACCCGAAACAGTTTCGCGCTTACTACATGCTTAGCTTTGGCGTTCGCGTTCCCATTTATCGAAGCCGCAAACAGCGCCCCGAACTGGCGCAGGCGGAAGCTGAGCTGAATCGCTCCCGCAGTGAGTCTGAAGTTCAGTCGCAACAGGTTGCCTTTGAAGTTCGAAGCGCATACGAAACTGAGAAGAAGAGCGCCGAGTTGCTGAAACTTTATCGTGAAGGGCTTCTGCCACAGGCACGTGCAGGATTCCAGGCGGGCATTGCAGCTTACCAAAACAATCGTCAAGACCTTCAGGCACTGCTGGCTACGTTTCTCGATGTCCTCCATTTAGACGAGGAGTACTGGAAAAGCATCGCTGAACGGGAGACGGCATTGGCGCGACTCGAACAATTCACCGGACTGTCGTTGCGCGGCGAAGGGGCGAAGAGATGAAAACCTATCGCACAGCGTTCTTGCTGGCCCTGATTGGAAACATCGTGCTCGCGGTCGTTCTCGTTGGGTTGTGGCGCCACGATCGCGCAGCGAAGCCGAAAGCGGATGCGAAAACCGACCGGTCGAATTCTCTCGCGGAAGATTCTATGACCACTTCCATGGAAGAAGCGCCGCTGGTTCCGGTTCAAATCTCACCGCAACGGTTGCAGAGCATCGGCGTGAAGACCGGCGAAGTCGAACGAAAATTCGTCACCGACGAGATTCGCACCACGGGCAACGTCGTCGTGGACGAAACCCGGTTGGCTTACGTCCAGGTGCGATTCTCCGGTTATATCCAAAAAGTTTTTGCCGATGCCACGTACCAATACGTGCGTAAAGGACAGCCGCTTTTCACAATTTATAGTCCTGATCTTGTAGCAACGGAGCGTGAGTACTTAATTGCGAAGCAGAATCAGCAACAAGTCGCCCGGAGCACGGTGCCGGGCGTTGCCTCGAGCGCGGCATCGTTGCTCGACGCTGCTGCCGAGCGTCTCAAGCAGTGGGGTGTGCCGCAAAAAGAAATCGCCCGGCTCGAATCAACCGGCCAGGTGCAACAGGAACTTGAAGTCGGTGCTCCGGTTTCCGGCTACATCACCGAACGCAATGCGCTCCCCAGTGTTGCCGTCCAGCCGGGAATGCGCCTCTACACCATCGCCGATCTTTCGACCGTCTGGGTCCAGGCCCAAGTCTTTCAGGACGACCTTGGACGCATCAAGATTGGCGCTCCGGTGACGGTTACCTCGAACACGTATCCGAACCGGACATTCAGTGGCCTTGCGGACTTTATCTACCCGCAGGTCGAGATGGAGACAAGAACAGCCAAGGTGCGAATGGTCCTTTCGAATCCGGGTCTGCCGCTCAAACCGGGCATGTTCGTCAACGTATCGATAAAAGTGCCGATGGGACGGCAACTTGTGATTCCGGCAAGTGCTGTCCTGCAGTCCGGCACTCGCCAGATCGCTTTTGTGGACCGTGGCGGTGGTTATCTGGAGCCTCGTGACGTGCAGTTAGGAACTCGTGCCGGCGATGACTTCGTCGTCCTGATAGGCCTCAAGGAAGGCGAGAAGATCGTCATTTCCGCAAACTTCCTCATTGATTCGGAAAGTCAGCTTCAGGCCGCGCTACGGTCATTTATCCCGCCTCCGCCGGGAGCGGGTGCAGCCTCGACGATGAATACTCCCAAAGCAAATGCGGAACTGACCTCAGATCCCAGCCCGCCTCATAAAGGGCGAAACGTTTTTCGGGTGAAACTCACGGATCCGAGTGGCGCGGCAATCTCTGGCGCAGAGGTCAGCGTGATATTTTTCATGCCAGCCATGCCAGAGATGGGAATGGCCGCCATGCGTACGCCCGTGACTGTTTCGGAAAAAGGTGCGGGTATCTACGAAGCTTCTGGTCAGCTGGAGAGCGGCGGAACGTGGCAAGTCACGATCCTGGCCCGGAAAGACGGCCAAACCATCGTGAGCAAACAATTGTCCGTTAACGCCACCGGAGGGATGTAGCGTGATCGCCAACTGGATTGATTGGTGCGCTCGAAATCGTTTCCTCGTTGTAATGGGAACACTCCTCCTTGTGCTCTCAGGAGTCTGGGCTCTGCGTCACATCCCGCTCGACGCGTTGCCAGACATTTCCGATGTGGAAGTGATTATCCACACCCCTTGGACGGGTCAGCCACCCAGCATTATCGAAGACCAGGTGACTTACCCCATCGTCACTACGCTTCTTGCCGCACCCCATGTCAAGGCCGTGCGAGCACAAACCATGTTTGGCGACTCCTACGTCTTTGTCGTATTTGAAGACAGTACAGATTTGTACTGGGCGCGGTCGCGAGTCTTGGAGTACATGCAACAGATCACAGGACGTTTGCCGGCAGGCGTCCATCCGGTCATCGGGCCGGACGCGACCGGCGCAGGATGGGTCTATGAATACGCGCTCGTGGACCATAGCCATCAACGCAGTTTGGCCGACTTGCGCAGCCTTCAAGATTGGTATCTCCGCTACCAGCTAGAAACTGTTCCTGGAGTAGCCGAGGTAGCCACCATTGGTGGATTCGTGCGCCAGTACCAGGTCAACCTCGATCCCGAGAAACTTCGTGCCTACGGCATCCCTCTCTCGACCGTCATTGAAAAAGTTCGAGCAAGTACAAACGAAGTTGGTGGACGTCTGCTTGAAATGGGTGGGGCTGAATACATGATTCGGGGACTCGGCTATTTGCGTTCGCTGAGCGATTTAGAAACCGTTCCTGTGACGACCAAGAACGGCACGCCGGTCCTCGTCCGAAATCTCGGGACAGTTACCTTCGGGCCGGACATCCGCGAAGGTGTTGCAGAGTGGCAAGGCGAAGGGGAAACCGTTGGCGGGATCGTCGTGATGCGCGACGGGATGAATGCCCTCAGCGTCATCAATGGCGTCAAGCAGAAACTCTTGAACATCAAACCCTCGCTGCCACGCGGTGTCGAAGTGGTAGCTGGGTACGACCGCTCTGGATTGATTCACGCATCCATCGAAACGCTGCAACGCGACTTGCTCGAAGAAGCCATTATCGTCAGCATCGTGATCATCATTTTCTTGTTCCACTTCCGTTCGGCGCTAATCCCAATTCTGACGCTGCCTATTGCCGTAGTCGCATCCTTCATCCCGATGTACTACCTCCATGTCACGTCGAACATCATGTCGCTCGGCGGTTTAGCCCTAGCCATTGGCGTCCTCGTGGACGCCGCCATCGTCATGGTGGAAAACGGATATCGGCACCTTTCCGAGCGGCAATCCTCCGAATCCGCGCCTCTTTCTGAGCCACAGAGACGGAAGATCCTGTTGGATTCAGCGAAACAAGTGGGTCCCGCTATTTTCTTTTCACTGGTGATCATCGTGGTTTCCTTCCTGCCGGTGTTCTTATTGGAGGCACAAGAAGGACGCATGTTTCGTCCCCTGGCGTGGACGAAGACCCTGGCCGTTGGCTTCTCCTCCGTGCTGGCTATCACGCTGGTGCCCGTACTCATGATCCTTTTTATCCGTGGACGGCTGATACCTGAATCGCGGAATCTAATTTCAAGAATGACCCAGGCTCTTTATTTACCCGTTCTGCGCCTCTGCTTGCGTTTTCGCAAAACTACCTTGCTCCTGAACTTGATATTTCTCGTCATTACTTTGCCTCTAGCTTTGAAAATCGGCAGTCAATTCATGCCGCCCCTTTCTGAAGGTTCAGCCCTGTACATGCCGACGGCCCTCCCGGGCATTTCCATCGGGCAAGCCTCGCTTTTGCTGCAGGAGCAGGACCGGATCATCCGCACGTTTCCAGAAGTTGAGACAGTATTCGGAACGGTAGGACGTTCCGACAGTGCTACCGACAATGCGCCCCTCGATATGTACGACACGACCATAATGCTCAAGCCGCGTAATCAGTGGCGAGCGGGAATGACGTACGAAAAGCTCATTCAGGAAATGGACTCGAAACTCCAGTTTCCTGGCTTGTCCAACACTTGGACCATGCCGGTGGAAAACCGGCTTGACATGGAATTAACGGGCATCAAAACGCCTCTCGGTCTGAAGATTCAGGGTCCCAATCTTGAAGGCATCCAGCAAGTTGGATCGCAGGTACAGCAGATCCTCTCGGCCATTCCCGAGATGCGCTCCATTTTTGCCGAGCGCGTTTCGCAAGGTTTTTATCTCAACGTCGAGGTGAATCGTGCAGAGGCGGCTCGCTACGGTCTGAGCATTGCTGACGTTCAGCAGGTGGTCACTTCGGGAATCGGTGGCGAAATGGTCGCTGAAAACGTCGAGGGCCGCGAGCGGTATCCAGTGAATGTCCGGTATAACCGCGACTTTCGGGACAACGTCGAAGAATTGCGGCGCGTCCTGATTGGAACGCCCTCTGGCGCGCAGATTCCGGTTTCCGATGTCGCGAAAATCTCGTTCTCTCGGGGGCCCTCAATGATCCGCGATGAAGACGGCGCGCTGACCGGCTACGTTTACATCGATCTGAACACCAAAGACTACGGCGGCTTCGTAGCGAAAGCGAGCACCCTACTCAAGCAAAAGCTCTCCCTGCTGCCAGGTTTTACGTACAAATGGTCAGGCGAATACGAGTTTGAGGTGCGCGCAAAACAGCGCCTGCAAGTAATCCTTCCGATCGTCTTTTTTGTTATCTTCTTGTTGCTGTATATGGTGTTTCACTCCGTCACCGAGGCCGCTGTCCTTATTTTCCCGACGATTTACGCACTCACCGGAGGCCTAATCTTGCAGCGCCTGCTAGGCTACAACTTCAGCGTAGCGGTGTGGGCTGGTTACATCGCCTTGTTTGGAATTGCCGTTGAAACCGGCGTGGTGATGGTCGTGTACCTCCACGAAGCCTTGGATCACCGACTCAACTCCGGCGCCTCACTGCGTCATGAGGACATTGAAGCAGCAGTAATCGAGGGTGCAGTCCAACGGCTGCGACCAAAGCTCATGACGGTGTGCGTTGTACTGGCAAGCCTGATCCCCATTCTGTGGGAAACAGGTGTTGGTTCCGACGTCATGAAACCAATTGCCGCTCCCATGGTGGGCGGCATGATCACATCAACGATTCACGTTTTGATTCTAGTGCCCGTCTTCTTTGCCTTGATGAAGGAGCGTGCGTTGCGCCGTGGAACATTACTGCCACGAGCGCCGCAGTCGGATTTGTAGGGATTCCTCAACTCGCCACCAGCCGCCTTTGAGGGCTTGGCTCGATACCGACCATTGCCTTTCTTATTTTGCGGGAATAGACTAGGCAACCCTCGAAATCCCCAGAAGCCCCGCGTGTTTAGGATCACGCCAAGGAGGCGACAATGAAGAACAGTCTGTTCCTCATCGGTTGGTCCGCCCTGGTTATTTTGCCAGCGCTGGCGCTAGCGACGTCGGCCAGCGCCCAAGAGCACCTCCAAACGAACCCCGACGCCGTTTTCAAGACCCACGTTCGCCACCTCAATTCTGTCGTCAATCTTGAAGCTTCGCGCAAGCAAACGATCCCGCTAGCCATAACCCCGGACGCGCTTTTCAGCGGCAACCCTTACGGCGTCGGGCCGACCGTGATGCCCACCACCACGCTGCCGGAAGCGGAGGAACACATCGCAGTCGATCCCCTAAATCCTGCGAACCTCGTCACTGCCGTGAGTGACTTCTCGAGCGTTCTCGGCTTCAATACCACTAAGTTTGCATACTCCAATGATGGTGGCGGCACGTGGACCGAAAGCTTTATTCCGCTGGATCCATTCTTCGGGTTTTTCCCAGCGACAGGAGATGGATTCCTCTGGTTTGCCAATAGCGACCCCGTCGTGGCCATCGACCGAGCGGGCAACGTTTATCTGGCAGACCTGTACTTGGACGCGATCGATAATGGGAATGGCTTTTACGTCAGTGTGGGCACTGTGAGCGGAGGCGCCGGTTCCTTCTCAGTCGCCAATACGCTCCCGGTTATCACCAACCCTGACGCATCGACCCCTTTCCTGGAGGACAAGCCGTGGATCGCCGTGGACAACAGCAATGATCTTGCGACCACGGGCACGGTTTACGCTGCCTGGTCGCACTTCTTCGACAACGGCACAAATGACTTTATCGCTGTCTCTCACTCGCCGAACCAAGCCCTCACGTGGACCACTCCCATGCAGGTCAGCCTGCCTGCCCAGAACGGCACGGTGCAGGGTGCACAGTTGGCGGTCGGGCCAAATGGCGAGGTGTACGTGGCCTACGAAGTATTTTATACGGGCAACAACCGGCAGCAGTTTCTCGCCAAGTCTACCGACGGCGGCCAAACCTTCACCACGCCGGTTGCAATTACACCCGTCTTTAGCGATTTGACTTTCAGCTCAACGTACCGCAAGAACAGCCTCCCCGCCATGGCCGTCAATCCCACCACCGGTGATGTGGTGGTGCTCTACGCGGCGCAACTTGCGCAGGGAGCGAAGATACAATTTATTATTTCGACCAACGGCGGGGCTGGCTTCTCGAATCCGGTAACCATTAACGACGTCCCCACCGGCCAGCAATTCATGCCTGCCGTGGCCATCGACTCGGCCGGGGTGATTCACGCCAGCTGGTTCGACACGAGAAATAATCCTGGATCGGCGGCGCAATACGATATTTACGCAACGTTTTCGCGCGACCGTGGCGCATCGTTTGCCCCCAATGGTCGGGTCACCTTGTCGCTCATCAACGCAGGCTCCGCGACGTTTATTGGAGATTACTCCGGCAATGCCGCCGCAGGTGGCTTCGCCCATCCGGTGTGGACCAGTGGAGGCTTCAACAATGGTCGGCTTCAGACCGCAACGCTGACGACGCCCTAAAACCGGTCAGCCATCTTCAAGGCAAAATGCCGTAAGACCGGTAGCACCGGGAATCCAGGGTGTGCGCCTACGCCTCGTCCTTGCGTAGAAGCGGCCGGCGGCGCACAGCGCTAGAACGTGGTTCTGCCCGAATGACGCTAGTGCTGGTGTGCTTCTGAGCGACACACGACCACGCAAAAAGTTTGCGCCTGGCAACCCTGATTCGCCAACAGGGTCGTCAGTCGCGCGACAAATTCACAGACACGGAGTCCGGGAGGGTTTCTTAATTGACTCGCGAAGGTTGCGGTGTGATACCGACGAGTTTTTGCGCGTCACAGGTGTTTTTGGTAAGGCTGCTATACAGGTAGCGCCTGCTACCGAGAAACGGTTGTGAAAAACGAATTGTTGCCGGAACGGAGATCCTTGCCGTAGCCGAGTACGAACTCAAAGCCGCCGAGAAGGCGAATCTTTGTTTGCAGCCCTGTATCTCACAACCATTTGGGCGATCCGAACAATCCCGATGGGTCGTAGATCTTGCCGCCATCGAGAAACGGCCGAGATGGAAGGGATGTATGCTTCTTTCCCGGGGCAACCCGATGAAGATGTAGGTTCATTTCTTAGAGACTGCTCGGGGCTCTTTGCTTGAGTCTGCTGCTGTTGCTACGGCAATGCTTGACTCGAGCTCGTTGGCCTTCCTTGTTTCCAAAGCGGACCAATGCGCGCTATGCACGCGCTCGCTTGAGTCAGATTGCTTGAGCCATCTCTAGATAGCGGCAGAGTGCGTTGGCGAGCTTGATCTGTCGTGGAGTCTTGCATTGCACCTGAAACAAAACTGGGCTTGCAACAATCACGGCAAGACACCGTGCCCGCGAGATTGCAACGTTTAGCCGGTTCAAGCTGTAGAGAAACTCCATCCCTCTCGGGGCGTCTTCGGGCGTGGAGGTGGTCATCGAGTAGAAAACAACGGGAGCCTCTTGTCCTTGAAATTTATCGACTGTCCCCACACGAGCGCCAGCCGGGAGCTTCTGGGCTAGGGCCGAGACTTGGGCGTTATAGGGAGCCACGACAAGAATATCTGACAATTGTAGAGCGAGTGTTTCGCTCGTCTTCGTTGTCCAAGTCGCCCCGCTTCGCAATAATCGGTTTATCAACTCCGCGATCTTCTCAACTTCTTCGGGTGACTCGCTCTGGTTTCCGCTGTGTTGGATCGGAACGAACCGTAGACCGGAGCCGTCGAGAAAGCCGTCCGTGTTGACACGTTGCTTCTGGTTCTCGGGACGAGCCGCGAGACGACTATCGTAAAAAAGCTCTGAGGTAAAGACGCAGATGTCTGGGTGCAAACGCCAAGTTTCCTTGAGAAATAGCCCCTTACCGGGATCAATGGTCGCACGCCCGTCGAGCAGATGAGTTAATGCCGACACATCTATTCCCGGAGGATGAACTCCTCGCTGAGGTTGATCTAGCTGCTGCGGGTCGCCGAGCAGCACTAGGCTCGTAGCTGCTTGCGCGATAGCGAGAACGTTAGCGAGGGACATCTGACCAGCTTCGTCGACGAAAAGTACGTCCACCGAACTGGCCATGTCCTCCCGCGCCCAAAGCCACGGTGTCCCCGCCGCAACCTGCGCTGCGCCATTGGCCAGCGCGCTGAGAACTTCTTCGTTGCCGTCTACTTGCGTGACCATCGAGTCCGGGCAGCCGTCAGTATCGTTCGCCTTCTGCACGGCTCTCAACCGTACGCCGGCGTCCTGCGCAGCTTTGCAAATGTCCTGCAAGAGTTTGCCGATGACCTTGTGGCTCACAGCGGTGATTCCGACTCGTCGTCCGTGTTTCACCAGCTCCACAACCATGCGGGCTCCTGTGTAGGTCTTGCCCGACCCCGGCGGGCCTTGAACCGGAAGTACCGAGACTTGGGAGGAAAGCGCGAGCACGAGTTGTCCGGCAACAGCGGTCATTTGTTGGCGCTCATCGATCAGAGACTCTACATTGGCAAGCGACGCTCGCGGGGGCTGCTGAAGCAGAAGGTCTCGTGCTGCCCGAAAAGCACCGGGGCCACCGATTCCGTGATCCGCCACCCACGAGCCGAGACGCACGAGGCTTTCTCGCTGAGGTTTGGGATCCACTAGGTCGTAGGGAATGAGGGCAGTCGGATGCGGAACCGGTGACGAGGCACCCCTTTTGATGTCGATGCTCCCGTTGCAGTCGTCTATGGCAACGACCTCGCCGGCATCCTTTTTAGTCTTCGGATCATGAACGGCGTTTGCTCGAGCGATGGCGTGATCCTGGGGAGGGAAGCGATACCTGTGAATAATCGACTTCTTGATGTGACCCACCGCACCTAGATAGACGAGACCTCCCAGCGCGCCCTTGTCTTCTAGCAATTCGTCGTCGGAAAGGGCGCATAACCTGAAGTATTCCCACCACGCGGATTTGCCCTCGCGGCGGTGATATTCCAACATCTGGGCGAGCAACCACAATGCGCGCTGCTCGGCCGTCCGTTCGCTTTCTTCCGCCGGCAGACCGGCGACCAGGCGAGCCATAATCGCCCGAACCTGCGCGACCCGGGCGGCGGGTTCTTCGGCCGCTTCGCCATGTTTCAATGTGGGTCTCGGCAACGCTTTGCCCGTCTTTACCTCGAGTTCATGCCGGCGATCCTCCAGCCATTGCCGAAGCTGCCATGCCGAAAGACAATCGTCTCGATTGTAAGTTTCAATGGCCGCGAGAAGCTCGCCTCCGGCCTCTTGAGCGTTCCCGAATACCAGCATGGCTCCGAACGTTTGAAGCGCTAGGACCGAGTCCCGCGCCGGCACGGCTCGTGTGAAGCCATAGAGCGGCTCTAGCTTTTTGATGGAATAGCTTTCGACTGACGCCCTTATACCTTGCCTTACGACCCGGTAGAGGTCGACAAGGATGCCCGCCCTGAGTAGTTGGTCGACTTCATCTACGCAGGTGGCATGCTGTCCCGCCAACCGCTTGATTGCGGTCGGCTCGTAGGGGGCGTAATGGAATATGTGCATATCGGGGTACCGACTCAACCGCTCCATCACTTTCTTGATGAACTTCCCGAATGCCTCCTTCTCCGCTGCCGGGTCGAACGACCAGGTGGATTCATAACAAGGCTCTGCTTTTGTTTCTTCGGGCAACGTCAATAGGCCAATCAGGTACTCAAGTCCTTGCTCGAATGCGTAGGGGTCGCCTTCGAGATCAAGGAAGACGTCTCCTGGGGACGGGACAGGCAAGGCGGCAAGTCCTGTATCCGGCTCACTCGTTTCCAGTAACTCGTAAATTAAATGCCCCTGTTCCCTCGCTTCCACCTGCAGACGCGCTTGTTGGTGGATTCGCAGAAGCGCCCGGTTTCCGATACCGTCTATGTTCGTTGTGGCAGTTAAATCCACCTGCGCTAGACGGGCGGCTGTGGTCACATCTCGGGCGACCAAGGCTTTGCGCTGATTTCCGGTGATACCCGCCACAAAGGAAAGGTGATCATCATCTCGGCGTCGCTTGTCGCAGACTGGGAACCAGGAACACACATCGCAGTGCCGTACCGGCTCGGGATAGGTATGCGCTCGCTCGTTGCGGGCTGCATCGAAGTCTCGTTTGATTTTGCGAAAATAAGCGATGTATTGGGCCACCGGATGCTTCTCTGTATTCAACTCCGGTCCGAGCACTAGATGCATCCATTCGGGCTGGACCTCCTGAATTTGCCAAAGAAGGTCCGAATAAAAACAGAGTTGAATGAGCGCACCAGCTTTCGTTGATCGTGCAAGTTTCGTTTCTAGGACTTCATAAGACCAAGGACCGAGGACGCTTGGTTTGTCAACTCGAACGAGGAAGTCGGAGCGGCCATGCCAAGGTCCGTGCTGAAGCGTGGCCTGATATATGGTGCTGATGCCGCTGCGAAGCGCTTGGAGTGTATGGGCAACAGCTTCCGCCAATGGAACGTTGGTTGGAACTTCAGCAATTTTTAGGCCTTGGACACCGGCCAAGTGGCGGAAGTATGCTTGCTCGTGCCGAGCTCCTAGCTCTCTCAGCAGTTCGAGGCCGGGATCGTAGAAAAAGGGCTTTCGAATCTCTCCTGCTGCTTGCTCCCGATCCAGCGTCAAGAGATGCTGACACGATAGGAAATTGGCGACGTCAGTTGCGGAGAACATAGAATTTCCGGACGGCCTTAATGAAGTCTCCTCGACGCATCCAGCTGAACCTTATTTTCATCCAGGGTGGTGCGCCAACGGCGCATGAGGTCTCATTGGAAAAGATGGATTTGGCTCCCCGGGCTAGATTCGAAATAGCAACCGTTCGGCTAAAGCCGATGAGGGCGAAAATTTAAGTACCCTATCCAATGTCGCTTACAACGAATTGCGAGCTATTCCCCCTTCGCTGCACCCAATCCTGCACCCAAACCGCGAAACGTTTTAGAGAAAACGTGAAGGGACTCCACGATCCCGACGTGCTGGCTCCTGTCAATGAACGAGGACCGGTCAGTCCATTCCGGACCCCAGTACAAGATCGAGGCGCGCAGCTTCGGCGAACGCTCGGAAGTCCCGGTCTCGCGTGAGCAGAGCAACACCTCCGTCGATACAGGTTTGGGCAATCAGCGCGTCGCCGAGGCGTGCCTTGCGGCGCTTTGCCAGCACCTTCGCTCGCAACCCTCCTGCTCGTTGCCAATAGCCAGATCCGATCTCGATCAGAGGCACTTCTGAGAGCGTTTCGGCAACGCCTGCAGGGAGCTTCGGGTCGCTTAGCAGTTCGGTGAGCACAACCGGAACCATAACCACCTGCCGGTCTTCCAGCGCTTTATCGAGTAGCTGTGCATCCTCGCCTGCGCCGCCTTCTAGAAAAGTAACCCATGTGCTCGTATCAGCCGCGATCATCGGTCGGCTTTCAGTTCTGCTAACGTGCGCGTGAAGCGAACCTTGCCTCGGAGTTGGCGGAGGCGAGCGTAAGTCCGCGATGCCGCAACTAGCTGCAGCCCGGTACGGACGGTCTGGGTGATACCGGTACCGCTGGCTTGTCGCGCCTTCTTGAGAAGCTCCAGCGGTACCTCCACGGTGATCTTACGCGCTGTCTCCATAATGTCTCATCATACCATACTCAAGACCAGCATCGAATATGGTATCTCCTACTCGACAAGTGCTCTTGCTCTGTTCGGAGAGCGCTCTGACTCAATGTTGCGGCGCGCACGGTTTTCAAAAGTCATCCCTTCCATAGGCACAGCTTACGCCGAGAGACCAATGCGCCGGAGAAGCTTGTAGAAGCGCGGGGCAGAGCGAAGTGGGGCCAACCGGGGGTTCACTTTCAAGAAAGGCAGCGCAGTGTCACGCGCTGCGTACGCTTTCGCCAACCAGGCGAACGCCTGGCCCCTGTTCCCTAAACCGGCAAAGACAAGGGCAAAGGCATACGGTGATACATATCCCTTTTTTGAAAACAGTTTGAGCTCCTCCAGCAGCTTGACCGCTTCCCTCCGCTTTCCTGCCACCGCATAAGCATGTGCGAGCGATGCTAGGTCTCGGGAGCTGCGCTCGGAACATGCCACCGCATTTTCAAACGCCGCGATGGCCTGCTTATACATTCCTAGCTGCTCGTAAGCTCTCCCAAGATCTTCATGGGCCGGGGCGAAACTTGAGTCTATCTCGAGGACCCTCAGCGACTGCTCGACGGCCTCTCTGTAATGGCCGGCATGGTAGAGAATGGCTGCGAGGTTCGTCCCGGCCGGCAGGGAAACCGGATCCAACGCTTGGGCGCATCGTGCCCGTGCGATGGCTTCGTCCATCCGACCGACGACAAGCAAATAGTTGGCGTAATAAAAGTGGGCATTGGCATAGTTTGGGTTTAACTCAATCGCACGACTGAACTCTCTGTCGGCAGCCAACCAGTTGAACTCGTGGAAATATGCATGTCCCAACGACGTGTATGCTTCCGCGAGCGTCTGGTCCATCCGCAGCGCTTTCCCAGCCGCCTTCGCTGAAGTAGCCGTGCTTCTTGCCGCCACTGAGAATCTCAAATGGCAGCACGATCAGCATGACTTTTTTCGCCGTGGAACCCGCGGGTGGCGTTGCTACTGTTTTGACAGAACCAACGAAGCGGTAGCCGCGCTTGGAGATAGTCTCAATGAATTGCTGGCCGCCAGCGCCTTCGCCCAGTGCCTTTCGCAGGAGAGAAATATGCGAGGTAAGGCTACCTTCTTCAACAATCGCATCTGCCCAAACCTTCTGGAGCAGTTCGTTTCTTCCGACGGGGTTGCCGCGGCTCTCAACCAGTGTAATGAGGATCTCGATGGCCTTGGGAGTGAGCGGCACGCGCTGGCCTTCGCGCAATAACAACTGGCCGTTGGCATCCAGACGGAACCGGCCAAACTCGTAGATGCGCTCCGATGTCATTGCAAAGAGTCTTTGAGAAATTCATGAGAAAAATAACAGCTTTCGCGCAGGACTTCCAGATGCCCTTCTCCTTAGCATTGGCACCCCAGGAGGATTACAACAATGATTCGGCTTGTGAAGCAGCGAAGTGCAGCTTTGATTTTTGGCGGCGTCCTGTTGATGACTGTACTGCTGCTGAGGACCGGGACTTCCTGGGCACACCAAGAAGGTGAAGAAGCAGTGCATGACCGGAAACTAACCCACGAAAAATATCTGTTTGTTTGGGCAGGTGACCAGTCTCGTAGCAATCCAGACTTTCTCGCAGTTATCAACTTCGACGAGCACTCGTCGCATTACGGGGGAGTGATTCATACGGTGCCGCTTCCCGGACCGGGTGCCACGGGCAATGAACCCCATCACGTGGGGCTCTCAAAGGATGAAACCGTCCTAGCCACCGGTGGGCTTCTGAGTGTCTTGAAGGGACAGCCTGAAGTTTTTTTCTTCGATGTCTCCGATCCCGAGGAGACTAAGTTCATCTCCTCGGTCAACCCAGCACTTTCCTCGATCACCGATGATTTCGAACCGCTGTCCGACGGCGGCTTTCTGGTGACGATGATGGGCGGGCGGCTGGGGCATGCCCCCGGCCGGGTAGTGGAATTCAACGATGATCTCAAGGTAGCCGGCGAATTCCCGGCGAACCCGCCGCCGGATGGCTTTAATCCCCACGGAATCGCCATCCGTCCAGAACTCAATTTGATGGTGACCAGCGACTTTATCTGCCCCACAAGCACGCTGAATTCTGTGGCAGGGGGCCTGGATCTGCGGGGGAGTATTCGGATTTGGGACTTGGAGCGCAGAGAAATTCTTCGGACTGTTGACATCCCCAACGCCGGGGGCACCATTGACGTCAAGCTCATTCCGCACGATCCCAAGGGGCGCGCCTACACGGCGGGCATGCTGGACGACAAGCTCTACCTGGTGGATACACGCGAGGGAAAAGCAACGCCTGTGTTCAACTTCAGCTCGATCGCCAAAGGAGGCTGGCCGCAGCTTATGCGCATAACACGGGACGGCCAGCGACTGTTCATCACCATGAACCAGGCCGGAAAGATCGTGATGTTTGACACTTCCGAACCGTCCTCGCCCAGGGTTCTCAGCATTTTGGACCTGGGACCCACTGCCGGCCCCCATTATCTTCGTTTGACCCGGAACGAAAGCCGCCTCGTCATTTCAGATTACTTCCTCAACGAAGACTCTTTTGGAAAGGTACATGCCGAAGGAGATCACAAGATCCATGTTGCCAAAGTGACGCGCAACCACCTGGTGCTGGACCCTAGATTCCAACTTGATTTCAATACCGCGTTCAAAACCGGGCCTGCCCGACCGCACGGCCTGGCGATGAAATAGGTCGTCGCAATCGGATTCAAACGCTTCGGCAGCCGGACGGCGTAAGGCGCACCTGCGGCTGATGTGAGTTCGGCACTGCGCCCGAGAGATTTGTACGAATGACAGGTAGTTGCCAAACACAACTTCGGTCACGTTCGACCGGCGGATTTGGATTATCTTGCGGGCCGTAGTTTTCCGTAGCTGGTTCGACATCAGGCGGCGTGGCACGCCTTGGGTTGACCCACTAGAGCTTTGCAAAGTGTGCGGAGGGAATCCTCAAAGTGAAGCGGTCCCCTTTCGACGGCGAGCTAGCGGCTCAACGAAATTCGAAACCTGGCAGCCGCAGCGCCTTCTGGTCAAATGTCAAGGTGCAGGAACAACCCGCTCTCGCGCCGAGCGCTGCGATGACAGCATCGGCGAACGAGCCCTGTCCTTCTTTCAGTGCAATCATGGCGCTGAAAACCTCCTGCTCGTTCTCCACGACGAGCACATCGGTCTGAAGCATGCGCTCGACAGCCGCAGCGATTTCATTGGCGGCTAGCCGGTAGGCACGGTCGAGCACCCAGACCGTCTCGACCATCGCCACGATGCTGACAAAGCCGGGGTTTCCCTCAGTTAGTCGGCGTTCGATTATCTCCGTCGCCCTTGGCGATTGAATCGGGTCGTCTTGGGTAAGGTAACGGACGAGAATGTTGGTGTCGAGCCCGATCATCGACGTGGCGCGCGCGGTGCAGCGCCGGCGGCGCCTTCAGCAGCAGCCTCGGTCATCTCCACGATGGCCACCGGCCGTCGGCGCCGCGGTTTGATGATGCCTCGTAAGGCCGATGCACGGAGTTTCGGCAAGAGGACCACACTGCCATCAGGATGCACGAAGAACTTGACTCGATCTCCCGGCTTCAACCGCAGATGTTCGCGAATAGCCTTCGGGATCGTCGCCTGACCCTTGACGGTGATTGCAGATTCCATGGTACCTCCATTACAATTTACTTAAAGTAATACCACGATGTACACTTTACGTCAAGGTGCCCATCTACGCGTCACATCGCTTGTCAAGGCCCACGTCGCTTAGGGCTGGAGAATACTGAGTACGGTCCGAGAGCGCGGTGGCTTTCTTCGGAGTGTTTCAGTATTGTTGACGCCGCGTGTCTGTGCGAAACTTTTCGTTCATGGCGGCTCTTTCTGGCGGACTTGCAGGCATCGCAAAACTCGCGGCTATTTCAGTGCTCCTTGTCCTTCCTGCCTTGGCGCAAGCTCAAGAAAGCAGCGACAGACAAGATCAGCAGAACCAGCAGCAGGCCACCAGGGAAAAAACGAAGAAAGAGCCGCCTCCACCGCTGTTCTTGAGACATCGCCGAGGCATTTACAAGAATGCGTTGGGCGTTGCGGTCGTTGACGCCACTCCCCAGTCTCCGCCGCTGGAAACGGATGATCCGAGCGTTCCCGATAAAGGCGAATACGAGATTAATCTCACCACGCGCGCCGCTTTCTCAAAAGAACTGCGGACATTTGATTTTTTTGTTGTCGATGCCAACTATGGAATTTTGCCCAAGATCTTTGGTCATGAGCTCCCTGCCCAGGTGAAATTTGAATTCCCGCTGGCAGGCGCGAAGGCGCCTGGCGACCCTATGAGAGTCGGCATTGGCACTGCCAAGTTCGGCCTTAAACTCAATTTCTATAACAGCGAACACAAAGGTATGTATATTTCGCTCTACCCGCAAATTGAGTTTGCCGTTCCAGGCGCCAATGCCGTCGAGAAAGGCTTGGCAGAACCGGGTCAAACGTTGATCTTGCCGCTGCTGGTGCAGAAGGAATTTAGGTACCTTACGTTTGTAGCGAATGGCATCATTAAGCAACCGATTCACGATCCGGCACGAAACACCACGGGCACTTTGGGTTTCGGTTTTGGACGCGCCATCACTCGACACACGGCGGCCATGGCCGAGATACGCCTTACTTCGATGTTTGATCTCCAGCGGGAACGCCTGCTGGTCGTGAACTCCGGTTTGATGCGCCGCATTCGGGACAATGTGGTCCTGTACGCGCATGTAGGACGGAACGTTTTCTCAGACGAGGGTATCCGCCACATCTATGTTGGGGTTGGCGTGAAGTTTCTGCTCATGCCGAATGATGCGGCAGGAAAGAAGTGAGCGGGCAGGGAACACTTGTGCGCACCTGCTCGACAAGATCTTCTGGGCCACCGCTCGTCGATTCTGGTCCGGATCGCACTAGTAACCCTTCGGTTAACACATGAATTTGCGCCGAAACCGGGGGATCATGAATCAAAGACTCATGCTCCTAAGCACCTGTCTCGCTGCAGTTCAGCCTAGTCCCGCCCGCTGCGCTCCGATTGCACTCGCTCCTGTTCTCCGCGCGCATTTCGTTCGCGCAATCTCCCTCACTCATGCCTAAGCGTCACCATGGGATCAAGCCTCATCGCCCGGAGTGCAGGGATGCAGCTCGCGAACATCGCCACCACAACGAGGAGAAACGACACCGCGGCGAACGTAACGGGATCGGCGGCGCTGAGATTGTAGAGTTGGCTCGAGATAAGTCGGGTGAGCGCAGCTCCGAGAGCCAGCCCAACGCCAATTCCGACAAGTGTCAGGAGTATCGCCTCGCGGAGCACCATTTTCAGCACGTTCGCTCGTTCGGCGCCGAAAGCCATGCGGATGCCAATCTCCTTCGTTCTCCGCACAACAGAGTAGGACATGGTTCCATAAAGCCCCATTGAGGCCAGCAGCAATGCGAGCACTCCAAAGAAAGATGTGAGCCGTGCGAGCGATCGCTTGGCGCCTAAAGACTGAGTCACGATCTCGTCCTGCGTCTGAACGCTACCCACAGGCAGGTTTCTGTCGACGGCCTGCGCCGCGTCGTGCATGCCGTTCGCTATGTCGCGAGGATTTGCCGTAGTGCGCACCTCGATCACGGCTTGCCCGGTCATCGTTGGTGGTGCCTGTGTGAATGGGATATACGTGGCATGCGGAGAACGGTTGTACTGTTCTTCGCGAAATTCAGTCAGGATGTCCTTGGTCACTCCGACTATCTCCACGTCGCCGGTTGCATCTTCACCGGTAAAACGGAAATTTCTGCCAATTGGATTCTCACCGCGGAAATACTGCCGCGCCATGCTCTCGCTAATTATCGCCACTCTGGGCGCGGTCGCAGTGTCCGCGGGCATAAAGTCCCGGCCCAACAATAACGGGATTCCCATGGTGGCGAAAAACTTCGGAGCAGTTGTGTTGCACGAGACTCTCATGTCTTCTTTTGCCCCGGGCGCGTATCTGGGGATCGAAACTGAACGCGCCCAAAAGCCGCTAAAGAGTTGCAACCGGGAAAGGCTAGCCGACTGCACGCCGGGAAGCGAATTCAGCCTCTCCAACAATTGCCAATAGAGGCTGTACTCCTTCGAAGTGTCGTATCCGACCATTGTTGGCAAGGCCCACATGACCAACACGTTTTCGCGGTCGAACCCCACATCAACGTTGCTGAGGTTCTGGACAGTCCGCAAGAGTAGCCCTGCGCCGATCAGCAATATCAACGAAAGCGCGATCTGTGAAACAACTAAACCTTTTCCTAATCCCCAGCGTGCACCTGCGATGCTTACGGAAGAACCGCTAGAACCGTGAGGGCCCCCTTTCAGCGCGGGAGTAAGATCGACCCGAGTAGCTCGAAGCGCAGGCACAAGCCCGAAGCTGATCCCTGTCAATATCGATACGACGGCTGTAAAGCCGAGGACACGTAGATCTGGTGAGATCGGAGTTGCATGCTCAGACAGCAATGCCCCTAAAAGGTGACCGCCCCACAACGCCAGCAACAAACCGAGGCAGCCTGCCATAACCGTGAGAAGAATACTTTCCGTCAGCAATTGCCGGACGAGCCGCCCGCGTCCCGCTCCGATCGTAAGCCGAATCGCGATTTCTCTTTGCCGAGCGGTACCTCGGGCCAAGAGAAGATTAGCGACATTAGCGCATGCGATCAGTAACACCATTCCGACCACAGCTGCCACGATGCGCAGGTGCGTAGAAAAGCGGTAAATCCCTCCGTGGCCCGCGGGCCTTGACTGAATCTTTTTCTCCAGAATACGGCGGTGCTCGGCCGGCGTGAGTATGCTTCCGGCCGACTCCATCAAAATTTGTTGATAGATCAACGTCAGTTCGACATCGGCCTCTCTTTCACTGATCTCCGGCTTCAGACGGCCGATGATATTTACCGTAGTGTTGTCTTTCATCGCGAGGAGGGGATGAGACACCATGGGGACCAAGAGGTCCGCACCCTGCGCTCTGCCGAAGTCTGGCGCTACGCCTACAACCGTGAAGGGAATGCGTTTCAACGTAATCGTCTTTCCCAAAATATAGGGAGAAAGTGCGTATCTTGTCTTCCAGTAATTGTAAGTGAGGACGCACACGAAAGAACTGCTCGGTTGGTCGTCCTGCGGAGTGATTACTCGGCCGAGAACCGCATCAATGCCCATCACGGAGTGATAAGACCCGGACACGAACTTTCCGATGAGACGTTGGGAGCTGCCATCGACGCTGGCGATCATCGGGCCTTCGTCCACGGCAAAGATTCCCGAGAATGAACGCGTTCGGGCGGCCAGTCTCTCGTACTCGGAGATGAGAAAATCCTGTTTCAGCTGGAACAACTGCTGGGGATTCTTGATCGGCAACCAGCGCAGTACCGCTTGATCGATCAGGCTGAAGATCGCAGTATTGGCGCCGATACCGAGCGCAAGCGACAGCACCACCACTGAGGTAAAACCACCGCTCCTGGCGAGAACGCGTAGGCCATAGCGCAGATCCTGTATCAAGGTTCCCATAACCGCGACCTTCTCGCCCACCTCGAGCTGCCAAGTCGATACCAGCTGCACGACTCATGCCCAGGGCTCAACTGACTAAGTGATTGAAAACAGGAGCAAAGAAGAACGTGGCATAGCTCCCTCATACACTTAGGCGCTCGCTTCCGAAACACCCCTGTCCGAAAACGGACGATTAGGCCGATGCAACACGGCGAGTTGTCGGATGCTGGTCTGATCCGAGCCGTCGCGGCCGAGAGACCAATGAGCTGCTGTGCTGCTACCAGGGTGGAACCGGAACCACAGAAAGGGCTCTTCGTAAGGGACAGGGAACTCTGCCACCGGTGTCGTATTCGTTGGAAGCGCGCTTCCGATACAGCTCTAACGTTTCTGGACCGTAAGGTGGGTCAGCTCCTCGTCCGAGATGGCGACTCCTCGTCCACCGGCATCCTCCCTATTGACACTCTATATATAGATCAATAGTATTCCTATAGACCGTCGATAGGAGATATGTCCTGAACTCTGAACCGACAACCCTTTTGCAAGGGACCTTGGACTTGCTGATCTTGAAATCGCTTGTCGCTGGCGAGATGCACGGACTGGGAATCTCGCGAAGAATCCAGCAAATCACAGGCGGCACTTTTGTTGTTAAGCCCGGCTCCCTCTTTCCTGCCCTCCACCGAATGGAGGAAGAGGGTTGGATTTCCTCTTTTTGGGGAGATTCGGAAAACAACCGCCGCGCGAAATACTACCGCTTGACCAAGGCTGGACGGAAGCAACTCGAAGTCGAAACCAAGCGATGGGGCCGCATTTCATGGGCGATCGCTCAAGCTTTGGAAGCGTCGTAGAGAGGTGTTTAGCATGCCGCTGCTCGTAAAAGTTCGAAGCTTCCTGCGAAATCTCTTCTTATCTCGTGGTGTGGAGGTAGACCTCGACCAGGAACTTTATTCCCACCTCGAACTGCTGACCGAGGAAAACACTCGCGCGGGCATGCCGCCTGAGGAAGCGCAACGGGCCGCGCGAATCGAATTGGGCGGCATCGAACAGGTGAAAGAACAGGTTCGCGACCAAGGGCTTGGCAACTGGCTCCACTCGGTGGTCTCCGATTGCCGCTACGGTCTCCGCCAACTCCGGAAGAACCCCAGTGCCACCGCCGTCATGGTCTTTACGCTCGCGCTGGCCATCGGCGCGACCACGGCAATTTTCAGCGTTGTATACGGCGTGTTGCTGCGCCCGCTGCCGTACCCCGATTCGAGCCGAATCATGGCCGTCTTCGAGGTCAACTCCAAGGGAACGTGGTCTCGCGTTGCGGATCCGAACTTCGACGATTTTCGCGATCAAAACCGCAGCTTTCAGGCGATTGCAAAGTACAATGACAACACCGCGTCCGTTTCCGGTACTTCGCGGCCGACGCGCACGACGATCGCGGGCGTCTCCCCCGACTTTCTCAAGGTCTTCGGAGTTCAGCCGACCCTCGGGCGGGATTTCAGCGCCAGCGACGCGAAAAAAGGGGCCGGCCCCACCGTTCTCGTCAGCTATGGATACTGGAGGCAGTATCTCGGATCGTCGCCGGACCTCTCGCAGTCGCACCTAAAAATTGATGGCGCGGTCTTCTCCGTTATCGGCGTGCTCCCGGCCGGGTTTCACTTCCCGCCCGACGTGGATCTGTGGCTGCCGGCCGATTTGGACGGGGAAAATCCAAGCAGGACGTCGCACAACTACAATGCAGTCGGGCGCCTCCGCGACGTTGTGACTGTCCAACAAGCGAATCAAGACATCAGCGCGATAGCCCGGCGCATTCACGATACATCGAGCGAGCCAGGCGATTATCTCCTCAAAGATGGAATTGTCGTCCCGCTACAGGACTCGATCACGGTCAAAGCTCGCCCGGCGCTGCTGGTCCTGCTCGGTGCGGTTGGATTTCTGCTGCTGGTGGCGTGCGCGAACGTGGCGAATTTGCTGCTGGCACAAGCGTCGGTGAGAGAGCGCGAGCTCGCCGTTCGCAGCGCGCTCGGTGCGGCGCGCGGACGGCTGATCCGTCAATTCCTTACCGAAGCATTCCTGCTTGCGCTGGCCGGCGGCGGCCTTGGCGTACTGGGAGCGCTCGGGGGCGTGGCGGGACTACTTTCGCTGGCGCCGGGAAATCTACCGCGGCTGGGCAGCGTCTCGATCAGTATTCCGGTACTTGTGTTCGCGTTCCTGCTTTCCACCGCAGTCGCCGGCGGACTCGGAGCATTCACCGCCACACGCGCGACTTCCGGGGACCTGCGCAAGGGCCTCGTGGAAGGCGGGCGTGAACAAGCGGGTTCGCAAGGCAGCCAGCGCGTTGGCCAGGTAATCGTGGCGGCGCAGATCGCGATAACGTTTGTTCTCGTGGTCGGAGCAGGATTGCTCGGACGCAGCCTGATGAAAGTGCTCGAAGTGAATCCCGGGTTCCGCGTGGATAAAATTGTCACGATGGATGTCTCGCTTCGGTGGGTTGGTCCGAAGGCGAAGGCAGGTCAGGCGATTTTCTTTTCAAACCTGATTGACCGGCTCAAACAAATCCCGGGCGTGCGCAACGTTGGCGCGACTAGCGTCCTGCCGATGGTGGATGGCGGCCTTCCCGACGGAATGTTTCTACTGATGACGCAGAATGAGATCCCCAAGACCTTGGATGGTTTTGGTGCGCTGTTTCAGCAAAAAGAACGCATTGGCTTTGCGGATTTCTGCGTCGCCACGGACGGATACTTCCAGGTTCTCGGAATTCCGCTGATTCGCGGGCGAATTTTCGACGCGCGCGACGGCGCGAATTCTCCGCACGTTGCCGTGATCAGCGAATCGCTTGCGCGCGCCCGGTGGCCAAATCAGGACCCGATCGGCCACACGATTGAGTTTGGAAACATGGATGGCGACTTGCGTTTGCTGACCATCGTCGGGATCGTGGGCGACACTCACCAATATGGCCTCGATGCGCCGCCGCGTCCGACCGTTTACGTGAATTTGTTCCAGCGGCCGCGCGCGGCGATCACCTTAACAATGCTGAGTGACGCTGACACGGGGTCCGTCGCTTCGGCGGCGCGAGGACTCCTGCAGGACCTCAACCCAGAGATTCCGGCGAGGTTCAGGACGTTTTCGCAAATTTATTCCGCTTCGCTGGGTTCGCGGAGATTCAACGTCATGCTCATCGGATTCTTCGGAATCACTGCGCTGCTGCTCGCAACGGCAGGGGTGTTTGGCGTGATGGCCTATTCGGTCAGCCGCCGCACGCGCGAAATTGGCGTGCGTGTCGCTCTCGGAGCGGGCTCCGCCGACGTTCTGCGGATGATCTTGAGCCAGGGATTGCGCACGATCTTCATTGGGGTGGCGATTGGGATTGCCGGGTCGCTGGCCCTGACGCGTAGCGTGGAGTCGCTGCTCTTTGGCGTGACTGCCACCGATCCGCTCACTTTCGGCGGTGTGATACTGGTCCTCGTTGGGGCAGCGCTGCTGGCTTGCTACATTCCGGCGCGGCGGGCAACGAGAGTAGACCCAATGGTTGCGTTGCGGTACGAGTGAAGTGACGTTTCCGAAGGAATAGTCCTTCGGACGAATGACCGGCAACCCTTCCTTAGAACAACCTTCATAAACCTGTGGGGGGCTTGCGGACACACCTGGCGATTGTGCCCGAGTCACCCGGAAACGACCTTGCAGGACCTAAAGCGGCTACCGTTCGACTTGCCAAAGTGCAAGCGAGCCAGTAGTCCCGTTCGAGGAAATGGTGCAAACTGACACGAACTCCGGTGGAGACACAAGGAAAGGCCTGGTTTTCCCAGTGACTGCAGTGAAAAGACTCGCGCCCCCGGCTGCCAGAATCTCAGCCAGTGACATACCGGCAAGGTTCAATGAAGGGTGAGTTGCGACCCATCCATGTCACAACAACTCATCTTACGTAGCCAGATAAGGGGCGATCCGTTTTATTTTATATTTACAGGATGTTGTCCATCATTTTCAGTTCTACACACCGATCCTCGTTGTCGCCGCCCTGCCCGTGGGCACAGTGGCTCTACTTGTGCTCGGCGGACCGATCCACCGGATAACTTTGGAGGAAGGGAAAATACCGAACTCATATGCAGAATTATCTGGATCTAACCGGGAAAGTTGCATTGATTACCGGCGCATCGTCGGGCATAGGCGCGGCAACGGCTTTGCTGTTTGCCGAACTGGGAGCCAACGTCGCGATTGGATATCACCAATGCAGGCCCGTTGGTGCGCCGCATGAAAGCGGTGGAGATGGATGAAGCGACATGGAACGAGATCCTCAATCTCAACCTCACCAGCGCTGCACTCTGCTCACGCGCAGTGGTTTCATCCATGGTCGAACGCAGGAGAGGCGCAATCATCAACGTGGTCTCGATCGCCGGACGAAATGGCGGAGGACCGGGCGCCGGTCCATACGCAGCGGCGAAGGGTGAACTGATCACAGATAACAAATCACTGGCCAAGGAACTTGCTCCGCACGGCGTGCGCGTGAATGCCATCTCTCCCGGCGTAATCGACACTCCCTTTCACGAAGTGTTCTCGACGCCGGAAATGATGCGTAATTTCGTCGCCATGATTCCCCTCGGGCGCGTGGGCACGCCCATCGAATGCGCGAAAGTGATCGCTTTTCTGGCTTCCGATGCCGCCAGCTATATAGTAGGCGAAACCATCGAAGTAAACGGAGGCCAATTGATGTTGTGAAATTCGAAACTCAATTATTTACATCCCGAAGGCCCCCATTCGCTCAAGTGCTTTTGAGCATGGATCATCCGATACGGCGCAGCTTAGGATCCTATGACCGCGGATCAACATGCGTCGAAACTCAGTCGTCCCGCTCGTTTGGCGATTTTACGACGCGGAGCAGTGTTCCTATGTCAAACCTATGAGCTGAAGTCTTTTTCGAGCGGATGATGAGGTCCTGGAGGCGTTCGATGAAAAATCCTTAAGTACAGAAAAACCTAAATCACAAGTTAGCGGCCGCTTCCCAGGGACGGCGTTCCTTCATCGGCGGCATGGCAACCTTGGGAGTAGGGTTAGCCGGATCGGTCACCTTACCCACGACCGCGATGACACAGCCCACTCTGGAAGACCTTCGGAAAACAAAATCCGCAGCAGGTGGTTGTGGACACAGCACGATCATTGCTTCCGACCCGGCAACAGACGCAGAAACAACGGCTGGGAAAATCCGCGGCTTCAAGCGGAACGGTGGGTACATTTTCAAAGGCGTACCGTATGGTGCCTCCACAGCTGGCGCGAGGCGCTTCATGCCGCCAGTCAAGCCCGAACCCTGGAAGGGAATTCGCAGCGCACTGCAAGCTCACCGGGGTCGTTCTGGTGGTTGTGGGCTCGCTCGTCATGCATCGGAAGCTGTTTGCTGTTAGTTGGTTCGAACCGGTTCGAGCGGTTTTTCGCGAAAAGGGAAGCCGCTACATGCTGCTGGTAGGTCTGATCCTTTCGGTGAGTAACCCGTTGGATAAGAAGCTTGTCTTAATGAGCGATGCTTTCACTCAAGCGCTGGCCTACGGAGTTGGATTGTGCATCCTCTTCAGCTTCAGCCTTCTTGTCGTAGCCCGTCGTGCAGACACCTGGGGCGTGATTCGTGCGGCGCCAGGCTGGGTCGTCATCGCAGGGGCTCTAGACGCGAGCGTTCTGCTCTTACAGTTTTCGTCGCATAACTACATCGATGTCGTAATCACTATCAGCATTAAGCGCGCCGGTATCGTACTCGCGGTATTGTTTGGCTGGCTCTTCTTCAGGGAACGGAACATCAACGACAAACTCATTGCTGCTTCAGTGATGCTCGCCGGAGTGTTGATCCTGTACTTGCCGATGACTCTCGCACACGCGCTTGCGCTCGGGTGCTCCGCGCTCGGCGGGATGACGGTAGCGCTCTACTGGACACGGGGATCGGCGTGTTGCTGAGACCGATGTGCTTGCCGTTGCCCGGAGACACATTGCGGCGAACCGAAGGTTGTAGAACGTGGATGTGAAATCTGATCCGACGGTGATCTGTTGCATAAGCAGGTATTTGCTACCTCCATGCGGGACTTCAGCCACTCTCCTGCATCCTCGGGAGGAATCTTCTCCAGCAGCTCCTTGACGATTGAGCCGCGATCGTAATAGCCGGAGCCCCTGCTACTACCGTTTCGAAGAACTCCCGGCGTTGCATCCCTTTCTCCTTCCTGCGGCGAATGTGGGGACACCGCACCACGCTCGATACCGGCCGTCAATGCGGATAGTACGGCGGCGCCGGGTCGTGGCCGGGCTTTTCCATCGCTCCGCGACGGAAGGGTTCGCCCGGCTTGGGGTCGAATGTCAGCCACGAGTGCGAATCGGCCTGCACCGCCGCCGAGCGTGGACCTTCGCCATTGCCGTTCACCGCGCTCACCGCGTAAGAGTGGGCTGCATGGGCATCGGCGAAGTGTCGATCCCTACCGCGAAAAACCAGGCGGTCGCCTGCATAGACTCGGTATTCCGTCACACCGAGCAGTTCGCCCCAGGAGAGCGATGCCCCACCGTCGCGCAACTGAATCGACAACCCGTCCGGCGGCGTTGGCGGCCTGACGGTGACATACACGGGGTATTCCGGGCCGGGGGCGCTCTGTTGCGTACCATGCAAGGCAATCGCCCGCACGTGCACCTTCACCCCATCCGGCAGG
This sequence comes from Candidatus Dormiibacterota bacterium, assembly GCA_035602605.1. Taxonomy (GTDB): domain Bacteria; phylum Acidobacteriota; class Terriglobia; order Acidiferrales; family UBA7541; genus DASQHY01. The sequence goes on from DATNLZ010000088.1 coordinate 124,711, forward strand.
CCGCTCAGCGTAGCCGCCGCGGTTGACCACGTCTTCCCACCGTCGCGGCTGATCTCACAGCTGTAACCGCTGGCCCCTGCCACCCGCTCCACAATCACGCGCGCGCCGCCCGCGTTATTCTCCGTACGCAGAATGCGCGGCGCGTTGGGTACCGGATCGCCAGCGGTCATCTGCCAGCGGTGTGTGCCTGCTTTGAGCGCAATGTCGGCGCCGCCGGATGTCCGGACTACTGTTTGGCGTTCGCCATCCACGTAAATCTCGCCGGGCGCCGGAGCGATGCGAAGGCTTGACGCATGCGGAGCGTAGTAGATTCCGGATACTTCCGCCGGCTTCCGGAAAGACGCGCCGAGGCCCAGGTCCGCGTCGGCGGTTTCGAGTGTCAGTCCTCCCGCGGCAATTCGGGAACCGTGCACCAGAGCCAATTCAGAGGAACCGTCTGGCCGCTTCCGCACCACGCCCGCTTTTCCTTCGAACACGATGTCCCCGCCGCGATACGTGACTCCGGCATTATCGCGAAAGACCTGATCCACGCCGCCATCCACATGAACGGTCGCTCCATACGGGCGCTGCTCCACCTTCAGGTCTTGGCGGTGGCTGACGATCGCCATGGAATCTCCCAGACCGTCGTACCAGACACCTTTCGTATCGTTGTTCAGTAAGTCGGTCCGCGTCTCGGGATTGTGCCGGCTTTGGCGCAGCATCTGGACAAATGGCATCTCCTCGTACTTGCCTACGAACCACGAAAACCGGTGCGGGATGGCTTCGTTGAACACGTCGTCAAAGGTGATGAAGTAGTCTTTCCCAACCAGCAGTATGCTGCGGCTCAGGTATTCGGGAGCGCTGTAAGGGCCGGCCGCCAGTTCGGCAAACTGTGCAACGTCCAGATTGTAGAGCGGTCGGTTGAGTGTGTTGCGGCCGACGGAACGGAATTTGCCGTCTTTCCAGGCGCCGAAATTGGTTTGCAGATCGGTATCCTGCGTCGCACGGTCGCCGGTATCTTCCTTCCCGTTATGGCTGTAAGCCTTTCCCCGCGCATAGAAATAGATGATGCCCGTTCCGGAGTCCGGTTGGTTGCCCCAGCGATAGTTAGGTCCGTCGTCAATCTGTTGTAAGTGGATGGACAACTCATCCGGCGTCCCGGCACCCGCGCGCAGCACAGTCCCATAACCGGTATACTTCGCGCTCGTCAAATGGGGATCGGTCCCGCGATTGTCCGGCTGGTCGAACATCACGCGCCAGGGATCTGGCCGATCCAACGGCTGTTCCTGATCCTGATCTTCCGGTCGGGCAGCCCATAGCAGGTGCTCGGCGGTGAGCGGCGCAAATCGCTCCAGAGTCTTGCCGAGCAGCCACATGGAGCGGGGCGGCATGCGGCGCTCGGCATGCGCTCCCTGCGGCGGGTGGATGCGGCGCGGGCCATTCTCCTTGGTGACCATGCCCCATTGATGCATGTCTCTCGGGCCGCGGGCGATCTCGTCCGGCTCGCCACTAAATGGCGCCGAAAGCGCGTTCACCAGGTAGTCGCCGAGTTCCGCCAGCTCCGGCGTCGGAAACCGGTTGACGCCGTCGGACAATTCGAGCGCGTAATTCGCGCGGATCGCGGGCCGGATGAATCCCCACACGTAAGTGCCCAGGTTTTCGGTCCAGCGCCCGCCCTCCGCGTCCCAGGCCGTCACCGTGGGACGCGTATGGTAGTGTGTATTCAGTTCCATGTACTTGCGGAACAGATCGGCCCAAGTCTTGGCCATTGGATGATCCGGGAACAGGAACGCCACCAGCGCCGGGACGCTCTTCACGTCCGAGAGGAAATTCGGATGCCCGCTGAGCATCTGGCGCATGGGCATGTAGTCCTCGCCGGCGTGCGTGTAGGCCATCAGCAGAAGCGCCGCGGTCACACGCGCGCGTTGCCGTTCGTTGAGCTGCGACCCGAGTCGGTTGAAGCCGTCGATCCAGGATTCCTCAATTTGACGCGAAGGCACCGGGCCGAAACCGCCATTTTGACGTGTCCCGGATGAGACCAATTCCGATAGCAACCCCGATCCCAGCACGGAGCGCTCGAGGCCCGCGGCGTCGCGAATGTTGCCCTCGCGGAAACTGATCTTCGGCTGGCGGGCCGTGACCGGGTATTCCAGCACCCAATCTTTGACTTCATTCAAGTCCAGAACGCCGTGCCGGTTTTGCAGAAACAGCATGTGCGAGGTGGGCTGAAGCCCCGTGGAGTAGCGCTTGCCATCCCGCCCGGTCACGCCCGCATGTCTCCGCGTCATGTCTTCTACCGCTTTGCGGTCGAGCGCGTGATCGTAGAAGGAAAGACAGGTGGAACGCGTTCCGGTGGCGAGAGGCCACTCCCAGTAAAACAGCCCGTCGCGCCAGAAGAAGCGCACTGCGAGGCGATCCGAGCTGTGCCAGATCGCATAGTCGCCGTCGTCCCAGCGCCCCACTTTGTCGCTGAAAACACCCAGCGCGTCGCCGGTCTTCTCATTCCAGAAATTGGCGAATGTGCCCACAACGAAGGCCGGCCATGGCTGATAGGGGCCGAGGCGGAACGGCAGTTGGCCATCCTTGCCGATGCCTGGAGCCACGGAGATGTGCGTGTTCATCTGGGCGAAGTCGATTGGCTCGAACGGATCGCCGATATCGTGTGCGGGATCATAGGGATGATTCGGCGCCTGCCGGAATTGCGGTTGGAAGCCCCTCCAGGCCGTTTCGACGCGCGCATTCTCGATCCCGTCCATTTGTTCGGACAGCTCGACGAACTCTGTCCCCGCGAGGGCGCGCACGGTCGCGGTATAGCGGCCCGTTGGCGCGAAATCATAAACAATCCGATACGTGATGAACAGCGGGCCCGTTTCCACTCGCGAAGCAGTGATGCGGCGCACCTGAGCATCGCCCGCGTACAGGCGCGATCCACCGATCCAGCCGCCTCCGCGAGACAGTTGCATCACCGGTCCGGGCGCCTCCGCGGGAGCCGTTCGCGAAGCCGGAATCCGCACCTTGAGCACGCCCGCGTCGAGCACGATGCTGTCGTGCTCCACGGTCTCCCTGACGGCTGGCGCTGGAGTTTCCGGTGAGGCTCCAGCCTTGAGAACGAAAGTCCGCGTCGCACCGCCGGGCAGATCGGAGAAGAAGCACACCGTCGCCGATTCCAACGCGCCGCCCCGCATCTTGACGTTAGCGAGTTGAAACGGAACCGGGGCGCCGTCGCCGTCCACCAGTGTCAGGTTGGCCGGTGTGGCTCTACCCTCGAATTGAACCGGATACTCCAGGAGGGTTCGGGGCCACCAGACGAACGGGTGCTCCAGAGTATCGTGCAGCCGGAAAGTCAGTCCTGCTGAGGGGTTAAAGACGCGCGGCGCTCCGGCCCACGCGTTGGCAGCGAGAATAAGAGACACCAGGAAGCTCATTCGATTTATGTTCATGGGTTTCCGAATTGGGCAAATAGGGGCCAGCTTGCGGGAACGGCCATGTCCATCAGCACGGCTGCGTGGACGTTGAAATGACGCAAGGTCAGAGAGCCTACCATTCTTCCACTGCCAGGATGCGGCGGTAGCCGCCGGAACCACGCGCACGGCGCGCGGTTTGCCAAAAGTTGCAACCACCACGTTCAGCTCTTCGATCGGATGGTTCTCATCGATGTCGGGCCGTTCATTCGGCTCCACGCGCTGGCCGTCCTTATAGGATGTAAGATCGGTCAGATGAAGGACCACCTGGTCCCCGCGCCGCCGCAGGGAGCTATGGAAGCATCGGACCAGCAGAGTTTAACCCAGGGCATGTCAAACATCTTCCATTGCCGGACGGCATTCGCGGCCCGATGAAAGACCTCAAGTCCTCTCCCGAGCTCGACGCGGTAGTGGTCGACGATGTAGCCATTCGGAGGAAGCCCTTGAGATGCCCCTACATGCGGGTAGGAGAGCTGCTGATTGCGAGCAGAGTATAGAAATGTACAGATCCAATCTGTAGATGGTTTGGTCAAGAAGAACATGAGTTTGTGGTGTGCCAGAACCGACGGCAACCGTTCAGTATCGCAGGAAATTGCTCGAAAGGGGTTGTCTCACGCCCCGCCATTGCGAACTATCAGTCCCAAGGCTTTTGTAGGGAACATACTAAAAATAGAGCGACGGCATCGAACGGACTGAAGAGATCAAGATATTTTCTTCACCTTGCCCACGTGAATCAATTTGCGCAACGCCGTATTGACGGACCGCTCGTCAGGGAAGTACTCAGCCACGTCCGGTGACAAGAGCACGAGATTGGTTCCTGCTTGATAGCGCGTGGTGTACTTCCCGCGGACGCCGCCCTTCAACTTGGACAGGTCGTACTCTCGACGTAGTTCGTCAGTTAGTTTCCGTCTCTCAGTTCTCTTCTTCATAATGTTTTCGCTCGCGCAGCGTCGTCTTGCGGGCGCTGATAATCCTGATGTTCTCGCCGCGATCGGAATGGGCCACAATCAAAACCTGACCTTCCCTCGACATTCCAAGTGTGATGAACCGCTCTTCCGAGATCGAATGATCCGGGTCATGATAGGTTACCGCCAACGGGTCGGAAAAAACCGTAGCAGCCTCATGGAATGAAACCCTGTGGATTCTGCGATTCTGCGTTGCTTTGTCGGGGTCCCATTCAAAATTCACTGTCTCATTTTACCCCGCCGCCGCAAACCACACAACGACTCCGCAACTCGTCAACTCGTCGCTCAACTTCTTGCAGAAAAGCCTACCGTTCCCGAAATGGATTTGATTGGCAACCCTTCGGCTCCCAACCGAAGGGTTGGCCCATTTCGCACCTCAATTTTCGCAAAAATGCTGGGCTTTTGCACAAATTAGGCCCAGCTCGACAGCTCGAGAAGGCAAAGGATTACTACGTT
>DATNLZ010000116.1:0-8978 GCA_035602605.1 Candidatus Dormiibacterota bacterium
GCCAAAGACTCCGCGGGCACCTATCACTTCGTTGGATATAAATGGTGGCAGTACTACGACAGCCGCGGCGAGCAAGGCAACTGGGGCTTCGTCACTCCACGCGACAATCCTTACGACGGAGCGTCTGCAATCATTACCCCCGGCACCGATGCATTCGGCTACCCCACAGGGGGCGAACGCGTCAACTACGGCGACTTCGTCACTGCTGCCAAAGCCGCCAATCTCAACGTTTACAAGACGCTTCTCAATCTCCCGTAGCCAGTTGCGGATTCGCAAAGATCGCAACCGGAGGGCACTGCGTGACTGCCATGCAGTGCTCCCTTCGGGCGACTATGATCCCGGACAGATGCACCTGCGGAAGGTGCAACCATGCACCAAACATTCCATCCATGAAGGCCGCCGCGCCAGCATCGGATTCCGATCGCATGGCGCTCGCGGTCCTAATCCAGCACAGCTGAAACGACCTGAAAGGTGGGGCCGGTGGTTATCAATTCAGCTCGAGCGTCCATGAGGCTTATGCTCGTCCCTGCCCGCGAATTAGACGCATGGCATCTGGCACTCCGGAATCTCGCTGGCCGGGTCCTGGCGCTTCGCCCTCGGCGGTCTCTTCGCTCTCGCCTTTTCCTTCCCCGGGAGCGAGGAACAGGTTCGTCTCGACGCCATGCTGTTTTGTATACAGGTCGTAGTAGCGGCCCGCGATGGCGTAGAGCGATTCATGCGTGCCGCGCTCGACGATTCGTCCCGCTTCCATCACCAGGATCTGATCGGCGCGGCGAATCGTGGAAAGCCGGTGCGCGATCACGAACGTCGTTCGTCCGCGCATCAGATAGCGCAGGCCCTCTTGAATCAGCGCTTCCGATTCGGAATCGAGGCTCGATGTGGCCTCATCGAGAATCAGAATGCGCGGGTCTGCCAGGATCGCTCGCGCAATCGACACGCGCTGCTTTTGCCCGCCCGAAAGCTTCACGCCGCGTTCGCCGACCACCGTGTCGTATTTTCCCTCGAACGACTCGGCAAATTCATCGACGCGCGCGATGCGGCACGCAGCGATAATCTCTTCTTCTGACGCGTCGGGGCGCGCGAACGCAACGTTCTCGCGTATGGAGCCGTCGAAAAGAAACGTTTCCTGCAGCACGACGCCTAGTTGCGTGCGGTACGATTCGAGGCGCGCCTTTGTGAGGTCGACGCCGTCGACCAGGATGCGCCCCTTGGTCGGCTCATGAAACGCGGCAATCAGCCCGATAATCGTGGACTTCCCCGCTCCCGAGGGACCGACGAGCGCTGTTACCGTTCCTGGCTCGGATCTAAATGCAACGTCCTGGAGAACGGGCTTCCCCGCCTCGTACGCGAAGCTGACGTTCTCAAACGTCACTTGCCCGCGGATTCGCCCCATGGTCACGGTACGTCCGGGACTTTCATGTTCACGCTTTTCATTCAGGATTTCGCGGGTGCGCTCGAGACCGGCCAGAGCTTCGGTGATTTGCGTGCCAATTCCAACAATCTGGAAAATGGGGGCAACCAGCATGCCAAGAAAAATAGAGAAGGTCATGAATGTTCCCAGCGTCATCGCCCCGGAAAGAATTTGCCGCGCGCCCAGCCACATCACAATCGCGCTTACAATTCCCATCAGTCCAGTCCCTGAAAGGCTCATCAGCGATGTGGCCGTCAATGTCTTCAAGACATTGTCGAGCAGCCGCTGCACGCCGCCGCTAAAGATTTTTTCCTCGCGCTCCTCAGCGTGATATCCCTTGACCACCCGCACTCCGCCGAGCGATTCCGTCAAGCGTCCGGTGACTTCCGCGTTGATTTTCGGCCGCGCCCGGAAGATGGGCCGAATGGTTTTGAAAGCTTTGTTTACTCCAACGCCAAAAACCAGCATCACTGCGAAGGCTACGGTGGTCATCTTCACGCTGATCCACAGCAAAATCACCAGCGCAAGCACCGCGGTCATCACGCTGCCCACAAAATCCACCAGGCCCGTGCCCACAAGATTTCGCACACCCTCGACGTCGCTCATAATGCGCGATACCAGAGTGCCGGTCTTGTTCGCGTCATAAAACGCTACGGGAAGCCGTCCGATGTGCGCTTGCACTTCGCGCCGCAAATCGGCGATCAACTTTTGCGCCGATTTCGAGAGCAACTGTGTCAGAGAAAACGAAGTCAGTCCTTGCACCAGCGTTGCGGCCACCACGGTGAGTACGATAGGCATCAGCAAATGGATTTGCCGCTTGCCAATCACCCCGTCCACGAAATATTTCGTCGAAGCCGGCAGTATCAAGCCGGCGACGCGGTTGATGGCCATCAGCACGAATCCCGTTGTCAGGATGCCGCGACGCGGCTTGATCAGCGCCCACACGTGCGGCAAAAGCTTCCACGATTGCGTCGCGCTTGCAGGTTTGGTGGCACTCAATGTATTTTTCGGCGCGGCCATTTCTTCCTAGACTCGATCGGCTCGGACTCCGGCAGTACAACGATGTTGGTTAAAACTCATTCGATGAAACGATTTTGCCGAACCGTATCGGCTCAACTGTCTTAGATGCAGCGGCACATCAAAATACTATACGCCTAAGCAGTTCCTTGCTTTTCCTTTCTGCCGTTGTTTTTTGGCGTTATTCAACTGGAAATCAAAGTCAGCAAAACGTTTTCTATCGGTTCTTTCTGCCTTATAGTCAGTTTGCTCTTTAGAAGGCGGCATGAAGCGCAACCTTGATTCACGAAGCGCCAAGCGCATTGCGTGTTTGGCAATTGGGTGTTTTGCATTAGCGCCACTTTTGGCAAGCGCCGGCACCGTTCCATTTCCGGCGAGCGCTCCCCAGCCACACGATTGCTCGCACGGCGTAACGCTACAGCTCAGCTCTTCGGTTTCTGCTCAGGGAGACCTCGTTCTCGTCAAAGTGCACAGCTCCAAAGCGATGGCGAGACTGACCGCCGAGTGGGCCGGGCAGAAACTGCTATTTTGGCGCGACTCGCTCGATGAAAGCATGTACCAGGCCCTAGTGGGAATTGACCTCGAAGAGCCGGCCGGAACATACAGCCTGGCACTGACGGCGCAAGTGGAAAACGAGAACGCCGCCTGCAGCGTGCCTCTCACCGTTCGCGCCGGCCGCTTCGCAACTGAGCGGCTTCACGTAGCCAAGCAATTCGTCGAACCCAATCCTTCGGACCTGGAGCGAGCCGGCCGCGAACGTCAGCGCCTGCGCGAACTTTACGCCACCGTAACTCCCGAGCGCCTGTGGCAAGGCGGCTTCCGGCTTCCGCTCGCCGGCGTGCACAAGGGTGGAAACTTCGGGCGTCGCCGAATCGTAAATGGTGAGCCCGGGTCACCGCACAGCGGCGTGGATTTTCCAGCGGCCGCCGGCGTTCCCGTGCACGCGGCCGAGCGAGGCCGTGTGGTTCTGGCAGAGAATTTGTTTTTCTCAGGAAACACGGTTTTGCTGGACCACGGTCTGGGGGTTTACAGCCTTTACGGACACTTCGAGTCCACTGCCGTCGCAGAAGGGGATGTGGTCGAGGCCGGCGCAGTTTTGGGCCATGCGGGCGCCACCGGCCGCGTCACGGGCCCGCATTTGCATTGGGGGTTAATCGTGAATGGAGCAAAAGTGAATCCGCTCGAAATCATCAGAGTGCTCGGACCCTCGAGAGAAATGGCCACAAACGGGCGAACCAGGAAAATTGCCGGAGGAAGCAAGAATAAAGAAACCAGGCACACCAGGTAACTTCACCCCAGTCAACGAGAGGGCTGGAAAAAAGGGGCGAGAAAGCTACGCAGTACTGAATAAAAGCGGCGCGCCGAGCTTGGATTTGTAATTCGGGCGGTAGCGCTCCGTGTTGTAAAGTTGCGCGACATCAATCTTTCGCGCGCCGAGGGAGGAATCCGGCATCGGGACGTGTGCATAGCATCCATTTCTTACGCCTACCATCCTCCCGGTGATTCCAGAGCGCATTAGGTCCAAGGCAATGTTGGCGAAGGTGATGGCCACGATTTCATCGATGGAATCGGGGTCGCCGCTGCGTAAATCGTATGTCAAATCGCTGGAAACGGTTTCCTCACCGGTTATGCGATGGATTTCTTCGGCGAGAGCGTGACCGATGTCCACCTTCTTGCGATGACCATACGCATCAGCTTCACCGACTTCGGCAACCGCGCCTGCCCGCCACACCGCGCCCTCGGAAACCACGATTAAGGCGTACTTGCTGGGATTATGTTTCTTGTCTTCCGCCAGGAGTTTGGCAACGTGGTCCAGATCGAACGGATATTCCGGAATCAAGCAGCGCGCGGAGGTTACATACGCAGTGTAAAGCGAGGTGAAGCCCGCATCGCGCCCAAAGATCCGGAAAATCCCGATGCGTTCGTGCGAACCCAAGGTGGTGCGTTGCCGCGTGATCAATTCCTTCGCGCGCGTGATCGCGGTAGAAAATCCGATGCAATACTCGGTTCCTTGAACATCATTGTCCATCGTCTTCGGTATGGCAATTAGAGGAACGCCCTGCGCCGCAAGCACCGAGGCAAAACTCAACGTGTCATCGCCGCCGATGGCAATCAGGCAGCCGATTCCCAACCGATCGAGATTCGAAATTACGACCGAGGTGAGGTCGTAGAATTTGCCATCAAAAGGAAGTTTCTTTCGATGGTCACTGGAGATATGTTTCGGTAATTTCGCTTCGACAACTCGCCTTGGATTCGTTCGCGAGGTATGCAGAATAGTGCCGCCGGTTCGATCGATGGTGCGCGTATTCTCACGCGTCAGATGACGAATGTAGTTTTCATCGGCTTCGCCGCTCGGACCCAATTGAACCAAACCTTCCCAGCCTTTGCGAATTCCGATGACTTGCTTTTTCATCTCGCTAGCGCCATAGACCACGGATTTAATGACCGGATTCAGGCCGGGAACGTCACCTCCGCCAGTCAGAATCCCGATGTTGTTTTTGACGGCCATCGATTACGTTTCTCCTTGTGACACAAAATCATGCGAAGCCGGTCGCTACGCACACACATACACCGGATACTCGATTTGCAAAGACATTGTAGACGACTAGCGCGCCTTTCGCGAAGTGCTTCAAGAAATCGAAAAATAGGCTGGAGACAGGGGAAAAAACGCGGGACGTACCAAGGGCTCTCGTCTGAAACGACGACTAAGTCCTTTGTATCAGTGCATAGTTTTTGCTCACCGCCGCATTTTTCATGCCCGGTGGCGCCGCGGGAGGAAACAGACACAGGGAGAAAGGAAAAAACGAGTTCCGCCCCGGACGGCCCGGCGCGGAACTCGTCATTAGACTTCGATCCGCAACGTCGCCCTAAGCGACCTTCGGAGAATCGGTTTAAGTGTTGGCGCCGCGTGACAACGGACGATCGGTTTTGGCGTAGTCCGCTGAGGCTTCGGCAGTTGAAGAGACATCTTCAGCGCCGGTGGCCGAGAGGATGTCCTTGGCTTTCTTGACCCAATCGGAGCTGTCGGCGTGAACGGAGAGAAGAATACCGCCCTTCTCAATGCGCCCTTCGTACCGCTTCGCTTCATACTCCGGGATTCCCATCCCGATGAGAGCCCCGGTAACGCCCCCAACCGCACCGCCTACGCCCATACCCGCCAACGCAGCTACGATGGGTCCAGCGGCAATGAACGGGCCAAGTCCAGGTATAGCCAGCGCGCCGATTCCTGCAAGCCAACCGAGTGCGCCGCCAATAACAGCTCCGGACCCTGCACCTGTTGTGGCTCCTTCCGGTGCCTTGGATGTTTTCTCTGTGCCCAGGTCTTTGGTGCCCAGGTTTTCCGGAAGCAGAACAGAAACGTCTGTATTACGGAAACCCGCGGCTTTCAAAGAATCGAGAGCATGTTCTACAGCCGCTCGACTCGCGTAAATACCGAACACTGCAGTATTTTTTCCAGCCATGTTTTTCGTCTCCTCTGATAAAACTAGATTTACTTAGCTCGTGGGCTACTTACCATTGGGAACTACCTTGATTTCGTTCTTAACCTTATCTTGGCCGACAACCTCGGCAGCCTTTGACGCGATTGCGGTTTTCTCATCCTCTGTGTTGACCGGGCCTTTCAAAGTGACGCCGCCATCTTTGGTAATGATTTTTACGTTGTGCGCGTACATGGATAGAGACTTATCCTGAACAATGGCTCGGCGGATGCGCCGAGTGATCTGGAGATCAGAAGAATTATTCTTCTGCTGATCTGCGGTTTCCCCATTGTTCTCGACTTTATTCGCCCGAGTGTTGTCGGGACGATGCTTCATGCTTTGTTGAGTAGCAGATTGCGGATAGGCGGCAATCCAGGATGCTCCAGCAAGTAGCCCCGCCAGAACCAAGGCTCGCGCGCCGATCTTTGTGGCGTATTTCATTCTTTCCTCCCTCGACGATTCATCACCCATCGTTTTGAGTCCTAAACTACTTTCGTGATCCACCCTGGCCCCTTTGGTCCTGATCTTCATTTTCGTCTTCACGGCGGGACCTCTGTCCCTGACCGCTGCCCTGGCTGCCACCGTGTTGTTGGCCTCCAGTTTGGTTCCCTTGGCTGGCGCCCTGACCGCGCTGACCTTGGCTTCCACCTTGGCCCTGGCTCCCGCCACCTTGACCCTGGCGGCCGGTTCCTTGTTCGTCGCGCTGTCTCCCAGGTTGGCTGCCGCCCTGACCGTGGCGCTGGGCGTCGCCTTGCCTTCCACCTTGGCCTTGTCCAGCCACTATTTGTTCAGGCAGATCACCAGGGTTCGCCGGGTTGTCCGGTTCGGGTCGGTCACGCCGACGCGGATCACTTGGATCGCCGATCGGTTCATTTGGACGGCGACTCGGATCTCCGCCTTGCCTCCCTGATTGATCGTAACCACCGGCATTTGAGTCTGGTCGATTTGTAGGCATTTCGCTTGCTCCTTTAGCATCGATTTGGATAGTGACCGGGGATGGATGGCGAGCGTCTATCCGTACCACTCGTCCGTACTTCGACAGCGTGCGCGGTACTTACGTGGACCGAGCCGTGTCGCGTTAGAATGTAGGCGCTGGGTAAGGATCAATCTATCGGGCACACACTGTAACCTCCTGCGAAACTTTGTGTAGGCGACTGTTTCCCCGTTTTTGAAACGTTTTCAGAACACAAGTTTTAACGAACGCGCAAGAAAGGTAGGAGGGGGCCGCTTTCACGGCCCCACTAATGATGGAGGATGAGTTAGGTGGGATCAGCGGAGATCAAAATGCGGTGGAGTGCATAGAGGCAAGATTGGCGTTACCAGCTGCGGATTTCCGGTCATACCTGGTCGTGGCTCCTACTTTATTTCGGGCACGTTCTCGCCCAGGGCGGTTGCCAGATCAATCTGATGCTCCTGCTCGTTGACCAATATTTCGCGTATCTGCTCGGCCATGGCGTATTCGCCGAGCGACTCGCACTGACGCAGGCGCTCGCGATAATTGCGAATCGTTTCTGTTTCGTTTTGTAGATCGAATCGCAGCATGTCCCGAGCTTTCTCGGAAGTCTGGACAGCGCGCGCTTGGACGGTGGGCATCCCTCCGAGATAATCGATCTGTTTGGCGATAATCAGAGCGTGGTTCAGCTCTTGGGAGGCATGCTTCTCAAGCTCAGCGGCTATGCTCATGTACTCCGCGCCCTTCAACACTTGCGAATAAACAACGTAAGCAATAATTGCCTGGTATTCACGGGCCAGATCCTGATTGAGGAATTCAATCAGGTCGGCGCGGGAAATTTTCGTTCCACTTGGCGCTGCTGTGGTACCCATGTACCTCCTTTAAAACCCAGCCTTCGGTTGCTCGATACAAGGGCGAAACGTTTTTGGGAGGGGTAAACGTTTCGCCCTCGGTGGTGTGCAGTCTTGAATTACGTCCGGCCCGCGCCCCGAGCTCTTTCTCGCTCGGTGGCCTGGGGGCCAAGAGACTTTACGAAGGCGTCTGCCTGGCGTTCGGCCTCCTCTTTAGCGATGCCGTAACGTTGCTGTACTTTGCCGACCAGTTCCTGGCGTTTTCCATCGATCACATCGAAATCATCGTCGGTCAGCTTGCCCCACTTTTCCTTCATTTTTCCTTTGTATTCCTTCCACTTACCTTGGACTTCATCCCAATTCATGGCGTCCCTCCGTATTCGAATCCCGCTGTCGTGTCAGCTTCACCGAGTAAAGCAACGGGGCGATCGGGCGGTTGCAACGCTGTGTTTGCGCCCGTTCACACGCAATTAGACTAAAGCCGGCTCATCGATGGAATCGGGCATACCATTTAACGTCTGCCGGGGAATCGGGTATTAATAGGAACACCGCTACCGTTCCGCGCCGGGCCTGAACGGTAGTCCCTGCTAGGGAAATCCACGCCTAGAAAATAGGTAAACAGACCGATTGCCCCAGGTCGCAAAACCGTTGAAAGTACTGCAGACGCGGGTCGCACACTTTCTAAGCCCGTACAGGAGAGCATATGTTGCGATGGGCATTTATCTTCTTTATCGTGGCGCTGATCGCGGCGGTATTTGGATTTTGGGGAATTGCAGTGGCGGCGGCTGGAATCGCCAAGCTGTTCTTTGTGGTTTTTGTGATTTTATTCCTGGTCTCGTTTATCGGGGGATTACTAGAAAGAACTTGACGTAACCGAGCAGCAGACCAACCCAGGCGCATTTAGCGCGATGGACGATAGGCCACCACATGGTTGGTGGAAGCAATGGATACCGATGGATACACCCTTCGATACCAAGTAAAAACGAACCACATTCCCACAAAAAGAATAAATAACAGCACTGCCGCAGCGGTTGCTACCGTGTTCCGAACCTGTTACTTTGCGGATTACCACAAAAAAGTCTCCGCAGACCCCGAGGGCCAACGGAACCATCGCCGTGATCACCAGACGGCTAGCTAAAGGCTGTTGCAAAACCCCGATTCTTCAAATTCTATCGGTTGACCCAGTAATTTCGTGGAGCAAGGGGGCTCGATGTTGCTTTGAGCTGCCAGCTTTGACCGGCAACCTGGCAAAGTCCGATCGGCTCCGGTGG
>DATNLZ010000084.1:0-115155 GCA_035602605.1 Candidatus Dormiibacterota bacterium
CACCGGAGCCGATCGGACTTTGCCAGGTTGCCGGTCAAAGCTGGCAGCTCAAAGCAACATCGAGCCCCCTTGCTCCACGAAATTACTGGGTCAACCGATAGAATTTGAAGAATCGGGGTTTTGCAACAGCCTTTAGCTAGAGCGGCACTTCCATCGTAGCTCCTCTAGAATCGAGGCTTGCAAATGTTGCCCCTTAGTGATTAAGAATTATGCTGTTGCAAAGTCAGAATAAAGATTATCAAAATTTGAAGCCCCTCAGGTAAGATGATACTCTTTCGCATGGTTTAACTGTAAGTCATTTAGAATTATAAGTTTACAAGAAACGGCGGCGGGGAGTGAACTCTAACTCACCATCGATGAGCGCATGGCCGGCAGCGTCGCAATACCGGAGGCACAGGAGCTAAATGATAACCCGCTTGGGATATTTGGTGTCGACAGTTGTCTTGGCTGCTTGCGCGCTCGTGCCGCCGTTGGCAGCTGCGCAATCGCTTCCCAGCCCTGAGGAATTCCTCGGCTTCAAGGTTGGGACAGACAAGAAGCTGGCTCGCTGGGATCAAGTGGTGGACTATTTCGGGCGAGCGGCGAAGAGCTCCGATCGTGTGCGCTTGGCCGAGTTGGGCAAATCCACGATGGGTAATCCCTTCATCATGTTGACGATTTCATCGCCCAAGAATCTAGCTCGCCTCGAAGAAATACGCGCGAATCAGAATAAACTTGCGCATCCATATGATCTCGGCGAAAAGCAAGCTCAGGAAATGATTGCCAAAGATCCTGTCGTGATCCTGATTACCTGTACGATCCATTCGACCGAAATCGGCTCCACGCAAATGACCCTGGAGCTGGTCCATCGCCTGGTTTCCGAGCACTCTCCGTACATCGACAATCTTCTCGACAATGTCGTCTTTCTGCTGATGCCCTCAGTGAATCCCGACGGCCAGGTCATTGTGGTTGACTGGTACAACAAAAACGTCGGAACCGAATATGAGTATGCGCCGCTTCCGATGCTCTATCACAAATACACTGGTCATGACGACAATCGCGACGCCTTTATGTTGACGCAAACCGAAACGCGTCTGGTAACCAAGGTTCTTTACAAGGATTGGTTTCCGCTCATTTTTCTGGACGAGCATCAGATGGGCTCAAACGGGGCGCGAATTTTTGTTCCGCCCTTTTCCGATCCTATCAATCCGAATCAGGATCCGCTCATTCTTGCCGAAGTGGACTTGATGGGTATGTACATGTTCTCGGCGCTGAACGCCAAGAATTACCCCGGTGTCGTTTATGGCGAGCAATTTACGTATTGGTACGAAGGAACCGCAAAAAATGGCGGATGGTGGCACAACATTGTTGGCATGCTTACCGAAGTCGCAAGCGCGGCCATCGCAAGTCCTGTAGAACAGGAGCATGCAACGGTGAACCGCATTGCCGGTAATGCCCGCGGACCGGCGGAAGCCCTGGGATACGACCCTCGAAAGCCCCTGCCCCCGCCAGCCGATCTCTGGCAACGTGGAAATTATCCGCGACCGTGGATGGGCGGCACGTGGAAGCTGCGCGACATCATTGATTATGAGCTCACCATCACCTACGCGGTCCTCGAAGGCGCAGCAGTAAACCGCGTCATGCTGCAGCAAAATTTTTATCGCCTGAATCGGAAGGCCATTGAAGCAGGACGCAAAGGCGATCCATTTGCCTATGTGATTCCCAGTGCGCAACGCGATCCCGGAACGACTACCCGAATGCTGGAGGCGCTCGATCTTGCCGGCGTCGAAATTTATCGCGCGGCCGCTCCCTTCGAAGCCGATAAGAAAAAATACGACGCCGGCAGCTATGTCATACCCATGGCGCAACCCTACCGCAACTATGCGAAGGATCTTCTTGAGCCGCAAAAATATCCCATGAAGCCCAGCGCGCCAGGTCAGCTTCCCGAACGGCCATACGACGTCACCGGGTGGACGTTGCCTCTGCAAATGGGAGTCGAAGCTGTCGAAATTAGAAGACCTTTTGACGGCAAGCTTGACCGTGTCACTCCTATGCCTGCGCCCGACGGCGGCCTTGGGGTCGCTGCGTCTCGCGCAGCGCGCGAAGAGACGCCCGGCAAAGGAACCGAAGGGAACAGGGGCGCAGTGTACATTCTCTCGCACGATTGGAATAACAGCGCCACCGCGGTGAATCATTTGCTCGCCAAATCCGATCTAACCAACGCTGGATATGATGTTTATTGGACGGCGGGAGCGCAGCGCGCAGGCTCCCAGGAAATTCCTGCCGGAACAATTCTGGTTATCGGAAAACCCGGGAACGATATCGGTGCAACCCTCAATCAGATAGGGCGCGATGCGCACGTGAACTTTGTCTCTTTGAGCTCCCGGCTTGAATCGTCAGCCTGGCAGTTGCGCGCCCCGCGCATCGGTTTGTACCAGCCGTGGACTGCGAATATGGATGAGGGATGGACGCGGTGGCTGCTCGAGCAGTACGCATTCCCTTACACAACGTTGCACAACGACGATATTCGGGCCGGGAATCTGGCGGAGAAATTCGACGTCATTGTTTTTACGAGTCAGTCGAAACGCAGCATTCTCGAGGGGAGTCGCGGGGACTGGGTGCGCCCCGAATATCGTGGCGGTATCGGCGAAGATGGCACGCGGGGTATCACCGAATTTGTTCGCAACGGCGGCACACTGGTAGCGCTCGATGAAGCCTCCGACTTCGCGATTGATTCTCTCGGCCTCGCCGTACGCAATACTCTACGCGGCGTTTCTCCGGACAAATTCTATTGCCCCGGGGCTATTTTAAAAATCCTGGTGGACGATCAAAACCCTCTCGGATACGGAATGCCACGGACTTCGGCGGCTTATTTTCTGAATAGTCCAGCGTTCGAGTTGCTGCCTCCTTTTGCGCAAAATCACGCGAGCGCCGTCGTTCGCTACCCCTCCGACAATCCTTTGCTGAGTGGATGGATCGGCGGGCCAGAATACTTGCAGGACAAGCTCGGTGCCGTGGAAGTTAGCTACGATAAAGGGCGAGTTGTGTTGCTCGGATTTCGACCGCAGTTCCGCGCGCAGTCCCACGCTACATTCAAGCTTTTGTTTAACGCGCTGCATTGGTCAGCAGCAAAACGGACCAAGCTACCCTGACTGGAGTCTTTGTAATTACGAACCGGCGTTGATTTCCGAACAGTGCAATTCCGAGCGACATACTGACGGATGAGAGTTGAAGATTTTGAAATGCGTGACGAAGCTACATGGCAAGCAGCCAAACCGATCTAAAGTCTTGCAAAATTGTTAGGCTCCAATGACTAGTTGGGGAGGATTAACTTCCCCGATCGTTTGACGAAGTCCAGGTTAGGAGTGGTCTGCGTAACTGACCCAACTCGCTCTCTGCGTAACGCCTCCCCGATCTTATTGAGCAATAATTGACGCGAAAAAGGTTTCTGGATAAATTGCTCCTCGAAAAACTCATCGGTTCCTTCATGCTGCTCGGGGTAGCCCGACATGTAAAGAACTTTGAGACGCGGTCGTGCAGCCTTCAGTCTTTGCGCCAGTTCGGTCCCCCTCATTTTCGGCATCACCACATCCGTCAGCAGCAGATCGATCTTCTTGTTCGTGAGTTTAACGAGCGCAAGTGCTTCAGTGCCATTACACGCAGTCAGGACCATGTAACCAGCGGACCTAAGGAATTCCGATGCCAGGTCGCGAACCTCTAGTTCGTCTTCCACAACCAGCACGGTTTCGGCGCGAGTGCTAATCGGGGCGGTCGGGGTTTCCAGTACTGATGAATCGACTGGCGCATCGATGTGCGGCAAATAGATTTCAAAACAAGTGCCTTTCGCAACGACGCTATCGACCCAAATGAATCCGCCGCTTTGCTTCACAACACCATAAACCGTGGCAAGCCCCAACCCTGTGCCCTTACCTTTTTCTTTTGTAGTGAAGAAGGGTTCGAAAATGCGAGCTTTGGTTTCCGCATCCATTCCGTGGCCGGTATCCGTCGTCGCGAGCATTACATAGCTGCCTTGCTGGATCGTTGGGCGAGTGCTCGCGTACTCCGCGTCAACAGTTACATTTCTTGTTTCGATCGTCAGCTTGCCGCCTTGCGGCATGGCATCGCAGGCATTCACAGTAAGATTCAGGATGACTTGTTCGACCTGCCCGGGATCAGCTTTCACGCGTCCGAGCGGAACGCCTTGGCGAAAGACAAACTCGATGTCTTCGCGAATCAATCGCGGCAGCAGTTTATCCATTTCACCGATAAGCGCGTTCAAGTCGAGCACTCTCGGCTGTAGCACTTGACTGCGGCTAAACGCTAACAACTGCCGCGTCAGCACAACTGCGCGATCGGCTGCCTTGCGAATCTGCTGGCTCCCTGAATGCGATGGATCAGCAGGATCAAGCCGTTCGAGGATCAAGTCGCAGTGGCCTTTGATGACCGTCAATAAGTTATTGAAATCGTGGGCCACGCCGCCCGCAAGACGTCCCAAAGCCTCCATTTTTTGGGATTGGCGAAGCTGATCTTCAAGCTGTTGGCGCTTGGCTTCATTGCTTTGTAGCGTGCCGCGCATTCGCGCGAAGGCGCCGGTTACCTCAGCCACTTCGTCGCCTCCCCGTGATTCCAGAGGATACGTGAAATCGCCGAGTTCGACAGCGCGCACTCCTTGCACAAGGTTTTCGAGGGGACGCGTAAACGTGTCGGAAATTACAAAACATATGAGACATGCTGCGAAAACGGCAATGAGACCAAGCGCGAGAAGCAAACGATTCAATCGTTCCAAGTATGCAAGCGCCTGAGTATATGATTTTAAAAGGATGAGAGTCGTTCCCGGGTAACCGCCGGGGCTGAGCTCGATGGAGCGTGTAAAAAACTGCTTCTTGCCAATCCGTATTTGCTCTGGTGGGAGCGGGCCGCTTAATTGATGTTTTAGCTCCTCCAAGTCGAGTGATGAAAGGGAGCTGACTAACACATTGGAGCCATGCCGGAAAACCACCTGGCTTGAACAAATCCTGCTTAAGTCATGTGCGGCGCGCACATTGATTTCCCGACCCACAATCACGGTTCCCAGGGAGCGCGTGTTTGGAGGGGCTCCGCTGACGATCGGCTGTAAGGCAACCTGGAAAATATGCCCACCACTAACCCACCAACCGGCCGTGTTGCCTTGGCTGCGCCATTGGCGCAGAGTGATTTCTGCCACATCAACTGGAATTTCGGGAAGGGTTGTATGGAGCGCGATAATCTTTCCCGACGAGTCCGCTAGTGCCAGGAGGTCGGCGTTGGCGGAATGCAGCAGGTATTCGGTCGAGTTTTGAGTGGTTTCCGCGTCACCGGTGATCATAAGCGCCATGACGCTTGGAAGCGCGGCAACCAAGTCTGCGCTGCGGGTGAGGGTCATGTGCTGCTGACCCCGCAGCATCTCGAAGATCAGCAACGAACCGCGGGCATCTTCAGCGATTTCGCGCTGTATCTGCACCCATGCTGTGTGGCGCACGACAAGTAACGTGGTGCAGGTTAGGCCGGAAATAATCAGTACAAGGGACACCAGAAACTTGGTGCGCAATCTCAGGTTGGCTGGGAGCTTGAGCATTTTTGTACGGTAGCGCCGGCCGAGCTAGTTGCTCGAATCCAGTTGATTGATTGTTCGTTTCATAATCATAGCAAAGCTCTGGCCGAACGAAAATGGTCTCGCCGTACCAATGTGTTCAAACGATTGCGGTAGAACTAAATAGCATCTGGCTCAGCCCGGGGACAAGTCTACAATCCCGTCCCTCAGCCACCAGCAGGAAACCTACTGGTGTATCTCAAAACAACACAGAGGAAATACCTTTTGACACTTTACGCGCGCCTTCCTAAACTCTAGTCCTCCCTTTCACAGTCCGCGAAACGTCTTGGACGAGCGTCCTGCTAGTGGCCCCTTTCATTGCAAAGGAGTATTCATGCGCCTTCTTATTGCGGAAGATGATGCGGCTTTGGGGATGTTCTTGCAGCGGGGGCTAGTGGCTGAGCACTACGTCGTAGATTTAGTAGCGGACGGAGAGGATGCTGACAGGCTCGCGAAGAAGCATGATTATGACCTGTTGATATTAGACCTGACTCTCCCCCGACTGGATGGCCTCGAAGTCCTGAAGCACGTTCGCGCAAACAATGGCGATGTTCCGATCATTGTCCTAACCGGTCGGGGACAGGTCGAGGATCGCGTCCGGACGCTGGATCTCGGAGCTGATGACTATGTAACCAAACCCTTTGAGTTTTCCGAATTGTCCGCACGTATCCGGGCGCTCCTGCGGCGGGGAATCCGTTCGGGTGATACGGTGCTGCGCGTAGGCGATTTGGTCATGGACCGCGCGAGCCGAACAGTAAGACGCGGTTCGCAGCTCATCGAATTGACGCCCAAAGAATTTTCTCTCCTTGAATACCTGATGCGAAACCAGGGACACCAGGTGACTCGCGCCATGATTGTCGAACACGTGTGGAATTTGTCGTTCGACACGATGACCAACGTAGTCGACGTCTATATCAATTACCTCAGAAAAAAAATTGATATAGACGTCGGTCATAAGATGATTCAGACGGTTCGCGGAGTCGGTTATCAACTGGGCGCGAGCAATGGAGCAAGCGCCTGAGCGAACACGCCAAGCCCATCGAAACTGAGACCGGTACTTTCGTACTGAATCCGTATAGGAACTATAGCCGTAGAACAGTACCGGGGTTCTATCGCCCGTCGTCAACATCATCAGTACACTCGAACTCTAAGATTGTGGGGATTTTACCGTAACGATTTGCCGTCATGGAAAGGGATACCGATGACCACCAGCACGCTCGAGACGGCTCAAGATATCAAGCGAGAGACGAAACAGGTGGCAAAGAATGAACGCCGGTCAAACCACCGCTGCAAACTTACCCAGAGCCTCCGCGTCCGGCCCTCGGATCCGGAAGTGGAGCATTTCGAAGAGATCCGTGGTACCACAAGCCTTTCGAGGTCGGGTGTTTATTTTAAGGGTGAAGTAAAAGCGTATCATTTGGGAATGCGGCTATTTGTGACTCTACCGTATTCCGACCAGCCCACCGCAATCAGTCGCGAATACCTGGCTGAAGTAGTGCGACTCGATAAGCTCGATAGTGGATTGATTGGCGTCGGGATCAAGCTCCTCATGGACATGGGTTTCAAGGCCGGGTCAGAATCCACGGCCCGCAGTCGTCGTTAAGCTCATCAGCCTACACACTGTTTCTCAGGGACGTTGGCCCCGGAGTTTGTGGGGCTTTTTTATGCTGTGACGCTGCTCGACGCCCGCAGTGGAGACGCTGCCAGATCCCCCCAAGTTGGGCGGCATTGAAAAGCTAGATTCAACCTAAGCGGCTATTGACCCATTAAATGTTCCCAACTATGATGTGCCCCATGGGATTGAGTTATACGGGGTGTTACCTTAGCGTGATCCTCTTGTAGTACAAAGATTTGAAAAATTATTCGGGATGCATTCAGAGATGAGTGTGTGGGAGAAAACGATGCGACTATATTTCCGTGTGCTTGTGGTGTTGATTGCGATATTTGGTTGTAGCACAGCTTTGTGGTGCCAGGAAGTTACAGGCAGTATCGCAGGTACTGTCAAGGATCAGACGGGAGCGGTGGTATCCGGGGCGACCGTCACGATTACAAACACAGATAAGAATGTGGTAGTGCGCACTTTGACTACCGCGTCGAATGGGGATTACTCCGCTCCGCTCCTTCCCATTGGACATTACTCGGTCGCAGTCGAGGCATCAGGATTCAAAAAGACGGTGGAAACTGGAATTGAACTGAATGTCAACGACAAGTTGACGATTGCTCTGACGCTGGAACTTGGCGGCGCACAAGAAACCGTGACGGTCGAAGCTAGTCCCTTGCAAGTGGAGTTGCAGAGCGCGACGGCTGGCAACGTCGTCTCAGGAACACAGATTCGTGAGCTGGCGCTCACCAGCCGCAACTATGCGCAACTGGTTTCGCTCGTGCCTGGCGTTTCCTCGACCTCCAGTACCGACCAAATGTACGTCGGAGCGTTTTCGCCCATCGGCACCAACGTGGTTACTTTCTCGATGAATGGCGGCCGCACCAGCCAAAATAACTGGACCATCGATGGCTTCGACAACGTGGATCGTGGCGCGAATTTGACGCTACTCTCTTTCCCAAGCGTGGACGCCATCTCTGAATTCAAAGTTTTGCGCGGGCAATATGAACCGGAGTTTGGCCGCGCTGGCGGGGGGCAAGTGAGCGTGGTCACCCGCTCCGGCACCAGCGCGTTTCACGGGGGCGGGTACGAGTTCTTCCGCAACAACGTCCTGAACGCCAATTCGTTCTTTAACAACGCAGGTGGAATTAAACGGCCACTGCTTCGGTACAACAATTTTGGCTGGACTGTGGGTGGTCCGGCTTTTATCCCTGGCGTGTACAACACCGCACGCAACAAGACGTTCTTTTTCTTTTCTCAGGAGTTCCGCCGCGTTATTACGTACAGCAACCCCACCGGTACAATAGCGACGGCGAATGAGCGGCAGGGGATTTTCAGCCACCCTGTTTGCATCCAGCGGTCAGGCACGAAATGCGATGACGCCAACATTGTCACTAGAATTCCCAGCACCTCGTTCAGCCGTTTGGCCTCAGCTTATCTTCAAGACATCTGGTCCCACGTACCACTGCCCAATGACACAACTGACCCGCACTTGTTGCGCAGCAGTTTGCGGAATGTTTTCAACTTCCGCGAAGAACTGATAAAGATCGACCACGTATTCGGCCCTAAGCTGACCATGAACGGCAAGATCCTTCGCGACAACATCCCGACCATTGAGCCCGGTGGCCTGTTCACGACTTCCCCCTTGCCGGGCATTTCCACTACCAGCACCAACTCCCCAGGGCATAATTACACCATCAACACCACTGCCGCGCTTTCTCCGCGATTATTGATTAATGCTGGTTACGGCTACTCCTACGGCGCCATTCTCAGCCGTGTTTTGGGCCTGCTCAATTCAACGACTGCGCCTAACATCAAGCCGAACATGCCGTTTCCCAATTCCCAGGGACGCGTGCCGAACATCTCCCTTACAGGTGGCGCAGGTCTTTCCACCTTCGGTCCGTACGATGATTTGAATTTTAACCATACCGCTCATGGCAGCGTCAGTCGCATTGTCGGATCGCATACCTTTAAAGCCGGAATCACGTACTATCATTACCGCAAGACGGAAAATGCCGGAAGCGGACCACAAGGCTCCTTCAGCTTCAACAACGCGCGTAATCCAAATCCTTGCCCAACACCCCCGACCGCAACCTGTACCTTGCCTTTTGAGCAAGCCTGGGCGAACTTTCTGGTGGGAAGTACTTCCAGCTTCAACCAGGCTAATATCGACATTACCCCGGACATTCAAACCAACCAGATCGAAATGTACGGCCAGGATCAGTACCGCGTCTTGCCGAATCTGACGTTGAGCTACGGCGTGCGCTATTCTCTTTTCCGGCAGCCGACTGACGCCAAGGGCCTCTTGAGCAACTTCGACCCGAGGGCCTACGATCCGAGCAAGGTGCCTTGCATCGGCCTCGACGGCAACATCGATCCGACCTGCGGCGCTTCCTCAACACCGGGATTAACCGAGGGCAGCTTCGATGCACTGAATGGCCTAGTCTTTCAAGGCAAGAACGCTTTCTATGGCGGCAAGGTATCCAGCGAAGATAACAAGAACATTGCGCCGCGCATCGGCCTCGTTTGGGACCCCTTTAAAGACGGGAAGACGGCGATCCGGGCGGGATACGGTCTTTTCTATGACGCCATTCTGTTCGGTAACTACGAAATCAATATCTTTAACAATCCGCCCACCGTCCAGACCGTCATTATACCCAACACCTCGTTCGACGACCCGCGTTCAGGGACACCTTCGGTCAGCCGGGCGCCCAAGCGCTTGCGCAGCCTAGGTCCGACCCCCTACCGTTCGCCGTACAGCGAACAGTACAGCCTCGACGTTCAGCGCGACCTTGGCCGCGGATTTCTCCTGGATGTGGGTTACTACGGCTCGCAGGCCCATCATCTTATCGGACAGATAGATATTAATCAGCCGCAGCCGAATGCGTACCGCACGCAGATCCGCCAGTGCTCCTCGGGGGTGACTACCAACTGCCTAGCCCCTGGCGCTTTTATCGTGTCGGATACTACTCCGCTTCTTAATCGCATCCGGCCCTTCCGAGGGTATGTGGGAATTGACGCCAATCGCTCCGACTTCAACTCCAACTACAATTCGTTTCAGCTTCAGATGCAGAAAAGATTCCGCAGCAACTCGCTCGTGAATATCGCCTACACATGGTCCCGCTCGATGACCGACAACCAGACCGACCGCAGCACCGCTGCCCAGGATAGCTACTGCGCGCACAACTGCGAATACGGGCCGAGCCAATCGGACCGGCGCCACATTTTCACGGCGAACTTCATCTACGATCTGCCGTTCTTTAAAGCGCAGCAAGGATTGACCGGTCACTTGCTAGGAGGCTGGGAGTTCAGCGGGATCGTCACTGCGCAAACTGGCACCCCGATTACGATTCTCACTCTGGCCAACCAGGATCCCACAGGGCAGGGCTGCCTTGGACCCAGCCCCTGCAGCGTGCGTCCCGATATGATCGGGAATCCAAATGCGGCCGCATCACACACCTTTAGCCAATGGTTCGACACGTCCACTTTCCGCGATGTACCCGCCGGGCAGTTCCGCAACGGCACCTCGCCTCGCGGCGGCGTGCGCGGGCCCGGTTTCTGGCGCACAGACTTGGCGCTGTTTAAAACCACGCAGGTTACCGAGCGCGTCAGTACTCAGCTGAGAGTCGAGAGTCTCAATACATTTAACCACACCAACCCGGTCTGCTGCGGCTCAACGTCTCTCGGTTCTTCGTCATTCGGGAAAATCCTGAGCACACGCGATCCTCGGGTCGTGCAGTTAGGTCTGAAGTTGAATTTTTGAGCTAATATCTCTTTGGTGGAGATCACCGGGCGTTAGAGACTACGTTTTCCCGGCGGGCCCCGCGGTCTAGTTTACCAGCAGAAATTGCGGAAGGACGAGAGGGGCGGCCGGTGGTGGAACGGCGCGCCCCATTTTGTCCGATAGTGCTGTGGAGCTCAGTTCACCTTACTGATCTTTCATGCCCAGGTAGTGCAGGGTGCGATGGCGGATTTGACCGACCTGGCGATTCAAAAAATGTTTTCGCCCGAGAAAGGGAAATACCGGCGAACGGCGTTGTGACAAACGATTGATGGCCAGATTCAACCGAATATCGCGGCGCGCGTATTTCAATCCCGTGTTGAGCGTTTCGACCGCGTCTTCGCGGCGACCCGCAACCAAATAGACTTCGGCAAGATTCAAATAAAGCTGGGCCTGGTTGCGCTTCATGCGTACCGCCGTGTCGCACAATTCTTCCGCCTCAGCCCACTTGCGCTCGGCACGAGCCACAACAACGCCGAGATAGGAACGATAATAGGGATTGTGGCGGTCGAGCTCTACGGCACGGCGCATATGTGGCAGAGCCTTACCAGCATAGTTTCCCCGCAGCAACGACAGCGCTTCCTTGAACTCACGGAAAGCTTCGGTATCAATCATGTTGGAATTCTCCCCGGACGCACCTTCCGCGCAGACCTCGCGGCCCGGCCCCCAAGAAGTGCGTCTGAATTTTTAGAAAAGTTGAGGTAAACGAATCGAAACGCGCGACGGTTCCACGGTGATCGAGAAGGAGTTGTTGGTGAAACCCCATTGCAACCTCGGAGAAGAGCTTAGATCGCGGCGGGCCCTGGGGCTACTGAACTTGGGGACAGTCTTAGGACAGCGGGCCGGCCGATAGGAAACGCCAGGATAGGTACAGGTGATTCGGACCGCCGCAGGCCGAAAATGGTGATCATGCGCGGCGCCACTTCTTCCAGTCCCGGGTGATCTCCGCAGCCATGCTTTTGGCGGCCCAGAGGAGCCACTTACCCGAACGTTTTGCGAGATCTTTGCGAACCGCCGGAATCGCCGACCGACTGGCAAGATGGATATTGGCGGTTTCCCAGCCCATGGAATAGAGCAGTCGCGTTTCGTCACGCTTTTCCGGGAGCGAACTCAATTCGATGCGCGAACAATCGGGAGCCAGGCGACGGACCATCCAAGGCACCTGATAACGGACGCAAGAGTCGGGGACACGCACCGCCTTGGAAATGAGTTTCGGGCTGAGAATCGGCAGATTCCGCTTGGTCCCGGTGGCCCAAATACAGGCCGATGGCCGCACGCCTTTTGCTTCGCGAGCAATATACCCTCCGCCCCAATCGGCCAGTGCGACGATTCGTGGATGGCCCAGGCTGCCCAATCCCGCAAGGCGACGAAGGAGTGAGTAGGCCATCCCTTTTTGGGGCAGGGTCTCTTCGATCAGCTTCCTGGCATCACGGGGAATCTCACCCGTGATCCTGGGAAGGCTTTTCATTCTGGCCCAAAAATGCACGGGATCACGCAGCTCATTCAGGGCGATCTTGCGAAGCCAGCTGTGGTCTTCGGCGAGCACGAAGGCTCGCCCACCGGCGCGAAGCGAATCGCGGTAACCGTCTTCGATGGCTTTGCAGGCGTTAGCGCCGCCAATGCAAAGGCCCTCTATCGCGATCGCCAGATGAGCGCTGGTGGCCAGGCGCACGAGGTCGGCCGTATAGGCAAAAGGGAATACTTCGTCGAAATCGTTGATGCCCCAAATGAGGCGGCCTTCCATGTCTCGCCAGGTGCCGAAATTCTCGACGTGCAGATCGCCAACGGCGAGGACTTTGGGAGCGGCGGAAAGTTTGGGACAAATCTGCGGCCAAAGTTGCGCCCAGCGGTAGAACGCGGCGCGGAGGAACGCAAATGGAGAGGTCGACATCTCGAGGTGCTTGTACTTGATATCGTGCGGAACAAGGCTTACGTGAGCCGCCAGCCATCGCTCGAAATTCTCGGTTGCTTCTTGAATTTTCACGGTCGATTTGTAGTTTGTAAACCGGTTCGGCTCAGGAAAGAGCACTCTGTGTCTGCGCTACATAAGGCAGGCCGTCGGCGCCGCGAACGCGCTTTTGGTAAACGGGGAAACGCGCGGCGAGGTCGGAAACTTCGTTGCGAACACGCTGTTCGACAACAGTATCGCCGATGTGCGAGAGGACTTCGGTGACCCATGCGGCGATTTGGTCCATCTCCGGCTCGCGCATACCGCGGGTGGTCACCGAAGGACTGCCCAGCCGGATTCCTCCGGCTTTAACGGGCGGAAGAGGATCGAAGGGGATCGAATTCTTGTTCACGGTGATGCCGGCGCGGTCGAGTGCTTGCTCGGCGTTGCGGCCTGTAATTCCGCGAGAATGCAATTCTATGAGGAACAGGTGATTATCCGTGCCTCCGCTAACCACGCGGAAGCCGCGCTTCGAAACGGCGGCAGCCATCGCTTGGGCGTTAATCACAACTTGCTTCTGATATTCGCGAAATTCCGGCTGCATCGCTTCTTTTAGGCAGACGGCCTTGGCTGCAATGATGTGCACAAGCGGTCCGCCCTGGATGCCGGGAAACGTGGTGCGGTCCAAATCTTTCCCGTACTGCGGACGGCAGAGCACCAGACCGCCGCGGGGTCCGCGAAGCGTCTTGTGGGTTGTCGTGGAAACCAAATCCGCATGAGGAATTGGGCTTGGATGGACGCCGGCCGCGACCAGGCCGGCAATGTGGGCCATGTCCACAAAGAAGATTGCACCGACGGATTTGGCTATTTTCGCGAGACGCTCAAAATCAAAAGTGCGCGCGTACGCACTGGCGCCGGCCACCAGCATTTTGGGCGTATGTTCCCGGGCAAGCTTTTCAACTTCGTCGTAGTCAATGGTCTCGGTGTCCTGGCGGACGCCATAGGCCACAAATTTGTACATTTTCCCGGAAAAATTCAGCGGGTGACCATGAGTGAGGTGCCCACCGTGCGCGAGATTCATGCCCAGTACCGTGTCGCCAGGCTGCAGCACGGACATATAGACGGCAATGTTCGCTTGCGTGCCAGAGTGGGCCTGAACATTGGCATATTCGGCGCCGAAAAGTTCTTTGGCGCGATCGATGGCCAATTGCTCGGCTTTGTCGGCAAATTCGCAGCCGCCGTAATAGCGCTTGCCGGGATAGCCTTCCGCATATTTATTGGTAAAAATGGAACCCATGGCTTCGAGGACGGCTTCAGAGACGAGGTTTTCTGACGGGATCAATTCAAGGCCGGTGGCTTGTCGACGCGCTTCATCGCGCAGAATCGCGGCGATTTCCGGGTCAACCTGGTTGAGCGAAAGATTCATGCGGATGTTCGCAGGTGAGTTGTTGGGGGTCATTGGTCTCTTTCTGGCGGACGTGGATCGCTCGATTCCTACACGCCCGCCAGCGATTCTACGGAATCGCCCGGCGGTTTTCAATGAGACAAAGCTCGCTAAGGAATTGCAGGCGGAAGTTTCCTAACTCAGCGCTGTGCGGAAGCAACGCCCCGGCGACTCATACTGAGGCCAGCAATCAACAGCACAGCCGACACTGCGATGAAAAAGTGAGAAGCCGACTGCCCTGCATCTGCATGCAACCTTCACCCTCTCCTGATGCTGGTCTTATTGCTTTTGTCGCCAGTGCAATTCTTGGCCGCATGGTTCACTACTGCTAAATTCGTCGGTTTTAAGGTTGCGGGTCAAACGGTTTTTGCTGCACACGATCCGCACAACTTGAAACTAAGGTAGGAGCAAGAGCTTGGATTGACAAGGTGTAGCGCGTCCAGTACGCTTTTGCGTTTACACAGCTTGAGAAATTCTAGCTTGAGGAGACTGCTGCGGCAGAGCGAATGGCTGACCAGAAATTGCCGTCCCGTACGGAAGATTTTTCAGAGTGGTACAACCAGCTGGTGTTGCGCGCGGAGCTTGCCGACTACGCTCCGGTACGCGGATGCATGATCGTGCGGCCCTACGGCTGGGCTCTGTGGGAAAACATTACCGCGGCGCTAGACCGGCGGTTCAAGGCCACCGGCCACGTCAACGCTGCGTTTCCGCTGCTGATCCCGCGAAGCTTTATTGATAAAGAACAATCTCATGTGGCTGGATTTTCGCCGGAACTCGCGGTGGTTACGCACGGGGGGGGAGTCGAACTCGAAGAGCCGCTGGTGATTCGTCCCACCTCGGAAACGATTGTAGGTCATGCGTATGCGAAGTGGATTCAGTCCTATCGCGACTTGCCGGTGTTAATCAACCAGTGGAACAACGTGGTGCGATGGGAGCTGCGCACGAAACTATTTCTCCGGACCCTGGAATTTTTCTGGCAGGAAGGGCACACCGCTCACGCAACCTACGAAGAGGCAGAAGCCGAGACCCGGCAGATGCTGGACATCTACGCCGACTTCGCGATCAATGATGCCGCGATTCCAGTGATCCCTGGAAAAAAATCAGAAGCGGAGCGGTTTGCTGGGGCCGACCAGACCTATTCGATCGAGGCCATGATGGGCGATGGCAAGGCTCTTCAGTCGGGAACTTCGCACAACCTAGGGCAGAATTTCGCCAGGGCCTTCGAGATTCGATACCTGGACAAGAATGGCGTGCTGCAATACTGCTGGACGACTTCGTGGGGGCTTTCGACGCGCGTGGTGGGAGCCATGATTATGGTTCATGGGGACGATCAGGGACTCATCCTGCCCCCGAAGCTGGCGCCGCATCAAGTTGTGATTGTTCCCATCTTTAAAAACGATGAAGAGAAATCGCAGGTGATGGACGCGGCGCGGAAGGTGCGCGCCGAGCTTATTGCGACGGGGATTCGCGTGGTGATGGACGAGCGGGAAGGCGTGAGTCCGGGCTTCAAGTTTAATGACTGGGAAATGCGAGGAGTGCCTCTGCGCATCGAACTTGGGCCCAAAGATGTGGCCAAGGGAAGCGTGGTGGTGGCAAGGCGCGACAAACCCGGCAAGGAAGGGAAGTCCTTTGTATCGCAACAGGGTTTGGCTGAACAAGTTCGGAAGATTCTTGTAGACGTTCAGCAGGCTCTGCATGACCGGGCCCTGGCGTTTCGCAAAGCGCATACCCGTGAGCCGAATGACTACCAGGAATTCAAGCAGGCTGTGGAAACTGGATTTGCATTTTCGCCGTGGTGCGGCAGTAGCGACTGCGAGGAGAAAATTAAGGAAGAGACTAAAGCTACAATGCGATGCATTCCTCTCGAACAGCCGGTCCAAGCTGGACTGTGCATTTACTGTAAACGATCCTCCAAAGAACGGGCCATTTTCGCGCGCGCGTATTAGCTCATCCTCATCACCGGGCTATAAGGCCCATACCCTTCCAGGCCTTGCCGAGCCCCCGTTCGCTTCTGGCGAATTGCGGGTGGGAGCAGGTGGGTAACTCTTGCCAAACTCATCATCAGGGCGACCCTCGACACTGAGGAACTGCGATGCTAGCATCAAATTGTTATCGTATAAGCCAGTACAAACGATGTGTGCGTGCCGGCGACGGCCAGAGGTTTCCCATGTACGAACTTTGGAATGAATTGGATGATTCGGCAACCTTCATGAGAGACCTTCAACAACGAAGGCGGCGGAATCAGTTGGGCGCAGGGCAGCTAAAGGCCATCGTAGTAACGATCGTTCTCGTGCTGCTAGTGTATATCGGCTGGAAACTGGTGCCACCTTACATTAGCGACTACCAACTCCATGACAAGATCGTGGAAGAAGCGCGGTATGCCACGGTGAATCGACGCACTGACGAAGAGCTCCGAAAAATTATCTTCCAGGAGATCCAAGACTTAGGCATCCCAGCCCGCCTTGAAGACATCAAAGTTGATAATACGGCGCGTTCGGTGCGCATTACCGTCGATTACACAGTGCCGGTAGACGTATTGGGCTATCACGCTGTATTGCATTTCACGCCCACCTCAGAGAACAAGGCTCTCACCTAAGGCGTCCGTGCTCGTCCAAGCAGAAAAGGTCGCGACGCTGCTGAGCCGCTAACGGAGGAATGATTGCGGATTCGCTTCGGCGTAGGATTCTGGACTACCCGCCTAGGATTGACGATTCTTGGTTTTGTACTTCTTTGTTCGCTTACTGCCGCCGGCACGTTCACCTACTTCTACATTAAATATTCTCGAATGATAGACCAGCGCCTGTCCGGGCATGGTCTCAAGAATGCAACGCAGCTCTACAGTGCTCCGGCCAGAATCGTTGCCGGAGCAAAAATCGAACGCGACGAGCTCATCGCGTACCTGCAGCGCGCTGGCTACCGTCCCGACATCATTCACGGCGCAATCGGTCGGTACGTTTTGCAAGGCAGCACGATTGAAATTCGGCCGGGGGCGCCATCGTTTTTTGAAGCCGGAAACGCGCTGAGTGTTCAAATCGCCGGACACAGCATCAAGTCTATCCGCGCGCTGCAAGACGGCGGGGAGCTGCAGACCGCGGAAATTGAGCCCGAGCTGCTAACCAATCTTTTCGACGAGGCGCGGGAGAAGCGGCGTCCGGTGCGCTACGAGGATCTTCCCAAGGTGCTCGTGCAAGCGGTGCTTTCGGCGGAAGACAAGCGATTTTTCGAACACGGGGGTTTTGATCCGCTGCGCATTCTGGGCGCGGCCTGGGCCGACCTGCACCGCAATTCGCGGCTGCAGGGCGCCAGCACCCTGACAATGCAGGTAGCGCGCAGTTTCTTTTTCACGACGGAACGTACCGTGCGGCGGAAGCTTGCCGAAACGATGGTGGCAATGCAGATCGAGCATCGCTTCGCGAAGCCGCAAATCTTTGAATTGTACGCAAACGAAATTTATCTTGGCAATCGCGGCAGCTTCTCGATCCATGGCTTTGCCGAGGCCAGCGTGGCCTATTTCGGAAAGGACATTCACCAATTAACGCTCGGAGAGGCCGCCTTCCTGGCGGGCATTATTCGAGCCCCGAATCATTATTCATCGGCTGACCGCCGGCCGGAGCGGGGCATCGAGGCGCGCGATCGCGTGCTCGCGCAACTGGTGGAGAACAAATACGTCACCGTGGAAGCCATGCACGCGGCGATGAGAACCCCGTTGCACGTCCTGAGCGCTGCGGTGGAAGCAACCGCTGCGCCCTATTTTGTGGACATGGTGAAGGATCACCTTCTTGAAAAATTCTCGGAGCCTGAACTTCTCTCGGAAAATTTCCGTGTATACACAACGCTCGACCCTGCGTTGCAAAGGGCTGCGTCGCAGGCCGTTGATATCGGCGTGAAGAATGTGGATGCGCTGCTGGCGAAGCGCTACGAGCGATGGCGGCGCGCGCGGGCTAAGAAAAAAGTAGCGGAGGCTCCCCCGCCGAAGGTTCAAGTAGCGCTGGTTGTGCTGGATCCCAAGACCGGTGAGATCAAAGCCCTGATCGGCGGACGCGATTACGGCCACAGCCAACTCAATCACGCCACAGCAAGGCGCCAGCCAGGCTCGGCCTTCAAGCCTTTTGTGTATGCAGCGGCGTTTGATAACGCGGTGGACGGCGTGAGCCCAATCGTTACTCCATCCACCACGATTATGGATGAGCCAACAACGTTCATGTTCGACGGCAAGGAATATACGCCGAACAATCTCGGCGCAAGGTTCATGGGGACGGTTACCGCGCGCGATGCGCTGACAAATTCTCTGAACGTGGCGACGGTGAAAGTCGCGGAATTGGTTGGTTACGGGCGAGTCGTGCAGGTGGCTCGCCAAATCGGGCTCGATCCACACATCCAAGCTACACCGGCGGTCGCGCTGGGGGCCTACGAAATGACTCCTCTCGAGGTCGCCGCCGGCTATACCGTCTTCGCGAATGGCGGTGTGCGCGCGGAGCCCATGTATCTTCGCAGCGTAAAAAACAGTGAGGGAGCGATTGTCGAGCGATTTGATCCCAAGACTCGACGAGCCCTGGATCCCCGGGTGTCGTTCCTGGTCACGAGTATTCTTGAAGACGTGGTCAATCGTGGAACCGGTGCCGCTGTTCGCAGCCGAGGGTTTGCAGCCCCAGCAGGAGGCAAGACCGGAACCTCTCGAGACGGCTGGTTCGCCGGCTTCACCTCGAATCTAGTCTGCATCGTATGGGTCGGCTTCGACGACAATCGCGATCTGGGATTGACTGGGAGCGCTGCCGCAGGCCCTTTTTGGGCCGAGTTCATGAAGCGCGCCGTCGCAGTGCCGGGATATCAAGACACGAAAGATTTTGCGCCACCTGAGGGAATCGTTGGTGTCATGATCGATCCGGAGAGCCTGCAGCTTGCGACCCCCTTGTGCCCGGTGACCCGCCGTGAGTTTTACATTTCCGGCACTGAACCGAGCCAAATGTGCGAACTGCACGGCGGCTCACTGCTAAGCAAAGTTCCAGGCGGCTCGTGGCTTTCGCGAATCTTCGGGGGAGCACCGAAGTCCGAAAAACCCGAGGTTAAAAGTGGCGAGCCTGAAGGTGCGACTGGCGCTCCGCAGAACGGAGTCGAAACACCCCAGGATGAAAAGAAAAAAGGTGTTTTGAAAAAGATTTTTGGTATCTTTGGAGGTAACAAGAACGACCGAGACAAACCGAAACAAGATAAGGGAGGACCGCCATGAAACCTAATCGCGTGGCGACCACAGTCTCCGTTGCCCTTCTGGTTTTCCTTCTCGCCTTTATAGCGCTTCCCGCCAGGACCCACCACGATGCGAATCGCTGGCCCGGGCTCAGGGGCCATGATTCGGCCATGAAGCAGTCGGCTGTAGCCCCGTCCAAAAACGTGGGTCCTTCCAAAAACGCAAGCGGTTCGCTCCCGTTATCGGACGAGCAGGAGAAGCAGGCCGACCTCTTTATGGCCAGGAAGGAGTACTCCGAAGCGGCAGGTGTCTATCAAAAATTGGTTGAACAAGCCCCGACAAATGCGGTCTATTTGAATAAGCTAGGCATCGCTTACCATCAACAATCCATGCTAAAGACGGCCCAGCATTTTTATGAAAAATCGGTGAAGACCGATCCGCATTATGCCGATGCCTTAAATAATATCGGAACCGTTTTTTACCAGCGAAAAAAGTTCCGGAAGGCCGTGCAGTATTATAAGAAGGCGCTGCGAATTCGAGAGGACCTGCCGTCGGTTTACAGCAATTTGGGGTATGCATATTTTTCTGACAAGCATTACCCCGAAGCGATGGAGGCGTTCCAACGGGCCTTGCAGCTTGATCCAACGGTCTTCGAACACTCTTCGCGAAGCGGTTCCATCCTGCAAGATCGCTCGGTAAACGATCACGGGACATTTTATTTTCTTCTGGCGAAATCTTACGCCCAAATGGGTAACACCGAACGCTGTATGCATTATCTGCTCAAGGCGCGTGATGAAGGGTATACCGCGATGGCGGCGGTCAAGAGCGACCCGGCGTTCTCGGCGATGTTGCGCGAGCCAGGCATGAAAGAAATCATCGAACCTCCGGCCGGGGCCGACGAAAAGAAGCCTTAACTATCTTTCTGAACTTTCGGGCACAGGCTTCACCCAAGCATTTCGCAGTTGTGGCTTGGGCAATGAACGCGAGGCAGTAAGCCGGTTGTTGCCATTTAGAGTCACTGACCTTAGTCTTGGCTTTGCTCTCATAGCCTTCTGCTACAATGGAATTCAGGATGGCCTCTCACCCCATTTCCTTGGCGATTGTATTTTGCGCTTTTATGGGCGTTTGCAGCGCAACAAATTCACAGCCTCTGGTTCCCCAAGCTGGGCAGGTTGATCGTGTCGGCCCGGCACAAGCACGCGCCAAGCATTCTCAAATCCTACTTGTCTTTCCCTTTGAAAACGCTGGACGTGTCGTGCGGCTCGATTGGCTCGGAGAAGGATTGGAAGAACTGACGATTGAACGCATGGCTGCTGGCGGAGAACGCCTGCTCACTCACGAAGAACGCGTGGCCGCATTGGAAAAGTCGGGGTTGCCCGCATCCACGCGTTTTAGCAGAGCGACTATGCTCAAAATTGCCGAAGACCTTGACGCGGATTTCGTGGTTTTCGGCAGCTATGGTTACGACGGTAAAAACCTTAACGTAAGCGCGCGGCTTCTGCGCGTGAACCCGCCGCGGCTATTGAATCCGGTTGTGGAGAGCGGACCTCTTGCTGACTTGATGGATTCGCATTTGCGGCTTTCGTGGCGTTTGCTCAAAGAAGCCGAGCCCGCCTTTGCTTTTAGCCGCGAGGAATTCGCCAAGCTACAACGGCCGGTGCGCCTGGACGCCTTTGAGCACTACGTCCGAGGAATGCTGGCCAACGACGACGAACAGCGCATTCGAAGCTTGCGTGAAGCGGCACGCCTCGAGCCCAACTGGGTGGCCCCTGACTTTGCCCTGGGGCAAGCTTATTTTGTTCGGCGTGATTGCGACGATGCTTTGGTTTGGTTTGCGCGTGTGCCGGCATCTCATGAACGGGGACTGGAGGCGACGTTTTACTCAGGTGTTTGTTATTTGCAGCGCAACGATCCAACGCGGGCGGCTGCCAGTTTTGCCAGTGTTAGACTCGCACCCACCGGGCGCTCTTCCCGCGAGGCCAATTGGCACGCGGATATCCCTGAGGCGATCAACAATCTGGGAATCGCGCTCGAACGTTTGGGAAAAATAAACGAATCTGAAAAGGAATTGAAGCGAGCCATTCAACTTGATCCGGAGGACGCGGATTATTGGTTCAATCTCGCACTCGTGGGAATTCGCAACAATAATCCTTCTCCATCCATTGAACCGCTGCGTCAACTCTTGCGGCGTGAACCGGAAGATTCCGAAGCACGTGCGCTGCTGATTGCCGCTCTGGAACGAAGCGGTCGCGCGAATGACGCTGCTGCTGAGCGCGCGGTCGCCTCCCAGGAAGTCGGTGCCAAGCCATTGCCGGTCCTGAAGCCGGAGGTGCTGGCAAGGCTTGCACGGATTAAAACTCATTTCGACGCTTCAGCGCTGCGGCAATTTGCTGAGATACCCGTGGAGACGGCGGATGCGCGTACGGCAATAGCTTCAGCATCGGCAGGCCGGCAGCTTCGCCTAAAGCGGGCAAAACAACTTCTGACCGCGGCAAAATTTGTTGAAGCCCAGAAAGAATATTCCGCCATTCTTGTGAATTCCCCGCGCGATCCGGCAGCGCATCAGGGCATGGCCGAAATTTATCGCCGCCAAGGTCGCGTGGATGATGCCGTGACTGAATTGCGAACCTCGCTCGAGATTCGCGATGACGCGGCGGCACGCACGACTCTGGCTCGTCTGTACATCGAGGGGAAAAAAACAGATGCGGCCCGGGAACAATTGCAGCTTGCTCTGAAGCTGGCGCCATCCTATGCGGAGGCCAGAGCATTGCTCGATAAGCTTCCCGCCAAGTCCAATGCCAAGGATCGTCGATGAGACCGGACCAGAGTAGGCGAAATCGCCAGCAGAAAACTTCTTCTCGACGCTTATGGATTGTCGGGTTCGCCTTCATCGCAGGATGTTTAGCGATCATGGCAAGTACCTCCAGCGGTCGAACCAGCGCTAATCCCTCGGTATCGCGGATTGTGGAAATCCATATTGACGGTGAGATTGAGCCGGTCTTGGCAAGCTACGTCAACGGGGGAATTGACGAAGCCAACCAAACGAAAGCGAGCCTGGTTCTGATCACCATGGATACGCCCGGGGGCTTGACCTCATCAATGCGCGAGATCATCCAGCATATTCTGAGTTCGCGCGTGCCAGTGGCTGTATACATTTCTCCGGCTGGATCCCGCGGAGCGTCCGCAGGATTTTACATTTTGCTTTCAGCAGACGTGGCGGCAATGGCTCCGGCTACGCACTGCGGGGCGGCATCGCCGCTTCTGGTCCTGGGCGGTTATCCGGTGCAACTCGATGAGACGCTGCGCCGAAAAATCAACAATGATGCTACGGCTTATTTGCGCAGCTATACGGTAAAGCGCGGGCGTAACGCTTCCCTGGCAGAAACGGCCGTGACCGACTCCAAGGCGTTCACCGAGAAAGAAGCACTCGACGGTAAGCTGATCGATGTCGTGGCGGACTCAACCGACGACCTTCTGACAAAACTAAATGGCCGAACGATCACGCGCTTTGATGGGAGTAGTGTCCGACTCGAGTTATCCAGCCCGCTGCGAGTTGCTTATGAAATGTCGACGCGGCAAAAATTCCTGGCGAGAATCGTTCAACCGGATGTTTTCTTCATACTGCTGATTGTCGGGGTCCTGGGTCTATACACTGAATTCACTCATCCCGGCATGATAGCTCCTGGTGTCGTTGGCGGGATCTGCATGGTGTTGGCGCTTTACGCCATGAATATTCTTCCAGTGAACTTTACAGGGCTGCTGTTGATTGCTCTGGCGCTGGCTTTATTCATTCTCGAAGCGAAGTTTACCAGCCACGGTGTTCTTGGAATCGGCGGAGTCGTGGCCATGTTTCTCGGAGCGCTGATGCTTATCCGTTCCCCATTGACAAATGCCGGCGTTAGCGTCGGGGTGGCGCTGGGAGTAACCGCGCCATTCGCGTTAATCACGATATTCTTGATGCGCCTGGTGCTTCGCTCGCGCGGCTGGAAGCAATCGACTGGAGTCGAGCAATTGATCGGCGCCGAAGGTCTGGTTACCGAGGCCTTCGTGCCCGCAGCGCCAGGTCAAAGCGGGCGGGGCATGGTACGAGTTCATGGCGAGCTTTGGCGTGCTACGGCTGAAGATGAAGTACCGCAAGATGCTGCTGTCCGAGTTGTGAGCGTGGATGGTTTGACTTTACACGTCAAACCAACCAATACTCCACGCGGGCTCGCATCGTAGGGGGCGCTGGCGGCGCAATTTTTGGGGGAGGTCTAATGGAACTCAGCTTCATTGGCACAGTGATCGCGTTTTTCCTGTTTCTTATCTGGTTCTGGAATTCTTTGTACGTGATCAAGGAGTGGGAGCGCGGAGTGGTCCTGAGATTGGGGCGGCTCGCGCCGCACGCCAAGCCTGCTGGTTTGCGGCTAGTCTTTTGGCCCATTGAGACGCTGTACCGAATTCCGTTGCGCATAGAGACTCTTGACGTTCCGCCGCAAGACATCATCACGCGCGACAATGTGTCGGTGAAGGTCAATGCGGTCTGTTATTTCCGGGTTGTCGATGCGAACCTGGCGCTGTCCCAAGTCCAGAATTATCAGTACGCCACTTCGCAGCTGGCGCAGACCACGTTGCGCAGCGTGGTTGGCCAGTTTGAGCTGGATGAAATCCTCTCGCAGCGGGAGAAGGTAAACGCTAAACTACAAGTGATACTCGATACCGACACCGAGCCGTGGGGCATAAAGGTCAGCAAGGTAGAAGTGAAGCAGGTGGACATCCCCGAGAACATGCAGCGCGCGATTGCCAAGCAGGCCGAAGCGGAGCGCGAACGCCGGGCCAAGGTGATTCACGCCGAGGGCGAGTTCGAAGCCTCCCAGAAGCTGGCCGACGCGGCCAAGGTCCTCGAAACGCAGCCTGCCGCGATCCAACTCCGTTATTTGCAGACACTGACGGAAATAGGGGTCGAGAAGAACACAACGATTGTTTTCCCTTTGCCAATCGATATCATCAATGCGTGGGTTCGTGCGATGGGCGGGCAGAAATAAGCAATGGGCGGACGTGAGAGAAAAAAGGGGGGCGGCGGCGACCGCGTGCTTGAAAGCAAGCATGTTATCGGTTTGTTTCTGCTCATGTTGGTTTTCTCGGGGGTTTTTTTTAGCCTTGGATATGTAATGGGCCGGAGCCAGTATGAGACGCAAGTGCGCGCCGATGGCGATGAGGTTATCGCCAGCTTGAAAGAAGCCCGTCGTGGAACTTTGCACTCGGGTGCGCCGGGGAAAACAGGATCTTCGTCAAAGACTTCGCAGTCCGATGACAGCGCGAAGCCTTCCTCCTCAGATTGGGATTTCTATCACGCAAATGAGCCGGCAAAGTCTGACGAGCATCTTGCCAAGCTGCAACAGTCCTCCTCGAGGAGCAAGGTTGTGGGCGATCGCTCAGCTTCTTCCAGCTCCTCAAGAAATGGTCAGTTCCATGCACCACTGATCCCCGGCGGCGCGATCGTTTTGCAGGTGGCTGCCTCGACCAAACAATCTGATGCCCTGGCCCTGGCCGAATCTCTGCAGAAAAAACATTTCCCGGCATTCGTTCTAACACCTGGCGCGGACCGTTTTTACCGCGTGCAGGTGGGTCCTTACGCCGATCAGGAGTCCGCCAATCTCGCGAAAAAGGGTTTGGAAAACGCCGGATTCAAAGCCATTACTCGACGCTGACAGCAATCATCTCTGCCTATCTCACCTCGACTCTTGCCCGTGATGAAGCTCTCCACCCCTACGCGGTTACTTCTGGCAATTGGCTCGGCGTTTGGGCTTGCCTTCGCGTTTCCCTCTTACCATTGGCCATGGTTGGTGTGGATCAGCTTGGCCCTGCTGATTTTGAGCGTACTCGGTGCCAGCAACCGAATCGCCGCGCTGTGTGGCTTCGTGCATGGATTTCTGTTTGTCGTGGTGAGTGTTCCCTGGTTGTACACGGTAATGCACGTCCACGGCTACATGGATGTGGTGACTTCGGCCGGCGTATTTGCGCTGATCGCCGCGGCTTGGGCAGTTTTAACGGAGGCTTTCGCGTGGACGGTAGGATTTTTGTCAAGGTCAAGTGTGGCCAGGGCGTGTCTCGCGGCGCCTTTCCTTTGGGTCACGATGGAGTTCGCTCGCCTACACCTGCCCGAAATCGGATTTCCCTGGAACCTGGCGGGTTACCCGGCATCGGAAAATATCGCATTCATGCAATTGTCACCGCTGACCGGGGTTTTCGGTCTGAGCCTGGCCGTGTGTGCCTTTAACGCACTTTGCGCGTGGGCCTGCGCTGCGTCTTCTGTCGGGATCGTCAGGAGGGTAGCGACCGTGGCCACTGTCGTGGTGCTGCTCATAGCCTTTGCTACTGAAGGACCGCGACTGGTTCCGCAGGAAAAGCCCAACCACGCGGCCCGGCTTGTTCAATTGAATTTTCCCGAAGTGCCAAGCTATCCGGCGAACTGGATGGAGCTTCACGCCGGCGAACTGGATGAACTCGAACGAATCAGCCTGATGCCGCTGCAAAACAGGTCTACGATCAAGCACGATGACCCGGACTTACTTGTTTGGCCCGAAGCACCGGCCCCTTTTATGTTTCTCGATCCGAACTTTGCGAGACGCGCCGAGCGCATCGCCCAGCGCGAGGGCCATCCATTTCTAGTTGGGGTGATCGAATGGAAGCCTGCCAGTGAGCCCGGTGGAGGCAACAAGCTCCAACCCTACAACAGCGCGGTACTGCTGGATAACCAGGGCCGGCGAATTTTTGCGTATGATAAGATTCATCTGGTCCCATTCGGCGAGTATGAGCCGTTCCCGCTTATCCATCATTTGGTAGCCAGCGTGTCGCAAGAAGTTGGTGGATTCCGGAACGGTTCTGTTTATGCAGTGGGACACTTGCCGGGGGACGGGCGATTCGGCGCGTTCATTTGCTACGAGTCCATCTTTCCTAATGAAGTCCGGCGCTTCGTGGCGAATGGCGCGAATTTGCTGATCAATATTTCTAACGACGGCTGGTTCGGACGGTCAGCCGCGCCAGATCAGCATTTGCTGATGGCGCGTGTGCGCGCGGCTGAGAACCGGCGATGGCTTCTTCGCGCAACCAACAATGGGTTCACAGTGTCGATTGATCCCTATGGACGCATCGTTTCCAGGCTCGCGCCGGACGTCCGCAGCACGCTCGACGCTCCTTATGATTTTCGCGGCGACCGTACCGTTTACACGCGCTATGGCGATTGGCTGGCTTGGCTGTGTGTGGTGATCTCTGGGTCATTCCTTTTCCGGGGTTGGCAAGTGAATCGGCATCAAACATCACGATAAGGACGTCTAATGGTTCTCGAAGACTTGGAACATCGTTACGAGGAATTGAAGCAACGGATCGAACTCGTTCGGAGTTATCTTTGACGTCGCGCAATACCGCAAACGCATTGTTCAGTTGGAACAGAGGACCTCAGACCCGAATTTTTGGCAGAATCCCGAGGAAGCCCAGAAACTTCTAAAAGAACGCAAAACGGTCGAGGAGCAGCTGGCTGCCGACGAAAAACTCAGCCGTATTCTGAGCGATCTTCAGACCTACATTCATTTGTCGCACGAAGAAACCGATCGTGGCCAACAAGAGCAGCTACTGAGTGAGTTGCAGAACGAGCTCAACCTCGCCGACCAATACGTCTCGGGTCTCGAGACCCTGACTCTTCTTTCCGGCGAGAACGACGGCCTCAACGCCATTGTCACTATCAAGCCAGGCGCCGGCGGCACCGAGTCACAGGATTGGGCCGAGATGCTGCTGCGCATGTATTTGCGATGGGCCGAGCGCAAAGGTCTGCGCGCGACGGTGATTGATCAGGTTCCTGGCGAAGAGGCCGGGTTGAAGTCCGTCACCGTGAGGGTTGAGGGAGAAAACGCCTACGGTCTTCTTTCGACCGAAAGCGGCGTGCACCGGTTGGTGCGCATTTCACCCTTTGACCAAGCCGCCCGCCGGCACACCTCCTTCGCGTCGGTTTTCGTCATTCCCGAAGTCGATGATCGCATTGACATCGTCATCAAGCCCGACGATCTACGGATCGACACGTTTCGCGCCGGTGGCCACGGCGGCCAAAACGTCAACAAGGTGGAATCAGCTGTGCGCTTCACGCACTTGCCTACAGGTATTGTTGTGCAATGCCAGAACGAACGCAGCCAGCACAAAAACCGCGAGCTAGCCCTCAAGGTCCTGCGCTCCCGGCTATACGAATACGAGCTTGAAAAGCGGCGTGCTTCCACCGATAAACTCGACGATACCAAGCTGGACATCAGCTTTGGGAGTCAGATTCGCTCCTATGTTCTCCAACCCTATCGATTAATCAAAGACCATCGCACAAAGTTTGAGGTGGGCGACGTGGATAAGGTTCTCGACGGCGACCTCGATCCGTTCATTCGAACCTATCTAATGGCCCGCCGCCGGAGAGGGTCCGGTTCCGAACTGGTCCCCGAACCGGATGCTCTGCCCGGCGTGGAGTAGGATGCCAGCCGGTGTGAACCGATTCCGCGAACTACCAAGAACCCGTTCAGCCTCCAAAACGTACCGCTCGATGCACTGTAACGCATTCTGATTCAATGCGTTGACACCCACCAACCGAGATGCTAGCATCACTAGTTTGAATTGGTTCGCGCAGCGAACATAATTGTCAGGTGTCCCCGCCTCACAAATAAATAGGAGCGTTTCTTTTGAATCAAGATAATCGCAATTTCCTGTTCACATCGGAATCAGTCACCGAAGGCCACCCCGACAAAATTGCCGACCAGATCTCTGACGCTATACTGGATGCCGTCCTGGAAGAAGATCCCATGGGCCGAGTTGCCTGCGAGACTCTGGTCACGACCGGCCTTGCGGTGGTCGCTGGTGAGATCACCACCAAAGCGCACATCGAATACTGCGATATCGTTCGGGATGTCATCCGTGACGTTGGCTATACGCGCGCGAAGTTTGGCTACGACGCCCAAACCTGCGCGGTCATTTCCGCAATCAAGAGGCAGTCGCCGGACATTGCCATGGGAGTTGATACCGGTGGTGCGGGTGACCAGGGATTGATGTTTGGGTATGCCTGCGATGAGACCGAAGAATTAATGCCCATGCCGATCCAGCTGGCTCATCGCCTGACGCGCCGGTTGGCCCAGGTGCGTAAGAGCGGCGTTGTGGATTTTCTGCGCCCGGACGGGAAATCACAAGTCACCGTAGAATATCAACAAGGTCGGCCGGCGCGCATCGATTCCGTAGTTGTTTCTACGCAGCACAGCGAAGCTGTTTCTAACGCGGACTTGCACGACGTGGTTCTCAACGAAATCATCAAAGCCGTTCTTCCCCCCGAAATGCTGGATAAACACACTAAATTTCACATCAACCCCACGGGACGCTTTGTGATTGGCGGCCCAATGGGTGATGCCGGACTCACGGGACGTAAGATTATTGTCGACACCTACGGAGGCTACAGCCGGCATGGCGGCGGCGCGCTTTCCGGAAAAGATCCGACCAAGGTAGACCGGTCGGCCTGCTACATGGCGCGTTATGTGGCGAAGAATCTTGTGGCCGCGGGACTTGCGCGCAAGGTTGAAGTGCAGCTTGCGTACGCCATCGGCGTGGCGGAGCCGGTCTCGGTAATGGCCGATACCTTTGGCACCGCAGTGATCGCTGAACAGAAAATCGACCAGCTTATCCGCTCCACCTTCACGCTGACCCCGCGGGGAATTATCGAAACTCTCAATCTGCGTCGCCCCATCTACCGGGCAACCGCCGCGTATGGGCACTTCGGACGCTCGGAGGCGACCTTCTCGTGGGAGCAGACCGACAAGGCCGAGGCGCTCCGCAGAGATGCAGGTTTGCCAGCAGCCGCACGCGCCGAAGTCGCGGTTAGGTCGTAGCGTTCCATAACTCGGGTTCACGTTTCGGGAATTTGGAAATTTAATTGGAGAGTGATCGCGTGGCGACTCAGGAAAAATTGACAGGCGACGTGAAGGACCTCGGCTTGGCCGAGCGCGGCAAACGCAAGATCGAATGGGCCAATCAGCAGATGCCTGTCTTGCAATTGATCCGCAAGCGATTCATTAAAGAACAGCCGCTGCGAGGCATTCGCATCGCGGCATGCTTGCATGTGACCAGTGAAACGGCCAATCTCGCCATTACGCTTCGCGACGGTGGGGCCGATGTAGTGCTGTGCGCATCCAATCCGCTTTCCACGCAAGACGAGGTGGCCGCGTGTCTTACGAAAGACTACGGCATCGCCACCTATGCCATCAAAGGTGAAGACAACGACACCTATTACGCGCACTTAAATGCCGCCCTGGATCACAAGCCGCAGGTGACGATGGACGACGGAGCCGATCTGGTTACCGCACTGCTCACCAAGCGCGCCGACCTCGTGCCCCAGGTGATTGGCGGCACCGAAGAAACCACAACGGGCGTCATTCGCTTGAGAGCCATGGCCAAAGACGGAACGCTGCAATATCCGGTTATCGCCGTAAACGATGCGCAGACCAAACATTTCTTCGACAACCGCTACGGCACTGGCCAATCCACGATGGATGGAATCATGCGCTCAACGAACCTGTTGATCGCCGGACTTAGAGTAGTCATTGCCGGCTACGGCTGGTGCGGGCGTGGCGTAGCCATGCGGGCTAAGGGCCTGGGAGCGGATGTCATCGTCACCGAGATCAGCCCGGTGCGCGCAATCGAGGCCGTCATGGA
Source organism: Candidatus Dormiibacterota bacterium (assembly GCA_035602605.1). Taxonomy (GTDB): domain Bacteria; phylum Acidobacteriota; class Terriglobia; order Acidiferrales; family UBA7541; genus DASQHY01. Next base: position 30,190 of record DATNLZ010000084.1, read on the forward strand.
CGGTTTCCGCGTCATGCCGATGATCGAAGCCGCGAAAATCGGCGACATCTTCATCACCGTTACCGGAAATAAGGGTGTCATTGCCGGTGAGCATTTCGAAAAAATGAAGGAAGGCGCGGTCATTTGCAACGCCGGGCACTTCAATGTGGAGATCGATATTACCGCGCTGGAGAAAATGTCCAGTGCCAAGCGCCCCGCGCGTCCTATGGTGGATGAGTACGTTTTACGCGACGGACGAAAGGTTTATTTGTTGGGCGAAGGACGTCTGGTTAATCTCGCGACCGCCGATGGCCATCCTGCGGCAGTGATGGATATGAGCTTTGCCAACCAGGCGCTTTCGGTCGAATATTTGCTCAAGAACGCGCGGGACCTCAAAAAGCAGGTGTATCCGGTTCCCGAGAATATTGACCGGCATATCGCCAAACTCAAGCTCGAATCAATGGGCGTGCAAGTGGACAAGCTTACACCAGAGCAAGAACAGTATTTGGCTTCGTGGTCCGAGGGCACGTAAGAGTTTTGCGTGATTTTCGTTGAAAGGCACGGCATGCCGTGCCTTTCTGTTTTTAAAGGGTAGGAGCTGGTTATTCGTATGTTGGATTGGGGCCTCGTAGCGCTCGATACGGCCAAGGTGCGTGGCGCAACTTACGCCGATGCTCGCGTGATGGACATCCGCCAGCGTGACCTTTCCACAAAAAATGGACGGGTTGGCACCCTCGCTGAATCAGAGTCGCTCGGAATCGGCATTCGTGTGATTGCCAATGGTGCCTGGGGTTTCGCTTCCACGGATCGTTTGACCCGCGACGGTGTGCAGGCTTGTGCGGCGCAGGCCGTATCTATTGCCAAGGCTTCGGCGCTGGCCAAGCGCCACGACGTAGTGATGGCTCCGGAGCAATCGTTTATCGACACCTGGCAGAATCCATTCATCAAGGATCCGTTTCACGTTCCCCTAGAGCTTCAGATGGATTTGCTTCTTGCCGTGGACAAGGAAATGCATCGAGTGCCGGGTGTAACCATGTCCGAGGCTTCCATGCAGTTCCGCAAAATCGAGCAATGGTTTGCGTCTTCGATTGGTTCGCGCATTCATCAAGTAAAGATGCAATCGGGATGCGGAATCGCGGCAACCAGTTTTAAGAAAGACGAGATTCAAAAGCGCTCTTACCCCAGCAGCTTTGGTGGCCAGCATGCCCTGCAAGGTTACGAGCTTGTTGAATCGCTCGATCTGCTGCGCCACGCGCCGCGTGTTGCCGAGGAAGCTGTCGCCCTGCATCAGGCCGCGCAGTGCCCGGAAGGTAGTGGCACGATCATTCTGGAGGGCAGCCAGCTGGGCTTGCAAATTCACGAATCCATCGGACACCCCATCGAGCTTGACCGTGTTCTTGGTCAGGAAGCGAATTTCGCCGGAATGAGTTTTCTAACGGTGGAGAAATTGCGCACCCTTCGCTATGGGTCAGAAATCGTCAACGTGGTAGCCGATGCGCGGCTCGAACATGGCCCGGGGCTGGGAACTTTTGGTTACGACGACGAAGGCGTGCCCGCGCAATGCACGCCGATTATTTCCAACGGTCTCTTTACCGGATATCTGTCGAATCGCGAAACCGCCGTCACCATTGGCCTGGATCGTTCTTCCGGTACGATGCGCACGGAAAGCTGGAATCGCTTGCCGATTATTCGAATGACTAATGTGAGCTTGCTGCCGGGAACCTGGTCCTATGACGATCTCGTTGCCGATACCGATGACGGTATTGTTATGGCTACGAACCGTTCGTGGTCGATTGACGACCGCCGTTATCACTTCCAGTTTTCCACGGAAATCGGATGGGAGGTCAAAGGCGGCAAGAAGACGAGAATGTTCAAGAATCCCAGCTATAGCGGGATCACCACAGAATTCTGGAACAGCTGCGATGCCATATGCTCGCGCGAGCACTGGACTCTGTGGGGCACGCCCAACTGTGGCAAGGGCCAGCCGATGCAGACGATGGGAACCGGTCACGGTGCCGCACCCGCCCGATTCCGCAACGTCAAGCTGGGCGCGGCATTCTCTAAAGCATGAGTGCACAGAAGAAACCACGCCACATTTTGCGGCCGAACCAAGCCATTGCCGCCGCGGAGCACGTTCTGTCGGAAACCACCCTGCGCCAGATTGCCGATAAAGTTTTTAAACTGAGCGACGCCGATGAAACCGAAGTGCATTTGGACGTCACCTCGGATGCGCTCACGCGTTTTGCCAACAATGCCATCCATCAGAACGTCGCTGAACAGATGCTTACGATTTCCATTCGTACCGTCTACGACGGCCGTACCGCGCGGGCCACAACCAACAAAATGGACGACGAATCCATTCGCCGCGCGGTGCTTGCCTCTGGAAGAATCGCGCGCAGCCAGCCCAAGAATCCGCGACTTCTGCCGATGCCGGGGCCCCAGAAATATGCCAAGGTCGAACGATTTTCGAAGACCACTGCCGCAGCCACGCCGGCCGACCGGGCCCGCGCGGTTCGCGGGGTTTGCGCACTGGCGGAAGGCAAGGGTCAGACGGCCGCGGGAATTTTTGCGACGGGGGCGATGCAAAACGCTATCGCTAATTCCAAGGGTCTTTTTGCCAGCTACCAACAGACTCGCGCCGAATTCTCAGTGACCATGCTCGAGAAGGATTCTTCCGGATGGGCTAAAGCCAATGCCGCGAGCATCGAAGCCATTGATCCTCGGGCTCTGGCCGCCCGTGCCACTGAGAAGTGTGCCTCTTCCCGCGCTCCCCGAAAAATCGAGCCCGGGAAGCATACCGTAATTCTCGAACCCGCTGCGGTCCTCGACCTCGTCGGATTCCTTTTTTACGATTTTGCCGCCACCGCCGTGCAAGACCAACGATCCTGCTTCAATAAACGCATGGGGAAGCAGGTCGTGGGACGTAACGTTTCTCTGTGGGATGATTTTTCGCACCCTCTTCAGCTTGGCGCGCCGTTTGACGGCGAAGGAATGCCGCGGCAGAGAGTTTTGCTGATCGATCGGGGGGTGCCGAAGAACCTGGTTTATTCGCGAGCCACCGCCAAGCAGATGAACAAAAGGCCGACCGGACACGGTTTTGCCTTGCCCAATGAATGGGGCGAGGCGCCCATGAATCTGGTATTCATGGGCGGCGAGCATTCCGTCCAGGAGATGATTAGCTCGACCGAGCGCGGGATTCTGGTTACGCGACTGTGGTATATCCGCGAAGTAGAGCCTTATGAAAAAGTCCTCACCGGAATGACCCGCGACGGTACATTCCTGGTAGAAAAGGGGCGAATCTCCGGCGGCATTAGGAACCTCCGTTTTAATCAAAGCGTTTTGGAGATGCTAGCGAGTATTGAGATGTTGGGCCCTGCCGTTCGCGCGACCGGCGAAGAATCTTTCGAAATGGTTGTACCGGCGATGAAAATCCGCAACTTCCATTTCACAGAAGTCACTAAGTTTTAATCGCGTGATTTTATCGAATCGAGTTATCTTTGCGAGAAATCCAGGCTAGCAATAGCGCGGGCAATCACGTTCTCTTGTATCTGGATCAGATCAGACTCGGCGTAAGTCATTCCCAGTAGCGTGTAGATCTCGCCGCCGCGCCCCAACGTAACGACCACACCCGACCAATCGTGACCGTCGGCGATGCCGCGATAGCGCCGCTCGATCGCCGGTAGTCCCGCGACCGTTGTCTTCTGCTCGGAAATCCGCCGGTAGTTCTCATAGATTTCACGCAGTCGTTTTTCCGTCGCTGCGGCTCTAGACTCCAGAGATTCCTTGGAACGCTCGATGCCGACGACCAGCAGGGTAGAGTCGTCGCTGGCCCCAAGTGCCACGATCGCGTTCGGCAGGGTCTTGCGGGTATCGTCATCAATGAGATTCCAGCTCGGTGCCTTATACATTCGAAAACCATAGGTACGATTGATGTACTGATTTCCGTGCACCTCTTCCCGAATGGCAGGGACTTCAGGCTCCTTTGTTGCAGCCGCATCGGGTTTTTCGGCTCCCCCGCTGGCAATGTTCGCTGACACGGGGGCAGACTGTTTGGTCGCCATCGCCGTCGAGTTGCTAACGGTTCGCGCTGGCTCACTCGAGATTTTGGTCTGTTCGCGGGCCTTTACTTCCATGGGAGTTTGGTTTTTCGCCGGAGCGTCTTTTTTTGCTGCTGCTTTGGGCTCTGGTTTCGACAATGAGGTAATGGCTGAGGAAGCCCTCGCAGTTCCGGAAGGCGCGGTTATGGAAGGGAATGTAGTTGTTGTGGCCGGAGGCATCGTATCGGGAGACTTTGTCGTCGAAGGAATGATGGACGCAATCATGTTTTTTGGAAACGTCAGAATCCCGAAGCTGGTTTGTACCTGATAACTATGGTCTTCGAAACCGATCACGGTGCCCACGATCTTCGAGCCGTCCTTCAGATTGATTTCGTCGGCAACTGTGGTGGCACACAAGAGCAGCACTGAGAGGAAAGCGATGCAGGCTTTCATAAAACAAGTATGACGAGTGCTGGCGCTCCCATCAAGTTGATGTCATCAAGTGTTTCCTGCTCAACACCCTTGATCCATGCAGCGCTGGTCACTGCAGCCCAGGCTTGATCCTCGCCACAATGGAAGTCTTAGGTGGTGAGGCCCGTTGGCAGCATGATGTCTCGTTAATGGGCTGCCTGAGAATTTGTTGCAGGCGCTCTCGCAGCTTTAGTCGCGCGCGAAATAGGCGAATGCGGACCGCGGCGGACGAAATCCCCAGTCGCTCAGCGGTTTCGTCGGTTGTGAGCTGCGCGACGTCGCGCAACAGGCACACGCGTCGAAAACCGGGATCAAGCTGCTCGATGACATCGGCGAGAATCCGCCGCATTTCCATCCGTGCGTAATGCTGCTCCGGATCATCCGCGACCGTGCTGTCGTGCCGGTAGAAGTGCGGCCCATCACCGCCCGGAATGGGATCATCAAGGGAAATGACCTTACCGGCGTGTCGTCGCCTGATGGTGTCAATGGATTCGTTAGTGGCAATACGCGAGAGCCACGCCGCAAAGGCTTCCGTCTCCGCTATTCCATCGCCGGAAAATTGTCCTAGGCGCGTATACGCCCGCAGCATCGTTTCCTGTCGGACGTCCTCCGCATCTGTGCGATTCCCGGTTAGCCGCAGGGCATTCCGATAGACAGACTTTTCGGCTGGCGCGACCAGCGCCAGGAATGCTGCCGAGTTTCCTCTGCGCGCTTCCGAAAGCAATCCGCCCTGGCGGCGGGAACTTGTGTCCGTGCGTGCATACTCTCTCGGGGCAAGGGCCGGTATGGAGGCGGTGGCCATTCAAGGCAAAGAGTTGGCAGGTAACCTTCCAGGGCCTTCTTGTCGTAAGTGCTAGATACGCAAATAGATAGTCCACCATTGGTGCATCAACCCCAGCCTCTCTGTGGCCGTTTTCGGGACTGGCTGTCCCGAAAACGGGCGATAGGGTCGACCACAATTCGGGACCTGTTCTTTCGGCCAGTGCATCATTGGCTTAAGGTAGGAGGTTATGAATTGCGATGTTCACGGCGTAACGATAGCCTCAATTCTGGGCGGCAGCTGAGGTTGCCGTGGCAAAAAAGCACGCACAAGTCTAATCCGGAGTCCGATGTTCAACAGCAACAAATCGAACGACGTGCCAAGTCGGATCACCCCTTGGCGTTGGGTATACCGCATTCTCCGGTGGACGACTATCGCAACCGGAGTGATTACAGTCCTGCTGGTTATGCACAAAGCTCCAGCTCCCTATGTTACCGCTGACTTGGGCGCAGGCGAGAGGTTAGGGGCTAAGTTGCAACAGTTGGCTAGCGCTTCCGTGTCGGGAGCCCCCCAGGTATTGCGCGTAGATGAAGCCGAGGTAAATTCGTACCTTCTCTCGCATCTCGCGCTAAAGCCTAGTGACAAACCTAGCGGCACCCCTCCCACTGCGCAAACGGCGCAAAGTCCGCCAGCCGACGGCGAACCGTCGGTTGAAGAAATTCAGTCCGCGGTTCGCGATGTTAAGATCAACCTGATAGAGGACCGCGTGCGCGCATACGTGGTGTTCGATTTTCACGGAAAAGATATGTCGCTGCAGCTCGAGGGGCGACTGCATGCCGAAGAAGGGTATTTGCGTTTCAACCCCATTAGCGGTCAGATCGGCGCGCTGCCGATTCCTCAGGCATCGCTCGAAACCGCCGTGCGCAAAATGATGGATTCTCCCCAAAACCGGGAAAAGCTGCGCTTGCCTTCAGATTTACGCGATTTGCGCATTGAGAATGGCGAAATCGTCGTTTCGTATAAATAGTTCAAACGTAATCGATCACCAAGAGTAAAAAAAGGCCCGGGCGCCCCTAAAGCACTTTGCCCGTCGCGCGATACAGCCATGACTGTCAGACTAGGGGATCCCGAGCCTAAGACTCAAGCACGCTGATTCCAAAACTACGCCGGAATCTAAGGGACCACGCGCAGGTTGTTAGTCACCGAGAATACACCCGGAACGCTATTGGCCTGGATGTTGGCAACGTTCTTGTCCATCTCGCTGCTGACCACACCCTCTAGCGTGACATTCCCGTTTTTCACAATGATGTGAATGGGCGGCACCGCTCCAAGTGAATAACGGTACAGCACATCGTTCGAGTAGATTGCCCGGTACACTGCCCGCCGAATCTGGTCATCATTGGGCGATAGCGGCAACACCTCGATATTGTTGATAACCTTGGAAACTCCTTCGATTTTCTTGACAACGTTTTCGGCGTCGGACTTCAACGTCGGCCGAGTCACTTGCCCTCCCAACGTAACCACGTCTCCGTTGACGCTGTAGGTTAGGTTGTCGAACACCGAATAATATGGGAGCAGTACCAATTCGTGGCGAACCTCTTTTTCCAGCTTGGACTGGTAGCTGGCCGCATCACGATTGTTTTTTTGGTTTTCCTTGCTTCCGTGGTCGTGGCCTGTGCTGGCTCTGGACCCTGGAATCACTAAAGACATGGCGGCCAGCACGAGCAGCACCATCTTGAATTTCGAGCCGCTTCTCATAAAATTCTCCCTATTCTTCTTGATTTTGTACTTGGCCTAGTCACGCAGATGCAACAAATAGGCGAGGGATACACCTGAACCCTACCTATCCTACCGGACAAGGCACCTTCCTAGGAAAATAAATAAGTTCCGATGCGAATGCGATTAGGATGGAAACCGGGCTGGGCTATTTCATGGCTAAGTAGTGGCGGAGGACTGCAGTCAGTGTGGGTCGTAGCACATCGCGGGGCATCTGGTCATGCGCCAGAGAATACCCTTGCTTCTTTTCGCAAGGCCGTGGAGTTGGGCGCCCGATTTATCGAGACCGACCTGCAACTCTCCCGCGACGCTCGTTTTGTCGCCATTCATGATGACACACTCGAACGGACCACCAACGGGCATGGCTCGGTTCACGATTTTACGTTAGCAGATTTGCGCCAATTCGACGCGGGCTCCTGGTTCAGCTCTGAATTCGCGGGCGAGAAACTTCCCACAATCGAAGAAATTCTCCATTTTGCTCGCGAGCATGACATAGTTTTTTACCTCGAGTTAAAGACTTGGGAAACTTGGGGTAGCGAGCACGCTTTGGTGGGGTCACTGCGGGATGCTGGCGAGGCGGCGCGAGTTATCGTGATTTCCTTCGATGGCCCCACGCTTGCAGCGGTCCGTCGCCTCGAACCAAATGTTATGACCGGTTTATTAATGGACAGCTATGCTCCAGACGCAGTGGAGCGCGCCGTCTCGGTTGGCGCACGTCAGCTAGCTCTCCATGGAACCTTAATTACACCGGAACTAATCACCCAGGCCAAGCGACGGGATCTACAAGTTGTCGCCTGGACAATCAACCATCCCGCGCACATGCAATCGTTAATCCAGGCGGGGGTGGATGGGGTCATAACCGATTACCCAGACCGCTTTCTAGCCGTACAGCGCCCTTAAAACTGAGCTTTCCTAGGCTCGGTGAATCCAGCCGCGCGAATGGGCAACAGATGTTATTGCGGAGACGCGACTTTGGTTTTCAGCCAACAAGCTCATGCTGAGACCAGGACTCAAGAAATCTTTCTGCGATGGAGCAGGTTTGCGCGCTCATTCTAGCTGCGCCAGCTACTTCAATTGCCGATAAATCTCCGCAAATTGCGTAACACTAATCTGCTCTGCGCGCACATCCGCACGCATGTCAAGCCCTCTTAAAATGGCCCCCACACCTTCTGGAGCAGCCACCGTTCTTAGATTGTTCACTAGCGTCTTGCGTTTTTGGGCAAAGCAAAGTTTGACGAAACCAAAGAATCGCGCCTCATCAAGGTCCCCGATGCTTCTTCTCTCCCCCGGCATCCTCAGGTGAATCAGAGCCGACGTCACCTTCGGAGGCGGACGAAATGCGCCTCTGGGGATGCGCAACAAAATCTCGGGCTCGGCGTAAAATTGCGAAAGAACCGAAAGATAACCGAACTGCCGCGACCCGGGACGCGCTGCAATGCGCGCGGCCACTTCCAACTGCGTGACGACGTATACATCCTCCAGCGCGTCGGCGTATTCGAACAAACGATGTAAAATAGGCGATGTAATGTAATAGGGAAGGTTCCCATACACGCGGAAACGCGCTCCACCGGTAAGTACGCCCACATCGAGCTCGAGAATATCGCCAGCCGCTAGTTCGATGCGTGGGAACTCCTGGGCTAGTGACTGAAGTCGCTGATTTAGTTTGCTGTCCAGTTCAACCGCAATCACTCGAGCACCGGTAGCAGCCAGCACCCGGGTCATTTCGCCATGGCCCGCCCCAATCTCCAGCCACAGCCTTTCCTGCATGTTTGGTTCGCCAGGCTGTGTCGGCATGTCCATGCCGATCGCGCTCGCTATCCGCGCTCGCCAGTTGCCATCACTCAAAAAATGTTGTCCGAGTCGTTGTCCCATGAATCGCCCGTAGTAAGAGATGCGTTTTGCGCCGGGAAACTGATTCAGACTGACCTTTCGTAGATGAGGATAAGGTGCGGGAGTGGAAAAAGGAAATTCTTTGGCAAAGATTCGAAAGCTTTTAACGATGTTCGTCGAACGTCGGGTTTCGCCGTTGTGGGCTGGCTTTTTACGTCGGCCCTGAGGATCGTCGCAGCACCGCAATGAGCTCGGTCAATGGCTTGTTTTTCATCCGGCTGGCATCCCTCGCCCGGGCAGGCGCTCGGAACCAAGAGCGGTTGGACTAACGCAACGAAGGAAATAAAGTGATTGTCGAAGGCAGCTTTCTAACCGCGCCCGCGTTGCTTGACGCAGCTTGAAGCTTCCGCTAACGTCTAAATGCGCTAACGAAAGGTACAAGTGAAAATTCTGTTTGTTGCCTCGGAAGGTTTACCCTTCTCGAAAACCGGCGGTCTCGCCGATGTCGTCGAGGCTTTACCCAAAGCCCTGGTTGCGATGGGGCACGAAGTGGCTGTTGTTCTGCCGCGCTACCGTGGCACAAAAGCCTCCATGGTTATTATGCCCAGTCTGACCGTGCCCATGGGCCAGGCGCTTAGGTTCCCGGCCATTGCTGACGGCACTCTCGTTGCTGGCGTTCGCTATTACTTTGTAGATGATCCCGAATATTTCGATCGGCCCCAGCTGTACGGGGAGAAAGGGAAGGATTATCCGGACAACGCTGAGCGCTTCGCAGAGTTTTGCCGCAGCGCCATTGAAATCGCAAAGCATGTCTGGCGTCCTGACGTGATTCATTGCCACGATTGGCAGTCCGCCCTGGTACCGGTTTTGCTTCGCAGCCAGTATGTCAACGACCCGCTTTTGCGAAGCATTTCCGTCATTTTCACGATTCATAATATGGGCTATCTCGGCCTGTTTCTGCGCACGACTCTCGCGCAGATCGGCGTGCCCGACAGCCTGTTTCACCTGAAAGGGCTGGAATTCTTCGGAGACGTCAGCCTGCTGAAAGGCGGGCTCATTTTTTCCGACTACTTGACCACCGTCAGCCGAAAATATGCACAAGAAATTCAAACCCCGGAATACGGATGCGGTCTTGATGGAGTCGTGCGCGACCGTGCCGCGAACCTCCGCGGTATTCTCAATGGCGTGGACTATTCGCAGTGGAGCCCGGAAGCCGACACGTTCATCGCCGCGCAATATTCCGCGAAGGATCTGGCACCAAAGCGCACCTGCAAAAAGGATCTCCTTGAGCAATTTAAATTGCCGGCGGAGAATATCTCACGCCCGCTAATCGGCATCGTTTCGCGATTTGCCGATCAGAAGGGGTTCGACCTGATTGCTGAGAAAGCCGGGGTCATTTTGCAGGAGAACCTCGCACTGGTAGCGCTCGGAAATGGCGAGCCCAAGTATGAGCAATTGTTCCGTGATCTCGCCGCAGCCTATCCCGACCGTGTCGCCGTGAAAATTGCCTATGACAACGCCATCGCGCATAAAATCGAAGCGGGCGCGGATATCTTTCTGATGCCTTCGCGCTATGAACCCTGCGGACTCAATCAGATTTATAGCCTACGCTACGGCACGGTGCCGGTAGTGCGCGCAACGGGCGGTTTGGATGATACGATCGAACAGTTCGATGTTGCTCTGGGTACCGGGACGGGGTTTAAATTCAGTCCTTACACTGGTGAGGCCCTGGTGGCTTGCCTTCATCAGGCGGTGGACATGTATAGTCACACTAAGATTTGGCAGCGAATCCAATTGAACAGCATGGCCAAGGATTTTTCGTGGAACGCCTCGGCCGGTGAGTACCTAAAGCTTTATGAGCTAGCCGCTAAAGGGCGAATCGCCCGGGCTTCTCGAACATCTAATTAGAGTGGCACCATGCCAGGCTGTTGTCCTGACCGTTGGCTTGAAACGATTGAGGAGACTATGGCTGACACTATTCGTAGCGTGACCGATTCCGATTTTGACGCTGAAGTTATCAATGCCAGTAAAACCCAGCCGGTCATGGTGGATTTCTGGGCGGAATGGTGCAGACCTTGCCTCATGCTCGCGCCTACGGTCGCCGAGATTGCCAAAGACTATTCCGGGAAGTTGACCGTTGTGAAGATGAACATCGATGAGAGTATTAGTTCACCCAGCAAGTTCAATATCCGCAGTATTCCCGCGCTGCTTATCTTTAAGGGCGGACAAGTGGCCGACCAGATTGTTGGCGCCGTGCCCAAAGAACACATCACCAGGGTTTTGGATCGGCATATAGTCAAGGCCTGATAGATTCCGCTAGCAGCGTTCTATTCTAGCAACACGAAGATTTCCGGCGGCGGTGCGCGCATCGCCGCCGGTTTTTGGTGAAAAGGGAAGCATGGCAACCACGCAAGCCAGCCGCATGGTCAAGCCGGCAACGCATCCTCCGATGCTTGCGGGCGAGAGGCCCCCAATCGCGATGTCGCGGCCGGGCCTGCATGATGCGGTGCTGGGCATTCTCGAGCCGCTTCCGCGCGGCCGGATTCTCGATTGCCCCGCCGGGGAGGGGGCCCTCGCATCGCGACTTCTGCCACGCGGCTTCGAAGTTTTCTGTTGTGATCTATATCCGCAGTTGTTCCGACTCGATGGCGTCGATATACGCAAAGGAGATCTCTCCGGTACGCTGCCGTATCACGCCGGCAGCTTTGATTATTTGACCTCCCTCGATGGCCTTGAACACATCGAGTCTCCGCCCCAAGCTGTGCGCGAGTTTCGGCGGCTGCTCAAACCTGGGGGCCACATCGTCGTCAGCGTACCCAACATTTTGAATATTGAAGAGCGCCTGAAGTGGTTGCTCTACGGCTACACGTCGCACTTCAAACCTCTCTCAACGGAATCGTTGGCGAAGATCCATCATGATTGTGCCGGGCTCGACGAAATTGCCCTGCATGTCAATCCAATCGCTTACTCCGAATTGCGCTATCTTCTGCAAAAAAATGGCTTTGCCATTCAAGGGGTGCATCGGGACCGCAAAAAAGCGAATAGCTGGCTCTACTGGCCGCTCGTCGCTTTCATTCGCTTCCTGGGACAACTCACGCCGGGCGAAAGGCGCCGCGAACGCTGGACTGAAGAATTGGCCTCCGACCCTGTTCTGCTCGGCGGCAACACAATTATTATTCACGCTATTCGCCAGTAGGTTTAAGCGCAAACGTCGCGAACCTTTAGGAGATGTACGCAATGAAATCGGTGGTTGTGATTGGCGCGCAATGGGGCGATGAAGGCAAAGGGAAGGTCGTCGATTATTTGGCGGGTTCCTTTGAATACATTGCCCGTTGCGCGGGCGGACACAATGCCGGCCACACGGTAATCTTCGATGGCCACCGCTTCATCCTTCAACTCATTCCTTGTGGCATCTTGCGCCCTGGACGTCACGCCGTGATCGGTTCGGGGGTAGTCGTCGATCTGGCTGCTCTGGTATGCGAGATAGAGACTCTCGCCAAAGCCGGAATCAATGTTAGCGGACGCCTGCATCTTAGCAATCGGGCCCATTTGATTTTTCCCTATCATCGGCAAATGGAAAAAGCCGCAGAAGTGGCCCGTGGCGCAAACAAAATCGGTACGACATCGCGCGGCATTGGACCTTGCTACGAAGACAAAATGGCGCGGCGCGGACTGCGCGTGTGCGATTTGCTGGATCCGCAAAGCTTCCGCGAAAAGCTGGATCGTGTTCTGCTCGAGAAGAATGCGATTTGCCAGGCCACTTGCGGTACCTCGCTCGAGACTTCTGATCTCCTGGACGAAACCCTGCGTCTTGCCGCTAAGATTCGGGGCTACATTTGTGACACTGCCGAACTATTGAACACGGTCATGAACGAGGGCCGCTCGGTGATGTTCGAGGGCGCGCAAGGAACGATGCTCGACATCGATCATGGTACCTATCCTTTCGTGACCTCATCGAGCGCCACATCGGGCGGTGCGACAACCGGCCTCGGCGTCGGGCCCACGCGCATCCAAGGCGTAATCGGAGTCACAAAAGCGTATACCACTCGCGTTGGCAGCGGGCCATTTCCGACGGAGATGCCGGACCTTGAAGCTACCGAGGTGCGCGACCGCGGAAAAGAATATGGCGCCGTAACTGGACGGCCGCGGCGCTGCGGCTGGCTCGATCTGGCAGTGCTTCGCTATGCCAACATAATCAATGGAATCGACTCATTAGTGGTAACCAAACTGGATGTGTTTGACACGCAGCGCGAAATCCAGGTCTGCACTGGTTACCGTTACAAGGGCAGCCCTTTGCGTGAGATGCCAGCGGTAGCTGAGGATTTCACCGCTATCACACCGGAATATCGCACTCTGCCAGGCTGGAACTCGACGACGTGTGGTGTGCGCGACACCGATCGGTTGCCGCAAGCTGCGCGGGAGTACCTCCGCTTTATTTCCGATTTCCTCCACATTGAAATTGGAATGATCTCCACAGGTCCTGAGCGCGACGCTACCATCGTGCCTTCGGGCACAAAACTCGCTGCCTGGCTCTGACCCGGGCATCAGCGCGATACCCATGCTGTCATTCGAAAACGCTAGACAAAAAGTCATCGACGTCGCTTCTGCCGAAAACCGTCCTCGAGCGGTCGAAATAATCAGTCTCACCTCCGCGCAAAACAGGATTCTTGCGGTTCCCATTTTGGCCGATCGCGACTATCCTCCGTTTAATCGCGCTGCCCGCGATGGATTTGCTGTTCGCGCAGCCGATGCTGCCGAACCAGGAAGGGTTCTCAAACTCGCTGGTGAAGTGAAAGCAGGCGACAGCTTTACCGGTTCTCTTGCTCCCGGCCAATGTATCCAAATCATGACGGGCGCGGCAGTTCCGTCCGGCGCGGATGCCGTAGTTATGATCGAGCACACAAAAGTGTTGCCAGGCCAAGTGACACTCGAGCGCTACGCGATGCCCGGGCAGAATATTGTGGCCCGCGGCCGGGAAGCGAAAGCCGGACAGACAGTCCTATCACCTGGCGCGCGGCTCAGCTACGCCGAGTTGGCGATTGCTGCTCAAGTTGGTCAGGCTGAGTTACAGGCGTATGTGCAGCCGCGCGTGGCGATACTTTCAACCGGAGACGAAGTTGTAAGCTTTGAGGAACAGCCCGGAGCCCTCCAGATTCGTAACAGCAACAGTGTTTCGCTCGCGGCCCAAATCGCTTTAGCAGGTGGCGAAGCGGTTGTTCTTGGAAATGCGCGCGATAACATGGAAGACTTGCGAGAGAAAATCGCGAAGGGTCTAAAGGCTGACATCCTGGTTCTTTCCGGCGGCGTTTCGATGGGGAAATACGATTTGGTTGAAACCGTGCTCGGTGAATTCGGGACGGAATTTTATTTCGACCAGGTAGCCATTCGCCCTGGCAAACCAGCTGTGTTCGGAAAATGCGGGAGTACACTGGTGTTCGGTCTCCCTGGCAATCCCGTTTCAACGATGGTTACCTTTGAACTGTTCGTAGTGCCGGCGATCGATCTTCTGGGAAAGACATCGCCGCGGCCGCTGCCGCTGTTTAACGCCCGGCTCGCGGCACCGGTGCGGCAGAAGGCTGGGCTCACGCATTTTCTTCCCGCCCGGATCGAATGGCTTCCCGGCGAAGCTACCGTACAAGAAACATCCTGGCAGGGATCCGGAGACATCGTGGCGCTAGGGATTGCGAACGGATATTTAGTTGTAAGACCGGAGCGATTGGAAATGGCAGCTGGAGAATTAGCGGAAGTGCTTCCGCGACGCGGAGTATTTTAATGAAGGGGCGCCCAGCAGGCAAGCTCACGCACTACGGATCGAGCGGGGAAGCGACGATGGTGGACGTCACCGCGAAGCCGGCGACGCTGCGCACCGCCATTGCGCACGGATTCGTGCGCATGTCGGCGCAAGTTCTCCGAAAGGTGCGCAGGCTCGAGACTCCGAAAGGCAATCCTCTGGAGGTTGCACGAATCGCCGGAATCGCCGCCGCGAAACGCACCGCAGAATGGATACCTCTTTGTCATCCACTGCCGCTAACGCACATTGATGTGACTGTGCGCCTATGCCAGAATGGCGTGGAGATCCATGCCAGCGTCACGGCGACGGCACCAACAGGCGTGGAAATGGAAGCGCTCGTGGGAGTTTCTGCCGCCGCCCTCACGATTTATGACATGTGTAAAGCCCTCGACAAAGGCTTGGAAATTACTGACATTTATCTCGAAGAAAAAATAGGTGGCAAGAGCGGACACTACCTCCGGCCACAACTCTCGAAAAAAAAGGGTCATGCAGCACGATTTAAACCCTGATTGAATCCATGAGCGCTCCCGGAAAAAGCGTCAAAGTGCTTGTCGCGGATGACAATCCACTCGTTCTGGATCTGATTGTTCGCGGAATGGAGCCACACTGCGACGTGATTCAGGCGAACGATGGCGCGGATGCTCTAATGAAGGTTATAGACAATCCGCCAGATTTAATTCTGTGCGATTACAAAATGCCCGGTCTGAACGGGCGGCAGCTCTACGAAAAGCTGCGCGGACGCGAGCAGACGCGTCAGATTCCATTTATTTTTGTGGCCAGCCGCAGCGATATCGAGGAGCGCTTGCGTCCGCTAGTTGACGGTGTAGAGGACTTCATTCCCAAGCCATTCTTCCTTCGCGACCTCGTGCGCATGGCCAAGAGAGTCGTGGATCGATTGCACCTTGAGAAATTGCAGAAATTGGCCGCGCGTCCTGGCGTGATTCAGGGGCGTTTGGAGGAAATGGGCATTCTTGACTTGATGCAGTCCCTTGAAATGGGCCAGAAATCATGCCGGCTGACGCTGCGCCGCGGAAGCGATCTTTGCGAACTTTATTTCGCGTCCGGGCAGTGTCGCGATGCAAAGTTCGGCACAATCGATGGTGACGAAGCAGTCTATCAGGCGATGCGCTGGAATGACGGGGAGTTTGAGATTGATTTTAATGGCGCCAATGCTTCCGAGCGGACGACCACAACGCGCTCAACCACCGGTTTGCTGATGGAAGCGATGAGGCTTCTCGACGAATCCAATCGCGATGTCGTGGAGAGCTAGAATATGAGTTTACGTGTGGCTATTGTCACGGTGAGTGACTCGGTTTCGCAAGGCAAGCGCCAGGACCAGTCCGGCCCAGCAGTCAGTGCACGGTGCTCGGAGCTTGGCTGGAAGGTGATTTCCACCCATGTTGTGTCTGACGATTCCGCGGTAATCCAGGTGCGTCTAAGAGATCTCGCCGAATCTGCGCAAATGGATCTCATCGTTACCACGGGTGGTACGGGCATAGGTCCACGCGATTCGACTCCAGAGGCGACTGCTGCTGCTTGCGAGAAATTGATTCCGGGTCTCGGGGAAATGATGCGGCAAAAGGGCATGCAGGCCACACCGCGAGCGGCGCTTTCTCGTGGCGTCGTTGGGGTGCGCGGCCGAACCCTCATTTTGAATCTTCCGGGGAAACCGCAAGGTGCGGTCGATTCATTAAACGCAATCGCGGAGCTGCTGCCTCATGCCGTTGAGGTCCTCGGCGGCTCGAGCCACGATTAGTTCTGTCCCTCGTTTCATATTCGTTTTGAAGAGCTGCCTGAGAAAGCAATGCGCCATTGACGGCGAAGGGCGAGTCGTCAACAATGTTCACACTATGACCGCAAAATTATCGGATAAGAGGCTGGCCGTTTTAGGAACCGGAAAACTCGGCAGTATCTTGCTGCGCGGGTTTTTGAGGGAAGGGCTCTTCACTGCAAAGCGCGTGGCTGCCACGGTACGCCACGAAGAAAAAGCCCAGGCACTCGGAAAAGAGCTTGGTATACGGATCTCGACGGACAATCGCGCCGCCGTGCGCGGGGCCGACATTGTGTTGCTGTGTGTGAAGCCGCAGGTGGTGCGCGAAGTGCTCGAGGAGATCCGCGGGGAGTTAAGCGAAGACGCGCTGCTGATTTCCGTAGCAGCGTCGGTACCCACGAGCTATATCGAGCAGCACGTTTCTGGCAAGTTCCCAGTCGTGCGAGCGATGCCCAATACGCCTTGCGCCATCGGCTGCGGGATGACTGGCATTTGCAAGGGAAGTCACGCGAAGCCGGCGCATCTGGAAACCGCTCTGGCGATGTTCGATACCGTCGGCCGAACTGTCGTGGTGGACGAAAAAAACATGGACGGGGTGACGGGACTGTCGGCCAGCGGACCGGCGTTTGTTTACATTATTCTCGAGTCGCTCGCTGAGGCTGGCGTGAAGGTGGGGCTTCCGCGAGATGTTGCTACTCTGCTGGCCGCGCAAACCATGAAGGGAGCGGCGTGCGTCGTCCTCGAGACAGGCGATCATCCCGCGCTGCTGAAAGATGCAGTTACAACCCCAGCGGGCTGCACGATCGACGGAATTCTCGAGCTCGAAGATGGCAAAGTGCGCGTGACGCTCATCAAGGCCGTTGTCAAAGCGACGCAGCGCGCCGGCGAATTGCTGTTCGAGAAATGAGCCAAGGCGTTACGAACTTTGTGTATTCTGCTTTTTTCTGATACGGCACGCCAAAATATTGTTTTTTGAAGCGCCGCGCGGATACTGCCAAGAAGATCCAGCCAGTAAAATCCACACCCCATTCTAAATAGAACGCTTGACAGCTCGCTTGCAATCGATGCAGGATGGCGCAGAATTTTTGAGCGTCACTGTGGTGGTGACCACGTAGCATTAAAACTTAATCTGCCGGAGGTGTAACTGTGGGACGAATCTTGGTCAACAGAACGGTCGGTGTCAACACGTTATTGACTATCCTAGTCTCCTTAACCCTTTCGCTGCACGGCCAGGGCCTCACAGGAACATTGACTGGCACCACATCGGATCAATCAGGTGCAGCGATTGTGGGCGCGAAAGTAACCGCGGTGGATGATGCCACGCACGCAGAATATGCGACGCAGACCGGCGCTGATGGTCATTTCACGATCGCTAACTTGAACCCCGGCACCTACACGGTCACGGTTGCCGTTCAGGGATTTCGGAAAAGCGTCTTCAAGGACGTCAAGATTATCGTCGGCCAAACCTATGACTTGACGGCCAAGCTCGAACTAGGGGAAGTAACAAACACGGTGCTTGTGGAGGCCGGCCAGGAAGTGGTTGAGACCACGAGTGCAACGGTGGGCGCTTCCATTACCGGGCGGTCCATCACAGAACTGCCCTTTACGTCCCGTAATACGCTGGACCTGGCGACCCTGATGGCCGGAGCCGCGACGACCGGCAGTACGCGCCAGACATCATTCAACGGTTTGCCGAAGGGTTCAATCAATGTCACCTATGACGGAATCAATGTGCAAGATAACCTGCTGAAGTCGAGTGACGGGTTTTTTACCATCATACGGCCCACCACCGATTCGGTCGAGGAATTTAGTATCTCGACAGCAGCCAATGGGGCCCAAGACGCGTCGCAAGGAGCCGTGCAGATCAAGTTTGAAACCAAGCGAGGCGGAAACGCATTTCATGGCGGCGTATGGGAGTATTTCAGGAATGATGCATTAAATTCCAATTATTATTTCAACAACGAAGCGAACCCGCAGCAACCTAGACAGGTGCAACGTCTGAACCAGTATGGGTACAAGATCGGGGGGCCGATCATCAAGGACAAACTTTTCTTTTTCACCGCTATGGACAATTATAAGAGTCCGCAGTCGCGGTCATTTACACGCGCGATTTTGACTCAGGAAGCGGTCAATGGACTGTTCACTTACGGCGCAGCGACTGCCCAAACTGGGAATGCTTGGACGACATGTGTAGCCTCAAGTCCGCGAAATAACGGCGGACCCGTCTGTACGGTTGACTTAGCCAAATTCGCGGGAGTTCCGAGCAATGGCGTGACTTTCGTGAAAGACCCTGCGATTAGCACAATTCTCGCTAATGTCCAGGCTGCGCGGGGCAATTCGAGCATTTCGACCGGCACGCCATTCAACCCCTGGCTTGACAATGCGGTCTTCAACGCGCCGGGCAAGGGCTCACGAAGGTTCCCTGATGTCCGCTTTGACTGGAACATTACAAAGAACCATCAGTTCACCGCCATTTACCACTATGCGCATTTCAGCTCTTCGCCGGATTTCCTAAACAATGCCAATCCGTTCTTGCCGATTGATCCATTTACCAAACTTCTGGGTAGTCAGATTTCGAATCGGAACCAATATGCATTGGCCTGGCGCTGGAACATCGGCTCCAACAAGAGCAACGAATTGCGGTTCGGGCTGCAGTCGTCGCTGGTGGCTTTCTTCCCTGACGAAAATCCCGCGCTTTACCCAGTGGCAAAAACAAACCTTGGGAATATCAATGCCCGTCCTGTTCTGCCCGGAGGCCTCTTCCCAGGGGTTCCGGCTCCGGTGGCCAACTTCCAGCCCTTTCTCGCGTTTAACGCGCAGGCCCGAAACACGCCGCTAGGCACCCTACTGGACAATTTTAGCTGGACCACAGGCAAGCATAGCTTCAGCTTTGGTGGAGAGGTGACGGAGATCCGTTTCCATGGATTTCTGAGTGGTGGCCGTCTGGTGCAGACGGCGAATATCGGCCTTGCGGACAACGACCCATCTTCAGGAAAGTTCCCGACGTCAAAGTTTCCTGGAATGACCACGGTGGCCAATACCGCGCTGAAGCAGCTTTACGGGACGTTGACGGGAAGGGTCTCTGGTTATTCAGGATTTATCTCAGTTGATCCATCAAAGAGGCAGTTCGCGGCAGCGTCACCCAACCGAACGGCAGGCAAACAGCACCAATTTGGGTTCTATGGCACGGACTCGTGGCGTGTTTTACCTGCGCTTACATTTACCTACGGCCTGCGATGGGATTACCAGGGCGCACCTTACGACACGTTAAACGAAAGTTTTTCGCCGGTGAACGGATTCGCTGACGTGTTCGGGGTATCGGGGCTCGGCAACTTATTCAAACCGGGCACGACGAGTTCTATCCCAAGGTTTCAACTCAATGGCGATCGGCGATGGTATAAAACCGATTACACGAACTTTGCCCCGAACGTCGGATTGGCCTGGCAGCCGAACTTCAATGCCCCTTTTCTCCAGAGAATTTTCCCTGGAAGCGGCAAGACGGTATTCCGCGCAGGCTACTCAATTAGCTATACGCGAGAGGGTTTTAACAATTTCAATAGCATCGCCTTTGGAAACCCCGGAATTGACGGGAATATTTTCGCGGATCCCGAAGATCTCGGCGGCTGTACCCCGGGGCCGTATACGACGCCGGGGAAATATCCCGGAGGTTGTGTCACGCTCGCGGATTTACAGAATGGAAAATTACAGTCTTTGAAGACTGACCCTGCCAGTTTTCCGGCTACGGGTACATTCCCCCTCTTGGCGTTTTCCGGGCAGTCGATCAACATGTTTGACCCCAACCTGCGGACGCCCCGCGTACAGTCCTGGCATGTTGGAATCCAGAGAGAGCTGGGGCAAAACATGGTGTTGGAGGTTCGGTATGTTGGCAATCACTCTACGGGACTCTGGCGCCAGGACAATATAAACGAGGTGAATATCTTCGAGAATGGTTTCCTCACTGAATTCAACACTGCAAAAGATAATCTCCAAAAGAATATCGCTGGAGGTTGTGGAAATCGGTTCGATCGGCAAGCGAAGTGCGGTACGAGTGCCTTGCCAATCATGGAGCAGGCATTCAAGGGTCTCCTACTCAACTCTGGATTTGGCAGCGGCGGATTTATATCGTTCCTGAATAACGGACTTGCAGGTGCCTTCGCGAACTCCCTGGCGTTCAACAGAACGAACATGTGCAACCTTGCCGGAAGCAATGCCTTTCCGGGAGTAAGTTGCCCGGACTCTGCGCCGGTCAGCGGTCCTTACGCGGCGAATCTCTTCGTGGCCAACCCGCACGCTAGCGGAGGTGGTAGCGCAGCCGGAGCCTTCCGCTTCTATAACGGTTCCCAATCGACTTATAACGCCCTTCAAGTCGAGATGCGCCGCCGGCTCTCGAAAGGTCTGCAGTTTAGCGGGAACTATACATTCTCAAAGTCCTTGACCAACTATTTCGGTGACAGTTCCGTGGGATTCGTTCCCTTCACGACGTTGCGCGACCGGGAAACGATAAGGGTGCTTCACCATGGGATCTGCGGCACAATTTCAAGTTAAACGGGATTTACGAATTGCCGTTTGGTCCCGGCCATCATTGGTCTACATCCAATGGGTTTGCGAACCGGGTCATTGGAGGATGGCAAATCAGCACCATCCACCGTTGGCAGTCAGGCCGCGTATTTCTGCTCCAGAGTGGTTTGGGCGGCACGACTAACCAGAACGATCCCGGCGTAATTTTGAATGGGATCACGCGCAATCAACTCCAGGGCCTGCTGGATGTCCGCAAGACTCCGGACGGGCAAGTGTTCTACGTTCCGGCCAGCCTGATCTCAGGAACTGGCGCGGCCAATCCCTCATTCATTGCACCGTGCAACACTCCGGGGAAGGTGTGCTCGAGGGTATTCCTTACTGGCCCGCGGTTTTACCGCGCAGACATCAGCCTAAGCAAGAAGACGAACATCACCGAGCGGGTCAACTTTGAGCTGCGGGCGGAGATGTTAAATGCCTTTAACAACATCAACTTCTTCTATCCAGGCGGTGCAGCGACTTCCGTTCCGACTGTTTCCGTTTCGAGTAATTTTGGAAGGATCACCAATGCTTTCCAGGATCCAAACTCGACCGACG
Source organism: Candidatus Dormiibacterota bacterium (assembly GCA_035602605.1). Lineage (GTDB taxonomy): Bacteria > Acidobacteriota > Terriglobia > Acidiferrales > UBA7541 > DASQHY01. The sequence continues at coordinate 51,717 of DATNLZ010000084.1, forward strand.
ACAACGGCGGACGAATTGTGCAGTTAGTGTTCCGTATCAACTTCTAATATTGCACCCCGTTTTGAGCTCGGAGAACAGGGCGGCTAAAGCGCCGCCCTGTGCCCTGCGTGCAAGGAACATATTGTGGCCCGCGATGTCAGGTTGGTGGCGTTTTCTCAAACCTGAACTCCTCCCGTTTTTGAATGAACCGAGGTTGACAGGGTTTTCTTACCAGCGGTACCTTCAAAATCGCATCTATTCGATAACCGACGCCGGAGGAACTATGAGAGCCCGCCTAACCCTTCTTCTCGCGGTCGGACTCGCTTTGACTTCGCCGACCCTTGGTCAAGGACCTTGGGCCAAGAAAGATTGGAAGAAATGGTCCAAGGACGAGTGCAAAAGCATACAGGAAGACTCCCCGTGGGCGCAGCGGTGGACCGAGGCAGATGTCAAAATGGCGAACTTTGCCACACGAACCAGCGGGACAGAAGGCGTGGGCTCGGAATCGCAACTCGCAGTTTATTACATCATGCAATTCCGCTCCGCCCTTCCGGTTCGTCAAGCCCTGGTACGGGAAGTTCTGATTCAAAACCGCTACGACCAGATGGATCCGAAACAAAAGGAAGCGGTCGAAAAGCAAACGGCAGACTTTCTGAACAGGAAGTACGACGATGTGGTTGTCGTGCACGTTTTGTACGGTTCGAACGTGCCCGAGTACAACCGGGATTTGGCCACATTCTGGCAAACGCATTACCCCGAGGGCACTGTGCCGCAGGAAGCATTTCTCAATGCTCCGAGAGGACAGAAGGTGACGCCGCTCAGGCTGATCTCCCACAAGAGTGGCGCGCAAGAATTTGAACTTGTCTTCCCTCGCATGATCGATGGCAAGCCGCTGCTCGAACCAGGAGACAAGACCATGAGCGTGGAATTTGCATCGCCGAGCGTGGGCGAAATAAAATCGTCGCGAGTCTTCGTGGAGTTCAAGATAGCCAAAATGATGGTGAACGGCCAGTTGGTCTATTGAGCATGAAACGTTTCGAGGCTTTTGTGATAGATAAACGACAGGGCGGGGCGCAAAGTAGTTACAAATCGTCATGTATCAGCGGCATCGTGACTGAATCTCTTGGCTCATGGTTGGGTGGGTGTGTTAGGATGCGGTGGAAGAGAAGAGAATAGAGAAGAGGAAAGAAGAAAAGCGGGGAAGCGAAGCAAGATGCCAGCGGCGTACATTCCGGTGCTGATTTTTGCGGGCTTGGTGGCCGCGTTTCCGGCGGTGACGCTAATCGTGATGAAGTTTATCCGGCCGGACTCGCGGGTCGTGGGCGACAAGCTGAAGCCGTACGAGTGCGGAGTGCCGGCGGAAGGCAGTGCCCGCGGGCGTTATTCGGTGCGATTTTATATCATTGCCATGTTGTTTGTGATTTTTGATGTGGAGACGATGTTTCTTTTTCCATGGGCGATTCAATATAAAGGGTTTGGATTTTTTGGGTTGATTTCAATGTTTGTGTTTCTGGGCATTCTCGTGATTGGCTATATTTGGCTTTACAAGAAAGGTGCGCTGGAATGGGTTTAGCGTGCTTGCAAATGTGGTCCGCAACTCCCGACCCTACCTAGCGGCCGGGTTTTTTTTTGCAAGGTTTTGTACAAGCGAAACCTTGCCTTCGATCGATGTCGTAAGCGAACGTGCAACAGCCGGTTGTTGCAGGCTCGGGAAACGATTGACGGGCTTTTCCGGCGTGTGTTAGAAACTACGGTTCGAGTTTGCTGGCACTTTGAGCGCAGTTACCCGCACCTCAGACAATGGCCGACGATCCACAAGAAAAGCAGCCGCCTAAACCTCCCGCGAGCGAGACTCCCGCAGTCTCAACGCCGCAGGGAGAACCAAAACCGCCGGTCGCCACCGTGCCTCCAAAAACCGTCGCGCCTGCCGCCGCACCACCTCCGAGCTCATCAGGCCCGGCGTCGCCTACAAAACCGGCGGCGCCCGCAACGGGTGCCCCAGCAAAACCTGCTGCGCCTCCACCCCCAAAGCCGCCTGCAGTTGCGCCGGTTCCGCTCGACAACGAGCTCGTAAAGCGCTATCGGACCCGATTCGCTGACGGCCTGCGCGCGGCTTGGGAAGATCGCAAACAGGCGATTCTTGTCGTGGAGCGCGGGCGACTCGAGGAAATTGCGAAATTTACTCGTGACGATGAAAAGTTCGATTTTCTTAGCGACCTCACAGCGGTGGATTGGCCGAAGCGCGAGAGGCGATTTGACGTCGTTCTGAACCTGTATTCCTTCGCGCACAATACGAGGTTGCGATTGAAAGTGCATGCTGGGGAGAACGAATCCGTGCCCAGCGTGAGCGGAGTTTGGTCAACCGCAAATTGGCTCGAACGCGAGGTTTACGATATGTTCGGGATTCGCTTCGAGGGTCACCCGAATCTAACCCGTATCCTGATGCCCGAAGAATGGCAGGGCCATCCGTTGCGCAAAGATTACGACATCTTGACGCAGGACACCGCCTGGGTTCGCGAAAACCTGGGGATTGAGAGCGGACAATAGCGCATGCCCGACGCTCGCACCAGCGCGTTTCCGAATGTCGAGACAAGCATTCTCGGGGCGGATGAAATCATTATCAACATGGGCCCTCAGCACCCGTCGACGCACGGTGTGCTGCGCGTGAAGTTGAAGCTCGATGGCGAGCGGGTCACTGGGTCGGAATGCATCATCGGCTATCTGCACCGCGGCGTAGAAAAAATCGCCGAGCACCGCACCTATCAACAGTTCGCGCCCTACGTAGACCGGATGGATTACGTTGCGGCGGTAAGCAACGGGCTGGGCTACTGCGAAGCCGTCGAAAAATTATTAAATGTGGAGGCGCCCCTCCGTGCGCGCGTGATTCGCACGATATTGACCGAATTGCAGCGCATTGCGAGCCACCTGCTGTGGCTAGGAACTCACGCGCTGGATATCGGCGCACTCACACCGCTGTTTTATTGTTTTCGCGAGCGCGAGGAAATCCTAAAGATTTTGGAGAAGTATTGTGGTGCGCGATTGACGACTCACGCGTTCCGCATCGGCGGCTTGCAATACGAGGCGTATGACACGTTGGAACATGATGTCGAGCGCTTTTGCAAAGATTTCGCCTCGAAGATTGAAGAGTATGGAACGCTGCTGACAGAGAATCGCATCTGGCTGGGACGCACAAAGGGGATCGGGGTCCTGAGCGCAAAAGATGCGATTGATATGGGTGCAAGCGGACCGGTGCTTCGTGCCAGCGGGGTGAAATGGGATATTCGCAAGGCGGCGCCGTATGCTGCATACGACCAGTACAAATTTGAGATACCCGTTGGCAAGAATGGTGACACCTACGACCGGTACGTGGTGCGTATGGAAGAGATGAGACAGTCACGACTCATCTGTCTTCAAGCGATTGAAAATATTCCGACCGGTCCGATTATGGCCAAAGTGGGCAAGGTTCTTAAGCCACCGCCGGGCGAGGTCTATCACGCGATCGAGGCGCCCAAAGGCGAGTTGGGTTATTACCTTGTGAGCGATGGCACGGTGCAACCGTATCGCGTGAGGATTCGCCCACCGTCGTTTGTCAATTTGCAGGCTTTCGATAAGATGGTGCGCGGCCACATGGTCGCCGACGTCGTGGCGATTATTGGAACCCTCGATATTGTATTGGGGGAAGTAGACCGCTGATGCACGGGTTCATTGAATTCTTCCGGCCGCATGTTCTGCCTCTCATCTATGCCCTGGTGATTGTGGCGGTTCTACCGCTGCTTGCGGGATACATCGTGCTGGTCGAGCGAAAGGTGATGGCCGACATGCAGGCCCGACTCGGGCCGATGCGCGTTGGCCCGCATGGCTTGCTGCAGCCCATCGCCGATGCACTAAAGCTTCTGATCAAGGAAGACATCATCCCGGAAATGGCTGACCAGTGGATTTTCTGGATCGCGCCGTTAATTTCAGTGACCGCGGCGATGCTCTCCATGGCGGCGTTGGCGTTCGGGCCAGCATTCCAAGTGGCGCGGGATATAAACGTTGGGATTTTATTTGTCGTGGGCGTGAGCGCCCTTGGAATTTTTGGCATCGTGCTCGGCGGCTGGGCCTCGAACAGCCATTATTCTCTACTTGGTGCGTTGCGCAGCGCGGCACAGCTGGTGAGCTACGAAACGGCTGCGGGCATGGCGCTTGTCTCGGGGCTGCTGCTGGCTCGCACGCTTTCCATCCGCGGCATTGTGGAAATGCAACACGCGCAGGGGGTGTGGTTTGTGTTTCTCACCCCTATTGCATTTTTTATTTATTTGGTGGCTTCCATCGCAGAGACCAACCGCGCGCCTTTCGATTTGCCGGAGGCGGAGTCGGAACTGGTCGCCGGCTATATGACCGAATTCAGCGGCTTTCGCTGGTCACTCTATTTTTTGGCCGAGTACGCCAACATGGTGGTCGTGGCTTCGGTTGCAACAACGCTATTTCTTGGTGGATGGTTGCGCCCATTCCCCAACGTCGCTTGGCTGTGGCCTTTGGATCATGTACCGGCGCTATTGATGCTTTTGATCGCAGGATATTGCTTCATACGGATTCCCAAGCAACCGGTGCGCATTCAGCAGCAATTCATCGCGGTTGTCGGACTGCTATGCCTTTTGGTTGCGGCGGTTCTTGCGGCACCGCTTTTTGTTGGGCCGGCACGCCCGTTCATGGCGGCGATACACGGTGGTTTTTGGTTTATGGCCAAAGTGTTTTTCTATATCTACATTTTTATGTGGCTGCGCTTTACTCTGCCGCGGTACCGGTTCGACCAATTAATGAAACTCGGCTGGCACTTTTTGATTCCGGTTTCGGTTGTCAACGTAATGGGCCTTGGTCTCGCACTGGCGCTTCACTGGGAGAAACAATGGGGGCTTGCGCCGGCGCTATCCCTGACAACGGCGGCCACACTGGCTGTGGCTTTGTGGCTGCTTTGGGCGCAGCGGGAACGTGATCGTTCGGACATGGAAGCGCAAGAAGAACGAAGATCGCAAGGGTCAACTGTGCATGCTCGATAAAGCGCTCTTCTATTTCTTTGGTAGCCTTGCGATCGTCTCTGCGATTCTGGTGGTGACGCGGCGCAGCGCCGTGCATAGCGCGATCTTTTTGATTACCGCGCTGCTCGCAACAGCTGGGATTTTTTTGCAATTGCACGCCGAATTCTTGTTCATCGTGCAAATCATTTTGTACGCTGGCGGGATTATGGTGCTGTTTGTGTTCGTCATCATGCTGGTAAATCTGGATGTGATGTTGCATCAAGTGCGATTTACGCGGCAGAAATGGGTGGCGCTGGTTTTGGCGGTATCGCTCGGAAGTTTCGCCGCTTTTTGGATCTACAGGTCAGGTCATGGGGTGGCCCTCAAGAGCGTGCTGAATATACCCGCAGCTCCGACAACTAGGCTCGAACCAAATACCGAAATGATTTCCCAGGGATTGTTCCACGATTACATTCTGCCTTTCGAGCTGGCATCGATTCTCTTGCTGGTGGCCATGATCGGGGCAGTCGTGATGGCCAAGAAAAAAGTGTGAGCGTCAAGAATAGAGCGAGTGAGCAATGATTCCGGTCAGCCATTATTTATTTCTGAGTCTGGCGCTATTTATCATCGGCATCGTGGGTGTGCTCACGCGGCGGAACGTAATCATCATCCTCATGTCAGTTGAGTTGATCTTAAACGCCGTGAATATCAATCTCGTCGCATTTTCGCGGTTGTTTGGCTCTGTTGATGGGCAAATCTTCGCGCTTTTCATTATTACCGATGCGGCGGCGGAGGCCGCGGTGGGGCTCGGTATCATCATTGCATTCTTCCGGAATCGTGAGACCGTCTTGGCGGATGAAATGGATATGTTGAAGTGGTGACAAAGGTTTCCGGGGAGTTATGTCCAACGAATATTTTCTGACACATCTCTGGCTGATTCCGCTGTTTCCGCTGGCCGGGGCGGCACTGATGATGCTGTTGGGGCGCCGGCTGCCTAAATCAGCCGTCAGCCTGATTTGCGCAGGAAGCGTCTTGATCTCGTTCATTTATTCGGTCGGCGCTGTGTGGCAGCTCGTTGACCGAGATGTGGAGAACCGCGTTGCCCAAGTGATCCTGTTCCAGTGGATCCCAGCCGGCCCCATGCACACCACCGGGGGTCGGTTGGCAGAGTTGGTGGCCGATTGGGGCATGCTGCTCGATCCACTATCCGCGGTCATGATTCTCGTGGTGACCGGAGTGGGTTTGCTAATCCACGTTTACTCGATCGGGTACATGGGCCACGAACGCGGGTACTATCGATTTTTTGGCTATCTCAACCTGTTTATGTTTTCGATGCTCACGCTGGTTCTCGCAAACAACATGTTGCTGATGTTTGTGGGCTGGGAAGGCGTCGGGTTGTGCAGCTACCTTCTGATTGGGTTTTATTTTTTGCGGAAGTCGGCGACAGATGCGGGGAAAAAAGCGTTTATCGTCAACCGAATAGGTGACGCAGGATTTTTGCTCGGCATTTTTCTAACCGTAGCTACGTTCGGAACCATTCGCTTCACGAGTCAGGGCTTGGCGAATCCCGATCAACTGCCAGGAATTCTGCAGGCGCTTACGAGCGCCGTGAATGCCCACGCGCTTTCGATCGGCGCCCCGGTGCTCACCGCGATCGCGCTGCTCCTTTTCGTCGGAGCGACCGGCAAATCAGCGCAGATTCCTCTTTATGTCTGGTTGCCGGATGCGATGGAAGGACCAACGCCAGTCAGCGCGCTTATTCATGCGGCAACAATGGTCACGGCAGGTGTCTACATGGTGGCGCGTATGAACGCCATCTACCAACTGGCGCCTTTGGCGCTCGCGGTGGTTGCGGCCATCGGTGGGCTCACCGCAATTTTCGCAGCTTCCATCGGTCTGGTGCAGACCGACATCAAGAAAGTGCTCGCTTATTCAACGATCAGCCAGCTGGGGTATATGTTTCTCGCGCTGGGCGTTGGCGCTTTTGCGGCGGGTGTCTTCCACTTGATGACCCACGCATTTTTCAAGGCGCTTCTGTTTCTGGGCTCCGGTAGCGTGATACACGCCCTTTCCGGCGAACAGGACATGCGAAAGATGGGCGGGCTCTGGCACAAGATTCCCACGACAGCCAGAACATTTCTAATTGGCGCGTTGGCGATTGCGGGAATCCCGCCGCTCGCTGGATTTTTTAGCAAAGATGAAATTCTTGGGAGGGCATTCAAGCACTCGCCATTCTTGTGGGTGGTGGGATTTTTGACCGCAGGAATGACGGCATTCTATATGTTCCGCCTTGTTTTTATGACCTTCTTCGGTAAATCGCGGGTTCCGCACGACGTGGAACACCACATTCACGAATCGCCAAGAACCATGACTGTGCCGCTTATGATCCTGGCGCTGCTTGCAATCATTGGCGGCTGGATTGGCTGGCCGACCTCGCTCGGAGGAAGTAATCGCTTTGAACGATTCCTGTCGCCGGTGATGGAGCACGAGTACGCAGGTGGCGCGCCACTCATGTCCGGGGAGGCTGCCAGCAATGAATCAAGCGGGATGACAATGGAGTACACACTGATGCTTGCGTCCGTATTGATAGCAGCGGCTGGAATATGGCTGGCGTATTTTCTTTACATCCAACGGACGGAACTACCATCCACGGTGGCCCACAGCTTCGGCGGCTTTTACCGCATGCTCTACCATAAATATTACGTAGATGACATTTATGATGCGCTTTTTGTAAACCGCGCGAAGGATCTCGGCACAACACTCGGCGCATTTGACGAGAAGATTCTGAACGGGCTGGCCGTGGATGGCACGGGTTGGCTGACCCGCGCAACTTCAACGGTCTCGATGTGGTGGGACTCGTGGATCGTGGACGGCTCGGTGAATCTCGTCGCACGGATTGTGTGGCTCGTCAGCTTGCCTGTGCGCATGTTGCAGGCGGGACTGTTGTCAGGCTATGCGCTGATGATTGTCATTGGCGTGCTGATTTTTCTTGGTTACTACGGCTTGCATGCGCGTTCGCTCGGACACTGAGAGGCGATGGAAATGGACTTCTTTGCACATCACATTTTGAGCGTGGTTCTGTATACACCGCTTCTCGGAGCTCTTCTGCTGCTTTTTGTGCCGCGGGCAAGCGAGAACGGGCACCGCATGCTGGGGAATTTGTTTGCGATGCTCGGGTTCGTGGTCTCCCTGCCGCTCGTGGCGTGGTTTCAACCGGGGAAGGCTGGCTTCCAATTCGAGGAAACGGCCAACTGGATTCCGTCGATTGGCGCGACCTATCACTTGGGGATCGATGGGATCAGCTTCTTGCTGGTCATGCTGACGACCTTCCTTGGAGCCATTTCCATTCTTTCTTCATGGAACGCGATTCAAATTCGCAAAAAAGAATATTACATGCTCTTTTTGCTGCTGCAGACCGGGATGTTGGGCGTTTTCATGTCGCTCGACTTCTTCCTTTTCTATTTGTTCTGGGAAGCGATGCTCGTGCCGATGTATTTTCTGATCGGCGTGTGGGGCAGCGACCGCCGGCTCTATGCGGCCATCAAATTTTTCCTGTACACGCTGGCGGGTTCAGTGCTGATGCTCCTGGCCATTCTGGCTATTTACTTCAAAGCGGGTGGAAATACGTTCGACGTGCCGACGCTTCTGGCGGCCGCGTCCGATTTTCCAAGCAGTTACAAAGTGTGGCTATTCTGGGGCTTCTTCTTTGCATTTGCCATTAAAGTTCCCATGTTCCCGTTTCATACCTGGCTTCCGGACGCGCATACCGAAGCCCCGACAGCCGGCTCGGTTATTTTAGCGGGAGTCCTGCTGAAAATGGGGACTTATGGATTTATCCGTTTTTCTTTGCCGCTGCTGCCGGCAGATCCGGTGATGCGCACAAAGATTGTGAACATTGTAATTGTTCTCTCGATCGTCGGCATCATCTATGGCGCCCTGGTCTGCATGATGCAGAAAGACATGAAGAAGCTGATCGCTTACAGCTCAGTGAGCCACCTTGGATTTTGCACGCTGGGGATTTTCGTGCTGACGCCGCACGGGCTCGCCGGCAGCGTCATCCAGCAGATCAATCACGGTATTTCGACCGGCGCGCTGTTCTTAATTGTTGGTGTCTTATATGAGCGGAGGCACACGCGCTTAATTTCAGAATTTGGCGGGCTCTCCACGCCAATGCCGAATTTTGCCGCGATTTATTTGATCGTCAGCCTGAGTTCGCTGGGAATGCCGCTGCTGAACGGTTTTATTGGGGAGTTCACGATTCTGCGTGGCACCTTCGAAGTCAACAAAACTTGGGCCGCTTGGGCAAGTCTTGGCGTGATTCTTGGCGCAGCCTATCTGCTGTGGCTGTATCAGCGCGTCATGTTTGGCTCGGTCACCAACCAGGCCAACGAGCATTTGCCCGACCTTAACGCCCGCGAATATGCCACCTTGCTACCACTGGTAGCTTTGGCTTTCTGGATTGGCATCTATCCGAAACCGCTCTTTGTTTATCTCGAACAGCCCGTACGCGAGATTGTGGAGCGCGTCAATCCGGGCTATTACAAAGCGGAGCATCTTACGCTGCCTTCTGGGGCCGACGAAAAGCCTGCCGCGCCCGCGGCCCTGGCTCAGCCTGCCGTAACGCCGCAATCCCCAGCGGAGCCAAGGTAAAGCCGCGCATGGTACAATTTTTTAATGGCGCAGATTTCCGGCTGATACTCCCTGAAGTTCAGTTGACGCTATTCGCCCTTGGAATTTTACTAACCGATTTCTGGCTCGAGCGGCGTGAAAAATATTTCAACGCAGTGATGGCTCTGCTGGGAGTCGCCTTCAGCGGGTTAACGCTTTGGGGAATGCCTTATAGACTGGTAAGCTTTCTCGAGCGAACTAAAATAGGGAACTTCAACCTAGGGCGCTTCGCTGTCCCCGGCTTGATTCGCGCGAGCTCAGAAGCGGCTAAAACAACTCGCCCGCATTTAATGGACCACACCGGCTCGATCCTGATCGATCCTTTCTTTATTTTCTTCGCCTCCATTTTTTTGATTGCAACCGCTCTGGTCATCTTGCTGTCGGTCCGCTATCTGGACATGGAAGATGAGCAAGAGGGCGAATACTACGCCCTGGTGCTTTTTGCCACGGTAGGCATGATGTTCATGGCATCAGGGATCGATTTGATTGTGCAGTTTATCGGCCTCGAGACGATGGCAATCAGTTTCTATATCCTGGCGGGGTTTTTGAGGCGCGATCGCAGATCGAATGAAGGCGCGCTCAAATATTTGCTACTTGGTGCTTTCAGCTCTGGAATCCTGGCGTATGGTTTCTCGCTCATGTACGGAATGTCGGCCACCACGAACATTTTCGGAATAGCGCAAGGGATGGCGCGCACCGGAGAGAGCGGCTGGTTGGTATTCCTGGCATTCGCCACCGTGGCGGCGGGTCTGTTTTTCAAAGTGGCGGCGGTCCCTTTTCACCAGTGGGCCCCTGACGTATACGAAGGCGCACCAACATCGATTACAGCGTACCTAAGCGTCGCGTCAAAGACCGCGAGTTTCGCGCTTCTGCTGCGCTTGTTCACGACCGCATTCTGGCCTTCCAATGCAAATTGGACGTACCTGGTAGCCGGGGTGGCAGTCGCATCGCTCACGCTTGGCAACCTGGCGGCCATTACGCAGTCGAACATCAAGCGGCTACTGGCGTATTCCTCTATTTCGCACGTGGGCTACGTCTTGCTCGGAATCGTAGCCGGTAACGAAACCGGGATGAGAGGCATTTCCTTCTACCTGTTCGCCTACGCCTTTATGAACATCGGCGCGTTTGCCATTGTGATCATTTTGCGCCGAAAAGGATTGATCGGCGATGAGTTGGACGATTTAAACGGTCTGTACTATCGGAGCCCAGGTGCAGCAGTACTATTGCTCATCTTTATGCTGTCTCTTGCGGGGATTCCGCCGACCGCAGGGTTTATCGGAAAGTATTATATTTTTCTTGCTCTGATTCAAACCGGCCATACGTGGCTAGCGGTTTTTGCTGTTCTGTACATTGTTCCGGCACTATATTATTATTTTCGAATCGTGGTGCATGCCTGGCTGCGGGATCCCACCGACAAAGTGAGCATCGCGATTTCTCCAATGCAAACCGTAGCGCTCACGGCTACGGTGTTGGTTACAGTGGTGGCCGGTATTTATCCGGAACCGTTCATTCGATTGGCTCAATACTCGGTGTTCCTGCCTTTTGGTGCACTTGGCCGCTGAGATTCAAGGACCGTCGCCTTCCGAACCGCCTGAGCGGGGGCCTTCCAATATGATGCGCGAGTTAACGATGGCGATGGAGCTTCCTTTTATTCCCATCGCAGCTGTCCTCATTGGAGGTGGCCTGGGTTATGTGCTTGATAAGAAGTTGGGAACGGCGCCGCTCTTTATTCTTGTCATTGGCCTCGTCGGCTTTGCCGCAGGACTGTGGGAAATCATTCGTCGTGTGAAGAGTAATCCAAAGTGAGGGCCGTTGAAGAGCCGAGTGTTGGACAGCAAGTACAGCGCCGTGTCGAGTGGCTTGCGCTTGCCATCGGACTAACTGCGACGGTGTTTGCGGGTGTGCGGTGGGGCGCTAGCTGCGCGACCGGATTCGCGACAGGGGCGGGGCTTAGCTGGCTCAACTATCGCTGGCTCAAGCAGGGCGTATTGACTATCGTACCGTCGCAGGCAAGTGCCCACGCTCACGTGAATGCGGGGGAAGCAATCCCGGAATCCGAACACGCCGGTCCCAAGGTGCCGCTGAAGGCGTTCGCGAAGTTCTTCGGACGCTACGTTTTGGTCATCGCGGCTCTCTATGTTATTCTTGCGTACTCTTTGCTCCCTGCGGCGGCCTTTCTTGCGGGTCTTTTTGTTGTGGTCGCGGCAGTTCTGGCAGAACTCCTGTACGAGTTGATGGGGCGTCGCTTGTAAATGGGGGGTCGGGTGTCGGGGCCCTCGACGCGCACTGGTCCGAAACCAAAAAAATGGAAGAACAAATACTGGGCGTCGCGAAACTGATCAATTGGCTGCTCGGCAAGCCCGTTCTCGCATTGCTCAACGTACTTCATATCCAGCCCGAGACGCGGCAATATCCTATTCCCAACCACATCGCGATGGAGCTGGTGGTGTTTGCTCTCGCCGCAGTTTTCTTCCTGTGGTTGAAAAAACGGCTCTCGGTCGATAAGCCCGGCGGCGTACAGCAGACGATGGAAATGCTTATCACCAATCCCATGAGCCTCGGCGTGGGTGACTTGCTTCACAACATCGCGGGGCATGGCTCAGAGCGCTATATAGCGATGCTTGGCAGCATTGGGATCTTCGTTCTGCTGTGCAACATGATTAGCCTCGTGCCGGGCTTTTCTTCGCCAACGGCGACAAGTTCGGTGCCTCTTGCCTGCGCCGTGGTTGTCTTTATCTATTACAACTACGCCGGTATTCGACGGCATGGCCCGCTTGGTTACGGCAAACACTTTCTCGGTCCCTCGCTGCCGCTGGCTCCGCTCATGCTGCCGATCGAGCTGATCAGCAATTTCGCCCGTCTGCTCTCGCTCACGGTGCGCCTATGGGTCAACATGGTCGTCAGCGAATTATTGTACGTTACGTTCCTGGGACTGACACTGACGCTGTTCCTGTTTGTCGCAAAAATGAACCCGGTAGGCTATGCGCTTGCGCCGGTGCCGATCCTGACTGGTGTGATGTTTATTGTACTGCACATTTTTGTAGGCATTTTGCAGGCGTTTGTCTTCACCATCCTCCCGATCATATATGTGGGTGGCGCGGTCTCTGGGGGGCACGACCATTAATTGGGCTTGATCTGCCGTCCAGTGTGATCCCGGCTGCTCGAGGGATGTCCGGGAGCCACCTCCTGGCGGCCATTCCTAACGAAGGAGAAACACGATGAGACAGTATGCAGTAGTGCTGCTTGCGATCTTGGCGATTTGCCTGGTTGCTCCGGCAGCGTTTGCACAAACGACCTCAGCGGAACCGGCACAGACAGGTGCTAACTGGGTCGCGATCACAGCAGGATTTTCGATGGCCATCGCCGCTGCGGGGTGTGGTTATGCGCAAGCCAAGGCCAGCGCAGCAGCGTCCGAAGGGATGGCGCGGAATCCGGGAGCGAGCGGCACGATCCAGAACATGCTGATTCTAGCCCTGGTGCTAATCGAGTCGATGTCGCTCTACGTCTTTGCGATCATCTATCTGAAAGTGAAGTAATCCAGCTGGTTTTTAAAATGATAAGAATTGGTCCGGGGGTAAAAGCTCCCGGACTTTTTCTTTTTCCGGGAAGCCCAGCTTTTCGAACGCCAAGGCTAGCGCTGGAGAAGTCCTGCCTGGGAAACGAAATCCATGATTTGGTTGGGGAAGAGCCCGAGGTAAATGGTACCCGCGGCCGTGATGACGAGCACAAGACCTACGGTGAGGGGCAGGCGAACTGCCGCCACACTTTCCTGCGGCTCGCGCATGTACATGACTACGATGACTCGCAGGTAGTAGTAGGCGCCAATGACGCTATTCACCGCCATTAGAATTGCAAGCACGATGAGCCGCGAATCGAGCGCCGCCTTGAAGATATAAAACTTGCCAAGAAAACCTGCCGTGATCGGCATCCCAAGAAGTGACAATAAATACAGAGTAAGGACAGCGGCAGTAGCCGGCTGGCGTTGACCGAGCCCTGCATAATCATTGATCTCAATGCGGCGCTCGCCCTCTCCGCCAAGGTGAGAAACCACGGTGAATGCGCCAACCTTCACGAGGGCATAGGCCAGCAAGTAGTACAGCACGGCTGCGAGGCCAATGCGGTTACTGGCAGCGAATGCCACCAGCACGTATCCGGCATGAGCAATCGAACTGTAAGCCAACATGCGCTTGACGTTGCTTTGCGCGAGGGCCCCAAGGTTGCCGACGAACATGGTCAAAGCCGCGGAGATCCACAGAGCCCAGAACCAGAACTCATGAACCGTCGTTACGGTGCCGAAAATACGCAGCAGCACTGCAAATGCCGCAGCCTTGGGGCCCGCCGAGAACAATGCCGTCACCGGCGTAGGCGCACCTTCGTACACGTCCGGCGTCCAGATCTGAAATGGCGCAGCGGCCACTTTGAAAGCCAATCCTATAAAAATCATAGCGAAACCCAGTCGAAGAAGCACAAGGTTCTGCGCGCCGGTGCTCATGTTTTGCAGGAACGTTGTGCCAGTGGCGCCGTATACCATCGCGATGCCGTACAGAAAAAATGCCGTGGCAAATGATCCTAGCAAAAAATATTTCATTGCCGATTCATTGCTTTTGAGTGCGCGCCGCCGGTAACTAGCCAGGATGTAACTGGAAATTGAGCTCATCTCGAGTCCAATGAACGCCGTCATCAATTCCTGCGCGCTAGCCATCACTCCCATACCCGCTGTGGCGAAGAAAACAAGCGCGTAGAATTCCCCGGCAGCCAGATTCTCACGCGTGAGATATTCGCCGGACGCGAGAATGACCAGCAGGGCTACCGCGCCGACGAGCAGATGAAAGAAAACGCTGACGCCATCGATAGCTAGAAGGCCGCCGAATGCAGTGCCGGCATTTCTTAGAGGGTACATTGTTGCTGCCAGCGCCACTACCGCCCCGACTACCGCCAGCACTGTTGAAATCTGTCGTCGTCTGCTCAGGGGCAGAAAAGGCTCCAGCAGCATCAGAAGAGTGCCCACCGAGCACAAAACGAGCTCAGGAGCCACGCGGCGCAGGTCTTCTATCATCGGAAACATTCAGCGTTTGCCAGACCTTTCCAGCGCTCTTTTCGTCGGGAGACGTGCTGGTGTGTGGGAGACCGTGGTTTCCGGAACTTGTGTTCTGCCGGCGGAATAAGCTCCCGCTCTGCTCATGCGGTCCAGCACATTCTGGCAAGAGGCTTCGAAGCGCCTGGTAAACATCGTCGAGCCGACTCCCATCCACAGAATTACTGCGGCCATCGTCAACAGAATCCATTTTTCACGCACGGAAAGATCTGGTAATGTGCGATTGGTTTCCTGGGTAACCTCGCCGAAGAATACTCGTTGGTAGGACCACAGCAGATAAACCGCCGAGAAAACTACCCCAGCCGCCGCAAAGCTCGCCCAGAGCCAGTGCTGCTGGTAGGTGCCCAACAGAATCAGAAACTCACCAACGAAGCCGTTGAGCATCGGAAGCCCGAGCGATGACAGAGCCACAAAAAGAAAGAACGCTGCCAGGCGTGGCATAGGGGTAGCCAAACCCCCGTACTCGCGAATGAGGAACGTGTGGCGACGATCGTAAAGCATCCCCACTAGAAGGAATAATGCTCCCGTTGAAATGCCATGGCTCAGCATTTGATAGACCGCGCCCTGTATAGAAATGGCATTGAATGCAAAGATTCCCAGAACTACAAAACCCAGGTGGCTTACCGACGAGTAAGCCACGAGCTTTTTCAAATTAGGTTGAACCATGGCAACGAGCGCACCATACAAAATGCCGATAATCGCCAGTATCGCGATAAGGGGCGCAAATTTGCGCGCGGCGTCCGGGAAAAGCGGCAGGCAGAAGCGCAGCATGCCGTACGTGCCCATTTTCAAGAGCACGCCTGCCAGGATAATAGATCCTGCGGTGGGCGCTTCGACGTGCGCATCGGGCAGCCAGGTGTGCAATGGAAAGAGCGGTACCTTGATCGCAAACGCCAGGAAAAATGCCCCGAAAAGAACCATTTCCGCGCTCGGCCTGAGAGCGATTTGGCCGTTTTGTAGAAGCGATTGAATCACCTGAAGATCAAAAGTATCCACATCGAGTTGCAACGCCAGGTAATGCAGCCACACGATGCCCACCAACATCAGGATGGAGCCAGCCATGGTATAGAGCACGAATTTAAGTGAGGCATAAATTCGGTGCTCGTGCCCCCAGATGCCGATTAAGAAATACATGGGCAGCAGCATGACTTCCCAAAACAGAAAGAACAGAAAAAGGTCGAGCGAAAGGAAGACGCCAATGACGCCGGTTTCTAGCACCAGCAGCATTACGAAAAATTCTTTTACGCGTACGCAAATGCTCTTCCAGGAGGCGAGCATCGCAATGGGGGTGAGGAATGTCGTCAGCACTACGAGAAATAAGCTGATGCCGTCGACACCTAGGTGATAGTTGATTTGCGGATTTGAAATCCAGGCGTGTACTTCTTCGAGCCGATATCCCGCCGCGCCGACGGGCACACCCGGAATGAGCAACAGCGACAGCGCGAATTCACTGGCCGCGGTGGTGAGAGCCAGCCGCCGGATCCAGACATGATCGTCGCCGCGAAGGAGCAGTAAAGCGAGCGCCCCGACTGTGGGCAAAAACGTAATCACCGTCAATAGATGCATATCGCCCAAATCAGTGCACCATTCCAAGCGCTGGCTTGAGCAAAGGCCACAGGAGGAGACCAATCACAAGCACAGCTCCCACGACCACCCATGCCGCATAACTGCGCGTATTGCCGGATTGCACGCGGCGGACGCGCTCTCCGATTGCTTGTGTTCCTCGCGCAACGCCGTTCACCGAGCCGTCAATCGCGCCTTCGTCCACGAGGTTCCAAAGGACGCGCGTCGCGAACCACACGAGAGGCCGTACGATTACGGCGTCGTAAATCTCGTCCACGTAATATTTGTTCACCAGCAACGTGTAGACACCTCTAAAGGATCGTGCCAGACGCTCCAGTACATCTTTCCCCCGGAGATAGAACCACCACGCCAACAGAAAGCCGGTAACCGAGACACCGACGGCTATAGCGGCAAGTGTCAGTTCGCGTGAATTGCCACCCGGCACGGCGGACTCTGCATGCGCTGCGTTCCCCATCACCGGACCCAAGAATGCCGCAAACAGATCGGCGCCTCCGAAAAATGCTGGTGCGGCAACCCAGCCACCGGCAACAGAAAGTACCGCCAGTACAACGAGCGGAACCAGCATGCTCCTCGGCGACTCGTGCACGTGAACATGATGCTGGTCGTAACGCGGCGCGCCGTGGAAGGTCAGAAACATCAATCGAAACATATAGAATGCCGTCAACAGCGCGCTAACCAGCCCCAGCAGGTAAAGCCACTGCCCGGCCGTTTCGCTTTCAAACGCATGCATCAGGATGGCGTCCTTGCTAAAAAAACCGGAGAAGCCCGGCGCACCGGCAATGGCGAGTGTAGCCATCAGCATTGCCCAATAGGTCCAAGGAATTTGACGGCGAAGGCCGCCCATTTTTCGCATGTCCTGCTCGCCCCCCATTGCATGAATCACGCTCCCTGCGGCGAGAAAGAGAAGCGCTTTGAAGAATGCGTGAGTCATCAGATGAAAAAGTCCTGCCGTGAAGGAACCGACGCCACAAGCCAGAAACATGTAGCCCAATTGACTCACGGTTGAATACGCCAGCACTTTCTTGATGTCCGTCTGCACCAGGCCAATGGTTGCGGCAAAGAATGCGGTGGCGCATCCCACCACTGCGACGACGAGCATCGCGGTCGGGGCATGGAGAAACAGCACGTGCGAGCGCGCAACAACGTACACTCCGGCAGTCACCATCGTTGCGGCATGAATCAAGGCGCTAACCGGCGTGGGGCCTTCCATCGCATCGGGCAGCCAGACGTAGAGTGGAATCTGCGCCGACTTGCCAACCGCACCCGTGAACAGCAGTAGGCAGATAATGGTCGCCAACCCAAGCTCGCCCAGAGCATCCGCATGCATGTTTTGAGCGTTGCTGAATACAGTCGTGAAGTCCAACGATCCAAATGCGCGGAAGATCAAAAACATGGCCAGCATGAATCCGAAATCGCCTATGCGATTAACGATAAAAGCCTTCTTGCCAGCGTCCGCGGCTGATTTGCGCAAAAAATAAAAGCCAATGAGCAGGTAGCTGGACAGGCCCACCCCCTCCCAACCCACAAACAGCAGCGGGTAATTCGCCGCCATGACCAGAATCAGCATGAAAAACATAAACAAATTCAGATAGGCAAAGAAGCGGTAGTAGCCGCCTTCGTGGGCCATGTATCCGGTTGAATAAATATGGATAAGCCAGCCAACCCCGGTGACCACCAGCAACATGACCACGGTGAGCTGGTCGATCTGGAGTTCAAAAGCGGCGCGGAACGTTCCTGCCGCAATCCATGTAAAGTACGAGCGCGCCCAGGGAATTTGGTCGGCAGAAAGTTGTGAGAACTCTCGACCCAGTTCGAGCGCCGCGGCAAAGGAGAGCCCCGTGCTGCCTACGCCGATGATGTTCACCCAGCGCTTCGGGAAGTTGCGGCCTGCTAAGCCGTTGACCGCGGCGCCGAGAAGCGGCAGCGCCGGGATAATCCACAGATAGTTGAGCAAGGGCATCAGAGCTTGAGCGAATCGACGCGTTCCACGTTGAGCGATTGACGGTTGCGCGCAATCAAAATGATGATTGCCAGTCCGACAGCAGCCTCAGCCGCAGCAACCACGATTACAAAGAAAACAAAAAGCTGTCCGTCCAGCTTGCCCCAGGCGCGGCTGAACGCGACAAACGCAAGGTTAACGGCATTCAGCATCAGCTCGATAGACATGAAAACGGTAATGATGTTTCGCTTGAAAACGAACGCGACTACGCCCAACCCGAACAGGAGGGCGCTCAAAATTACCGAACCCGTGATCAAGAACTGCGATTGGGCGGCCACGACTAGCTTTCCTTTTGCGCCAGCACTAACGCGGCAATGATCGCGATAAGAATGAGAAACGAAGTCAACTCAAACGGAAATACAAAATCACGAAACAACAATACCGCCAGATCCCGGGTCGACGCCGCAGAACCGCCGGCAGCAATGCCCGCCGCATTCATTTGAGATTCCGAGTGGGCCACCCAATAGACCAGTTGCATGGTTAAGAAAAAGCCCAGCGGGAGGCCGACCAGACCGGCCATGCGGCTCAAGTTGGTCCGCTCTTCGATGCCGGCATTGAGCAGCATAATGACAAAAACGAACAACACCATGATTGCGCCGCCGTAAACAATCACTTGCACGGCTGCGACGAACTCCGCGCCGAGGAGCAAGTACAGCCCGGCAAGCGCGACCATCACCACAATGAGCGAAAGCGCACTATGAATCGGATGGCGCCGCAAAATCAGGCTTACCGCGCCACCCAAAGCCAGGGCGGCCAGCGCAAAAAATACGATTACCGGACCGGTCATCGGCCAGTCGCTTTCATCGGCTGAATCTCACAATCGCAAGGCTTGTCAGCACTACATTGGCGATGGACAGCGGAAGCAGAAGTTTCCATCCCACGGCCATTAGCTGGTCATAGCGAAAACGCGGCAGTGTTCCGCGAAGCCAGACGTAAATAAATAGAAAGGTCAAAACTTTCAACAGAAACCAGAAGGGGCCCTGAACAAAGTCATTTACCCCAGGGAACGTAAAAAGAACCGCTAGCGCGAACAGCACGATCCCCAGAAATGGTAATACGACCTTGCCGAATACGGTTTCATAGCGGATGCCGTCCCAGATCAAATACAGTCCCGCGAGCCCAAAAAGTACTGTCGGTAGAAAATGCGTCCAGCCCCATGCGTTGGATTGACCAAATGGCGAGAGCCATCCGCCAAAAAACAGAATCGTCGCCAGGCAAGATACCGTAATCATGCTTGCGTACTCAGCCATAAAAAACATCGCGAATTTGAAGCTGGCATATTCGGTGTGGAAGCCCGCAACCAGTTCTGATTCTGCCTCGGCCAAATCAAAGGGCAATCGATTCGTCTCTGCGATCGCTGCGGTAAAGAAACAGAAGAAGCCGATCACCTGCGGAAACGACCCCGCAAAAATGTTCCACCTCGGGAAAATCCACCAGTGCGCGCCAGCCTGCGATTCGATAATTTCGCGCAAATTAAACGAGCCGGCGAGCAGCAGCACCCCCACAACTGACATGGTCAGTGTTAATTCATAGCTGACCATCTGTGCCGAACTGCGAAGTCCTCCCAGTAAGGGATACTTGCTGTTGGACGACCATCCGGCCAGCGCCACTCCATATACTCCAAGCGAGGTAATCGCAAACAAAACCAATAATCCGATGTTGAGATCGGCAATCGCGAGCGGCGTCTTGTGGCCCAGGATCACAATTTCCTTTGGACCGAATGGAATGACCGCGAGCGACGTCAGGGCCAATGAGAGAGCGAGGAATGGTGCGAGGAAATATACAAAGCGATCAGCTCCCGCAGGAGCTGGATCCTCTTTGAACAAAAACTTTAGTCCATCCGCCAGTGGTTGCAACAGTCCATGCGGTCCCGTGCGATACGGCCCCCAGCGCGATTGGATGTGCGCGACCACTTTGCGCTCGAACCAGGTTAGGTAGGCAAGCGTGGTCAGCGCTATAAACATCAAAACGGCGATCTTAACTAAAGAGACAATCAGGATCGGGTGCTGGGCGATCAAGTTGCTCACGGTTTGGCTTCGGCCTCAGGAAGCGATTCAATCATTTTGCAATAGCGCCCCAGCGTACCACTGGTGAATAGCGTATCCGCGGAAGAAAAAATCTGTCCTGGGGGAATATCGTGCGGGCCGTGACCGTTCCTCGCGCACTGTGGGGCAGTGGCTTCGGCGCCCCCGGTAATCAAGCCCGTCATTTGAACGTCATATCCGCGAACATTCTTACGAATCTCATCGAACACTGCTTCGGCGGACTTGTAATGAAACGCCGACCCCAATCCGAGAATCGCGAGTTGATGCGATATAATCCGCAAGAGGTCGAAATCGCTTCGCGGCCCCATGATGTCCCCGCCCTTACGAAGCAACTGAAGCTCTCCCGCCGTGTTAGTGACCGTACCATCCTTTTCGTATGCACACTTTGCCGGGAAAACGATGTCCGCAAGCTCAGCGGTCTCGCTTAAAAACATTTCTTGAACGATCAGCAACTCCAGTTTGCCTCGGCCACCATCTTTCGACGCTGCAAACGTCTTCACCGGATTCGCACCTACAACATAAAGCGCCTTTAGGGCACCGCTCTGGGTACCCTCGAGCATCTTCTGAGCAGAGAGCCCTGCTTTCTCCGAAAGCGTCGCTCCCCATAACGTTCCGAATTGCTCGCGTGGGCTACCGTCATCAAGTCGCGCATGTCCAGGCAACCGATCCGGAAGCAAGCCCATGTCTGCGGCGCCGCGAGAATTCGAATAATCACCCAGCGCCATATAGCGAGTCTTGCCTGCAAGAGTGGAGCCCAGCGTTACGAGTTCTTCTACCGCGGCCCCAGTTACTTCGGATCCGAAGACAATAACGACTTCTGCTTCGCTGG
This sequence comes from Candidatus Dormiibacterota bacterium, assembly GCA_035602605.1. Classification (GTDB taxonomy): domain Bacteria; phylum Acidobacteriota; class Terriglobia; order Acidiferrales; family UBA7541; genus DASQHY01. Next base: position 72,913 of record DATNLZ010000084.1, read on the forward strand.
CTAGAAGGTTCTTCAATTCCGTCAAATTCTTAGTTAGTGCGTCGTCGAATCCACCTTCACCGCGCGCGAGCCAACGTACCACGCTGCCTTCGGTGCCGGGCGCGATGTGCACAAAATGGCGCGCCTTGGAGCGCAATTTGATGGGGTTTGAATTGATGATGTAGAGCTTCGCGTTCTGATGCCGGACCGCGCTGCGAATCTGCCAGGCAACCAGCGGATTTTGTTCCGTCGGATCGTTGCCAATGAGAAAAATTGCCTTCGCTTCCCCCAGTTGTTTGATGGTAGCCGTGGCCTGCGAGGCTTGCTCACCGAGAGCTGTTACCAATCCCGCGTAATCTGCTGTTCGATGATGATCGACGTTGTTGGTGCCAAATGTCGCGCGAGCCAGGCGCTGCAGCAAATAATTCTCTTCGTTGGTCGTACGATTCGATCCGATAAAGCCGATTGCGTTTCCACCATGCGCATCGAAAATTGTCTTCAATCGAATCGCTGCCTGGCGGCTGGCGTCTTCCCAGCTCGTAGGCAGTAGCTTCCCGTTTTGACGGACCAACGGCAGCGTCAATCGTTCTGGATGCTCGGCGAAATCAAATCCGAAACGCCCCTTGATGCACAAAAAGTCTTGGTTAATACCGGAAAGGTCGCGATTATTCGCACGGAGGATTTTGTTGTTACGCACGCTCAGAGTTGTCTTGCACCCATTCGAACAATGCGTGCACACCGTCGGCACATATTTCATTTCCCAAGGCCGCGTTTTATAGCGATAGGTTCCGCTCGTGAGCGCGCCCACCGGACAAATATCGATGCACATCCCACACTCTTCGCATTCGAGATGGTCCTCGCCGTTGGGAATGATTACCGACAGTGCTCCGCGCTGTCCGACGCCCAGCGCCTTCACGTCCATGCCTTCGTCGCAAACTCGCACGCAACGGAAGCAGAGTATGCACCGCGGTGCGTCGTAATAAACCACCTCTGACCATTTCTCCTCGGGACTATGAATCTTTTCTTCCACAAAGCGGCTGGCATCGGCGCCGTAACGAAAGACCATGTCCTGCAGCTCGCACTCGCCGCCCTTATCACACACCGGGCAATCCAGCGGGTGATTGGTGAGCAGGAATTCAAGCATCCCCTTGCGGGCCGCCTTCACCTGCTCGGTTTCCGTGCGTATCACCATCCCTTCCATCACCACTAGCGTGCACGCGGTTTGCAGTTTTGGCGCCTTTTCTACTTCGACCAAACACATTCGGCACGCAGCCTGCAACGACAACCCCGGGTAGTAACAAAACGATGGCACCTCAATTCCCATGCGTCGCGTCGCTTCGATGACCAGCGTACCTGCGGGGAATTTCACTTCCCGGTCGTTTATCTTCAGGGTGATTTGTTTAACGTCAGCCATAAGTTTTAATGCGCCCCAACCGGCACTCCCGTCGGCTTACGCGGGCATCGCCCGCTCAAATGCTCCTCAAATTCGTTCCGCCATTTATTCACGATGCTGATCGTAGGCAGAGCGGCGGCATCTCCGAGCGGACAAAATGTTCGCCCAAGCATATTTTTTGCCAGCTCACCGATCAGCGGTATATCTTCCGCGCGTCCCATTCCCGCATGAAATCGCTCCAGCATTTTCCGCAACCAAGACGTTCCCTCACGGCAGGGAATACACCATCCGCACGATTCGTGCGCGTAAAAATGCATAATGCGCCGCGCTAGATCCACCATGCAGGTATCTTCGTCAATGATCACCACACCGCCGGAACCCAGCATCGATCCCGCTTTGGCCAATGAGTCGTAATCCATCGGCAAATCCGTTTCCTCCGCTTTCAACAATGGGCAAGAGCTTCCGCCGGGAATGACGGCTTTCAGTTTCTTGCCTTTGCGCATGCCCCCGGCAACTTCATCAATCATGCGTCGCAAATTGAATCCCATCGGGAGCTCATAAATCCCGGCACGATTCACGTGTCCCGAAATGCAGAACAATCGCGTCCCGCCATTTTTTGGTGTCCCGCGTTTGGCATATGCCTCGCCACCCTCGCGTATCACTGCCGGCACTGAGCTGAGCGTCTCCACATTGTTGATCACCGTCGGGCAGCCGTACAGTCCTACGACGGCAGGGAAAGGCGGACGGATCCGCGGATAGCCGCGCTTTCCCTCGAGTGACTCCATCAAGGCAGATTCTTCGCCGCACTCATAGGCGCCCGCGCCGGTGTGCGTGCACACATCAAAATCAAACCCACTCCCCAGAATATTCTTGCCGAGGTAACCGCGGGTGTATGCCTCTTCGATCGCGCGGTCCATGATATCGAGCACGCACCGATATTCGCCTCGCACGTAAATATATCCGTTATGCGCGTCGACCGCCCGCCCGGCGATGATCACACCCTCGATCAACTGGTGCGGGTCCATCTCCATCAGGGGACGATCCTTGCAAGTGCCTGGTTCGCTCTCGTCGGCATTACATAAAATGTATTTCGGCTTGCCAGTGTCTTTTGGAACGAAGCTCCACTTCATTCCCGTGGGAAATCCGGCGCCTCCGCGCCCGCGCAAATTGGACTTTTTCAATTCATCGATCACTTGCTCGGGCGTCATCTGTTTTAAAGCTTTTTCCAGCGCCACGTACCCTTCATTGTTTAAATAAACATCAATCTTGGTTGAATCCTTCAGCCCGAATCTCTTACTGATCAAAGGCGTCTCGGCCGCGAGTCGCTCGTGGACCGCCCCTGCCGTGTACTTCGACGGCTCGGTTTTGCGTCCTGAATCGAGGTGGTCGATAATACGATCGAATGTTTGAGGGGTGAGGTCTTCGTAGAAATCGTAATTGACCTGCATCGCCGGAGCGCCCGTACACGCGCCAATGCATTCCACTTCCTCCAGCGAAAACACCCCATCAGCAGTTACTTCCTTGTGCCCGATTTCAAGTTTGCGCTGCGCGTGCTCAAGCAGTTGTTTGCCGCCGCGAAGCATGCAAGACACATTCGTGCAAATCTGGACATGGTGCTTCCCGGCAGGCTTCCTTCGGAGCATCGAGTAATACCCCAGCGTCTCGATTACATGCAGCGTCTTCAGTTCCAAACGCCGGGCAATCTCGGCTATCATTTCATCAGTGATGTAACCCTGCTCGTCCTGCGCATACAAGAGCATGGGAATCAGTGCCGAGCGCTTGACGGGGTACCGCGTAAGCAAGGTCTCGAACTTACTGACGAGTTGCGGCGGAAGATTCATTAGCGGTCCACTTCTCCCAAAACGATATCCGTGGTTCCAATACAGGCGATAACATCGGCAACCTGCCGCCCCACAACCATCTTTGGCAGGGATTGCAGATTCACGAATGATGGGGCACGCACTTTCACGCGCAATGGTTTCGGTGAACCGTCACTGGCAACGTAAAATCCTAATTCTCCGCGCGGCGATTCGATGGTCTGATATGCCTCACCCGGCGGCGGCGAAAAGCCTTCCGTGAAAATCTTGAAATGGTAGATCAGCGCTTCCATTTCTGTTTTCATCTTCTCGCGTTCCGGAGGAACAATCCCGGGCGCTTCGCTTCGAATCGGGCCTTGCGCGGGCACCTTTTCCATGGCCTGTTTGATAATTTTCAGGCTCTCGCGCATCTCCGCAACACGCACCAAGTATCGTCCGTAGCAATCGCTGTCGGTGCGCGTCGGAACGTCAAAATCAAATTCCTCATAGCTCGAATACGGGAAATATTTGCGTACGTCGTAGCCGACTCCTGCGGCTCGCAGCATTGGACCGGTTACACTCATTGCGATCGCGTCTGCGGCGCTCAAAACCCCGATCCCCTTGGTGCGCGCGATCCAGATCCGGTTCTCCGTCAGCAATGTCTCGTACTCATCGATGCGGCTCGGAAACATATTCAGGAACCGCTGCATGCGCTCAAGCCAGCCGGTAGGAGGCTCCAGCGCGAGCCCGCCAATGCGAAAATAACTGGTCATCATCCGTTGGCCGGAAATAAATTCCAATATTTTGAGGATTTCCTCGCGCTCGCGGAAGCAATACAAGAATACTGACATGGCGCCCAAGTCGATGGCGTGGGTTCCCAGCCACACCAGATGAGAACCGATGCGCGTCAACTCCGTTAACATTACGCGCACATATTGCGCGCGCTTCGGAACCTGCAGGCCCAGCAGCTTTTCTACAGCGAGGCAGTAGCACAAATTGTTGGAAAGTGGCGCGAGATAGTCGATTCTGTCTGTCAGCGTGATTACTTGTGAATATGTCTTGGCCTCGCAAGTTTTCTCGATGCCAGTATGCAAATACCCGATGTCCGATTCCACTTTCACCACTGTCTCGCCGTCTAGCTCCAGCATCACGCGCAGCACCCCGTGCGTCGAAGGATGCTGCGGCCCCATATTCAGCACCATCGTCTGGGCCGTGCCAGTCGCGGTTTGTACAGTCGTTGGCATCAGCGAAATCCCTCGACTGGAAAATCCTTTCGGAGCGGATGACCTTCCCAATCCTCCGGCATCAGAATGCGTCGCAAATCCGGATGGCCCTCGAACCGCACACCAAACAAATCAAATGTTTCGCGTTCGTGCCAGTTCATTCCCGGCCACAGATCCGTCAGCGATCGCACCACCGGATCGCTCCCAGGAACGCGAACTCGGAGGCGCACCTTCAACCGGCGTGATATGGACACTAAGTGATAACTCAGCTCGAAGCGCGGCTCCATCGGAAAGCGGTCCACGCAGGTTAAATCGGAAAGATGTTCGAATTGCAGAGCGCTGTCTTTTTGCAGATATTCCGCAGCGCTGTAAAGATGCTCTCGTCCAACTACGACCGTAATTTCCCCCCGGAACTCACAGACTTCGAGTACCGCCTGCGCATTCCATGTACGCAGTCCAAGCACGGTCGGATTTTGCTGCACATCCGCTTTCTCAGTCACGATTGGCTGTCCGGGAACGGTTTGCTATTTATTCCAGTCGAGCGCGCCTTTTTTCCAGAGATAGATGTATCCCACGAGCAAGATCGCTATATAAAGCAGCATTTCGAGAAAGCCGAACCAGCGCAACTCGCGAAAAATGTACGCCCATGGATAAAGAAAGATTGCCTCGACGTCAAAAAGAATAAAGACCATTGCAACCAGATAGAACTTCACGGAAAAAGGCGCGCGCGCGTCACCCGTTGGATTCATACCGCATTCGTAGGCCTGTTGCTTTTCGCGGCTCGGCCTCCGCCAGCCTACGAGCGATGAAACCGCAACCAGCGCACCCGCCAAGCCCATGGCCACCAGCAGGTGTATTAGTAACGGCGCATAGCTCTCGAGATAATTTCCGCTCATCGTCCTACAAGGTATAATAGCGGCCAGGTGCTTCTCGGTCAAATGGGTCGCGTATCTGGGCGGCCTTCACGTATTCCACGGCAGGCCGACCAGCGGCGGATTTTGGCATGAACCTTGGACACAATTCCAATGTGCAGGTTGGTCGCACGGCTTATCACGTTCAGACCGAAGACCGCGGCTCCGAGCATCCTTTCATCGATACCACTGTTTACTCTGGCGGCCATGTCGTGTACCGGCGAACAGCCAGCTACGCTGATCTTTTGAAAACCGACGGAGATCGCCAGATCCTTCTGCAGAAACGCGTCGAAGACCAGCATCGCACGGTCATCGATGAAATTCGTGCCGGCAGCCTGCAACTCGAGGCCTCGGCTGTAGTCGGGAATGCCTCTGCAGATTCCGCAGCCGCAGCAGGCGCTTCGTCTGCTGCCGTTCCTGCTTCCATTGGTGAGCGCATCATCGTGACTCTAGTTAACGCTTCGTCCTGGATTCACGCTGGCCATGCCAATCTCCAGATCGAAGTTCGCTCACGAGAAACTTCCCAGCCGAAAGACGGCGCAAAAATTCTGGTAATCATTGAGGGCTCCCTTTCTCCTGCGCAATTCGGGGCTTCTACCAACGCCGAAGGCTATGTTGAAGTTAAATTCCCTTTACCCAAGATGAGTTTCGAAGGGGGGGCATTGGTGATTCGTGCCTCTTTGGGTTCCGCGCACGATCAACTCCGTTACCATCTCAAATCCAAGCCGCGCACTCCCACCCCCGCACAAGTCCCATGACTAGGGCCGTCACAATTATGGTGAACGGTGAATCGCGCGAAATTCCGGAAGGATCAAAAGTGAGCGCGCTCCTGGTTCAGCTTGAATATAAACCGGAAAGAGTCGCGATTGAGCGCAATCGCAAAGTGCTTCCCCGCGCGTTGTGGGACGTAACCCAGGTGCAGTCCGGCGACCACTTTGAGATCGTTCACTTTGTCGGAGGCGGATAATCCGTTTCCCGGCCGTCGCCAAAATACCTTCCAAGGTCTCGAGGATACACAGGCCAGCTTTTGCTGACCCCTTACGCCACTACTTGCCGAGTCCACGGAGCAGATGCCCCATTTTACGTTTCTTGGTCCGCAGGTAATTTCGCGAAGTCTGCGAAATTCGCGGTTGACACGGAAGCCGTTCAATCACTTCGATCCCAAACTCCTCCAGCTGTCTCACTTTCTCCGGATTATTCGACAGCAGCCGCACGCGTCGCACGCCCAGCATTCGCAATGCCTTCGCTGAAAACCGGTAGTCGCGCGAATCCGCGGCAAAGCCCAGTTGCTCGTTTGCTTCCACCGTATCCATGCCGCCATCCTGCAACTCGTAAGCCTTCAATTTGTTCATCAAGCCAATACCGCGCCCTTCTTGCGGAAGATACAAGAGCACCCCAGACTTCGCTTTAGCGATGCACCGCAGCGAAAGTTCCAGTTGAGCGCGGCAATCGCAACGCTGTGACGTCAATACGTCTCCCGTCAAACATTGCGAATGAATCCTGACGACCGGCGCTACCTTGCCCTTCACATGTCCGTGAATGACCGCCACCGCCGATTCTTCAGCCCCTCGTCCTTCTACACCGAGAACAGTGAACCGGCCAAAACGCGTCGGCAAAGCCGCTTGCGCCACGATACGCACGGCCGTCGCATGTTTCTTCCGACCTTTCGGTCGCTCGGTCTGCAATTTTGAGCGCTTCATTTGAGGGCCTTGTAGTATAGCAGCAGCTGGGGACGGCGGCGCCGGACACTCGCTCTAGATGGGGACGCTCGTTTACAGCTCTCGCCACTTTACATCGCCCCGGGGTTTGGCTACCGTAAACCTGACGCGCTCATGGACATACTCGGGTCCGGAAAAGACCTCTTATTTACTCTTCTTTTGAAGGTGGGTGTCGCCGCTTCCTTCGCGGCGCTCCTGGCCCGCTGGACCGTGTTCCGCAAAGTCCTATTCACCGAGCAGCGCGACTCTGATCAGAAAGTCCAGCTACTGCTATTCATGACCCCACCGCTAGCTATGGGCGTCATGCTGCGCTTGGTCAGCTATCAATGGCGCTTTGCCGATTTGACGCTCGAAGGGTCCTTTCTCTTGGGCCTGCTTGGAGGACGTGTTGTGGGCCCCATGGGCGGCTCGCTCGTCAGTCTTCCCGCATTTTTCAATCACGAATGGTTGTCAACGCCCGCCGCTGCGTTTGCCGGTCTTGTAGGTGGCCTCATTCGCCAAGTCATCCCCAATAAAGAAGAGATCTGGAATTTCGGGCCCTTCACCTTCCTAAATATTGGTCGGGCCATAATTCAGCTGTTACGCTATGCCAAGTTCTCCTGGGAAATGTTGCCCTTAGGAGGTGTCATAGCTCTTGAACTAGGGCGCGTCGCCCTAGTGAGAGCCACGAAACCCACGTGGCTCTTTGCCATCGACGTGCGCCACGATTGGGGTCTGACTCTAATCGTCCTCGCGACCGTGATGGCCGTAGCCGTTCCCATCAAGATCTGGAACAACACCCGCATCGAGATGAATCTCGAGCAGCATCAGCAGCTTCTCCTCAAGGCGCGCATGGACGCTCTCTCCAGCCAAATCAATCCGCACTTCCTTTTTAATACGCTCAACACGGTTTCTTCGCTCATTCGCTTTGACCCCGATACGGCGCGTGGTGTCGTCCTCAAGCTGAGTAATATTCTCCGTCGGCTGCTTCGCAAGAACGAAACCTTCGTTGCTTTGCGAGAGGAGCTGGAGTTCATTGACGATTATCTGGACATCGAGGTCGCTCGATTCGGTCGCGATAACCTGGACATTATCAAGCACGTGGATGAAGAAACTCTCGAAGCCTTTGTACCCAGCATGCTGCTTCAACCCATCGTGGAAAATTGTCTCAAGCATGGTCTTGCGCATAAGCTCGAGGGCGGACAGATCAGCTTTCGCACTTCGATCCAGGGCGGGCGCCTGGTTATCGAAATCGAAGACAACGGCGCGGGCATTTCCGAATCGCGTCTTAAACACGTCTATGTCGAAGGGATCGGCCTTAGCAATGTGCACGAACGGTTGCGGGTACTCTACGGCGGTGAATTCCGCATGGAAATCTCCAGCCGCCCAGGGAAGGGAACCCTCATCCGCATCGAAATCCCAGAACTCGTCTCCACGCTTCCCACCCCGGCGTAATCTTCGCGCTGGTGGTAGATGGCTGCGACTCTAACTAGAATTTCCAAGGAGGAATGCAAATGAAGGCAATGAAAATCCCGGGTGTTGCGCTGCTGGCGGTTGCAATATTCATGCTGGCTCAGGCCAGGGCGCAAAATGCTTCCAAAGTGGTCTTTGTATCGGCAAAGCAGCTCCAGTCTGACATTCACAAAGCGCCGGAAGCCACGCCTGGCGTCTCCATTATCAATCTGTCGGAGACTCCCGCGTACTCGGCGCTGGTCGCTCGTCGCACCAAGACAGGCCTGGCAGAGGTTCATAAGAGTATGATTGACGTCTGGTACGTCATCGAGGGTGGAGGCACTCTCGTCACCGGAGGATCTTTGGTCGAGACCTCCGAAACCGCTCCCGGAGAATTGCGTGGGAAAAGTGTCTCAGGAGGCGAAGATAGGGAAATCGCCAAGGGTGACATCGTCACTATCCCAGCAGGTGTGCCCCATTGGGTTCGCAAAATCGATGGTCAGCAAATTGTCTACCTGGTCGTGAAAGTTCCGTCTGCCAAATAGATTCGCGCCTCCCGGAGAACGTGAGGCGCGTAGGTCATACCCGCCACCAACGTTGAAGGGCGCTGATCCTACTCTTCGCGTAACGCGTGGATCGGATCGACTCCCATGGCGCGCCACGCCGGATGCGCGGTCGCCATCAGGGCTACAATAAGCAGCAAACTGCATACACCGATGAACGTTCCTGCATCCCCGGGTTGTACGTCGAACAGAAAACTCGCCAGCAACCGCGAAACACCGAGCGCACAGGACATACCCACGGCAATACCGGCAATAGCCAGCTTCATGCCGTCGCCAACGATCAGCTTTAAAACATCTCTCTTCTGGGCGCCTAGCGCCACGCGAATCCCTAGTTCGCGTTTCCGTTGCGCCACCGCCCAGGCCAATAGGCTGTAGAGTCCAACTGCTGCAAGAAGCAAACCCAGGCCACCGAACGCCGAGATGAGATAAGCCGGCGACCGCCGCAAGAAAATCGAGGGCGATTCCGCGATGATCTGTGACATCGATCGCACATCCGAAATGGGCACGGCAGGATCCATCTGGTTGATCGTCCGCTGCACAGACACGGATAGGGTGCTTGGTTCTTGTACTGTGCGCACGACGACATTCATATACAGATCTGGCGACTGAGCGAACGGCACATAGATTACAGGATTGGGTTTGGCATCAAGTGCCGTAGCGTTCTCGTCGCCTACTACGCCGACGATCTGCCAGAGGTTTGGTACCTTCGTGTACGTGAAGTCGATGCGCTTACCGACTGGGTCTTCGTTGGGGAACATCCGGTCGGCAAGAGTTTGGTTGATTAATGCGACGTGCATTGTTCCAGATACATCGTGTTCGGTAAAAAGTCGTCCCCCGTGGAGCGGTATACCCATGACTTCCAAATAGTTCGCGCTCACATCGCGGCTGTTGGCCTCCTGCTCCCCCGCTTTACCTGCAGTGCGATGGCCTTCCCGGACAAAGCGAGAGGTGTTTCCCCCTCCGCTCAGGGGTAACGTGCTCGTGGTAGCCACTCCGCGCACACCCGGAAGGCTGGCCAGCTTGTCCAGTCAATTGCGCTGAAATGTTAACGCATCCCCGTCCTTCGGATACTTCCGGCTGGGTAGCCCCAGTCCAAGCGTGAGTAGATTCGTGGTCTGAAATCCTGGATTGACGCGCAGCACCACCGCAAGACTCTTCAGCATCAGCCCGCCGCCATGCAGGAGAATAATCGCCAGCGCGATTTCCGCGACGACCAGGCTGTTCCGCAATCGAGTACGCCCCCGGCCTGCTGACGAGCGTCCGCTTTCTTGCAGTGCCGCGCGAAGCTGCGGCCGGAATGCCAGGAGTGCCGGTATAAAGCCAAAGACCATGCCTGTTAAAAGAGCAATACCGAGCGACAGGAACAAAAATCTTGGGTCCACACGGAGACCCTGCCAAGCGGGCATGGACAGCAACTCCTTCTTCGGAATGCTCGCGAGGACTGCAGGCAAAAGCCACACGCTCAGCCCGGCCCCCGCTACCCCCCCAATAACCGAAAGCAAACTGCTCTCGGTAAGAAGTTGCCGCACGATTCGCGCACGGCTGGCGCCCAGCGCGAGGCGAATGGCCATCTCCTTCTGACGGCTCACCGACTGGCTGAGCAGAAGTCCCGCGAGATTCCCACACGTAATAATTAAAAAACATCCAACCGCGGTCATCAGAAGCAGCAGCACGGGTCGGGTTTGTCCAACGATCTGTTCACGCAGATTGACGATTTGCGCACCTACGCCAACATTCGAATCCGGGTATTGAAGCGCGAGCTGGTTCGCCAGGGCCGAAAGAGCTGATTGCGCCTTGCGCAGATCGATTCCCGGCTTGAGGCGTCCTACCGGATATAGCCAATGTAGGTTCCGGCGCTCTAGTCCGCCCTGAATGCGATATGGAAGCCAGAATTCCTCCGAACGGCTTGGCGCAAATTGGAAATCACGTGGGAGCACGCCGACGATTTCACGCGGTTGATCATTTAAAATAACCGTTTTCCCGACGACCTGCGAGTCTTCTCCCAGCCGCCTCTGCCAGCCCACATAAGTGAGGATCACCTTCCTGTCCGCTTGGGGCAGGTCATCTCCGGCCTGAAAAAGCCGCCCCAAAGCTGGCTTGATGCGCAGCACGTCAAAGAAATTTGCGCTGCAAGTTGTAACGTAGATCTGCTCGGCGCCCTGTGGCCCGAGAAGAGTTGCATTACGTGGTGCATAGGCGCCTAGCCCTTCGAACACCTGATTCCGGTCCCGGTAGTCCGCGAAATCCGGATAAGAAAACTCCATCTTCGCAAAAGTTCCCTGGGTGCGTGTCTCCCAGAGTTGCGCGAGCCGATGTGGCTCGGGATAGGGGAGCGGGCTAAGGAGCGTGGCCTGCAGTATCGTAAAGGTTACAGAATTGGCCGCAATCCCAAGCGCGAGAACGAACACGACGGCACCCGTCAGACCCAGATTTTTCTTGGCCTGCCGTACCGCATAGCGAAAATCTTGAAACAGTGAAAACATATCCGTCCCCTTTCCCGTTGAGGTTAAGACGATCGAGCGCCGCAAACGTTTCTAACTTCCGCCCTGGGGCCTCGCGGGAAACACTTGACAGCCGGCTATTATTACTGTATATTCTGTTGTGACAGAAATCAGAGAAAGCCAAATGCCGAACCTCTCGCCGGTTGCGCAAAAATTCATCCTCCACTGGGGCGAAATGGGCACCCGATGGGGCATCAACCGTACTGTCGCCCAAGTTCACGCTCTTTTATTTCTCTCGCCGCAGCCTCTTCACGCAGAGGAGATCGCTAAAACCCTGTCCGTCGCGCGTTCCAACGTCAGCACCAGCCTTCGTGAGTTACAGGGCTGGGGCATTGTGCGTGTCGTCCACGTGTTAGGCGACCGCCGCGATCATTTTGAGTCCCTTAGCGACGTGGGGGACATTTTCCGCATTGTCTCGCAGGAACGTAAGCGCAGGGAGATCGACCCGACTCTTCGCATCCTGCGCGAATGCGTCGACGATTTGTCCGTCAGCAATCATGAGAATGCCTTCACACGCGAGCGCCTCACCAGCATGCTCGAATTTCTCCTGGCCATGACGGCTCTTTTTGAAGAGGTTCTGCGCATGCCGCCGAGCGCGATGAAGGGCTTGGTGAAGCTGCGCGGTAAGATCAAGAGAATTCTCGCAAAGCCCTAGCAGTGGGACGAAAAACTCAGGACACAAGACGCGAGTACGCAAATGATTTCACTATGCTCCGATGTTACCGATAGCAAAGGAAGGCGCGCCAGCGCAGGATGGTTTTTCTATGACGCCGACTGCCCATTTTGCATCCGAATCGCCGAGCTGTTTGCGCGCGTCCTGGTGCCTCGCGGATTCGCTCTGGCGCCCCTGCAAGATCCGCGCGTTCCGGACTTGTTGGGCTTATCGGAGATGGAACTTTTGCGCGAGATGCGCCTGCTTACTGCAGAAGGGCAGCAATATGGCGGCGCCGATGCAGCCGTTTTTATCGCACGCAACATTTGGTGGGCTTGGCCGCTTTACGCCCTCGCGCAACTCCCCGGAATGATGCTCATCCTTCGCGCCGGCTACCGCTCGGTCGCCGCACGCCGCAGCTGCGCCTCCGGCACTTGCGCCAGTTCTGTCTCCAATAGTCCTGAATCTGTAAAGACTAAATTCAATGAAAGGAGCTAAGAAACGTGAGCAATGTGAGCGTCTATCTTGCTGACCTAGTGATCATCGCTGTCATTTCCACGGTCGTCGTCTTCGCACTGGCCTACAAACCCAACATCTCATTTAGCGAATCAGCGGTTTTTGAGAGTGGCAATCAGCTGAAATTCGCTCTCATGGGTCTCATCCTGACCATCGGCATTCTCGCGCTGGTCATCAGCAGCTTTATCCCGCGTGAGCGCTGGCCTGCCGCGCCGCGCTGAAGACAAAAGGAGAACATATGCCGCTCATAATTCCCGCACTTTGGATCGCCGGTAGTATCCAGCTGGCAATCGCGGCGGCCAATCTTGCTCTCCCCAAAAAGCTGAATTACCGCGAGCATCTCCCCGCATGTCTCCGGTCATCAGACAAATTTTCATCGTTCACTCTGTCTACATCGTGGGGATCGTCCTCCTTTTCGCGGTACTTACCCTGTTGTTCACTCCAGAGCTTTCCGGTGGCACAGGCTTGGGCCGCTTTCTGGCTGGAGCCATCTGCCTATTCTGGTTTTGTCGCGTTCCCGTGCAATTATTTTTTTACGGCCCGGAATTGCGAACCCAAAATCCTGTAGCTCACTGGGCTTTTGCGTCCTCCGGGTTTTTCCTCTCGATCGTTTATGGCGTGGCTGCTTTCGGCATCCGCAGTAGGAAATCGGCGATGACTTGGCGCCCAATAACAAGCGTTCTGCCGCTGTCAACCGCAATGGCCGCTTGGGAATGGCTTGTTTTAGTAGCGCTGCGCGCTGCACACCGGATCGATCTCGGAATCATTGGGATTCTGTTTTCGCTCGCGCCTTTGGTGATCGTGCCGCTCGGGCTTCAGCTCGTCGAGGCAGTACCGATTCCATTGACCGATACTCGACTCGGCCATCTCACGCAATCGGTCGTGCCGGTTTGCGCGCTTGTGGCTGTGGCATCTTTCTTCTTGCCGATAGGAATTTTCGCGGCGCTTGCCGCCATACCCTGGCTGTTCGTTTGCCTTCTCAACGCCGTTTCCGGCTCACTGCGAATATTCCGCCATGGCCCGAGCCCACTGTCGCGACTGTGCTCTAGCGTCGGCCAACTTTATTTGTTCATCGGTGGAATTTGGTTCTTATTCTCACGAATGGGTGCGCGTCCTCTCGGATTCTACGAACCCATTGTTCTGCTCACCGCAGTTCATTTTCATTATGCGGGCTTCGCTGCGCCAATTCTTGCGGGTGCTCTATTGCGATTCCTTCGCCTCAGTGATTCCTACCAACGCCGGGCGCTTCACGCCGCCGTGGGATGCGTTCTGATCGGCCCCGCGCTTCTCGCTGCCGGGTTCGTGCTTGGCCCGCGGGCAAAGTTGGCTGCCGCGCTCATGCTGGTCATCGGCGAAGCCGGGCTCGCCGCGTGGACTCTCCTTGCCGTTGGTCGAGTGAAGCCTCGCTGGGCACAGCTTTTCTTGGCTCTCTCCGCCGTCTCCGTCATTCCCGCAATGCTTTTTGCGGGTCTCTGGGCCGTAGGCGAGTATCCTTTCCAGCCAATGCTCAACATTCCTCAAATGGCCCAGGTCCACGGAACGATCAATGCCATTGGCTCTGTCTTTTGCGGCGTTTTTGGCTGGACGCTGCACATGCGCTACGCCCAGCCGGCAAAGGAATCATTCGATGAGAATAGCGATTACCGGTGGCACAGGATTCGTTGGCAGGCACCTGGCACAAGCACTCACTCTCAGTGGCCATGAGGTTGTGCTCGTTGCTCGGGGAAAAGACAAAGGCAGCGAGGCCCTTCACTTGCCGGGAGCAAGCTTCCTCCCCTCCGATCTTTCCGACGTCCATCAATTGGCGCGGGCATTTTCGGGCGGCGGCGCAGTAGCTCATTGTGCAGGCATCAATCGCGAGCTCGGCGAACAAACTTACGACCGCGTGCACGTTGCAGGCACGCGCAACGTTGTCGAAGCGGCCCGCCGTGCGGGCGTCGGTAAAATCGTGCTCCTGAGCTTCCTTCGTGCGCGCCCTGATTGTGGCTCCGCCTATCACCAATCAAAATGGGCCGCCGAGGAAATCGTGCGCGCCTCGGGTCTGGACTTCACGATTCTCAAGGCCGGCGTTATTTACGGGCGCGGTGATCACGTGCTCGATCATCTCAGTCAGGCGCTTCGCACATTTCCGCTCTTTGCGCTCGTCGGGATGCGCGAGAAGCACATTCGCCGTCTCGCCGTGGAAGACCTCGTCAGGATACTGCGGGTAGCACTCCTTGAAGATCGCATGTCGCGCCAGACGCTGGCCGTCACCGGGCCCGACCAACTTCTCCTTGGGGACGCTGTTCGCCGTGTTGCGGACGTCGTTGCTCGCCGACCAATCATTTTCCCCATGCCGGTATTTTTTCATCGAGTGCTGGCATTCGTAGCCGAACGCATCATGACTATCCCGCTGATGGCCGTGGCCCAATTGCGGATTTTATCCGAAGGAATTGTCGAGCCGCTCCCATTTTGTGATCCCGTTCCCGACGACCTGAGTCCGCGCTCCAAATTCACGTCGGACAAAATCCGCCGCGGACTTCCCGATCACGGGCCGTTCGGTTGCAAGGATCTACGCGGTTGCGCGTGAGAGAAAATCAGGTGTATCGAGGAACGTTGGAGCTCTCATGAAGCTCAAATTCGCTGATCTGTGGCGCTGGGAAGGCACCGTTGATCGTGGTACCGATGCGCTTGTCGGCGTGCTCGGTTTTGCAATCAAGCACAACCTCGATCGGTTCATCGCCGGCCGGGTGTTTCATCGCTCATGGGGAATCTTCAACCACTGGATACCGGTTAGCCGAGCCGTGCGCATCGCACGCTTATCCGCACGCCGACGCATCATTTCTCGCCGCCATGGTCGCGCTTTCGCTGCCCTTCGTCTGGGTAGGGGTCACACTAACTCTTCGACGGCTGCGCGCCGCTGGTTTGCCAGTATGGTTAGTTGTTCTTTTTTTTCTCCCCTTCTTAACCTGTTCTTCTTTGCTCTCTTATGCGTCCTACCGCAACGCGAACAATCGGGCAATTTGCCGCTCGAAAGCATATCTCCGAAGGCGCCGCTCTTGGCGCGAATCCTCCCGAAAAGCGCAATGGGCAGCGCGGCAATGTCCCTGGCGATAACCCTGCCGTTTGGATTGGTATTTACGGTTTTCGGAGCCTCGATCTTGCAAGAGTATGGATGGGGCCTGTTTGTAGCACTACCGTTTTCCTTGGGTCTGGCCTCTACGATAATTTATGGTTACGGTCAGCCGCGCAGCTACGGCAGTTGCGTCTTGGTGGCATGTTTTTCCACGATATTTCTGGGCTGCGCTCTGCTAGCGGTCGCCGTTGAAGGAATCGTTTGCCTGGTGATGGCCGGCCCACTTGCGCTAGCCCTCAGTCTTATGGGAGGGTCAATTGGATATTGGATCCTGCGCGCGCGTTGGTATGAACGCCGTGCTCCAGCGGTGCTTTCGCTGGTATTGTTCCTTGTTCCAGCAATTCAATTCATCGATCGCGCGGCGGCCTTTGAGCCTCCGGTTTTCGCCGTGCGCACAGCACTCGAAATCCAGGCTCCGCCAGAAGCTGTTTGGAGGGAGGTAGTAGCCTCCACAGAAATTGCCGCTCCCACGGAATTGCTGTTCCGCGCGGGGATCGCCTATCCAGTTCGGGCCGAAATTCACGGCCGTGGCCCTGGAGCTGTACGCCTCTGCATTTTCTCAACCGGCCCATTTGTCGAACCCATCGAAATCTGGGATGCGCCACGACAGCTCAAGTTCTCTGTCACGTCCAATCCGGTGCCGATGCAGGAATGGACTCCCCACAGTCACATTGAACCTCCGCATCTCCACGGTTTTCTTGTTTCGAGTGGAGGGCAATTTTTCCTTACGCCGCGAGCCGGTGGCGGTACGCTCTTGGAAGGCACCACTTGGTATCGTCATAGTCTCTGGCCCGCAGCGTATTGGCGGTTGTGGTCCGACGCCATCATCCATCGCATTCACCTCCGTGTGCTCCGCCACATCAAGCATCGCACAGAGAAAACAGTGCATTAGGGAGAAGGGTCTTTTCTCCCAGCTCGTAGGCCCCCTTCGGATGACCGTCGTCGCGTACGATTGTGGCCAGAGCCAGCAGTTTCGAACTAATCTTTAGTCCAGCCTTTTGAACCGCGTCTACGTTAACCGCGAAACGCAACCGTTACTCTTCAAAAAGAATTGAATCCCGCCCCCTCGAATCGCAAAATCCTCGCCCTCCCCGACTACCATCGCACTCGAATCTTTTAAGCTAGCCGTGATCTCGGGAAGATGATGAGCTTCTCTGTCACTACGAAATCAATCTGACACGGTTTCAAGTCCTCCAGCTCTTTGATTCGCCAGACCAGGACTCTGCAATTATTGATTGTCTGCCTGCGAGTCATATCTAAAGACGCACAGAATAACGAAAGCTTTTTTATTCGAAAATAAGTCGCCAGGCCACTCAACACCTGAGTTATTGGCGAGAAACCGCAATGTCTTAGGCGCGACACCAGTTCTGGCCGCCTGCCGTCTGATCCCGGAAAATAATTAGGCGTGAGCGGAGCGAACTTCGGCGAGAACTCTGTCGTAGTAAGCCTCGTAGAGGGGGATCACATCGTTCGAGCAATATTTTCTCTTCGCATTTGCGCGGGCTCGCTGACCCATTTCGCGGCCGCGGTCCGCCCGCGACAGGATTTCGATGGCATGCTTTGCGGCCGCCGCAACGTCGCCGACGTCGACTAGGTAACCATCTACTCCATGCTCCACTACTTCTGGCAATCCACCCGTATTAGTGGCAATCACTGGTACTTCGCAGGCCATTGCCTCGAGCGCAGCCAATCCAAAAGATTCCATCTCTGATGGCAGCAGAAACAGATCAGCCGCCGCAAGTTTTTCGTAAACTTTGTTCTGCTTTCCGAGAAAATAGACATCTTTTTGCAATCGTTTTTTCCTTACCAGAAATTCCGCCGCGCCCCGCTCCGGGCCATCGCCGATGAGTACGAGTTTGGCAGGCATCTTCGCGCGCACCAGCGCAAATATTTCCACGGCATCGGTCACGCGCTTGACCGGGCGGAAATTCGACAGATGCATTAGAATCGCCTCACCGCTGGGCGCCCACTGCGCGCGATTCCCGGATTCCTTCGCGCGACTATATAAGTCGCAATTAACGAAGTTGGGAATCACGTCAATGGGGCGCTCGATGTTGAATTCCTCGTTGGTGCGTCTTTTCAGATACTTCGAGATGGCGGTCACGCCGTCGCTCTGCTCAATGGAAAATTTTGTAATCGGCAGATAGCTGCGATTGCTGCCAACCAGTGTAATGTCGGTTCCGTGCAGCGTGGTGATGAACGGTAAGCGCCGCGGCGCAGCCATCGAACGCGCCAAAAGTGCGCTTACGGAATGCGGAATCGCATAGTGCACGTGCAAAAGATCGAGTGAAACCGACTCAAATGCTTCTAGCATCTTTGTTGCCAGCGCCAGCGTGTACGGCGGGTGATCGAACAATGGATATGTAGCAACCTCGACTTCATGGAAGTAAATATTTTGATGGGTGAGGTCCATCCGAATTGGCGGCGCGTAACTGATGAAATGGATTTCGTGCCCGCGTGTGGCCAGCTCCATCCCAAGCTCTGTGGCCACAACGCCAGAGCCGCCATAGGTCGGATAGCAGGTAATTCCGATTTTCATCGCGCTAATTCCAGACTGCTTTGAGAACGTTAGTGTCATAGCGATGTTCCCGCGCTATTCTGGGACTTCGCTCACTCATGCATGGTCCGAAGTCTCAGCGAATGGTAGCTTCGTTCGCGACTTTCTGCGCTCACATGATGCCCTCGGTCCGTGCATTGCTTGCGAGTTTTAGCAAGCGGTGCTAAATTCACCGACTCTTCGCGCACAGAAGTTTAGCGCGCGTGGGCTTTCGCAAGCGAGCTTCCCACTTAGACGCAGGAGTCAACCAAACGGTGACACGACTTTCAGGCAAGCCGGGCTTACGAGAAAAGCTGACGAGAGCAGAGCTGGGCGTGATGGCTCGCCGTCTGCGCAACGCCAACACGACAAAATTATTTGGGTTTGAGTTGCGGGTGGCTGGCGGTGGCCGGGCGACGATTGGTATGAGAGTGCGGAGCCATCATATTCAATTGCACAACGTCGTTCATGGGGGAATCCTCTGCGCGCTTGCGGATACCACGGGGGCGATTGCTGCGTATACGACGCTGCCTCAGGGGACGCATCTCGCGACCATCGAACTGAAAATCAATTTCCTCGAGCCGGTTGCCGGCGGCATGGTTGTAGCGCGAGCCAGAGTGCTGCGCCGTGGGCGAAACTTCATTGTATCGGATTGCGATATTTTCACTCCGGGCAAAGTGCTTGCAGCAAAGGCGCTGATGACCTTCGCAATTGGAGCAAC
Source organism: Candidatus Dormiibacterota bacterium (assembly GCA_035602605.1). Lineage (GTDB taxonomy): Bacteria > Acidobacteriota > Terriglobia > Acidiferrales > UBA7541 > DASQHY01. The sequence continues at coordinate 91,968 of DATNLZ010000084.1, forward strand.
CAGGCCACAAAGCTAACCCGAGCACCGCCGATAAGGTAGCTTCCGGGCTCGTTCGCGCTTCGGAACCTGCTGCGACAGCGTTCGACAAATTTACCGAGACCGAGCGCTGACGCACCGCTTACTGCCCGTTGTTTCCACCTTGCGCGGCCTCTTCGCCATCCTTATAGACGTACTTGATCCGCTGCTTATAAATCAGCAAATTGGGACTGCCCAAACGCGTCAGTTTGATGCAGTCCCGGTCATACCACTCCACGGTACCGCGAAGAACCTCGCCATCGGTCATGATCACGGCTACTGGGGTTTTGCTCTGCATCTGTTTCACCCAGTAGAAATTTTCTGCGTGTGTTTGTTCCGGAGGAGCAGGCTTTTTGTGCGGTTGCGGCGCTCCGTGGTGCGGGCGGGCAGGCAATTGCTCCTTGACCTCAGTCAGCACCGGGCGAAACAGTTTCCGATTTACCATAACAGCTCCTTCACAGCTTTTTGGGAAGCACGAGGCTCGTGCGATGAGATGCTCTTTCCCTCGTAGCGGTTACATGAACCTTAGCGTTAGACGTATACGACCGAATCCCTAATCTCGAGCAATTCCAGCAAGGTCTGCTGCTCCGGCTCGCAGTGAGACAGCTACAGCGTCGAGACCCAGCTGACGATTCACGTTTCGGCGCGCGCGAGCATACAACTCGTCAAATCCCTGAACGGCGCGTCTTAGCCAGCTGAAGTCCACTTTCTTGCTGACCGCTTCGAGTTCCTTGCGCAACGCGGGGTTCCTCAGTGCGGCATTCCCGGAACCACACGATAGTTCGAGTAGGTCCGTGAGCAAACTATAGAACACTTCTAGTTGAACTTCAAAGGACTCTTGATGCCCTTTGACCAGTGCGGAAGTTTCACGAAAAAGTCCGGCATACGACCTGGCTTCAACAGCCTGCAACAAGACATTCAAGGCATCGCGGCGCAGCTGGGCAGTCGCTTGGAGATCGAGACCCATGGCCACTCCCGGGCAGCCTTCGGCAAGTTGGGCGGCAAGTCGGCGGTCGGCAGGCTTCATGTCAGTGCGGTCTGCCAGAATCTTTTCCAGTGGCTCGGTTTCGAGCGGCGCAAAGAAAAATTGCAGGCAGCGCGAAACGATCGTGGGGAGCAGCTGGTAAGGGCTGGGCGCGAGCAAAATCAAGGTAGCCGATTCGGGCGGCTCCTCCAGAATTTTCAGGAACACGCTGGCCAAATCCCAACGCATGGTTTCCGCGCGGTCGAGAATGAACAGGCGGCGCTTTCCGAAAGGCTTGAAGTACGCGGCGCGTTGCACCGCGCGCAATTGCCCCATGCGAATCACCGGACGCACGACCGGATTCCGCAGGCGCACAGGGTCAGGCACGATAGCCCAGACATCGGGATGGGTTTGCAAAATGAGCGGGAGGCGCTCAACGGTTGCAGCGTCAGGGCTGTCGCCACGCTGCGTTAAACCTTGCTCAATAAGGCGGGAAGGGTCGGCGAGCCGGCCAATTTTGCGGCAGGTTTCGCACTCACCGCAAAAGTCGTCTTGCAGGCGTTCGCAATTCGCGGCCTGCGCGAACATGCGCGCCAGGGTGAATTTCCCGACACCACGTGGACCGCAAAAGAGCATTGCGTGTGGCACGCGGTTATTGCGCAAGGCGCCTCGGAGCGTGGTAACGATTCGCTCGTTCCCAAGATATTCAGAAAATGGCACGCAGGATTTTTGCTCCTTCCTTGTTCAGGAACAACGGATCTTCACCGATACGGCCCTTCATGAATCTGGCATTCATGATACGCGCGGACTGCCGGAAAGTTTCGCCGCCCGGCTCGCTGCGGCGCCCTGGACCAGGAGCGGTTGGGCAGCGGCCCAGATGACCGGCGCAATTTCCTGAGGGAGACGCATCGCGCCGACAGTATCTACGCATTCGATGGTGACCCAATTCGGCTGGAGCGCTAGCTGGTCGTAAATCGCGGCTGCCTGTTCGAGATGAAGCACGTCGGCTTCGAGCAAATCGCGGCGCAAAGCGGTATATTTGCGCGTAGCTTTGCGGCCGACGAGTTGGTGGGCGCGCGCAGCTGGCAAGCGCAAATAGATGACCAGGTCCTCTGCGGGCAAAGCATACAAGCCATATTCCAGACGCTGCAGCCAGGCCAGGAATTCCGGACGCTTTTCCGCAGGCATACGCGCGGTCTGATGAGCCAGATTCGAGCCGATATAGCGGTCGGAGAGAATCGTTTTGCCTGCGGCAAGTGCCGCTTCGAGTTCCGGCTTGTACTCAAAGCGATCGCCGGCATAGAGCAAGGCAGAAAAGTGCGGGTCTACGGAATCGAGCGGGCCGAATTGTCCGTTCAGAAAGCGCGCGACGAGACGACCGAAGGACGACTCATAGCACGGGAAACTGCAGGACACATAGCTAAGACCGCGACCCGCAAGAGCTTTGCTGAGCAGTTCGAGCTGCGTGCGCTTGCCGCTGCCGTCGATGCCTTCAATCACGATAAGTTTTCCGCGCTGCGTCATGTGCGCTGCTCAGTTGTGGCCTTCAGTCTAGCCGGAGCAGCGGCGCTCCGCAATGCCCCGGTGCAGAAGGTCGGAGTTCACCGCTGAGCGTCGCTGTTTTCAAATCGGGCCATCAGCGGTCGCTATTCCAGCTGTGCGACCCCCAGACTGCTGCACACTCGCCGAGGTGTTTCTTGTAAGTGGAATCTAGAGCACTTACAAGCAAGCAGAATCGGGAGTGAGTCGGCGAAAGGTTCGAACTGTCAGTTCAACACTCAAGGGGCATCGGCTAACCGGGCGACGGGTGCTTTGGTTTAATCACGGAAAAGGATACGGCTCCTACGCGCCGGGATTGTAGCCGAGCCATTCGGGGTGCATCGCCGTGGAGTCAAACGTGGGCGTGGTTTTGAAGGGTTCGTATTTGCCGGCGGCTGCGACCGCGGCTGTTTTTGCGAGAATGTTGGAAATATCCGTCTTGCTCAGGGTCGCGTAGGTTCTTGCCGCCTCGAAAGCCTGATCGAGGATCGGCATACTGTCGATTCCGGTAATCACAACGGATGTGGGCAAGCTGAGCGCGAACTGCAGGCATTCGAGCGGGGTCACGGTCTTGCTTGCCAGTATATGTTTGTCGCCCATGGACTTCATACCGAGTACGGCTATCTGCTTGCGGACCAGAACGGGAAGTACTTCCTTTCCGAAACTTCGAAAATGTGCATCCATCACGTTCAGGGGCATCTGTACCGCATCGAACGAGAAGTTGTTCTTGTCGGCCATCTGCAACATGCGCAAATGCACGCTGGGGTCCTTGTGTCCGGTAAAGCCCGTGTACTTGATTTTTCCGGCCTTTTTGGCTTGCAACATCGCTTCCACAGCTCCGCCTTCTGCAAAAAAGCGGTCGGGATCTTCCAAGCGGATATTCTCGTGAAATTGCCACAAATCCACACTGTCCAGTTCTAAGCGTTGCAGGGATTCATCCAGTTGTTTCAGTGCGGAGCCTCGTGTACGTCCATCAAATTTGGTCATCACAAAGACTTTTTGACGATAACCACCCTTGAGAGCCTTTCCCACGCGCCGTTCGCTCTCACCCTGGTTGTAGTCCCAGGAATTATCAGAGAAATTGATCCCACGGTCGATCGCTGCATGGAAGAGCTTGATCATATCCCTCTCTTCCAGTCTCGACAGTCCGAGATGAAATCCTCCCAGCCCGATACAGGAAACTTTTACACCTGTTTTTCCGAGCGTGCGGTATGACATTTCCGACGATTGGTTCAATTCGTTGCGAGCCATTGATTCCTCGGTTCCGGAAATTCGAATGTGTCCCGTTGCTAGTCGCAGAAAGAAACGACAAAGCGGCCATTCCACCAAGACATTCCAGCCGCTTGAGCATCATTCAAGGTCAAAACTTGCCCTTACGTTCCCCTGCTAGTCCTCGATTCAAGGTATAACACAAGTCCGGTCGTGATTTCGGTTCGCTAGCGAACGGAAGATGCACGAGAGCAATTTCTCAGCGGAGAGTGCTCGTGAGATGGGGTAATCGAAGAGGGATTCCTCGACTGCGAACGCGACATTCGCTTTGCGCATGAGGCAAAGGCCTCGCGTCCCTGCGCTCGGAGTGACCCCCTGTTGCAGGGCGATGTTTGTACACTCCTGCTAAGTACGAATGCAAAGGCAATTAGCGCAGGCTATCAGAAGCGAAATTGGAAGGAGAGTTTGACGAAGAATTGGCGGCCGTCGTTGGTGGCGAGGTTGCGTGTGCGCAGAAAATTTGTGCCCGAGTCGTTGGGGTCGAAACGCAGTGCGGGGTCAAGATTCTGGAGGTTGGTGTTGTAGCCGGCGTAGATTGCGGTGCCGGGGTGGAGGAGGTAGGTAATCAGAAAATCGAAGTTCAGATTCTTGGTAGTTTGCAGCGAGGTCAACTGGGGGTTCGCGAGCGTGGCGGTGTACTGGGAGATAAAACGGAGAGAGAGCTCGCGATTGAACTGGTAATTCCATTTGGAGCGGATGATGTGATTGTTGAAGATGCTAGCCGATGTCGAGCCAGAGCGGAAACGGGTGAGGAGATAAGTGTTGTCAATCGTGAGGCGTTTTAGAGGACGCAGTGTCATGTTGCCGTTGATGTAGTTATTTCTAGCGGAAACCGGCCGTCCGGTGGAGGGAACAAAATTTGTTTCCGTACCCCAACCGGTCTCGCCAAAAGCGGTGAGCCATTTGAAAAAAGCGGTTTCGAAGAAAACACCATGATGGTTAATGGGGTAGTCGCGATTGGCGGCCAGCACCGAAAAATCGCTGGGGCGCAGGCGATCCCGGCCCACGTTGGCGAAAAAGCCGAAGCCGGTCTGGCGGGTAAATCGAAATAGGTAGTTGATGTTGATGAATTGTTCGAGCCGGGTGCCGTCGTGACTCCAAAGGCCCTGGGTGAACATGCCGGGTCCGTGGCTGATGAGCCGCTTGCCTTCGGGGCGAAACTGGTACCGCCCAAAACTACCGAGCCGGCGAATGCCCGGCCGGCGGAAAAAGCCGGTGCGGGTACGGAAACCAAAACTGTTGTCGTTATAGAAGGAATGAAATTCTACCTTCCGGCTGCTGCGGTCAGCAAACAGTTCATAAGCGGGCCCGGCGAAGTAATCTCCGCCGACAAACTGCGTAGAGCTGGCGACGGCCTGGGCGCTCGCCGACCAGTTTTGACCGAGTTTGAGGTGTAGGTCCACGCCGCCAACGCGGTTGAACTCATTGAGAAACTCACGATCGGCGAAGATGAGGCCGATCGTGGAACCTTTGCCAACATCGCGGTTCACGCGTACCAGGTCGAAGAAAGCACGCTTGCCGTAAAGAGGATCGCTGGGACTCACAGAGTTTCCGGGCGAGCGGTCATCGGCAAAGAGCGCACCGATGGCATAGCGACCCAATTTGCCCGTCGCTCGCGCAGCGAATAACGGGTCAGCAATACGTCGCGTGAAAAGCAAAGGGATGGGTGTGTCAAAAAAGCTGGCATTCTCCAGGAAGAATTGGCGCTTCTCGGGAAAGAAGACTTCGAAGCGCTGATTCACAGTCACCTGTGGATCGTCGGATTCCACCTGACTGAAATCGGGGTTTACGGCGAGATCTAAAACCAGCCTGTCTTTCACCACCACCTTCGATTCGAAGCCGACGCGGCTCTCGGTGGCTTTCTTGTCGAAAAAAGGATGCAATGGGTCGCGGTTGTCGAGCGTACGAAAAGAGCGAAACGCACCGTAGGGAGTCACCTGGATATTTCGCCCAGGGGAAACGTGCTCGAGGCCGTCGAGCGTGGCTTCCTGATTGAGGATGCCGTCAATGCGGCTGGTGACGCGCGGCCAATAGGAATGTTCGTTCGCGCGCGGGATGATGCGCTGGAAAATGAGTCCCCAGCTTTTTCCGGAGGCCGGAAAACGCAAACTGCGGAAGGGAATCGCCATCCAGACCACGTAGCCCTGGGGAGTTAGCTTGCCCTGCGAATCCCAGAGGGTGTCGAACGAGTCGTCAAAGCCCGAGCCCTCGGCGTAGAGGCGGTCAAGCTGGATGCCGAGAGGATTGCAGACGAAGGAGAAGGCGCGGCGCTGGTCGTGGAAGGGATCGAGCATCACCTCGACGAGGTCATCTTCGTAGATGTTTTCCCGCCGTGTCATGCGGGCGCGAATCAAGGCAGGTTGCGAATCGAAGGCCACGAAAACGATGTAGAGCTTCTTGTCGTCGTAGGCAAAGTAAACGACAGTGTGCTGGGAGGCGGGATCGCCGTCCCTGGGGTCGCGCTGGACGAATCCTTCTACTTTTGCAAACTTGCCCTGGAGGGAGGGGACCGGTTCCATACCCTGAAAATCCTCGAGTGTAAGTGGGTGATCGACTCGCGGGATGGAGGCAGCGTGCGGAGGCGGGTCGTTCGCGGCTCGCGCCGGACTGGCTGTGAATGCGAGGCCAGTCGAGAAAACTAGCGCCCCGCAGAACAGGTTTTGGGCAAGCCTCGGAATGTGACCTCCGGCGGCTCGGCAACCGCACATTACCGAAACCTTAGACGCTTCCCAAGGCTCAGACGTTAGCTCAGGGCTGCTCGCAATATGCTTGTTGGAAGGGGGACGATTCGAGTGAGCCGCACAGGTCCGACTGGCTCCGCCAAGGCCAGCACCGCGTGTTAGGATCTTCCGATGAGTGCGGGCGGGGAAAGCATAGCAGAAAATCTGGAGCGCATTACCGAGCGTATCCATCACGCGACGCGGCGCAGTGGCCGTCGGGCCGACGAAATCACGCTGGTGGGAGTATCGAAGACGTTTCCTGCGGAAAGTGTCAGCGCTGCTTATGCGGCCGGAGTACGCCATTTTGGAGAAAATCGAGTTCAGGAGTGGGAGAAGAAAGAGCCGCTCGTGAGAGGCTTAGGGGGAACCTGGCACCTTATCGGACACTTGCAAAGCAACAAGGCGGCGCGAGCGACACGATTTTTTGACACGGTAGATTCGTTGGATAGCGTGGCGCTAGCACGGAAGCTTGAAAACGCTTTGGCTGGTTTTGGTGAGCGCGTCAACGCGAAACGGATGCGCGTTTTGATTGAGGTGCGTGTCGCCGGGGAAGATACGAAGAGCGGCGCGAGCGAAAGCGAGGTCGTGCCGATTGCCAAAAACATTTTGGGGTTAGCTCATCTCGATCTGCGGGGGCTGATGTGTATTCCGCCATATTTCGACGACGCGAAGGATGCACGGCCGTTTTTCAGCAAGCTGCGCGAGCTGCGTGACGATTTGGCGAAACGAATCGGCAGGGACCTGCCGGTTCTCTCTATGGGGATGTCGCATGACTTCGAGGTCGCGATCGAAGAAGGTGCGACTGAAGTGCGCGTGGGGACCGCTCTGTTCGGGATGCGTTCAGTGCCAACCACGAAAGGAGCGGCTTGATCGAAATTCAGAAGCGCGATGCCGCGGTTAGCTTCGCCGTGCGCGTGCAGACCAGGGCCAGGCGTGACGAAATTGCGGGTGAATGGGAAGGCGCGTTGAAGGTTCGGTTGTCAGCCGTGGCGATCGAGAACCGTGCGAATGAGGCATTGTGCGATTTCTTGGCCAGCATTTTGAAAATATCGAAGTCGGCTGTTAGAATCCTTTCCGGCGAGCGAAGCCGCAGCAAGCTCGTCGAAATTCGAGGAGTGAGTGTCGAGCAAATTCTCAGCCTTTTGATTTACGAAACTTAGCCGCCACCCGCGATGTCAGACGCGGGGATTGCCCAAATCAGCGCCAGCGAACGACATCAATCAACACGACCGATACCGAGCAGCGTCAGAGAACGAGAGATACTACGCGAGCCACGTGTCCAATGCCGGATATTTCTGAGATTCAATCCGAACTGCGCGCCTCCAAGCTGGATGGGTGGCTCTTCTACGATTTTCGCGGACGTGACCCGATCGCGCACCGCATCCTGGCGCTGCCCGAGGGGATGCGCACGCGACGCTGGTATTACTTCGTTCCCGCGAAGGGTGAACCACGAAAGCTGGTGCATCGAATTGAGTCAGCGTCGCTTGATTCACTTCCAGGCAAAAAACTTTTTTATGCCGCCCACGATGAGCTGGACAAGAATCTTGCGAAAATCCTGGGTGGCGCAAAAACCATCGCCATGCAATATTCCCCCAAGAACGCGATTCCGTATGTTTCGAACGTAGACGCAGGTACCATTGAAATGGTCCGCAGCTTAGGGAGAAAAGTGGTCAGCTCGGCGGACCTGGTGCAGAAATTCGAGGCATGCTGGACGCACGCGCAGTTGGAGTCACACCTGGCTGCGGGACTCGTGATTGACCGCGTGGTTCGCAACGCCTTTGGGTATGCGGCGGCCAGGGTGCGCGAACACAGAAGTCTTACCGAGTACCACTTGAAGCAATGGATTCTGGAGCAATTTGCATCCGGCGGGATTGTGACTGAAGAGGGTCCGGACATCGCTGTGAATGAGAATGCCAGCGATCCGCATTACCAGGCGGAGCCGGGCAAGTCCGCTGCGATTTGCGAGGGCGACTTGCTGCTGCTCGATGTGTGGGGAAAAACCAGGGGTGCCGGCAGCGTCTATTACGATGTAACCTGGATAGGATTTCTGGGTGCCAAAGTCCCCGAGAAGCACGCGAAGATTTTTGGGGTTGTCCGCGAGGCGCGAGATCGAGCCATCGCTTTTGTGAAGAGCGGGATCAGCGGGTGCAAATCGCTTGAAGGCTGGGAAGTGGATCGAGTGGCTCGCGAAGTGATCCGGAAAGCGGGCTATGGAAAATATTTTGTTCATCGCACCGGCCACAGCATTGGCCAGCAGGTCCACGGCAATGGCGCGAACATGGACGGACTCGAAACCAAGGACACCCGGCGGCTCATACCGCGGACCTGTTTTTCGATTGAACCGGGGATTTACCTTCAGGAGTTCGGCGTACGCAGCGAGGTCAACGTTTATATCAGCGAGCACGAGGCGCGCGTGACTGGCGCGATACAAACAGAGATTCTACCGCTTCTAGCGTGAACTGTTTCTGGAATAGACATGGCATCGCAAAAACAAATTGCCGCAACTCGAATCGCTGGGGACGCGGGAGAAGTCAAAGCCGTACTCATCGCGATCGCGGCTTGGCTCATTCCCGGGATGGGGCATGCGTTACAGCGCCGATGGGGGCGCGCGTTGATTTACTTTTCGTCCGTAGGCACGCTCGTGGCGGTTGGCGTGGCCATGCACGGAAATATTTTTACGTGGGAGGGAGCCAACGATGCGTTCGACCTTCTTGGTTTCCTGTCTAATCTCGGAACCGGCATCTTTTGTTTGCTGGCGCAGAGAGTGGGAGGCGGCATGGTAGACGTATCTCATGCGGCGGGCGATTATGGAACGCGCTTTTTAGCAGTCGCCGGAGTGTTGAATCTGCTGTGCGTTCTGGAAGCTTACGAAATCGCGCGAGGGAGAAAGTCCTAAGGACAGCGCGTGATGAACTTAAATTGGAACCTGAGCCACTTCCAGTCAATGGTTGTTTTTGCGCTGGTGATTTCGATTAGTTTTGCATTCCTGAGTAAACGCAGAATCAAAGATCGTGTGTTGTACTTCCTTTGGACATTTATGATGTTCTTGCTGATCGGAGTCGCGATCGGCTGGGCCATGTTTCCGTTTTCGCGGTAAGGGGCGGAGTCTTCAGGGATAAGAACTCCTAGAAGCTGTTGCATAACCCAATACAAGCCTCTGAAATGACGGTGGTTGAGTTTTCCGAAATGAGAGATAAGCGAGGCCAGCAGCGCCGAAGGAGGGCCGATGGCGCGATCCGGTCCGTTGCTGACCGAAGCGCAGTGGGAGAAAATCGCGCCCTTGCTCCCCAAGCCACGGAAGCACCGCAAGGGTGGCCGTCCGTGGATCGAAAACCGCCAGGTACTGGAAGGGATTCTGTGGATTTTGCGGAGCGGCGCTCATTGGCAGGAGCCGGAGAAGTATCCGCATCCTTCGACCTGCTGGCGGCGGCTGCGGGACTGGGACGAGCAGGGCGTCTGGCTGAACATCTGGCGGGCGTTTCTGGGCGAGTTGAACGAGCGCCAGCAATTGAAGTGGAGCGAATCGTTCCTGGACGGGAGTTTTGCTCCGGCGAAAAAGGGGGCTGTGGAGTCGGAAAAACCAAGCGGGGCAAGGGGACGAAGTGGATGGTGGTGGTCGACGGCGCGGGTGTTCCTTTGGGAGACCACCTTCACTCTGCATCCCCGGCGGAAGTCCGGCTCGCGGAAACGACGCTCGCGGCGATCCGCGCAGGACGGCGGCATCGCGCGGGACGTCCGCGGCAGAAGCCGGTGCGGGTAATCGCTGACAAGGCATACGACAGTGATGCGTTGCGAGAACGCTTGCGGCGTCGCGGCATCGAGCTGATCTGTACCCATCGAAAGGGGCGGATTCGTCCGGCCACACAAGATGGGCGCAAGCTGCGGCGATACCGGCGACGTTGGATCATCGAGCGCACGATCGGCTGGCTCGGAAACTTCCGGCGCTTGGTCGTACGCTATGACCGCTCGCTCCAAATCTACCGCGCGTTCTTTCATATCGCCTGCTTGATGATCGTCTTACGGAGGGTTGTGCAATAGCTTGTAGTCAAGTGTTATACCCTCCCGACTCTTGAAATTTAGTTCAAATGGCCAACGTAAGAAGCCTCTCGATCGACTTGGTTTGACACATTTTTCTCACCGATGCTACAGTGAAGTCGCGCGAGCCGAGGTAGCTCAGTTGGTAGAGCAGACGATTCGTAATCGTCAGGTCGGCGGTTCAAGTCCGCCCCTCGGCTCCAGAATTTTCTAACTGACTTCCTTTCAATCAGTTCACTTTCCCGTTTTCTGTACTCGCTGAAAACTGGGGAACACTAGGGAACACTAAGGCGGCCACCTTTGCTACCGCACGTTTCTGAGATTCGGGAATCGCGTGCGTGTAGATGAACCGAGGGCGACAAGCTGAACTACTTCTGTCAGCAGCTGGCCCTCCCGAAAGACCAATGCGTGTGAATGCGCGATAGACCAGGTTCGCTCGTACTTCTCGCTCCAGCGTGTCGTGCTCCAGTTCCGCACGTGCTTCAAGATCAGCAGCCGGAGCGCCACTTCCGCCGGTGTTTGGGTTCGTCCGCGCGTCCGGCTCTTCGGATGTCGCTTTCCTTGTGCATCGTACACACTCTCCACCAGCGTTGCGTCTTCCAGCAGTTGGTCTATTTCTTTCATCCATGGTTCCCACAGATCTTCGATGTCCTTCGCTAGTCCGCTGTGCCACAAACTCGGTTGCCGATGTCGAAGTTGGATCACGCTGCCTCCTTAATTTCTTCAGACGCGGCAGCAACACAAAAAGCTACACTTCAACATCGCAGAATCAACCGAAAGTTCATAAATACTTGCTACGATGCTTTATATTTGCGATGGAAAGTAGCTAGCAAGCAACGCCGCAAACTGCCCGTGAGTATTACAACGAGTGTATGCTGTTGGCGGCTTGGATCGCATGGCGGACGGTTACGTTTGTTTTGACGAAGACCCGACCAACTAACACTGCGGGATTTTGATCTATGGGGCGCTCGGCGTATCGGACGGAAAGTAATAAATCGCAATGCGCGGCAGCTTGTGCCGGGCAAGCCGGGCCAATTGCAGCATCAACGCCTGGGGTGCAGCGGAGTTCTTGATGGGCTTGCTCCACTGCTGTGCGTTCGAGGTCCTGCCTTCGATCGTGAATCCGATCTCGCCGTAATCGTAAACCCGCCCCGGCTCCTCGTTCGGCGTGAAGCGCAGCAGCCCCTGCTGCTGCACCAGGGCGACCAGACGATCCCAATCCTGACGCGACAACGCCGCCGAGCTTTCGGAATATGCTCCGATTCCTTCGCGCGGCACATTCACGGCCACGATCAGCTCATACCGCGCACCATCGTGGCGGGCGGTAATGGCTTCGGCCGGTCTTGTCGGATCGAACAATTGCATCGGCTTGCCGGGGGTGCGATGCACCTCGATCCGCGACACATCCTCCTGTTTGGCACGTACAGCCACGTTGGCATCGAATCCGCAACACAGCAGCAACATGGCGATAAGCAATGTCTTCATCAGCGCCTTTCGTCCACGCCGAGCGGCGCTGAGGACACGAGCTGGTCTGGGAGACCCTTGGTGTGCGCCACCTCCGCGATGAGCGGTGGCATGTTGACGTGGATCATCAAGACAAAGAGGATCGCAAGGCCGCGGAGTACATTTGCGCCGCTCAGTCGCGCCCAACTGCGTGCAGGGGTCATAACTGATTTTGCATCAGAAACGGACGTCACGGGAGGACCGTTTAATTCAAGACATTTTTTGCGGTTTTCAACTACGGTCGTCCGCCGTCGACTTGAAGTCCGCACTTACGGGACTCGCTATCCGCGCATCTCGCAGAGGTGTTGATGTAGGATCTTTCTGAATGTAAATCTTTGGCGCTGCAGCCTGTTGTCCCGGGAAGATCCAGATGTGTGGCATATTGGCTCCCTCCTTCGCTCGCAGAACAATTCTAGGAGATCAATATCGAGCGCGCCGTGACAAGCGACACGGCACGCTGTGATGTAGATCACTCGTTGCTACAGCCATCGTTTTTAGTAACAGCGTAAAAGTGACATCGCAGGCCACCGCGGCTTCTGTTCCGACGCGCACTTAGTGACTGCTGAAGATGACGAGGCAGACGAAACGAAGGAAATCTAGTGCCGCACCGTGAGGACCGGGCACTCTGGTACAGTGAAGACATACGTGGTAGGCAAGACATGTGCAGCACGTAGATCTTCGATCCGTACTCGCGTGCAATGGCGGCCGCGAATGGTAGTGCCGTTTCGGAAGGTTCCGAAAAGTCCGTAAGGTAAAGGATATTCTTCAGTGCGATTCTCGAGCTAGCCCAACGGTCGTCATAAATTCACCTCGTGTCTGCCAGAATGCGCTCATTTGGGCGGCGTTGCCGTAACCCGTGCCACACTCGAGGTGTGGCAAAAATCACGGATTCACTCCCCCAGTCACAACGCTATTGCTGAATGGTCGCATCGTTCTGTTGGGTTTCCAGCTTGGGCCTGCGCAGCGCTTCTAGCTGGCGAATCCTCTCGCGCAGCCAGCCCGCCGAGGCTTCTTCGATCTCGTACTGAGTGCCCCACTGATAAAAAGACTGCACGGTTTCGCCATCCGCGTTCAGCGGAATATGCCGGCAGGGAATCTTCAGGTGGCGCCGGTCCTGGGGAACGAACTGTATTAGAAGACATTCATCGCACGGCGCAAGATTCTCCTTTTGATCGAAATTCATGCATGTGGGCGAATCCTCGAAGATGAACTGCGGCTTCCAGGCCTCGCGCGGCGACCTTCCATACCACCCTTTTCCAGAAACTCGAGCTCGAACTTCAGAACGTCCCAAATGTCCCGTTTGTCTCCAGGCATCGTGCACCTCCTTGGTGAGTACCAATATGAACGTGCCTGGGCACAACCGCTGTGACCGGTATCACCACATCGAGTGACGCGAGTCACCGCCTGGAAAGCCAGGATGATGTATTCATATCTCGACACTATTGGTGATGCGTATGGCCAGTCGATTTCAAGGAGTTACCCGCGTGAAAGAGCGTACAGTAGGCCTTGAGACGTTCATGCGCCCGCCTGCTCCTTACGGACTCGAAATTATCGAGAGTTGTGTCAAATGTCCGCACCGGGAAGAGCGACTATTTTGCAACCTTCCGGAAGCAGGTATAAAGCGATTGGCGGAGATCACCTCCTCAGCAACCTACCCGAGGGGTGCCACGCTATTCGTAGAAGGTCAGGCTTTGCGAGGCGTATTTATCCTGTGCAATGGACAAGTTAAGTTATCAACGACCTCTGCCGACGGTAAGACCCTTATTCTGAGAATCGCCGAGCCGGGCGAAGTGCTCGGGTTGCCAGCCACGGTTACTGGCAAACCGTATGAGCTCACTGCTGACGTTGTCGAACCTTCCCAGGCGAATTTCATATCGCGGGCGGAATTCCTCGGCTTCCTCCGCGAACATGGCGATGCCGCCCTGCGTGTGGCGCAGCAATTGGGTGAAACTTATCATTCGGCTATCGTAGAGATGCGAAACATTGGGCTCTCTCATTCCGCGAGCAAAAAGCTGGCTCGGTTTCTTCTAGAGTTGTCCCCAAGAGAGACCAATGGCAAAGATGGAATCAGGGTCAAGTTGACTCTGACGCACGAAGAGATCGCGCAGATGATTGGAGCCTCGAGGGAAACAGTGACCCGTATGTTCGCCGATTTCAAGAAAAAGCAAATCTTGGAAGTCAAGGGCTCCACGCTGATCATCAAGAATAAGGCTAAGCTGGCAAGTATCGCCCGCGAGTAACCCACTTCTATTCCCCTTCCTGGGACGTATCCCTCCAAATGCCTTTGTGACGTTCGTCACGTGGACTGGTGTCATTGGTCACCGCGCCTGTGTGCATTTCCGATCGACAATAGATCATGACGATCAGGGCAAAGGAGAGTCTCTTGCGCGAGAGAAAATGGACGAGCTCGACTGGTTTGGTCACACCAAATAACGACGTGATGAAGACCGGCATGACAATTATGGACGGGAACGAAGCCGCAGCCTCTGTGGCCTATCGACTGAACGAGGTAATTGCCATTTATCCGATAACACCTTCTTCGGCGATGGGTGAGTGGGCCGATCAATGGCAAGCGGAAGGTCGCAGAAACATTTTCGGGACGGTTCCGACGGTAGTGGAAATGCAAAGCGAAGGCGGCGCCGCGGGGGCATTACATGGTGCGCTACAAGCTGGGTCACTGGGCACCACGTTCACTGCTTCCCAGGGCCTTCTTTTGATGCTTCCCAACATGTTTAAGATTGCAGGCGAGTTAACGCCCGTCGTAATCCACGTGGCTGCACGTTCCATCGCCACGCATGCGCTTTCCATTTTTGGCGATCACAGCGACGTCATGGCTGCCAGGGCCACGGGTTTCGCAATGCTCTCGTCCGCTTCGGTTCAAGAAGCCGGAGATTTTGCCTTAATCGCGCAGGCTGCTTCGCTCGAATCCCGCATACCTTTCTTGCATTTTTTCGACGGCTTTCGAACTTCCCACGAATTGAACAAGATCCAGCTCCTATCAGATGAGGATCTTCGCTCTCTTATCGATGAAAAATTCGTACGCGAGCATCGCGACCGCGGGCTGACCCCCGACCGGCCGATTATTCGCGGCACTGCTCAAAACCCCGACGTTTTCTTCCAAGCGCGCGAAGCCAGCAATCCGTATTACCGCGCCTGCCCTGAGATCGTGCGGCACGTGATGGAGCGCTTCGCGCGGCAAACAGGCAGGGGCTATCAGCTGTTTGATTATGTAGGTGCTGCGGATGCCGAACGAATCGTCATTTTGATGGGATCGGGCGCTGGCGCGGCCGAGGAGACAATCGCGCATCTGAATGCGCACGGCGAGAGGGTAGGGCTTCTCAAGGTAAGGTTGTACCGCCCGTTCGCCGCCGAGGCGTTTTTGAACGCCCTGCCGAACAGTGCCCGCGTCATTGCCGTTCTCGACCGCACCAAAGAACCCGGCAGCACCGGCGAACCGCTGTATCTCGACGTTGTGACCACGCTCAGTGAAGCGATAGCCTCAGGCAATACCGGGCGCGCTATGCCGCGGGTCATCGGCGGGCGCTATGGACTCTCTTCAAAGGAGTTCACGCCCGCGATGGTGAAGGCGGTGTTCGATGAGCTCCGTGCCGAGTCTCCGAAGAACCACTTCACCGTGGGCATTCACGACGATGTGACCCATACGAGTCTCGACTATGATCCGGAATTCTCTACGGAGAATCCAAGCACTGTGCGCGCCATCTTCTTTGGACTTGGGGCCGACGGAACTGTGGGGGCCAACAAGAATTCCATCAAGATCATCGGCGAAAGCGCGCAGAACTATGCCCAGGGCTACTTCGTCTACGATTCGAAGAAATCAGGCTCGGTCACCGTTTCGCACTTGCGTTTTGGGCCGGACCCCA
Organism: Candidatus Dormiibacterota bacterium; assembly: GCA_035602605.1. GTDB lineage: Bacteria > Acidobacteriota > Terriglobia > Acidiferrales > UBA7541 > DASQHY01. The sequence goes on from DATNLZ010000084.1 coordinate 107,894, forward strand.
TTTCCTCAACATACTTGATCACCAAGGCAAGCTTCATCGCTTGCCACCAATTCTCGTTCCTAGAGCGCATCGACGTTCTCTCTGCCGCGGAGCCTGGCGCCACTTTTCTTCTGAACGCTTCGTACGGGCCTGAAGATGTCTGGAATCATCTTCGGCGCAAAGTGCAGCAGCAGATCCTCGAGAAAAAGCTCCGCTTCTTCGTCATCGATGGCTACAAAGTAGCGCGCGAGGCTGGGATGGGAAGTCGAATTAACACCGTCATGCAGACCTGCTTCTTCGCTTTGAGCGGGATCTTGCCCCGGGATGAAGCGATTGCCGCCATCAAGAAATCCATTCAAGAAACGTACGCGAAGCGGGGAGAAGCTGTCATCAAGCAAAATTATGCGGCCGTCGAAAGCTCGCTTGCGAATCTTCATCAGGTAGATGTTACAAAGCGAGTAATGAACTCTTTTTATCTTTTACCTCCAGTGTCTCCGGACGCGCCCGCTTTCGTTCGTGAAGTCCTCGGCACGATCATTGCGGGACGAGGTGATTCGCTCCCGGTCAGCACGCTGCCGCCCGACGGCACATTTCCAGTCGGCACGGCGAAGTGGGAAAAACGGAACATCGCTCAAGAAATCCCGGTTTGGGACGACGAGCTATGCATTCAGTGCGGCAAGTGCGTTCTGGTTTGTCCGCACGCCGTCATTCGCGCGAAGGTTTACGACAGTGAGCTGCTGAGCACGGCACCTCCCACGTTCAAATCTGCAACACCACGCTGGCGTGAGTTCGACGCCCTTCGCTATACACTTCAGGTGGCTCCAGAAGATTGCACCGGTTGCCGCCTCTGCGTCGAAGCCTGCCCGGTCAATAGCAAAACCGAGGTGAATCACAGGGCGGTTAACATGGCTGCTCAGACTTCGCTGCTTGAAAACGAGAGAACTAACTGGGATTTTTTCCTTTCGATTCCTGAATTTAGCCGCGATCGCATTTCGCCATCGAAGGTCAAGGACGTTCAACTGCTCGAGCCCCTGTTTGAATTCTCCGGAGCCTGCCCAGGGTGCGGCGAGACTCCCTATATCAAGCTGCTCAGCCAGCTCTTTGGGGACCGCCTGCTCATCGCGAATGCGACGGGATGCTCCTCAATCTACGGTGGAAACCTCCCGGCGACGCCCTACACTTGCAACGCACAGGGACGCGGGCCGGCCTGGTCCAATTCGCTGTTCGAAGACAACGCGGAGTTTGGCCTCGGGATGCGCCTGGCGGTCGATAAGCGGGCGGATTATGCAAAGGAACTGGTACGGCGTCTGTCGACTCATCTCGGCGATCATCTCGTCGACCAGATTCTGACGGCGGATCAGGCGACGGAGAAAGGTATTTGTGCTCAACGCGAACGCGTCGCCGAACTGAAGCGCAGGATTGCGGGCCTCGACGTTCTGGAAGTTCGCGACCTCTGTACTGTGGCCGACTCCCTAATTCGCAAGAGTGTCTGGATAGTGGGTGGCGATGGCTGGGCCTATGACATCGGCGCGGGGGGTCTCGATCACGTTCTTGCTTCGGGCATGAATGTAAAAGTGCTGGTGCTCGACAGCGAGGTCTATTCGAATACTGGCGGGCAGATGTCCAAAGCCACTCCGCGTGCCGCTGTCGCGAAGTTTGCCACCGGAGGCAAGCACTCCGCTAAAAAGGACCTCGCGATGCAGGCCATCAACTACGGCAACGTCTATGTGGCGCGAGTTGCCATGGGCGGCGGCGATACGCACACCATTCAGGCGTTTCTTGAGGCCGAGGCGCACGACGGGCCATCGCTGATCATCGCTTATAGTCACTGCATCGCCCACGGGTATGACATGGCTCTTGGCCTGAAGCAGCAGAAGTCCGCCGTTCTTTCCGGCTACTGGCCATTGCTGCGTTACAACCCGGCACTCAGTGAACAGGGGAAAAATCCTTTCCAACTGGACTCGAAACCTCCGAGCATTCCGCTCAAAGATTACATCTACGAGGAAACGCGCTACTCGACGCTGGAACGGAGCAACCCAGAAGCCGCGCGGGAATTGCTCCAGGGGGCACAGGAGGACATCGAGCGCCAATGGCACTTGTACCAGAACCGCGCATCTATCCCCGGGCCAGAACCCAAGCTACCGCCGGAACCAACAAATAATCCGCTCAAAAATTGAATCTCCGCACAGTTTACCCAGAGCGCGCTACCTTGGTTGTTATTTCGCCTGCAGCCAACCTGGTGTATGCAACCACATCGTCGATGTGTTGTTGGTGGGTCGGATCGTGAACCGGATCGAGCATCTTGAAACGGGTTTCCCACACCGGCATATCTAACGACCCGTGTGCTGCCGGGTTCCTGCCAAACCTTAGCAATGCAGAGGCATGGCCCACCGGAAATTTACCCTCGCGAACGTTTAGAGAGCGTCGTCAGATCCGAAGGTGGTGGCTTGAATGTGATGGCCGCTGGACCGTTCCTCTTGCCATCCTCTCCAGGGCAGGGAGCACAGTATTTTAGAAATGTCTGCTCGCCCGAGGCTGGGCTGGGTTGCCGCGCGGCGGGTTTTTGTTCGTTTTTCCGAGCGCGGGCGATGCGAGGACCAAAAAGATCCGCTTGAGCCAAAATATACGATCCATATTATCTCTCGCCCCAGTTCGTGCGTGGCTCGTCACCGAGAGCATCACCTCGACAGATATTATCGCGGTCCAAAAATTCTCTCTTATCTACCAATGTCTCTAAAAAGTCTACGCTTGTGCAGGTTCCAGTAGTTGCTGTTCGATCCTGACAGTGGGAAACAGAGTCACTTTGCAACGAAGCGACCGCGCTATGAGACAAGATTTTTCAGCCTTCTTGAGAAGCGCGACGGCTCGGTCATAATCACCCTGATCTAAGATGCTGACAACAGGCAGCAAGCGGATCTCCGTGAATTGCCAAACACCATCTTCGTGATTAAGCATTCCCTCGGCTTGCACCTGGAAAAAGTCAAATTTAAAGCGCGATTTTTCGGCAATGCTAGAAAACGTGCTGACGAAGCAGCTTCCCAAAGCGGCGACGAAGAAATGCTCGGGGGTCCATCGGCCTGCCTCTCCCAAGAACTCCGGAGGAGCGCTGAAAGACATAGAAGGCAACCCTCCTTCAACGCTGACAACGCCTTTGCGAGGTCCCGCGCTGAAAACCTTGACCCTATATTCATGATGGGTTTCCATTTTGGATCTCCTTCCTCTTGCGGCGGGCCGTAAATTCTCGCCCGCTGTTTCCTGACTTAAGGTTAGCAACTGCGTGCTCACGGCAGTGTGACCCAGGTCACGATTGAAAGTGACGGTCGTCACGGCCACTTAGGTGCGTCCTGCGGTATTCGTTAGAGTGAGGGAGGTGGCCCATGAAAGCAGTGCAAGCAAGAACCAGGATCGCATTGAAAAACATTCTGTTTGCGACCGACTTCTCCCCAGCCGCGAATGCTGCGGTACCGTTTGCGACTCAGATCGCCCGGCGTTACGGGGCGAAGGTGTACGGCGTACAAGAAACCATGCTTCACGAGCTGCTTCCAAAGGAAGCTGAGCTCTGGTGCGAGCCGACGTGCCTTGTCGAGCAAGGTCATGCGGCGGCGGAAATCCTGGCGGTCGCAGAACGGCGGCACGCCGATCTGATCGTGCTCGGAGCCCGGCCAGCGAAGGGGCTGCTTGGAGCATGGACGCGCCTGAACGGCGGCACCGTCCATAAGGTCGTGTCGCAGGCGAAATGCCCAGTCATCACGGTTCACGGCCGAGGTTGAATTGAGCGCACTATGACGCCGACGTCAAATGCGCCCTCTACAAGTGGGTTGAGGTTCTGCAACCAATGCGGGTCAAGTTTCATGGACCTCAGCCCCGCCAAGTTTTGCAGCGGAATTGGTGCGGGTCTCTCTCGGTCGCAATCCTGACGGCTTCCTTGGAAGCGTCCCTTGGGAAGATCGATGAACTCATTCATATCGGGCGACGCATGCGCTCGATCGCGCTGTTATCAATGCAGTGCGGGTTGCTCTTCCATTTACGAAACTTAGTGACTTCTAAATCGAGACTCTATGCCGAGGTTTGTCGCCAATCGAGTGGCGAAATCTCGTCCGTCAAGGCAGACTAACGATGTCACAAATGACCTGTACACCTAGAACCGATAATCGCTCCGCCCTGCAAAGCTTCTTTTCTCCTGCCTCCGTGGCAGTCATAGGTGCCACGAACCGAGAGGGAAGCGTCGGACGTACGATCCTTGAAAACCTTCTAAGTGGGGGGTTTAAGGGACAAGTGTATCCAGTAAATCCGAGCCGCACCGAAGTGCTCGAGGTTAGGAGTTTTCCCCACATCGGCACAATTCCCGAAACCATTGACCTGGCGGTGGTGGTTACGCCAGCCGCGACAGTGCCCGGAGTAATACGCGAGTGCGTCAACGCAGGGGCGCGGTCGGCGATTGTGATCACCGCAGGATTCAAAGAAAGAGGGCCGGAAGGGGTCGAGCTTGAGCGCCAGATTCAAACGGAACTTCGTCGTGGAACAATGCGTCTCGTCGGGCCGAACTGCCTGGGAATGATGAACCCGAGGCTCGGTCTGAATGCCACGTTTGCTCATGACATTGCGAGGCCTGGCAACGTTGCGTTCCTCAGCCAAAGCGGCGCGCTTCTGACGGCAATACTCGATTGGAGTTTAGAGGAGGAGGTCGGATTTAGCGCCATTGTTTCCACTGGCTCGATGCTCGATGTTAGCTGGGGCGACTTGATTTCCTTTTTTGGCGATGACTCGCACACCCAGAGCATTCTTCTGTACATGGAATCCATTGGTGATGCGCGGGCTTTCCTCTCTGCAGCGCGTGAAGTGTCTCTCAGCAAACCAATAATCGTGATCAAAGCCGGCCGCTCAGAAGAAGCAGCAAAGGCCGCCACTTCCCATACCGGCGCTCTCACTGGCAGCGATGAGGTGTTTGACGCGGCCTTCCGACGGTGCGGTGTCCTTCGCGTTCAGAATATCTCGGATCTCTTTTACATGGCGGAGGTGCTTGGCAAGCAGCCACGCCCGCGTGGGCCACGCCTGACAGTCCTGACAAACGCGGGTGGACCCGGAGTGTTGGCCACGGACGCGCTGATTGCTACCGGCGGTGAGCTAGCTCCCATATCCAGCAAAACGATAGCGGATCTGAGCCAATTCCTGCCGCCGCATTGGAGTCATAACAACCCAATTGACATCCTTGGGGACGCTGACCCGGAACGCTATGCACGAGCGCTCGAAATCGCCGTCGCCGATCCAAATAGTGATGGTTTGCTCGTGATCCTAGCACCGCAAGGCATGACGGATCCTGCGCGCGTAGCCGAGCGATTGAAACCTTATGCCAGTGGGAGTGGCAAGCCATTGCTGGCAAGTTGGATGGGTGGCAAGGATGTGGCGAGGGGCGAGGGCATCTTGAACAGCACTGGCATTCCGACCTTTGCTTATCCTGATACCGCAGCTCGCGCTTTCAATTACATGTGGCGGTACAGCTACAACATCCGTGCTCTCTACGAAACGCCCGCCGTGGCCGATGAATCGGAGGAGGATGAGCCAGTTCGCTGCAAGGTGGAAGCTGTCTTGGGGCAGGCCAAGCTCGCAGGCCGCACATTGTTGACCGAAGTCGAGTCGAAGGAAGTCTTAACCCTCTATGGCATTCCGACCGTGCAGACGCTCGTGGCACGCGACGTCGACGAAGCCGTCAAAATCGCCAGCGCGATCGGCTTTCCCGTGGTGTTGAAGGTCTATTCGGACACGATTACCCACAAAACCGATGTCGGAGGCGTGGAACTCAATCTTCCGGATAGCAAAGCCGTTCGGCAGGCCTATCTGGATATCGAGTCCTCGGTTGCGGCAAAAGCTGGCCGCGAAAATTTTGCCGGAGTGACGGTTCAACCGATGATAGGCCTGGACGGATACGAACTCATCCTGGGAAGTAGTGTTGATCCGCAATTTGGACCGGTCCTTCTGTTCGGCTCAGGCGGGCAACTAGTGGAAGTGTATCGTGACCACGCGCTAGCGCTTCCTCCGCTCAACACTACGTTGGCCGAGCGGATGATGGAACAAACCAGAATCTTTGAGGCGCTAAAGGGCGTGCGCGGACGCGCTGCTGTAGATATGAATGCGCTCGAGCAGATCCTGGTGCGTTTCAGCAAGCTCGTCATCGAACAACCGCGCATCAAGGAAATCGACATCAATCCATTGCTTGTATCTGCCGATCGTTTGGTGGCTCTCGATGCCCGGATTGTTCTTCACGGCGCCCAGATCGAGGACAAGGATCTTCCTCGCTCGGTTATCCGACCGTATCCAGCACAATATGCTTCGCGCTGGACCATGAAAAATGGGGCCTCCATCCTTTTCCGTCCCATCCGGCCTGAAGATGAGCCGCTCATGGTGAAATTCCACGAGAGTCTTTCAGAGCAAACGGTTTATCTGCGTTATTTTCACATGGACAAACTAAGCTCACGGGTTGCGCACGAGCGTCTGATTCGGAGATGTTTCATCGATTACGACAGGGAAATGGCGCTCGTAGCCGATTACATAGACCCGCACACGGGCCAGCATGAAATCGTGGCAGTGGGCCGTCTCTCGAGAGAGAACGTCAGCACGGACGCAGAAGTTGCCGTTCTTGTCACTGATCGCTTTCAGTGTCAGGGTTTTGGAACGGAACTGCTAGGGAGTTTGATCAAGGTTGCGCGCGAAGAGACATATGATCGGATCATCGCTCTTATCTTGCCGGAAAACAGCGCCATGCGTGCTCTTGCTGCACATTTCCACTTCCAAATCGAAGCAACATCGGACCCGAGCATGGTCGTAGCAGTGTTGAAACTGTAGGCTGCCCTCCGCATCGTGATTCCAGTGACACTCGACCGTGACGGATGTCATAACTCCTGGCGTTGCAAATTGAAACATGCCATTGATAGGAGGAGGCGACCAATGACCACTACCTTAGAATTCCAAGAAAACTTTCAAACTAACAGGCACCTGCTCGAACAACTAACCTTCTGCGAGCACTAGTTTTCAGCTTTCTTACTCGCAGATGGCCAAACACGTCTATCAACGGCTAATTAATGTTGATGTGCAAGAGCTCGATAGCGAGGACAAGGCTCCCCCTTCATCCCAGGCGATCAGAACGGAAGGCAAGACGGAAGGAGTTGGCCAACAAACCCGTGACACAGAAAGCAGGTGATGGAAAAGCACCAGTTTTGCTAAGCCGCCGACAGCTCCTTGCGATGTTTCGCGGCGGGGAGCTCCGGTAAAAGCAGTTTGAGCACTAC
>DATNLZ010000125.1:0-32372 GCA_035602605.1 Candidatus Dormiibacterota bacterium
GCGCCTTCTGTAGCAGCAGCACCGCCTTGCGGCGGCGTTTCGAGCCTTTCCTACGGCGAGCAACACGACGTTGGGTCTTGCGAAGTTCGGCTTGAGCGTTGCGGTACCAACGTGGGTTCTCGACCACGGTCCCATCCGAGAACACCGCGAACGATTCGAGACCAACGTCTACGCCAATTTCCGTGTCCTTGCGGACCAGAGCAACAGGCTCGAACTCGACGACAAATGTCGCGTACCACCCCCCGCACTCGCGCTTGATGGTGACGGTTTTACTCTTGCCCTCCATGCTGCGGTGCTGTTTGACCTTGATGTTTCCGATTTTTGATAGCTGCAGCCGACCACCACTTAACTTGAACCCGTCAGGATACGTGAAAGAATCGAAACGGTTGCGTCCTTTGAACCGGGGAAAACCCGGTGTCGGTCCTGACTTGCAGCGGCGGAAGAAGGCCTTGAACGCTTTGTCCAGTCGAGGTAACGGGTCTTGCAGAGCATGGGAATAGAGGTCCAGCAACTCGGTGCGGATCGCCTTAATCTCCGGCAACTGATTCTGTTGGGCATCGTAGTTTACCAGCGTGCGGCGCCTCCACGCGCCTATGCGCTCTTGCAACCCGGCATTGTATATCTCGCGACACGCGTCAAGCGTAGCGAGCATTTGCTCCCGCTGTTTGCGGTTCGGATATAGCCGGAACTTGAACGTTTTGCGACTAGACATTTTTCTAGCCTGCAATCACAAGCTTCGTATACCGCTTTGAGCAATCTATTTCAAAGGTGATCGTCATCTTCCGAAGAAACATTCATACATGAAAACGATCATTGAAGCGTCAGCAAAAATTCTTCGAGGAGATTCTGCGCTACCTTAAGCCGGTACGCAGCCGTGGAACGAATATCGTCAATCGGCGTGATTTCCCGCGCGAGGGTTCTCTTGGCGGCCACCATCGCGCTCGATCCTAATGGCTCGCTGCGCAGGGCGTTCTCGGTTTCGACGCACCGAAGCACGATGGGCGCCACGCTGCCGAAGGCGATCCGGATGTCTTGTATCCGCCGGCCATCCACAATCGCCCTGCCTGCGAAACATACTTTCGAAATCGCCTGAGCTTTGCGCGTACCCACCTTGCGGTAGCCTTGGCGCCACCGGTCATCGGTTCGTGGTAATCGAATGGAGCGGATCAGTTCATCCTTGCTCAGACCCATTTCTTTATAGCCGGTATGAAAGCCATGATACGCAACCCAGCGAGTTCCGCGCGCCGAGACAAGTTCGAGTTTGGCATCGTAGACAAGCAGGGCCGGAGGTGAATCCGCCGCGGGAGATGCGTTGACAATGTTTCCTCCCAGTGTTCCACGATTTTGTGTCGCCACTCCTCCTGTTTCTCGCGCCGCCTGGCAGAGCAGTGGGAATTCGCTCTTCAGGAGAGGATGCTCGAGCACGTCGGTGTATGTGGTCAGCGCACCGAGTGTGATGTGCTCGGGTGTGACCGCAATACCTTTGAGCTCGGGCAATTTCCAAATACTTAGAAACTTCTTGTGGGTAAGCTTTCCGCTTTCCCATAACACCATCAAGTCGGTTCCGCCTGCCAAGGGCTGGAGGGTGCCACGTTCTTGCTCGAGCAATGCCAGTGCCGCCTGCAAAGTATCGGGCGCGTGCAATTGGTAGGCAGAAACCCGCGGCCTCATGCCTGGAGCCCGATCGTCCGGCATGCCTGGACAACGGCCTCAAAAATTTTGGTGTACCCGGTGCAACGGCAGAGATTGCCCGCGAGTCCATGGCGGATATCGGCTTGGTTCGGCTGAGGTATCCGCTCCAGTAAACTGATCGCTGCCAGAACCATTCCCGGCGTGCAAATTCCGCACTGCGCTCCTCCGCAGGAAATAAATGCTTCCTGCACGGCATGCAACTGCTCACCCTTGGCGATGCCCTCAATGGTTTTGATTTCGCTTTCTTGAGCCTGCAAAACAGGAACCAGACAACTGTTCACCAGTTTGTGGTCCAGAAGTACCGAGCAGGCTCCGCATTCCCCTTCTCCGCAACCCTCTTTCGTACCTGTAAGTCCCAACTCTTCGCGCAGCACATCGAGCAGCCGGGCCATCGGATACGCTCGAACAGTCTTGGTTTCGCCGTTTACGCAAAACGAAATCTCCACTTTTCGCACCGTGTCACGCACGCGAGCTCACCGTTTCCAAACTGGCCAGCGCTTCCATCAATGTTTCCGGCAGAACCGGAATCCGATCGATACTGACGCCGGTCGCATTCTCGATAGCATTCACGATTGCCGGAGCCGGGCCGTCCATCGGAAGCTCACCGATACCTTTGGCCCCAGATGGACCATAGGCGTATGGCTGTTCCTCAAAAAAAACTCGGATGGATGGAACATCCGCTGTTGTGGGCATGATGTAATTGGTCATCTGGCCGTTGCTCATGCGACCATTCTTCCAGACCACATTTTCGTAAAGCGCGTAGCCGATGCCTTGCGCCACTCCACCTTCAATCTGCCCTGCCGCGAGCACCGGGTGAACAACTTTTCCGACTTCTTGCAGCGCCAAAAAATCCTTCACCTGAACCTCGAACGTCACCAGGTCAACGGTAAGGTCGGCTACATAGACTGCCCAGGCGTAAGCACCGTAGGCATCGCCGTGATACTTGGCATCGTCCCAGTGAATCCCCGGTGGGGCCTGATACTGACTTTGCGATTTTAGCGGACCAAAAGACTCAATATGTTTTCGACATGCTTCGGCAAATTCGGCGGGCGTATAAACCTCTTGCAAGTGGCCGCCCGCGATTAACGTTTTCTTTAATTCGAGTGCTGCGGATTCGATCAGTTTTCCCACCACCATACAGGTCCGCGAGGCCACCGTGGGTCCGCTGTTCGGAACCAAGCTTGTGTCCGGACGCACAATTTCGATTTGCTCGTAACTGACGCCCAGAGCTTCCGCAGCGATCTGTGAAAGAATCGTGTTGGTTCCCTGCCCGATCTCGGTATTGGCGGTGAGAATTCGAACCACACCATCGGGCATTGCTTCTAGCTCGACCACCGACGCTAGGTACTGTTCGCCCGAACCAGTGAATCCGGCCCCGTGCATGAACGCGGCGAAGCCGATACCTTTTCTCAAACGATTCCGGGAATTCTCGCGCGAATAACTCTCGGTTTTCGCGTGATAGTCGCTCAGGTGCAGCGCGCGCTCCAGCAATTGCGGGAGCCTGACGTTTTCACGAATGACCTGCCCTGTGGCGGTTGTTTGGTCCGGCTGGATAAAATTTCTGCGACGAAATTCTTCTGGAGTGAGACCGACCGCGCGTGCCACTTTATTCATGTGGCGTTCCAGAGCGAAAATACTTTGCGGTGCTCCGAACCCACGAAACGCTCCATGCGGAGGCGCATTGGTTGCCACGGCGCGGCTGCGAACCCTTACGTGGGGACAAAAATAGGGCCCCGCAGCATGAATCGTGCCGCGTGACAGAACCACGGGAGAAAGCGTGGTGTACGCGCCGCCGTCAATGACGAAATCGATTTCCATCGCCTGGAGCTTGCCGTCCTTGGTTACCGCGGTGCGATGTTTGGTGCGCGAGGGATGGCGCTTGGTTGTGGCGGCCATGTCCTCGGCGCGATCGTAAATCATTTTCACGGGCTGGCCCGACTTCCAAGCAAGCAGCGCGGCGTGACCCGCGAGGATCGATGGATATTCTTCTTTACCGCCAAATCCGCCGCCGGTCTCAGCTTGAATCACACGGATCCTTTCGGAGGGCAGTTCGAATAAGGCCATGAGGGCTTTCTGTACGTAGTACGGGCACTGCATGGAGCCCCACACGGTTACCGGTTCATCGGGACGAGCGATCGCAATGACGCCATTCGGTTCGATATAAAGCTGTTCTTGCGCCCCCGTTTCGTAGGTGCCTTCCACAATGAAATCAGCGACGGCCCAGACACTCGATGGATCACCTTTTTCGAGGACATACGATTTAAAGACATTGTCGCGGCCCCAGACAATTTCTGTTCCCCGCAATGAATCATCCATCGTAAAAATGGGATTCATCGGGGCCACGGCAATGCGCACCGATCGCCGCGCCTCCTCGAGCAAACCCTTGTCGGGGTGAGCCAGCAACACGACTGGCTCCTCGGGATGATTTACGATCTTATCGGCCAGGAAGGGCTGATCGTGGGCAATCAAGGCGACGCAATTTTTTCCAGGAATGTCTTTGGCCGTAACGATTGTGAATTCGTTCCAAGGAATTGCGTCATCAAAGATGATGTTGGTGATGGTTCCACGGGCGTCGACGCTCCGCACGGTCGTGCCGTACCACATCCCCGGGAAGCGCATATCGTCCACATAGCGCGCTTTGCCGGTAACTTTGTCGCGCGCTTCTTTGCGAGCCACGGACCGTCCTATGAGTTTCTCGGACATGAGCCACCTTGAATATACGAGGATACATGGCAGCCGGCAACGCTCGCCCATCGCTGGCCGAATTTACCATTATAGTACACACTAGAAATAGCTATCGAGTGTATCCAAATTCATGATTGTACTTTCCCACCGCCCCGGCCGTATCAACGTAGTGTGCCTCTGTACGCCACTCATGCGCACCCAGACCACGATGCCTGCGGTGTGGGGTTCGTCGTCCAACTTGGTAGCTGCGGCTCCCGCGACGTCGTGGAGCGCGCGCTCGAAGCGCTGGTAAGGCTTTCGCATCGCGGCGGCGTAGATGCCGATGGTGCCAGCGGCGATGGTGCTGGTCTTCTAACCTCCATTCCAGAAAAGTTCATCCGCGGCCGCGCGCTCGATGCCGGCATTGATTTGCCGGAAGCTTTTGGCCTAGGAATGGCGTTTCTTCCGCCTGAAAAAGAAACCGAAGCCTGCGCCGCAATCGAAGCGGCTGCAACGAAAAGCGGATTAAGATTTTTGGGCTGGCGAGACGTGCCGACCGACCGCCGAGCTCTTGGGCCGTGTGCGGTAGCTACGCTTCCTATCGTCCGCCAATGCTTCATTGCTCCCGCCACTAAGACCGCCAACTTCGAGCGGCAGCTTTTCTTTTTGCGCAAGCGCATCGAAGCCACTGCTCCGGCCGGAACCTATTTGTGCTCGCTTTCCTCACGTACCGTGGTTTATAAGGGCCTGCTGGCACCGCGCCAATTACCTGCATTTTATTTGGACCTAGCAAGCCCGGAATTTATCAGTCCTTTTGCGGTCTTTCACCAGCGCTATTCCACCAACACGCAACCCACGTGGAATTTGGCGCAACCGTTTCGTTTCACGGCTCACAACGGCGAGATCAATACCATCGGCGCTAATCGCCGGTGGCTACGGGCACGCGAGCGGGACATCCGCCGCAAATTCCGAGTACAAAAGTGGTTTAGTGCCATGGAAGATCACGTAAGTGATTCCGCCAATTTCGACAACGCATTTGAAATTTTGTCGCAACAAGGTCAGAGCACGGCTTCGGTACTTTTGCAGATGGTTCCCCCTGCGTGGGAATCAGACAGCCAAATCAGCCCGCAATTGCGCGCGCATCTAGCCCGGTTGGCACGAGCGCAGGAGCCCTGGGATGGACCGGCGGCACTGGTATTCAGCGATGGAAGGATGGTCGGCGCCAAACTGGATCGCAATGGTTTGCGGCCGCTGCGTTATACCCTAACCTCGGACGGCTTGCTGGTGGCCGGATCAGAGGTAGGGCTGACCGACTTCGCGGGCAAGAGCATTTGCGAGCGGCAGCGCCTTGGCCCCGGTGAAATGCTCATGGTGGACACGGCCACGGGCGCCATTTTTCGCGGGAATGAACTTCTTGAAGTGTTGAGCGCTTCCGGCGAAGGCAGCGGGTTGGCTGCCGCGCCGCGACTGAAACCTTCCACAGACGGCCCAGCGAAGCAAACGCCCGACGTCAAGCGCGTAGCCGGAGCTCTCGGGTGGAGCGGGGATCAATTCCGGCTCTTGTTTCAGCCACTAGGCCTAGAGGGAAAAGAAGCGGTCTGGAGCATGGGCGATGATGGGCCGCCCGCATTTCTTTCTTCCTCGCAGCGCCCCTTGTGGGATTACTGCAAGCAGCGCTTCGCGCAGGTGACCAATCCCCCGATCGATCCGCTCCGTGAAGCACACGTGATGTCGCTCGACGTATCGCTCGGTTCCGAGATGTCGCTGGGCTCGCCACTTCTTGATGAAGGCCAGATGAGTAGGCTCGAGAACGATGTACTACAGCCTGTATTCGGAATCGATTTGACATTTGATGCGTGCCGCGGCGTGAAAGGGGCTCTCGGGGCGCTCAAACGCGTACGCAAAGAGGCGTTTGATCTAGCGCGCGCGAAACCTGGGATGCTGGTGCTGAGCGATCGCGGAGTGAGCCCCAATCGTGCGGCGCTGCCAGCCTTGCTGGCGCTCGGCGCGGTCTGGAAAGAAATGCTTCGAGCCAACGCCCACGGCGTTCCGCTGGTCATCGAGACAGGGCAAGTGATCGAAACCCATCACCTCGCTTTACTGGTGGCCGCTGGCGCCACCGCGGTCTTCCCCTATCTGGCGTTGGAACTGTCGGAGGGGTTGCAAAACGGCGGCACAGCAAGATATCGCGTGGCCGTAGAGACCGGGCTTCGCAAAGTACTGGCGCGGATGGGAATCTCTACAATTTCGAGTTACCGGAATAGCTATCTGTTTGAAATCATCGGATTAGATGCGGATGTTTGCGCAGCGTATTTCCCGGACGCCACGCACGTACTCGGCGGAAAAAGTCTTGGGGATCTGCTAGGAGACAGCTTGCAACGGCACGCGGCCGCCTTTGCCGATGATGTTGCTGTTCTGCCGGATGCTGGCCTGTACCGTTTCCGCCAAGGTGGCGAACGCCATTCGACCTCACCCGAGCTCGTGCGGCGCATGCATCGTTACATCAAGACGCCCGACGCGGAAAACTATCGTGCCTACGCCGAGCTCGCCGACAAACGCGAGCCGACGGCAGTGCGCGATCTACTGGAAATCGTGCCGAACACGCCGATTGCCGTGGAAGAGGTCGAGGACGACAGCGCCATTTTGCGTCGCTTCAGCACCCAAGCCATGTCGCTCGGCTCCCTCGGTCCCGAGGCCCATCGCACGATCGCCATCGCCATGAATCGACTGGGTGCGCGGAGCAATACCGGTGAAGGCGGGGAGGATCCTGAACTTTATCGCACCCAGCCCGAGGCTGGCAACCGGGTCAAGCAGGTAGCCTCGGCGCGATTCGGCGTCACTACCGAGTATCTGGTGCAGGCTGCGGAACTGGAAATCAAAATGGCGCAAGGGTCGAAGCCGGGCGAGGGTGGCCAGCTTCCGGCCACGAAGGTCACTCCCTATATTGCGCGGCTGCGTCACGCGGTGCCGGGAATGGGATTGATTTCGCCACCGCCGCATCACGACATTTATAGCATCGAAGACCTGGCGCAGCTGATTTACGACCTGCGCTCGGTCAATCCCCTTGCGCGCATTGGTGTGAAGCTGGTGTCCGGAGCAGGGGTGGGGGTAATAGCCGCGGGTGTAGCCAAGGCTGGCGCAGACGTTATAACCATCAGCGGTTTTGACGGCGGCACCGGTTCATCGCCGCTAACCTCGATCAAGAATACCGGGCTGCCGTGGGAAGTTGGCTTGCGCGAGGCGCACCGCGCGCTGGTTCGCACGGGGTTTCGCAGCCGCGTGCAGCTTCGCGTTGACGGCGGATTCAAGTCTGGACGCGACGTGATTGTAGCAGCATTGCTCGGCGCGCAGGAATTTGGTTTTGGCACCGCCGCGCTCCTGGCCATTGGTTGCATCATGGCCCGTCAATGTCATCTAAACACCTGCCCGGTGGGAATCGCCACGCAGGACGAAACCTTGCGCGCGCGCTTCTCGGGAAATCCTGAAATGGTGATGACCTATTTTCGCGGCGTTGCTGCAGAAGTTCGCGAGCGCTTGGCCGCGCTGGGCGCACGATCGCTGCAGGAAATTATCGGCTCTGTGGAGCGGTTGCGCCCGCGCGATGCGCAAGCCACACGCGCGTTAAAAAAGTTACTGGAACCGGAAACTCTGCCGGCCACGCGAATCGCGGAATTACCAGGCGAGAGCTCTGTGATCGAGCTCGACCTGGGCACAAAACTTGCGCATGCCAAGTCATTCCCCGGCTCCGGCAGCTTTACGATTTGTAACTCAGACCGGAGCGTGGGCGCGCATTTGAGCGGCGAACTGCTTCGTCGCGCAGGAAATTCTGCCTTTAAGAATACTGTGACCGAGCACAACAAGATCACCGATTTCGAATTTCAGGGAAGTGCCGGTCAGAGTTTTGGCGCATTCCTCATTTCCGGCTTGCAATTTCGCTTGCACGGAGAGGCCAACGATTATGTCGGCAAAGGGTTGAGCGGCGGCACCATCGCGATCACTGCCGGTGCCGAGGCCTGCCGAAGGGGCGACGTCCTAGCTGGTAATACTGTGCTTTACGGAGCGACTAGCGGCCAACTCTTTATTGCTGGCCGCGCCGGTGAGCGATTCGCCGTACGGAACAGCGGTGCGTTGGCGGTGGTCGAAGGTGTCGGTCAGCATGGCTGCGAATACATGACCGCTGGAGTTGTCATTATTCTCGGCTCGGTGGGGATTAACTTCGGTTCGGGAATGACCGGCGGTCTCACGTACATCGCTAGCGAAGCTCTGTCCGAGCATACCTATAACAAGGAGTTCGTACGCCCGGCCGCGATCGAGGAAGAAGAAGAGTCATGGTTGCGTCGCGTGCTTAGCGAGCATGTTCATCTTACAGGAAGCCCGCGAGCCGAGGATTTGCTCAACGATCGTTATCCGTTGCCGCTCGTGCGGCTAGAGCCGTTGCATCTACCATGTGCTATTGATCAAACGTGGTCCCCAACGCTTGCGCGCTTGCATAAGACCGACCTCGCACCGTCCCGATTCCTGGACGCTTTGCCGCCTGAAGTTGCCCCTCTGTCTGAACAGAGCGCCAGCTAAGGGTGTTGCTTTGCGTGCGCGTCGCCGCCTATCTGCTATACTGTCCCGCAGATCGTCATGGATTTTGACCAGCTCATCACATTTCTTGAGGTGGCAAAACTCGGCGGTTTTTCTCGCGCCGGTCAAAAGCTCTTCCGCTCACAACCCGCCGTCAGCGCTCAGATCCGGCAACTCGAATTAGAATACGGAGAAAAACTCTTTAACCGCACAGGAAAGGCTGTTCGGCTAACCACGGCTGGAGAAACTCTGTTCGAGTACGCTGGTCGACTCTTGACGCTGCGCAATGAATCGTTGCGCGCGGTTGCCGATCAGGCCAGCACGCCTCGCGGCACGCTGGCTATCGGAGCCAATGAGGCCACTTGTTTGTATGTGCTGCCCAATGTTTTTGCGGAATATCACCGGCTGTATCCGGCGGTGCAGATCAGCATTTACAGAAATTTTAGCCACAAAGTAGTACAGAAGGTGGAAGACGGCACCATCGATGTGGGCGTCGTCACGCTGCCTATAAAATCTCCGAGCCTGAAGGTGTACTCCATATTTCGGGACCGAGTCATGCTGATGGTCAGCCCGGAAAACTCTTTGGCGCGGCATAAGACCGTGCAGACCAAAGAGATTGCCGAGCAGCCGCTGATTTTTCCGAAAACCGGTTTTACCCGCCAGTTGCTGGACAAGTATTTTCAGCCGTATCGGTCTCGTCTTCGGGTTACGATGGAATTGCCAAGCGTCAGCATGATCAAATGTTTCGTCGCTGCGGGACTTGGAGTATCGCTCATAAGTTCGGGTTTCGCGCGGGATGAAGTGCTGGCCGGAAAAGTGAAGCTGATCCCCATTGCGGACGTAGAGCTCTGGCGCGAGTTGGGGCTGGTCTATCGGCGCGATCGCGTTTTGCCCAACGCGGTGGAAGTTTTCTGCAATCTGATCCGGCAGCCCGGAGCGATTGAATCGCAGCCGTCGCCCGTCTCGAAGCCGCCGCTCGAGGCCAAAGCGATAAAAGCGAAATCATCAAAGGCACGGCAGAAAAATTGATGTCCAGCGGCAAACGCCGCTGTTCTCCTGCGTCGGGCTCTTAGCGAGTCATCATGGATGGGTCATAAGGTTGGATGTTTAGTGAAAATCATGCGAAGTCGTTTCAGCCCGGGTAACCGATAGAGGGCCGATGCTTTTGGTTTTGACGGAAATGACACCGTCTTGATGCTGTAGTTCCCCCTCCACAAGCAGAAATTGCTGATAAACAATAATCAAGTGATGTTGCTCGAAAAATTGCGGTGTAATGATGATGTTGGCTATTCCGGTTTCATCCTCTAAACTGAGAAAAACAAAACCTTTTGCGGTGCCGGGGCGCTGGCGGGCGATCACCGACCCGGCCACGCGGACGTGGCTGCCATGGGGAAGCGCACCCAATTGGCTGGCGGTGCGAATGCCTTGCCGCTTCATTGCTGCGCGATGGTAGGCCATGGGATGAGGACCCACGGTCATTCCGGTGCCGCGATAATCGGCAATCAATCTTTCTTCGATACTCATGCGTACTAAGGGCGAGCTTTCCGTTGCGCTTGACGGAGAAGTCTCGGCAGGCTGTACATCGCGTGGACCGTATTTCCCTTCCCGCTCTTTTGATGATCCAAGGCTTTCGAGCAAGGGTCCCGGATGACGAGCAGCGCGCTCAATTTGCCACAAGGCGTCTCGACGATGAAAACCACGCTGCCCTCCGATAAAATTCAAAGCACCTATGGCCGCGAGCGTAGTCAGCTCGGTCTTGTGAATCAGGGGGACGCGAAGTTGCAAATCTTCAATAGAAAGAAAAGGGCCAAGGGTGCGTTGGCGAACAATCTCTTCTCCCATTTCGGCACGCAAACCTTTTACATAGCATAGGCCAAGCCGCACGCTAAAATCGTTTTCAACTTGCTCCTCACGATTTGTTTTATAGTTCTCGACTTTGCACAGCCAGTCTGAGCAGGTTACGTCAATGGGCTTAACCTTCAAGCCGTGCAGTTGTGCATCCTTTACCAGAGTTGCTGGTTGATAGAACCCCATGGGCTGGTTATTGAGCATCGCCGCAGTAAAAGCAGCCAGGTAGTGGCATTTCAAATAGGCGCTGGCATAGGCTAGAAGCGCAAAACTCGCCGCATGCGATTCGGGGAATCCATATAAGGCAAAGGAAGCGATGGATTGAACGATCTTCTCCTGAACATCGGGATCGATTCCATTTTTGTGCATTCCGGACAGAAGTTTTTTCTCAATTTCTTTCATACGTTTTTCAGAACGCTTGAAGCCGAATGCCCGGCGCAACTCCTCCGCTTCACCTCCCGAGAATCCTGCGGCAATCATGGCCATTCTCAGCAACTGCTCTTGAAACAGGGGGACACCCAAAGTTCGTGCCAGCACGGGCTCAAGCGCGGGATGAAGACAGTTCACCGGTTCGCGGCCCTGGCGCCGCTTCAAATAAGGATTCACCATTTTTCCGACAATAGGCCCGGGACGGATAATCGCGATCTGCACCACAATGTCGTAGAAGCGCGTGGGATGAAGGCGGGGCAAACAGGACATTTGCGCCCGGCTTTCAATTTGAAACATGCCCACCGTGTCGGCTTTTTGCAGAGCGGCATAGACGCGAGGATCGCCAGCGGGCAAACGCCCTAAATCAATTTCTTGGTTATAGTTCTCGCGAATCAGTTTTAAGCAATCCTCCAAAACGGCCATCATTCCAAGACCCAGCAAATCAATTTTCACCATTCCCATATCCGCACAATCATCTTTGTCCCACTGGACAACAACGCGACCGGGCATCGTGGCCGGCTCGAGTGGCACAACTAAATCCAATTGTCCCTGGCAAACCACCATTCCGCCGGAGTGTTGCCCAAGATGACGCGGCAAATCCTGGACTTTAACGCAGAGCTCAAAAAATTTGCGGATCTGAGGATGCTGCAGATCAAGGCCGGCATCGCCAAATTGCCGGTCCAGCGTGTCGCTGGGATCTTTATATTCCCATGTTCCGACCAGGCTGGCCAAGCGTGCCAGCGTTTCAGCGTCAAACGATAAAGCTTTACCAATTTCACGAGCTGCAGAACGTCCGCGATACGTTATGACGTTGGCAGTCATCGCTGCACCCAGTTTTCCATAGCGTTGGTACACGTATTGAATGGCCTTTTCGCGTTGATCGCCGCTGGGGAGGTCGAGATCAATATCCGGCCATTCGCCTCGCTGTTCGGAAAGAAATCGTTCGAACAGAAGATCCATGCCCACAGGATCGACCGCGGTGATACCCAGTGCGTAACAAACAGCGCTATTCGCAGCGGAGCCACGACCTTGCACAAGAATATTGTTGGTCCGGCAAAAACGGACTATGTCCCAGACGATCAGAAAATAACCAGCCAGATCGAGTTTCTCAATGAGGGCCAATTCGCGTTCGATTTGCAGCCGGGCGGCCTCGTTTTCCGAACCGTAGCGGAAAACGAGGCCCTCGCGACTGCGTTCCCGCAGAAACTGTATTTGCGATTTGCCATTGGGGACCGGATATTTTGGAAACTGATATCCCAGGTCGTTCAAACTGAAGTTCAAACGTGAAGAAAGAACTTCCGTGTTGGCAATGGCTTCGGGCAGATCGGAAAACAAACGTTCCATTTCTGCTGGGGACTTCAAATGGCGCTCCGCATTGCGGGTAAGCAGACGCCCGGCGGTTGCCAGAGTGCGATGATGGCGAATGCAGGTGAAAACATCCAGTAACTCCCGCTGCCCTGGTTGCCCATGGCTGACTCCATTGGTAGCTACGATAGGCAGCTGCAGTTTTCGCGCGATCTCAAGAGCAGCTTCATTCCGTGCTTCTTCAGTGCGACAGAAGTGCCGTTGCATTTCGACATACACGTTATGTGCGCCAAACAGTTCTATGAGTTGGCGAACGCATTCCGTACCGCTTTCGACTCCGCCTTGCGCCAGTGCCTGTGCCAGGGGCCCTTCTTCTCCTCCTGTAAGGCAGACCAGTCCGGCTGATGTTTCGGCCACATCTTGGCTGGTAACATGTCCTTCCCCCTTGCGGGCCTGCAATTTCATGTGGGTGATCAGGCGGCAAAGATTTTGATAGCCAGTCTGCGTTTCGGCAAGCAAGGTGTAGCGCCAACCCGCTAAGGATTTGACTTCGGCGCCAATGTGCGCGCGAATAGGAATTTTCTTTGCCGCCAGGTAAAAGCGCGGCGCCCCATAAACTCCATCGCGATCGGTGAGTGCCATGGCCGGCATTTCGCGCTCGGCACAAATGCCGGCTAACTGTTCGGGTAAAGAAGCACCTTCAAGAAAACTGAAAGCGGAACGCGCGTGGAGCTCGATGTACATTAGTCGTACATTCCTCGAACGAACCACCTTCGCTGCAGCGAATCGTAAACGATGCGATAGAAACCGTTCTGCACGATGGCCTTCGCGCTGTGCTGCTCCTGAGCAAGTTGTTGAGAAGAATTGGCCGCGAAACGTATCTCTAGATCCCACTCATCCTGCTGCCAACTCTTGTCTTGCCACCAATCTCCCGAGGTGCGCCACGGCCCAGAAGCAACCACCACATCGCCACGCATACCGTGAAACAAAATGTGCACCGGGCGGCCTTCGCGCAGCACCACCTTGGCCGCCAAAGAAGGCCTGAAGATTCGGAGGGCTGCGGCAGTTTTGCAGAGATTTCCGGTAGGGGTCGGCTGCTCGGTTTTTGTGAGTGACACATTGTTCTTTGGCCGTGTCTGTGGCGCCTCCCGTGCAACAAGAAATCGCGTCATCCGGAATTCTCCCGGGCGATGGGTGTCCATCAATTGCGGTGAACCGATATTCGAATCCCCGACCACATTTGCAAGGCGGGCAATGGTCAGCTCTAATTTCTCGGGATCCGGTGCCGACGGCAGGAATAGTCCTTCTTGAACCACGCGCGGAGGAGCCGGATCGGCAGCAAGAATCATTTTTCGAATGGCCGCATTCGGCGGATCCGATTGCAACTGCAGACGAAGCAATTTCAAAAGCATTTTGGAATCCTGCATGGGCATAGGAAGCGTCAGAGTTTTTTCATACGTTTTGGATTCGCTCTTGGAGCGTAACTGCTGCGTCGAAAGCACCAAAGCGTTTTCGTAAAAAGGCTCTAAATCGCATTGCAGCCGGATCGCGTTGGCCGCGAGAGAACACATCGTCAAGCGCCTGCACAATTGATCGAGCAAACGTCCCAACAGAAACGACAGGGGCTCGAGTTCTTCGACCGCATCCTCGAGTTCCATTTCTTCCTGGAAATAAACAGATGGCTGCGCCAACACCATCGAACGCACGCTCGTGCCTCGCGCCAGCTCATGCAGTCGAACCCCTTCTTGTCCCAGGCGTTCCGAAAGCTGCAGAACCGGAAGACCCGCTAAGGATCCGCAGGTGCGCACGCCCCAGGCCTCGAAAAGTTCAAGAATTTCAGCAGCCGGGGAAAGCACCTGCAGCGGAAGCCTCGCGATGCAGTTCGACTCTGCACCTACAGGAATTAGAGTGATCCCCGCGAAACCACGCGCGGCATAAACAGCTACATTCATGTTGGAAGAAACAGCAATGTGCGCGAGCAAGCCGAGCTCGGCGGCGCGCCGTAAAAGCTCATTCGCAATTGCTTGTTCAGATCCCAATAAGGAATTGAGTCCCGCAAGATCAATGATGATCGTATCGAGCGCTGTATCTTCGACACGCGGTGAAACGCACCATCCCAGTTCGAGCATCGCTGCGTGAGCCGCTGTTTCTTGACCTGGCAAACGATGCCGAATCTGCACACCATAAAAGTGTGCGGCTTGCGATTTGGCCATACCCAATTCGATTCCGATCCGCAAGGCCGCTTGGTTTGCGGCAACAACTTTCCACAGGGGAGGTGTTCCTTCCACCAGCGCGACCGCAGCATCGCGAAGCTGAGGCTCGGCGCGCACCACGGCTTGCACCATAAATTCCGGAACGTAAATGGAAACAAAAGCCATGAAAAGTTAAATCCGCCTTTACTCGCAGCACAATCCCCCTTGCTGTGATCAAGGTCATTTGCATTTGGGCTCGATCGGTGTGACTTCTCCGCCAGCTAAAGCAGGCGGCTTCTCAAACCACGCATGCGATACGTTCGCTACGTTAAGGTTTGAAGGACTTATCGGTACTTCAACGAAAAGACTGAACCGGCATTGACTCTGTACCGATTATCAACCATGCCTCTGCCGCCTAAAGACGGCAGCCCCCTCAGTCTGAAGACTTATGGTTTTTGTTTGAAAATATTGCGCACTACTCCCGGCAGCCCGTTTGCTTGCCAGGTCATCGGTCAATTTAGGGGCCCCCGGTAAACGCCTGGCCGGGGAAAACAGGATGCGCGAGCACAACAGTTCAGCGTGCACCACAAATCCATCGAGCAATCTCGCAAATGGATATTCGGAAACTTTCGGGTTGTGTGTCGCAAGCGTAGAGCACCATCTGGCCGACTCGGTTCGCAGCTGCAAGACCAACGACGCACACGTCTTGGCATTCGATTCTTGTTCCAGCACCGCAAGAATCGTTGGCGTATGTTCCACCGCCCGCCGAAAGCGGAACCACGCGTTGAGCGGAACATGGCGCAACGTTGCCGGTGCAATATCACTTAGGTCCAGCGCGATGAAACCAAATCCTCCCCCTTTGATCAAAAGATCGGTGGCGCGTAATGCCTGATTGAGATTTTGGCAACGAACCCACAGGATCCTTTTCAAATCAACACCGGCGGCTTCCGCAGAATAAGGATCGAATCCGTCACATCCATCAATCACCGCGCACACCTCCGCATCCGCGGTTCTTGAGGCCAAGGCCGAAAGCAGCAAAGTAGTTCGCCCCGAACAAGCTGGCCCACAAATTTCCGTCAAACCACCGCGAGGTAAGCCCCCGGCCAGTACATCAATCTCCGGGATGCCAGCGGAAACCGTCTCGACGACCTCGCCGTGGCGATACCGAAAGGGCGTGGAAACGCGTCCAGCGAGCGCCAATTCAACTTGCAAGCGTAAGGTAGCGAGTGTGGCCATAGCTTAAAGAAGTTCCCTTTGATATTCGCTTTTTATTCGCCTTGATGGATTCTCCGCAAAGCTGCTGCGTTTGTCAAGCGCGTCGTCACCGAAGCCATTCGTCCTGGGTGTCTAAGGCCATTGCCCTGCATCTAAGGGCATATGCCCAAACGCCCGGCACCGGAAAACCGATGGCTTGCTGTGCAGGACACACTCGCCGATCTGCGCAAGGCATCCAAAACGTGCAAAGCCTGCGATCTGTGGAAGCTGGGAACGCAAACGGTATTCGGCGAAGGTTCGCCTGGGGCCAAAGTTATGTTCGTGGGAGAGCAACCCGGCAATCAGGAAGACCTAGAGGGCAAGCCGTTTGTCGGACCCGCAGGAAAAGTACTAGACACCGCTCTGCGCGAAGCGGGCATTGACCATAAAAAAGTGTATGTCACCAATGCGGTGAAACATTTCAAGTGGGAGCCGCGAGGAAAGCGTCGCATCCACAAAAAACCCAATGCCACGGAAATTGCCGCCTGCCGCCCATGGCTCGATGCTGAATTGGCCGAGCTTCAACCTAAAGTGATTGTTTGCCTCGGAGCTACAGCCGCGCAGGCCTTGCTCGGAAAAGAGTTTCGTGTCACGCTCCATCGCGGAGAATTCATTGAATCAAAGCTCGCGCGCTACGTCATGGCCACCGTGCATCCATCATCGATATTGCGCGCGCCCGATGAAAAAACTCGACATGAAGAAATGGAACGCTTCATCGGCGATCTTAAGAAAATCTCGCGAGTCATTTCTTAGCTGGATTAGAGATGGCTTTGAACCCGTTGCGCCTATTTCTTGGCCGATTTTGCTTCTGTCTTTGAATTCAAGCACACTAGAAGAGAAGTCCGCAGGGCATCTTCGTTTCATTCAGGTTGCCTGTGAATCATTCTGAGTTGTTACATCCCACTCCCGCCGGCCTTGAATGGGCCCATCCCATTGTTCGGGAGTGGTTTGTCAAAAAATTTGGCACGCCAACCGAACCCCAGGAACTGGGCTGGCCGCCGATTCTCGCGGAAAAAGCCACGCTCATTTGTGCCCCCACTGGATCGGGCAAGACACTTGCTGCCTTCCTCGCGTGTATCGACCGGCTGGTGCGCAAAGCGCTTGCCGGCCAGCTCCAAGACCAGACCGAAGTCTTGTACGTGTCCCCTCTAAAAGCGCTGGGCAACGATATTCAGAAAAATCTCGATCAACCCCTCGGCGAAATCCTGCAGCTTGCCGGCCAGCATGGTCTCCTGATGCCGGAGATTCGAACCGCCGTGCGCACTGGCGACACTCTAGCGCACGAGCGCCGCGCGATGCACAAGCGTCCTCCGCATATTTTGGTGACCACTCCGGAATCCCTGTACATTTTGTTGACCGCGGGCAGAAGCCGCGAACTTCTTCGCACCGTAAAAACGGTGATCGTGGATGAAATCCATGCCCTTGCCGATGACAAGCGCGGCGCGCATCTCGCTCTGTCCCTCGAGCGACTGGAAGCCCTTACCAAGCACAGCCCCACGCGCATTGGCCTGTCGGCAACACAGAAACCGATAAGCCTGGTGGGCCATTTCCTTGTGGGAAACGGTCGGCCCGATCCACACATGGTCGAAGTTGCTCAGTGGCGTCAATTGGACCTGGCCGTTGAGGTTCCCGCGAGCGAGCTTGGACCGGTCGCTTCCAACGAAATGTGGGAGGACATTTATAAGCGCATCGCTGAATTGGTCGAGCAACATCGCTCCACATTGATTTTCGTCAACACCCGGCGCCTGGCCGAGCGTGTCGGACATCATCTGGCTCGGTTGCTGGGCCCCGATGCAGTTGCTTCGCACCACGGCAGCCTTTCGCGGCTGCGGCGTTTAGCGGTGGAGGAAAAACTCAAGTCCGGCCAGCTTCGCGCGCTTGTCGCCACCGCGTCTCTGGAATTGGGAATCGACATTGGTACGGTGGACTTGGTCTGTCAGATTGGATCGCCACGCTCGATCGCCGTTGCTCTGCAGCGCATTGGCCGCTCGGGTCACTGGCGAGGGGCCATTCCCAAGGGCCGTATTTTTGCCACAACGCGCGACGAATTGCTGGAATGCGCGGCGCTGGTTCGGGCGATCGGTCACGGCATTCTGGACCAGCTTTACATTCCTGAATGCCCACTCGACGTTCTCTCGCAGCAGATCGTCGCCGCTTGCGCGGCTGAGGATTGGCAGGAAGACGAGTTGTTCAATCTTGTGCGTCGCGCCTATCCCTATCGAAATCTTGCGCCGGCGGACTTCGACGAAATCATTGCCATGCTGTCGAACGGGATCTCGGCGAGGCGGGGTCGTTACGGCACATACCTGCATCGCGATCAGGTAAACCATCGCTTGCATGGGCGGCGCGGAAGTCGCCTCGCGGCCATCACCAGCGGCGGGGCCATCCCCGACAATTCGCTCTACACGGTGCTTCAGGAGCCCGAGCAGGTCGTTGTCGGCACCGTGGATGAAGATTTTGCCGTGGAAAGTCTGCGCGGGGACATCATTCTTCTTGGCAACACTTCCTGGCGAATCCGCCGCGTGCATCAGGGAAAAGTGCTTGTCGAAGACGCCAAAGGCGCTCCACCAAACGTTCCTTTCTGGCTCGGCGAGGCACCCGCACGCACCGCGGAGCTGTCCGAGCAGGTCGCCGATCTGCGCCAGCAGATCAGTTCTCTCACCGCAGGGCTCCTGCCGGGTCGGGTACGAGGAAGTACACCGGAACTTTCACGCGCTGTGGATTGGCTTAAGCTCGAGTGCGGACTCGATCAGTCAGGTGCGGAGCAGGCCGCCGAATATATCGTTGCCGGCCGGGCCGTTTTGCGTGCGGTTCCCACTCAGCAGACGGTCATCGCCGAACGCTTCTTCGACGAAAGCGGCGGTATGCAGCTTGTGATTCACGCCCCTTTCGGCGGCCGAATTAATAAGGCTTGGGGATTGGCTCTGCGCAAACGATTCTGCCGGTCCTTTAATTTTGAACTGCAGGCCGCCGCCACCGATAACGGCTTGAATATTTCGCTTGCCGAACAGCATAGCTTCCCGCTCGAAGACGTTTTTCGCTTTTTGCAGTCCGCAACCGTCACATCGGTTCTTGAGCAAGCGGTGCTAGACGCTCCGATTTTTGGCACTCGTTGGAGATGGACAGCCGGTCGTGCACTGGCGCTGCTGCGATTTATGGGCGGGAAAAAAGTGCCCCCACAAATCCAGCGCATGCGCTCCGAAGATCTCCTCGCCGCGGTCTTCCCCGACGCTATTGCCTGCCAGGAAAATCTTCAAGGCGAGATCCACATTCCCGATCATCCTCTGGTGCGCGAGACAATGAAAGATGCGCTCACCGAAGCCATGGACGTCGCCGGACTCAAGGATGTGCTCGATGCGATGGCCGCCGGCCGCATTCAATGCGTTGCTGTCGATACCCCGGTTCCATCGCAATTTTCACACGAAATTTTGAATGCCAATCCCTATGCCTACCTCGACGATGCTCCCCTTGAGGAACGTCGCGCGCGGGCCGTCGAAATGCGCCGTATGCTCCCCGAGTCGGTGCTTTCGGAAATTGGCAGGCTTGATCCGGCAGCGATCGCCGAAGTGCGCAAGCAAGCGTACCCGGATGTGCGCGATGCCAATGAACTTCACGATGCGCTGTTGACTTTGCTGGCTCTGCCAGAGTCGAGCCTGGCGGCGCTACCGTCGCTCGAGGATTCCGGGGACAGATCGGCGCGCGCGATTGCGCCTGCTTGGAGCCAATCCATTCCTAGCTGGAAACATTATTTTGCCGAACTGGAGTCCGCTCATCGCGCCGGGCGTGCCACCGTTGAGCATCGAACCTATTGGGTGGCCGCGGAGAAGGCCACAGCTTTCCTGGCGTTTTTTCCTGATGCGCGCTTCGAATCTGCGCTTCCAGAAATAAACGTGCCACGGCCATCGCGCGAAGACGCCGCCTTGGCCTATGTCCAGGGCTGGATGGCCCACCTCGGCCCAGTAACCGGTTCGAGGTTGAGCGGCTTTCTCGGAGTTGAAGCGACCGAACTTGAAACCATCGTTTTGCGTCTCGAAGGCAGCGGCGCGGTGCTGCGCGGCCACTTTGCTAATTCTCCTGGGGAGGAGACCGAGTGGTGTGAGCGGCGCCTGCTCGCCCGCATTCATCGGCTTACGGTCGAAACGCTGCGGAGCCGAATTCAACCCCTCACCGCCGCGCAGTTCATGCACTGGCTGCTGCGATGGCAGCACGTCTCTCCCGGCACGCAAGTTCTCGGCGAGCGCGGCACACTCGAGGTGCTTCAGCAACTCCAGGGCTTTGAAGCGCAAGCCAATAGTTGGGAGCGGCAAATTCTCGGGCGGCGAATCGCTGATTATGATCCCAACTTTCTCGACCAGCTCTGTTTGACCGGGGCGGTGGGATGGGGGCGACTTTCTCCTCACCCCGCCACGCGCGAGGAGCAAAACAGCATTCGACGTCGCATCATCCCGACCAGCGTCGCTCCCATTGCCTTCTTCATCCGCGAGGAGGCGGAGTGGATGATTTCGCAGCATGCCAACTCCGAGAGCTCACCTCAGCCGCCGGGCTTGAGTGCGGTTGCCGGCGATGTCCTGCAGTTTCTGCGGCAGAGGGGCGCATCCTTTTTTGCTGATCTTGTTCGCGGCACCGGGAAACTCAAGACCGAAGTGGAGACCGCGTTGTGGGAGTTGGTCACCGCCGGAATGATAACCGCAGATGGCTTCGACAACATTCGGGCCTTGATAGATCCAAAGCGCAGAGCCGGCCAAGGCCGCGGAAATCACTCCCGTCCGCGACACAGCGTGGGTCGCTGGTCGTTACTTCACACTCATCCCGGCGACGTATTGGACCGCTCGCCAATGGTCGAGGCAACCTGCTGGATGCTACTTCGCAGGTATGGCGTGGTCTTTCGCGAAATGGTGGAGCGCGAGACGATTGTTCCGCGGTGGCGGGAATTATTGATTACCTTTCGACGCCTCGAGGATCGCGGCGAAATTCGCGGCGGTCGCTTTGTCACTGGCTTTCTGGGTGAGCAATTTGGTTTACCCGTGGCTGTTGAGTCGCTGCGCGCGACAGCAAACCTTGCACCATCTGGCGAAACCATTCGCATTCACGCAGCGGATCCATTGAACTTGGTGGGGGTTCTGCTGCCCGGAGAACGCATTGCCGCCAATTCCGGTAAGGTGATCGCGCTTCGCGACGGAGTGCCCCTGGAATCCGACGAGACCAACATCACATCGCTGGCAGTGTGAATTGAGGTTTTGCTGAGCATGAACCTGCCTGCACCGCGGTAACCGGCACCGCGGCAAACCAAGCGACATGGTTGGGCTTAAATAAGCGGGGCCCCAAGCTTCCCCCGCGTGCGCTGTGTTTGATTTGACGATGATGCCCGCCGTTCGACGCGAAGGGTGGCATCGAAGGTATCGAAACATTACTTCGAGGTTAGACGGCGCTTCTGATTGGAAGCCCCTTTTTCCTGCACCACTTTTTCCTGGGCGTGAGTCAAAAAATCCGCATAAGGACCTTTGAAGTCCTCGATGTGGCCCTGCTCGAAATGCCAAATGCGCGTCGCCACTTCGTCGATGACGTCGTGGTCGTGTGTGACTAAAAGAACTGTTCCATCGTACTTCTGCAGCGCAATATTGAGGGCGTTGATGGATTCGAGGTCCAGGTGATTGGTCGGCTCGTCAAGCACCAGAAAATTTGGCTTCTGCAACATCAGCTTGCAAAAAATCAATCGCGCCGACTCACCGCCGGAAAGTGCGCGTGTGGGTTTCAACGCATCTTCACCGCTGAAAAGCATTTGACCGAGCACGCCGCGCAGTTCCTGTTGTGACGCCGCGGGATCGAACTGGCTCAGCCATTCGATGGCCGTCATGCCTTTGGTGATGGAATCGGTGTGATCCTGCGCGAAGTAACCTACCGCCACTTCATGCCCCCAGACCGCACTGCCATTGTCGATGGTGAAGGGTCTATCCGCATCCTCGATATATCCCGTGGCATTGCGTATCAGGGACTTCAGCAGCGTGGTTTTACCTGAGCCATTGCGTCCAATGAAAGCTATCTTTTCACCGCGCACGACGCTTGCCGTAAATGGCTTGATCACCTTTAAGTCGCCGTAATTCTTAGCCACACTCCTGATTTCCAGGGGATGGCGGCCTGAGGCTCGTTTCATCTGAAAACGAATATAGGGGCGCTGGATGTTGGATCTCAGCAACTCCGAAGTTTGCAGTCGCTCAACTTCTTTTTGTCGCGAGGTGGCCTGCGCCGAACGCGTACCAGCCGAAAATCGGGCAATGAATTCGTTCAGTTGTGCAATTTTCTTTTCACGCTGGGCATTCTCATTCTCAATGCGTGAACGAATCTGCATCTTAGCCAGAACCATGTCATCGTAGCCGCCGGTGTACATAATGATCGTCTGATAGTCGATATCTGCGGTGTACGTGCAGACACTGTTCAGGAAATGGCGGTCATGCGAAATCACGATCAGCACGCCTTCGTAATCGCAAAGATAATCTTGCAGCCAGTGCACTGAATCGAGGTCCAGGTGGTTGGTAGGCTCATCGAGCAGCAATGCTGGCGGGCTGCCAAACAAAGCTTGCGCGAGCAGCACACGAACCTTCTGACCGCCCTGCAATTCCCCCATTTTGCGCTCATGCAAAGATTCTTCTATGCCCAGTCCGTCAAGCAAAACCGCGGCATCTGATTCCGCAGTGTAGCCGTTTTCGTCGCCAACAATTCCTTCGAGCATCCCCAGGCGCATCCCGTCTTCGTCGGTCAACGAATCGTGAGGCTTTTCGTACAGCGCGTCTCGTTCTTCCATGGCCTTCCACAGCGCCGCATTGCCCATGATCACCGTGTCGATCACCCGAAACGCATCGAAGGCGAACTGATCCTGGCGCAGAACGCCAAGTTTCTTGGGCTTGGTGACCGAACCTTTGGACGGGTCGATCTCACCAGTCAGAATCTTCATGAATGTGGATTTGCCGGCGCCGTTTGGCCCAGTGATCGCGTAACGCCGCCCGGTCATAAATGTAGTGGTGACGTCGTCGAACAGGACGCGGGCGCCGAAGCGCATAGAGATGTTATTAACCGAGAGCAAAGCCCCTAAGTATACCCCATTTCTGATTATGCCTGTTCGTGGACCGACCGAACCTTGGCCCAATTGTTTGCAGGTTATTTACAAACCGTAGACAACTTGGCGACAACCTCCTACCCCAGACCCTGTATGGTCCCTGTCCAGGACCAGGGGATATCACCATGGAACACTTAAACGAACATCTGCTTCTGCTGAGATGTGCGCAGCACATGTCCTCCAAACTGGACCATTGGGACGACCGTGGGTTACGTCGTTTCTGGACGAGCGAAGCCGCGCGGGCAGGTGCTCTCGCGGAATGTCTGCTGTCGGCCCCCGACGCTGCATGGCATGCCACGATCGCGCAGCATCGGGCACATCGCCATCCTTGGTATGACCATCTGGCACAAGAAGTTAGCCTAGAGGAATTTGCCTCGTATCTGCTCGAAGACTGGCCAGCTCCGGCCCTGCTACCCCTCTACCAAAGGGCTCTGCAAGTGCAAATTTGCATCGAAGGGCGCGCTGCTATGCTTCATAAAATTGCCAATGAGCGGACGCCTGTTCCCCGTGATCAATCCATGCGGCGCTTCATCGCTGCGGTAAGGGCCCGAGTGGGTGAGTGCGTGCCGCTTGAGTCGTTCACGAGCTTAATCCATCGCATTCTGGTGTTTTATTATGGCTACTATTGCAATCCCTGGAACCTGGTAGGGTCGCTCTACGCGACCGAAATAATGGCTTACCATCGAATGGCCCAAATCGATGCCGGGCTGGTGCGCTTGGGATTTGATTCGAATGAACTTGAATTCATCCGTCTTTACCTGGTCCGTGATGGGGAGCCTGCCAAGGATTGGAGCGAAGCCGTCCTGGGTCCAAGTATGCGAATCAATCCGGCGCTGCGCGTGTTCGTTGCTGAGGGAATTGCGGCATGCTTGGAAACGGCGGCTCGATACCTCGATGACCTCTATATCCGGCAGATCCAACGAGCACAGCGGAGATGTACTGCCCTGGGCGCGCAACTCAACCGGGCGCAAGACTGGCTATAGAGTTGGCCTTGCGCCTAAACAGCAAGATGAATCAGCAGTTTTTTGGTGGGTTTGATCCGCTGAAGAATTTGAGCGGTAAGCCCGCCATGAGAGGAGTAAAATCTTGTCCTACAACGCCGGCACACTTGGAGATAGCGACGTAGAGCCCTCACGGGGATGCTGCGCCCGAGAGACAGCCTCCATGGGTTCAACCAGTGCGGAATGGAAGATGGAACGAGTTTTGGTGATTGAGGATGATCGTGCGGTCCGCAAGGTGCTCAAGCACCTGTTTCAGACCGAAGGGTATACCGTGGATCTGACATCCGACGGAGTGTCGGGCCTTGCAGCCTTTCGGGAAGTACCGCCGTCGGTAGTCATCCTTGATCTTAAGCTTCCCGGGATTTCCGGGAGAGATATTTGCCGCGAAATTAAAAAGGCCTCTCCGCATGTTCCGGTGATCGTGCTCAGCGCGGCGAGCGAGGTCATGGACAAGGTTGTGCTTCTGGAGCTGGGCGCGGACGATTACGTCACCAAACCGTTTAGTCCTAGGGAGTTGCTGGCCAGGGTTCGAGCGGCGATGCGTCGCACGCTGCGAGTTTCCGGCAAAGAAGAAGATGTATATACGTTTGACGGCGTTTCGGTGGACTTCGCCAAAATGGAGCTAACCAAAGACGGCCGCCCGGTCACGTTCTCAGCGCAAGAATTCAAAATTCTGAAATTTATGGTGCAAAATCCGGAGCGCGTACTGACGCGCGCCGAGCTGCTCAATGAAGTGTGGGGTTATCAGAATTATCCCACAACGCGTACCGTTGACAACCATGTGTTCAAGCTTCGCCAGAAGCTGGAAAACGATCCCGCAAATCCAGTACATTTTCGGACCGTACATAGTGCGGGCTATAAATTTTTGCCGTAGTCTATTCGCTCGACAGGACAACGGAAACCATGAGCGCTTGGCTAAAAACAAGGCGGACGCGAATCCGGCTGCGCACAAAATTTTTGTTGTCGCTGTTGCTGGTCACCCTGGCACTCACCTGCGCAACGCTTTTGATTGTGCGGCATAGTGTGCAGGCGGAAATCCGGAACGAAATTTTTGGACGGCTGCACGATTCGGTGGTCACCTTTCGAACCGTGCAGCGCCAGCGCGAGATGACGCTTACTCGGTCCGCCGAATTACTGGCGAATATCCCAACCCTTAAAGCATTGATGACCACTCGCGACGCGATCACCATCCAGGATGGTTCAGGTGATCTCTGGCGATTAGCGGGCAGCGAGCTATTTTTGCTGTCGGACAAGGCCGGGAGGGTTGTCGCACTGCACACCGCCACGCCGGGCATCACGCGCGGTACGGCGCAAGAGTTGCTCAAGGCGTCGCTCGGTGATGATGAGGCGCGGCACTGGTGGTATGAGCGTGGACATTTGTACGAAGTCTTCCTTCAGCCAATTTATTTCGGGCCGGCAACCGAGAATCGTCTTCTGGGTGTGCTCGCCGTAGGTTACGAAATCGACCACCGCGTCGCCCATGAGGTGAGTCGAGTTTCCGCAAGCGAAGTGGCATTTCGTTATGGAGATTCCATTGTGGCGAGCACACTGTCGCCGCTCCAGGAAACCGAGCTCCTGCGGCAAACGCAAAATGGCTCATCGCGGGAACTGACCAAATCAGACGAGATTCAGCTGGGTACCGAGCGCTTTATAAGAACGTCCGTGGACCTGGCGCCTGGCAGCACGACCCCGGTACGTCTCAGCGTCTTGAAATCGTACGATCAGGCGACCTTGTTCTTAACCAGCTTGAATAATCTACTGCTTGGAATTGGATTGCTTGCGGTGTTGGCCGGCGCTGCGCTGGTCTATTTCATTTCTCTGACCTTCACGCGCCCCTTGGATAATCTGGTAGCCGGCGTTCGCGCCTTGGAGAAAGGAGATTTTTCATTCCCCCTCGCAGCGCGAGGGGGTGATGAGGTCGCCGAAGTTACCGGCGCCTTCGATCGCATGCGCGGCAGCCTGCAACGGACGAACCAACAACTCCTGGACTCCGAGCGCCAGGCCGTAGTCGGCCGGATGGCGGCTTCGATCTCCCACGACCTGCGGCACCCCCTGGCAGCAGTTCTGGCCAATGCTGAGTTTCTGGCCGAGAGCCGCCTAGAGGCCCACCAGCGCGCGGATCTGTACCACGAAATTGGTGTTGCTGTGAATCAGATGACCGACCTGATTGACTCACTGTTGGAATTCACGCGCACCCGCGAATCTCTTCGGCCCGTTCAGGGAAGCTTGGAGAAAACCGCTGCCCACGCCATCCACGCTGTGCGCGCGCACCCGGAATTCCACCGTATCAATATCACGCTTTCGTGCGAGGGCCGTGGCGTCACTCGCTTTGATCCTAAAAAACTTGAGCGCGTTTTCTATAACCTATTGTTGAATGCTTGCGAAACCGTCCAGCCGGAGACCGGACGCGTGGAGGTGAGCATTCGCGAGGCACCCAATCAGATTGAGATCCGCATCGGTGACAACGGCTTGGGCATTCCGGAGCCAGTTCGCGCAAAACTCTTTCAGCCCTTTGTAAGTTTCGGAAAAGAAAAAGGTATTGGGCTGGGCCTGGCTACTGTCCAGAAAATCCTCCAGGATCACGGCGGGGACGTCGCCGTGGAGAGCAGTTCCGAAGCCGGAACGGTGTTCAAACTCGTGCTCCCGCTGACAGTCTCGTCCCATCCCGATACTTCCGGACAAACGACGGGAACACCGCTTATGCCGATTGTGCGCTCTGAATCAGGGCAGTAGAATACCAGCCGTTTTACTTCCCGGAGGACATCATGCGGCCTACATGTTTCATCCAGCTGATTCGGCATTCCCGCGTCATTTTGCTGGTGCTGTTGAGCACGGCCAGCGCGGGTTATGCGCAGGAAGGTCAATCCGCAGCGGAAAAGCGAGTGGATCGGGGATCGCTTGATCGAGGGTTGCTAAATTCTATCCCGAACTTGCAGGTGCAGGTTCGCGAGCTACAGACAGCACTCCAAGAAATGCGCGCGGAGGCTGCCCAGTATCGCGCCGAAATGGTTCAGATGCGCCGCGAACTGCAATCGGCGCGAACGCAGGTCGCTTCCCATTCCGAGTCTGACCCGCAGCCCCCCGACACTGCTCGACCATCCTACCCCGAACGTTCTGCGGACAAGACCTCGTACAGCAATGGCGCGGGCTCCGCCGGGCGCGACGATGTGGAAGCGCTCCACCGTCCAGCCGTGGATGGCGAAGACCAACGTGTGGCCAAGCTCGAAGAGGACTATCAACTGCTTTCCGGGAAGGTTGATGACCAGTATCAAACCAAACTGGAAAGCGCCTCCAAATACCGCGCCAGGCTTTCCGGCATCATGCTTTTGAATATTTTTGGCAACCGAGGATCGGTGGACAATCTTGATTTTCCCACCACCGCTACGCCGCGGGCCATCCTTGATTCGTCAGGCACATTCGGTGCCACCGTGCGTCAAACACAATTGGGGTTAGAAGTGTTCGGTCCCGAGCTCGGCGGGGCTAAAACCAGTGGCGCTGTGCAATTCGATTTTGCCGGCGGATTTGCAAACGCGGTCAATGGAGTCAATTACGGAATCATTCGCATGCGGACGGCTACGATGCGTTTGGACTGGCCGCACAGCTCCTTGGTAGCCGGTCAAGACAACTTATTCTTTGCCCCTTTGTCTGCAACATCGCTGGCTTCGCTCGCGGCCCCGGCTTTTTCTTGGGCCGGGAGCATTTGGGCCTGGGTTCCGCAGGCGCGCGTCGAACACCGTCTGGTTTTTTCCGAAAAGGCGAGCTTTACAGTTCAAGGGGGAATCCTTGATCCGCAAAGCGGTGAATTGCCCGGGACCGGATTCTTACGCTCCGCGCAAGCTGGTGAAAAGTCGCATCAGCCAGGAGTTGCCGCTCGCGTGGCCTGGTCTTACGGACCTTCCAGTCGAAGTATCACGCTCGGAGTAGGGGGCTATTACGACCGGCAGAATTGGGGCTTTGAGCGTACTATCGATGGTTGGGCCGGTACCGCCGACGCAAGCGTTCCGCTGGGTAACCGGTTTAGCTTGACCGCAGCATTTTACCGCGGGCGGGCCATCGGGGGGCTGGAGGCCGCGACTGGGCGCAGCATAGTTATGCGCGGAGGTCCCCTTGCAGATCAACGTACAGCGGTAAAAGGACTCAACGTCATCGGTGGGTGGATGCAACTGAAATTCGAACCGATTTCAAAATTGGAATTCAATGCCGCGGGCGGTCAGGATAATCCCTTTGCGCGGGATCTTGGGTTGTTCCCGGATAACCCGGGTCGATTTGCAGCGATAGCGCGCAGCCGCTCGGCGTTTGTTAATTTCATCTACCGGCCGCGCTCCGACATCTTATTCTCGACTGAATATCGCCGTATGCGCACATGGGATATTCGTAGCGGAAGCCGCACCGCCGACCATATTAGCGTAAGCATGGGGATTCTTTTTTGACCGTGTGGGTGCCCGAGAGACTCATTGGTATCGCGGTGGCAGTCTGTGCCGGTCTGCTTCTTGGCACTCACGTAGGCGTCGCGGCGCAGCACGTGACCGTCAGCGGGCGCGTAGAGCTTACCAAGACTGCATCGCGAAGCCGCGAAGCGGATCCCGCTAACGTCGTGGTTTGGCTGACGCCGGTGGCTGGCTTGCCGACCACCCTGCAGCTCGCCAATCCTCCGCGTCAACATGTGCGGCTCCTGCAAAAGAACAAAAGTTTTCAGCCACACATTCTGGTCGCCACTGAAGGCGCGGAGGTGGAATTTCCCAACGCCGATCCTTTTTTCCATAACGTCTTTTCACTGTTCGAAGGCAGGCGCTTTGATCTGGGCCTTTACGAAGCGGGCAGTAGCCGCACGTTGCGCTTTGATCGTCCCGGCATCTCCTATATCTTCTGCAACATCCATCCGGAGATGAGCGCAGCGATCGTCATTCTAAAAACGCCGTACTACGGGGTGTCCGACCGAGCGGGTAAAATCACAATCCCAGACGTTCGTAACGGAACTTATGTGCTCGAGGTGTGGGACGAAGCGGCGCCTCCAGACGTGCTAAAGACTCTCGAACGGGAAATCAGTGTGTCGAATCAAAGCGCATCGCTGGGAGTCATTCATTTGATCAGGAACAGCGCATTGCATGTCGGGCACAAAAATAAATATGGCCGCGATTACGAGAGTCCCACGCCCTCCAACCCGGCGTACAAGCAGCCCCCATAGAGTGTTTGTTCCATTTCTTCGCATGATTACTTGCTATCGATGGCACGCACAACAAATAAAAACAAAAATTCACTTGACTGCACCTTATTTA
Organism: Candidatus Dormiibacterota bacterium; assembly: GCA_035602605.1. GTDB lineage: Bacteria > Acidobacteriota > Terriglobia > Acidiferrales > UBA7541 > DASQHY01. Next base: position 29,342 of record DATNLZ010000125.1, read on the forward strand.
TTTCATAGTGTCGCCCAGCCTGGTTCTCTAGCTCGACCCAGCCAAGTTCCCGGGCCAGGAAGAGAGCGTTGATGATTCACCGACCCTGGTGGCAGATGACGGTCGGACTGTCTCAACGACCCATCGTTCTAATTCGAGGTGCATAATGACCATGTCTCGAAGTGTGCGTACTCTGGTTTGTCCTTATTTCTTTAGGATGCTCACGGCGTTCGGTCTGTGCGCTTTACTGATGCTGAACGGTATGCCTCCGCTCGCATTAGCGGCGCCTGTCCCTGCCCGTGGCGCATCGCGGGTCCACGTAATGTTAGCAGGCTATGGCTTGCCCCTGTCCAAAGCGGCTCGATTGTCGGGTCCTGCCGCCGATGACATTCTAATCGAGGTGAATGATGCGGTGCGTTTTCTTGAACAGGCTACGTTTGGGCCCACGTTCGGCGATGCGACGAACCCGAACTCCGTTGCCCACGTTCAGCTGGTAGGTTTTGCAGCCTGGCTCAGCGAGCAGTTCAACGCGCCGGTGACCTATCCCGATGATCCGGCAGTTCCCAATGTTGGAGTGAATTATCCCAACCCCGCCGATCCAGGTCTCTGTAACGACGACGTCGTCGGAGGCGCAGGTGGCATTTGCTTCATGGGAAACCGGCCCGACCTGTGCACTAACAATGGCCCCAGTACCTGTCAACGCGATAATTTCACCGCTTGGTACCTTCAGAATATATTTTTCCAAAATGCGCTGCTCGGGCCGGATCAGCTGCGGCAGCGTATCGCCTGGTCCCTGAGCCAAATCGATGTTGTCTCCCAGCAGACCATAGACCACGCGAACTATATGGTCCCCTACATTCAGGTCTTCGATCGCGATGCCTTCGGCAATTTCCGCCAATTGCTTTATGACATCACGGTTAATCCAGCGATGGGCCAATATTTGGACATGCGCGGCAACTCCAAGACGAACGTGAACGAGAACTATGCGCGTGAAATCCTGCAACTATTTTCGGTAGGTTTGAATTTGCTGAATCCAGACGGCACGGTCCAACTGGACACCGATGGAAATGCTAAGCCGACATACAGCCAGGACACAATCACAGCCTTCGCGCGGGTCTTTACCGGGTGGAACCTCGATCTTCAGCTTGCCCCAGGCGTCCCCAATTACCGCGACCCAATGATTGTCGCCAATCGCAACAACCACGACACCGGGGCAAAGACGCTCCTCAATGGTCTGGTGTTGGACGGAACCGACACCGCCGAGGTTGAATTAAGCACGGCCATTGACAACATTTTTAATCACCCTAACGTTGGGCCGTACATCGGCAAGTTGCTGATCCAGCAGCTGGTGACCAGCAATCCAAGCCCAGCCTACGTTGCGCGCGTCACCGCAGCCTTCAATGACGACGGCACGGGCACCCGCGGCAACATGCAGGCGGTGATCAAGGCGATTCTGCTCGACCCGGAGGCGCGCACCGCTCCCACCAGTACCGACGTGAACTACGGTCACCTCCGTGAACCGGTGCTGTTCATTACCAATACACTCCGTGCGCTGGGCACCGGCCTTGCGGATGGCTCTTGCTGCTCGACCGACTTCACGCTGGGTGATCAGTTTCTGCCCAACCTTGTGCGCACGGGAGACGGGCTTTTCCATAGTCTCAGGATGGACCAGGATGTGTTCCGTCCGCCGACGGTATTCAGCTATTACCCGCCGGACAATGTATTGCAGCTTGCAGGCGGGGGGACGCTCATTGCGCCGGAGTTCGGGATCCAATCTACTTCGACGGCATTATCACGCATCAACTTCATGCGCGACGTGGCGTTTCGTCAAATGCCCACCAACGCGAAAGACAGGCCGAGCGGTACCTGGATTGACACCACCGCGTTCGAACCGGAAGCGGCCGGCAACGCGACGGCGCTACTCGATGATCTGAACAATCGCCTCATGCACGGCACGATGACCGGCGCGCTATACACCATCGTGCAAAATGCGGTACTGGCAGTTCCGGAGTCAGATCCGACGACCCGGGTGCAGGAAGCGATCTACTTAATCGCTTCCTCGTCTCAATATCAAGTGGAGAGGTGAGCCAATGGCAAAAAATAGAAGAGAGTTTCTTCATGCTGGCTGTAAAGCATTAACCGCGGGAGCCCTCCTCTCGGGATTGGGGCGTTTCGCTTTGGTGGACGCACTCGCGCAGTCCGCCCCGGCGAGTGATTACAAGGCGCTCGTGTGTGTGTTTTTGTTCGGCGGCAGTGATGCCAACAACGTGGTGATCCCGTATACAAACTACCCGCAATACAGCGCTATCCGCGGGACAGCCGACTTCGCTATCCAGCTAGCGGACCTGTTGCAGATTAGTCCTCCAAGTCACGCGAGCCAGGGCGACTTCGGGCTAAATCCAAAGCTCGGTGACGCTTTCATGACCAACCCGAGTATGAAAGCGCTTTGGGAACAGAAGAAAGCAGCCGTCGTGTGTAACACGGGGCCGCTGATTCAACCCATTACCCGAGCGCAATATCGTGCAGGCGGACTTAATATTCGTCCCTATCAGCTCTTTTCCCACTCTGACCAACAAAACATTTGGCAGACCGGATTTGCGACGCGACCGAGACAGACCGGATGGGGGGGAGCCACTGCCGACAAGACCGGGGGTAGCGGAGGGGGTTTCCCAGCCATCTCCTCGATTGCCGGCGTCACGGTCTTCAGCACGGGGCAAAACACGCGGCCTCTTGTGCTGTCGCCCTTCCCCACGAAGCTTGGCGAGTCGCTCAAACTGCTGAGAAGCAACGATCAGCAGGCCCTTATCGACGCGCTGACGGCTTCCGGACCAGACCCTATGCCGGCGCTCATCAAGGGGGCGTCTGACATTACCAAGAATGCGCTCGACGTTAGCGCCGCACTGGGGACTGCGGACCCCACTGTGAACACGATGTTCCCGACTAGTTCGCTCGGCAACCAGCTCAAGCAAGTAGCCAAGGTCATGCGCTTCGTGCAGGACAACGCTTCCCTGGGTGTCCGGCGGCAGATCTTTTTCACCTCGATAGGCGGGTT
>DATNLZ010000126.1:0-73088 GCA_035602605.1 Candidatus Dormiibacterota bacterium
ACCAAACAACTGAAAATCTTGATACTATTGAAGCAGTAGAAATCGGAGAAATCGCCAGCATTCATGCGCTTTTGATGCATGTTGCTGAAAAGATTGCAGGGTGCTCGAAGAGACTGGGTGAGTATCCCACCCTCTCCGCCAAATGTTCGCGTTTGCTTCCATTCAGTTAACGGGTCCCTTCGCTAAGTGTACCTGATTTGTACCGACAAATTTCTGATTTAGAACCGGATCGAGCTTCCACGCGCTCGCAACGTCTGCCTCAAGCTGCTCTTGCCGCGAGCGTACCCAGGGGTTGTAATGCCGCTCGGTGACACGCACGCTCTGATGCCCAAGAGAATCGAGACGCGCTCGATTGGCACGCCCACGAGTAGCAGCTCCACCGCGAACGTGTCGCGGAAGCGATGCGAAATTGCGTTGGCTTCGCCCTTCGAGACTCCGGCCAGGTCGAATACTTTCTTGAGCCGCATCTGCCAGTGACAGATCACGGTTTCGCGTTTTCCTTGCCCGCTCCAAAAATATCGCGTGTCCGTAATTCGCGGAGTTGCTTCGAGAGCCTTCAAGACCGAATCCGGCAAAACTGTGTAGACCGGCACGCCAGTCTTTTGCGTGTAGAGAAACAGCCGCTTGCCGTCGAGCCGGTCCGTTGTCAGCGCCACCGCATCGGACACCCGCATTCCCGTGTAGCGCATCAGGAGCACGAGAGTCTTAAGGCTGTGCGCGTTTAGCTTCCCCTCGATAGGCGTCGTGATTTGTAGGCCGTCGCAGGCCGTAAGAATCTTCACCATCTCCTCGTGCGTGAGCGGCATCGTCGGGCGAATCGAAACCTTCGGGAGCTTGATTCTCATCGCCGGATTGCTCTCTACCCATTGCCGGTCATTCGCGAAGCGGAAAAAGGCGCGCAACCGTTCGAGTTTCTTTCCCGCCGTGCGCGGCCCGTCTTTCCACGTCGCGCGGAATTTGCTCAGCACGTCCAGGTCGAATTGCGCGAGCATCTTCAATCCGCGCTCTTCGCCGTAGACTTTCAGCTGACGTTCGAGCAACTTGTACTTCCGAATTGTTTGGTGCATAGCTTGCGGGCGTCAAGATCGACAAGCAAACTTGCCCAGGCATCAGCCAGAGTAACAGCGGTGCCGCGCTCAACAACTCTTTCCTTGGCTTCCCACTCGTGAACTTTCTCGTTCGCCTTTTTCGAGTCGCGCGTGCCGAGAGACAACCTGACTTCGCGGCCACCGAGAACGCCGTCCACCCAGAATTTGCAATTACACTTTTTCTGCGCCTCTCTTCGGGCTTTGCCGAAGTTGGGGCAGGTTCTCTTGTGTCTGCCGTAGAGAGTGAGTGTCATGGACGGATTCTACGCCCGACTGCAAGCCCGCAGTTGGTGAAACGTGAGTACACCCGCGGCGACGGATTCAGGAATCCGCAGCGTACGGAAGCGGCGCGACGACGACCGCACCGGATTCTCGAATACCAGCACGCCCGGCTCGTTCTCGAACATCCGGCGCACCGTGTCTGCGCTCAGGTTCCACAGCTCGCCGAGTTCGGCGGGGGAATAATGCCGCTCGTACATCCGCGCTTCTTGCGCCCGGTGTGGAACCTCCGCGAGTTTTGCCACTACACCCATACGGTTTTACCGCTGCGCTCCTTCCGCTCCAGCCTCCGCGTTGCTTCGTCCCACGCTCCGTCGGGGTTTTCCGAACCCATCAAGAATCATGTGTCTTCTCGCTCAACCGGCTCCATGGACAATGCCAAAGAGAATCATCCGTAGCAGCGCGGTCTTCCTCAAAGCGGAGACTCCTGATATTGAATATCGCCTTGATGCGCCCCGTCTTTCCGTCCCTGCTCTTGAGTAGCTGCAGCTCCGCTTCTTTCTCGTCGCCTTCAAGCTCCCGCACGTAGGGACGGTCGGCCAGGATGATGTAGCTGGCAGATTTCTGTTTTGCTGCATTCCCGTAGAGGCGTTGCAAAGTTGACTTGCCCGCGTTTTCTCCTGTCGTAGTCTTCCGTAACTGTGAAACCAGAATCACAACGCAATGCAGTTCTTTGGCGAGAGACTTCGCCGCTCGTGCGATGACTCTCTGTTGCTCAAACTCCGTTTTTCCTTCAGCCTCGATTAATTCGTCATAGTCCAAAATCAATAAGTCAAGTCCGCCGCGGCCTTTCATCTTGCGGGCCGCTCGGCGGATTCGGGACAAGTCCAATTCGCCGTCAAGGATTCTGCATTTCTTGCACTGGTGGGACGCCGCTTCGGTTAACGCGTCGTAATCCTCCTTGCTGAGTAGGTCATCACGGCGCATCCGGATCGGATTAATGCCCGATGTTGTTGCGAGTTCGCGGCTGGCCAAGTGCGATGCGCTCATTTCCGCAGAGCAAAACAGGGCATGGTAGCCATCCCTGCAAGCTCTCGCTCTAATCTGCGCCCCCAGTAAAGATTTGCCCGTACCCGTCTCGGCAGTCAGAACGACCAACTCACCCTCGCGGAATCCCCCAGTCCACTGGTCTAGTTTGGGGATATCGCAATAGATTTTTAACCGTGCGCCTTCTTTCGCCACGGAAAGTGCCTGAATGGATGAATCGAAGTAGGGAGTTCCGTCGTCCTCGGTGTTCTCTATGTCCCGCGCCAGTCTGGAAAATCGCTCAATGGCGGAGTCGATCAAACCTTCAGCGGCGGATCCCCGCGAACGATATAGAGAATATCCCCGCCAGTTGCTACGCCATCTGTCAGGCTCGAAATGTAGCTAATCCCTCCCGCCTTTTCTGCGTCGCCTGTCCTGGTAAGTTCGTCATGCACGGAAAGTAAGTCAGGATAGACACCAGTCGCGTACAGTTCGAGCATCGTGCCGGCGATCTTCCGATGCTGGTCGTTGAAGAAGTCGCCGGGCTTGATTGCGTCCAGTGCTTCGCTGGCCTTCTTGTGTCCGGCAAGGATCGCGCCGAGCAGAGAGCGTTCCATGATGTCGTCTTTGGGTAACGCTTTTCTCAGAAATTACTTTGTAGATAATCCTGAAGCTTCTGAAGCCTGAAAGTTACATCCCTAATTTCGACGAGCAGCACCAGCTTGTCGGCACCCAATTGATTGCCAAAACCAAGGGCAGAGGCGGTATCAACGCCAACTAGCCGCTGCAAGTTAGCATCGATTTCTTTCTCTTGCTCGCGCAGGGTTCCGAGTTCCCCTTGCTCCACCGAGATGATTTGCACGATCCGCTGCTCGAGGATCTGCGCGTTGCGGGTCACTTCACCACCTTGCACGTTCTTCCAACTGGCAAAAGCAGCCGCAGATTTTTCGAGGTGATTATGATTGCCGCGGCTTCCCAAGTTATAGTTGAAAGCAATTTCTCCGTATGGTTCCACCGAGTCGCGGAAGAATGCAGAAACCCGCTTCCGGCCGCCAGCCGTGACTCTGACATCCCAAATCGTTTGACGATCCAAAAAGGCGAGGCTCTTTTGAACTTCCGCTTCACGACTCTGTTTTTCAGAGACTAGTTGTTTTAAGGAGACGTCGCTTACCGTATCGGGTACATACAGCAGAGCTAGCTTCATCTCGACACTCATCCTATCGGCGACCAGCCTTGCGCGAATGGACTGCACCGAATAGTGCATTGGTCTGGTAAGGTTTTGCACTTCCAGCATCTCCAGATTGTGCGCGATGATGAGATCCAATTGCTCAATGGCGCGGTGGAGCAGTGCAAACCGGTGGCGTAAAGCCTCCCGTTCCAACGTTGCCAAGGCATACTGAATGCGGAGGGCCGCTTCCGTGGTAGCACGGTATGAATTGCAGTTCTTACGGGCGGCTTCCAAGGTCAACTTGGCTCTGCTGTAATTCGCAAAGCTGGTTGATATTCCCCAATAGAGCTGAGGCGCCGTGCCAGTATTGGGCTGGGCGATGCCGGCTACCGCCTCGGGAGCCCGCAATAAGTTCCTCTGCGCCATAGCTTGCTGCGTTACATACGCGCAGTATGCATTCTGCTCATCAGACTGGCTGAATGCGCGGTTCGATACCAGCAACATCAAGGCCCCCCATAGCAAGGCCGGAAACATTATCCTTCCAGACATTACTTCCCCCAAACAGCTTCCTCAAGATGGCCTTCGCTAAAACAGGAGAGGTCTGCTCACAAACAAGGTCTTAGACTTGGCCGATTCTTGATTTTCTAAATTCAGTTGAACGAGGAACCCGCGCAGATCCGTTCTGAACATGGGGTGAGCGGAATGTTCTTCAGAGCTGAACACTTGTTTAATGGCACCCACGTCGCGACACCCCAGCACCTTTAAGTAACAGTCGTAGACGCGGGCTCCAATTGCGATCTCGCCTTTGTTGTCATAAGGCACGAACGCAAATGTAGCCGTCCGTCCTTGGGACTTGACGATGAAGTAGGGGGTTTGGGTCATGGTCATGATCGCACTCTTCGATCGTCCGATTTGAACCGACTCGGTTTGACTCTGTTTCTCGGCCATGGCGATAGCGATACCCAATTGGGTAATCTGCGACCTCAGCGCTGCCTTTTTGTCCAAAACATCCAGTGCCCTGGTGTCGATTGTGTTTTTTTGCAAAAGATTGTCTTTCAAGAGAACAACGTTAATGCGGCTATCGGTGTATACATTTTGAGCTTGATTCACGGAAAGCAGTTGAGCGGCAGCATCCTTCTTGGTAATTAGACCCGCGGCTAGCTCTCGTTTGGTATTCCCCTCGAGCTCGATGACCTGGTTGAGTGAAGCCCGTGTCCGAGCATTATCGGCGAGCTTCTGTTGCTCGAGTGTAGTCAGCTGCCGGCCGGCCATCATATTGTGCTGGCTCTCACGCTCGATCGCGATTTCCAACTGCGGTTCCAAGCCTAGCAAAGTTGCGCGGTGGATCTTCATTTCTGCTGCGCTATCGTTCTGCCGCTTCACGTCCAGAACAAGATTATCAACGGTGATCTGAGTCGTCAGCACCCACTCCGTCAGGTTTAGGCTTTTATCGTCAGACGGCGAAAGAACGATTGGAGTGATCCACGAAGTATTGACCGCGTATAATCCCATCACGCAAATATAGGCAAGAACCCCAAAAAGAACGGCGTAGAGCACAAAAATCGCGAAAACGCGGTACAGGAATAAAATAGTCTTCCTCAGAACATTTTGTAACATCGGCCCCATCCTTCAATCCTTGCTAAATCGCCCGATCCGGCTCTAGTCGCCCGATGTGGCAAATTCTGGTCGTGCCAGCGGCAAGCGTAGTGGTTCAAGTTTGGCTTCCGGCTGAGGTGCCTTTTTGGAGCGAGTACCCCAATCCGAAGAATCGAACGTGCACAGCGCGAGCACCGTAATTAAAATGCTACCGAGCCCCCAAACCGCAAACGTCGCCAGACGCAGAGGATTCAATACACGCTGCTCGGGGTTATGCTTGCGGATCACCACATCAAATATCGCCGCCCCGGCCCCATACAGGATGAACATCACCGGAGCAATCCAAAAGGCGGCATTGGTAAAGGGAGCCATAAGAACTGTGCACACTGACAGCAAACTGGCTAAGGGCGGTACGACCAAGGTGTACACAGTATTCGGGTGAAGCTTCCAGACATGCTGCGGGAGGGTCTTCAAGGTTAAAAAGAAGTCTCTGATGCCTGACCGGCGCCAACGAATTTGCTGCTTGATTAACTGCAGCAATGTGACCGGAACGTTGGTCCAGCATTGCGCCGCGGTATTAATGTAGGTTCCATAGCCCTCCAGAAGAACCTGATGGGTCAGAAACCTATCTTCTCCGTCGTTCACTTGAATTCCAAACCAGTTTCGATTTCGAATGCGAGATTCAAGCTTCAACAATAGCTCGCGGCGAATCGCAAAGATGCAGCCGCTAATACAACCTACCGAGCGAGTCATGCTTTCCGGTGTTTTGATCAGTTGAAACGCCAGGTAATAATAAAAAGTTTGGACCATCGTAGCGGTGCTAGCATTCACGTTCCGAACACCGACACGGCCTCCGACGGCGCCCATTTTTGGCTCCACGAAGCACGCAATCAGTTCCTGAATGCAATCCGAATGGAAAATACAATCGGAGTCGATGGATATCACGATCTCAGCAAGAGAGTGCTGGAGAGCATTGCAAACGGTTCGGGCCTTTCCGCTGTTGATTGAATTTCGGCCGACGCGAACCTGAATGTTTGTAAAGTCCTGCTGAGCCTTGAGCATCCACTTGTAGCTATCATCTATCGAGCAGTCATCCTGGGCGATTATTTCGAACTTGTTATTTGGGTAGTTGCTCTTGCTGATGCTCTCAATGGTCTCGTAAACGGTCTGCCCTTCGTTGTAGCAGGGCAGCAGAATGCTTACCGTAGGCTGATAAGAATAATCTTTTTTGACGCCCGCGCTGGGGATCGCCCATCGCAAAATGGCGGCTAAGAAACACCGAGAGATGCTGGCTGCCAATAAGAAAAGCACCGCGGCGATGAAGATGAAAAAAGGAGCCATGTGCATTACCTCGCAAACATCACACATCGAACAGGGCGCAAGCTTTATCGCTGCGTACGAGTTTCATATCGAAACAATGAAAGGGAAGTTTAAGGAGACGCCCACACTCTAGATGTGCATCTGCCTGGCCAAAGGGCAGTAGCATAGCGGTGCGTTTACCGTGGGGGCTAACCCGTTATCTTGGAGTCGTTTCGATGAACTTCGCTTTGGAATGCGGGATTACAATCCGCAGAGAGCCACGGACCAATGACAAAACTCGGCGGGCCGGGAACAAAAAAGGTCAGAGATTAGAATTTCATTATCATTGTTGGCGCCGTCCACTGTTTCGAAGACGAACAGTTCTTTGCACCTTGAATCGAGATCTGAAAAACTTTTCCCAAGTATTGGGACAGGAGAGCGTGCATTGTCGATCCTCATAGGCTTTATGGCATCATGCTGAAACGTGGTAGGATGCGCTAGATGGTGCTGAGTATGTCACCTTCTCCGACGTTGTCTTGATGATTCCTCGCGACGAGTTTGAAATTCGGCGGATGCTGCGAATATTGATCGCGGATGACCATGAATTAATCCGGCGCGGACTCCGCAAGCTCCTAGGGTCACGTTCCGACTGGGAAATATGTGGTGAGGCAAAGGACGGACGCGACGCCGTCGAGCAAGCGACAAAACTTTCACCAGATGTCGTTCTGCTGGACATCAGCATGCCTCATTGCAATGGATTGGATGCGGCTCGACGAATTCTAAATGCGGTTCCTCAGGCGCGAATACTAGTGCTAAGCCAGCATGAATCCTCGAATCTGCTCGAAACTGTTTTAGAAGCTGGGGCGCAGGGATATGTCTGCAAGTCAAACTTGTCTCGGGATCTTGTGGGAGCGATTGATGGACTGCGTCGACAGGAAAAAGCTTCCCCATGCAATCCCGCTAATCACAATTCGTTTTGAAACTCATCCCCGCAGAGGTTTCAGCTACCTTCGCGTCGCAAAAAAGGATTGCAGCATGGCTGCGCACTCGTCGGCAAGCAGACCTGCGGTAACTTCAACCTGATGATTGAGTTGAGCACGATTCAGCACGCTAAAACAGGAGTGTACCGCCCCTCCCCGGGGCTCGTCGCAACCGTATACTAGCCGAGCGATTCGCGCCTGAATCATGGCACCTGCGCACATGCTGCAGGGCTCAATTGTGACGAACAGTGTCGTACCCACCAGCCGGTAATTTGTCAGAACTTGTGCTGCTGCTCGAAGCACTACCATTTCGGCATGCGCGGTGGGATCGCAATCCCGGATCGTGCGGTTGCCGGCGCGTGCCAGAACTTGCCCGTTGCAAACCAGTAGCGCTCCAACGGGCACTTCGCCGGCTTGCGCAGCGGCGCGAGCTTCATCGAGGGCGAGGCGCATATATTCGGTGTCAGTTGGGGCTTCCATGGGTATCCGATCATAGGATCAGGAACGGTGTTCAGCAAGACCCATCGTCAAGCGCCATCGCCCAGCACGCCACCGTGTCTGAGCGGCGGGACGGCTTCCTGCGTGCCCCCTAGGTGTCTTGACAATTCCAATGCGCGGCCACAAACTTACGGTATGAAGGAACTTCTCAGCCGAATGTTTCAGTGGGATTTTCTCAAAGGGATGGCGGTAACCTTTCGTTACCAGCATCCCAAGTACATTTATACCGAGCAGTATCCGCTGGAACGTCCCATGGTGGCGGAACGCTATCGAGGGGCTCCGCGGCTGAATAAGAATCCCGAAACGGGCGAAACGTTGTGCATCTCTTGTAATCTCTGCGCCCTGGCATGCCCGGAAAATCTCATCGTTGTTGGGTGGGAACGAGACGACGCCACGCGGCGTAAAGTGCTTACCAATTTTACCTACGATACCTCACGCTGCATGTTTTGTGGCCTCTGCGAAGATGCGTGTCCGACAGATTGTCTGGAGCTGACGCAGGACTTTGAAATGGCCCAATACTCTCGCGAGGGCGCCATCTGGGATCGCCATCGACTCGAGGAAGGCCCGACTCCCGCGCGCTACACACGCTGACCGCGCGAATGGAACTCCGCAAAGATCCGATCACACAGAGCTGGGTGGTGGTTGGCCATCGTGATGAAGCGCCTTCTGCCCCGGAAGGCTGCCTGCTGTGTCCCGGGCACGAGGCCCAAATACCGGCGGTTCTGGCGATCCCCCCGCAAGGTCCGTGGGGCGTTCGCGTGATCCCGCACATTGATCCGCTCTACCATATCGAAGGCGAAGTAAGGCGCCAGGCCGAAGGAATTTACGATACGATGCGGCCCATCGGCGCGCACGAAGTGATTGTCGAAACGCCGGAGCATAACCGGCGGCTCTCGCAGCTGAGCAATGAACATATCGAGAGAGTGCTCTTGGCTTACGCCAGCCGGATCGCGGATCTGAAGCGTGACCCGCGTTTCAAATACATCGCGGTATTCAAGAACCAGGGTCCGTTAGCCGGTGAGGAATGGACGCATCCGCACTCGCAGTTGACCGCGACTACGTTTGTGCCGCGGCGAATCAAATATGAACTGCATGCCGCGCGGGAATGGTTTGAGCAAAAAGAGCGCTGCGTTTTTTGCGACATTGTTCGGCAGGAGGACAAGAGCGGCCAGCGGATTGTGGATACGCAGGGTGACTATGTGGCGCTGTGTCCTTTTGCGTCGCGAGTTCCCTTTGAAGTGTGGTTGCTCCGGAGCAAGCACAATCATTTATTCGAGCAACCTCGGTCGGGCTCGAATCGGCTACACCTGGCAACGCTGCTGGGCCGCACGCTGCGGCGTCTCGAAAAAGTTTCTGCTGCCTATCATCTGGTGGTGCACACTGCTCCCAACACACGAAGCCCGAAAGGGCAACTCGAGCATTATTGGCAGACTTTGGCGGATGATTATCACTGGCACATCGAAATTCTTCCCATCGTGCAAACCGTAAGCAAGTCCTACAGCATCAAGGAAGTGTATTTCAACGCACTTCTTCCAGAGCTGGCCGCTGAACAGCTTCGCAAGCTGGACCCCAATTTATGAAGGCCACCGAGCGCGGCGGAATCATCGCTAAGCTTCTCGGCCTGATTTGTTTTGCGGCGTTTTGTTTTGTCATTTACTTGCTGCGCGGTCCGCTGTTGCGAATAGGCGGCGAATACTGGGTGGTCGAAGATACGCTGGAGAAATCGGATGCCCTGATTGTGTTAAGCGATGATAATTTTACCGGCGATCGCGCAACTCGCGCCGCAGAACTGTTTCGCGCCGGTTTTGCGCCGAGGGTTGTCGCCAGCGGCCGCCGGTTACGTCCTTATTCCGGGGTCGGCGAGCTGATCGAGCGCGACCTGATTGATCGGGGAGTTCCCAAAGAGGCCATTTTGCGTTTCCCTCAGGATGGCGACAATACTCTCGAAGAGGCGCAGGCACTACTCCCTTTTGCTACCAAGCAAAAGTGGAGCCGAGTGGTCGTGGTTACTTCGAACTATCACACACGGCGAGCGCGTTACATCTACAAACATGTCTTTCCGGCCTCCATCCAGATTAAAATGGCGAGCGCACGCGACGTAACTTACGATTCCGCTCATTGGTGGTGCTCGCGCAAAGGCCTGAAACTGTTCTTCACAGAAACGGTGGGCATGATCGTTGCCGCATGGCAGTTGCGGCATACCGCGGAGCCACGCGCAAAAGGAAATGTAGGTAAGGGAACGCTACATCTAGTGCAATCGGGGGCGCCGACTACTATGCCTGCTACTGTCCTTTCTTCTTTACAGCCCGCGCCCGCTGTACTATCGTCAGTTTTTAGCGCATTTTCCTCCGGGTTGTCCGAGGGGACCCAGCTCCACGGCGTCGGAGCGCACACATGGGGGCGTGCACGTGTGGAAAAAACCTGAAGACAACAAGCCGCAACCTTTCCCGGATCCTGCGGGCCCGGGCGCTCCATCGGGGCATCCGACCGGAACAGTACCAGGTATTCCTGCCACTGCTACGGCGTGCGTCAGTCAAGGAATCAAAATTAAGGGTGAAGTCCACGGCCGAGAAGATCTCTTCGTTGATGGCATATTGCAGGGGAAAATCAGTATTACCGAAGGCACAGTCACGGTGGGGCCAAATGGACACGTGAATGCCGAGATTGAAGCGCGCGAAATTATTGTTCGCGGCGAAGTAACTGGTACACTGAAGGCAAGAGAGCGCGTACAGATCTGGAGTTCGGGCCGGGCGATCGGCGATGTGCAAACGCGCCGCATCGCCATCGAGGACGGCGCGGTGTTGCGTGGCAAGGTGGAAATCCTCCAGCAAAAAGATGAATTACGCGCCACGCGTCCGGTGAACCCTCCCGCGGCCAAGGCACCTGTCGCCACCGTGCCGGCGAGCGTGAAAGAATAAATCAACCACAAAATGAATAGAGACCAGAGTTTCTTCCATGGGATTTTTTAATAAGACTCGTTCCTCCGGGGACCGACCGTCTCCTCTGATTCCTCGCGCGACCACGCGCTCAGGTGCAGCAGCTTCGCCCGTGGCGCAGGCTTCCGCCGCGCACAATCGCCGGAGCGGAAGCGATGTCCGTTCCTCCAACGGTTTAAAAGAATTTTTGTGGAATCTCGAAGGCCTGAACAATGGTTGTTTGCTCGATCTGGGTCCTGTTTGGCAGAGTACCATTACATTTTTTGTGGAACGAGGCTTCAAACTTTACGCCGACGACGTTCTCCGCGATTGGAAAGAATTTTTGACTGTCGAGGAGCAGCGCTTGCGGGCGATCCAGCCCGGGCAAGATGCTTCAGAGATGACACCTGAATCTCGCGCCGAACGTTTCTTGAAAACCAACGTCCAGTACCCGCGCAACAACTTTGATGCCATGCTGATTTGGGACTTGCTTGACTATCTCGATCGCCCTTTGGTCAAGAGACTTGTTGAGCACCTGACGGACTTGCTTCGTCCGGGCGGCGTAGTCCTGGCGATGTTCCACAATCGAAAACCGGAAACGTTTCACCGCTACCGCATTTTTGATGCACAGAACCTGGAGCTGGTACCGGCGCCGCCGCTCTTCACGATCCAGCAGACGCTTCAAAATCGGGAAATTCAGGATTTGTTTCGGCCTTTCCGTACGACGAAGTCGTTCGTTGGGCGCGACCAGCTTCGCGAAGTTCTTTTCGTCAAATGAAACCTTACCTCAGCTGCGGTAACTGCTCAGCTTCGTTTCGCCGTTTTCTGCAATGCTCTCAGGCCATTCAAGGCGTCATTCAGAGCAATCCATTCCTGAGTCAGCTTGCCCGGGCTACGTCCTAGCTCGCGTATCCGCCGGTGAACGGCCAAAAGGGCGACCTCCACGCGAAGTTTGTGCGCTTGCGGATCAAGTTCGAGCAATGCGGCGCGATGCAGCTCTTTCCAATCCGTGAGCGGCTCCCAAGTAGCCGCTAAACAGTGGTCAGGAAACTGCCATAAGCGGTAGCGAATCGGAACCGGTTCGCCATTTCGATGCTTCAGTATAAATTCGCCTTCTAGGCTGCCGCGTTGTCGGTAAAGATCGATCAGGGCGGGCGCTTCCTCGCGTTGATAGGTGATGTCATCGATGGTTTTTTCCAGCAGATCAGCGCGGCTGTAACCGATGAGTTGGCATACCGCATCGGAGCAGTCCAGGCAGTGACGGGAGCCATCCACAAACAGCACATACTTAGACTGTAATTCTGGATGGCTATGACTCCGAAGATTGATCAGAGATGAAAGTGTGCCGAGGAAATGTTGGGGATCGCCACCTTTCTCGATGAAAGCGTCTACGGTCTCATCGACCGTGGCTCGTGCACCCGGATAAGCCGATAACATAATGATAGGGGTTTGCGGCCGCTCCTGTTTCATTCGCGCGGCGACAATTCCTCCGTCCATCTCGGGCATGGAGTAATCGACTACGACTGCGTCCACAGGTTGGGTATTGAATAGATCCAGTCCTTGTTTACCGCTCGAGGCGGTCAAAACGGCGAAGCCTGCATATTCCAGAAGCAGTTTGCGTACCTTTAGATTAGCGGGCGCATCATCGATGCACAGAACCAGACGGCGGTTAATTGTCGACGGCTCGTTCATGTTCCGCGGCGCTGCTGAAGACGAAACGATTGCAGGCTCGCTTACCCCCACAGCTGTGAGATGCATCAGGCTCACAGTGCTGATCGCACACAGTTTCCCCTGACGTGGGTACATGTCACAAGCCAGCGAAAGCGGTCTTTCAGGGAGGGGACTTATTTCATAAGGACACGTCCCAAGCACTGAATAAAGGCAGATTTTTCATTTAGGGAATTACCATTATTTCAGGGGGTGAGGCACCGTATCGAGACCAAGCCGTAAAAACAAAATAATTCCCAGGGCGTAGACAGGCACCTGTCAGCGGGAACGTAGGCGAGCTTAATGGAGGGCCGAGAAGCGGAGTTTATTGCGGCGTGGAAGGCGACCCCGGACTAAACGGATAGCCGCGGAGACGTCGGGCCTAGCGGCCTTACTGCGGCAAGCGCGATGCAGGTCACGATTCCACACTAAAATACGGAAAGCACGCGCTGCATCCCCTCCGAAAACTCTCGTTCTGCCGTAATCAGACTCATAACCAAATATCCTTCGGTGGGGAAATCATAAAAATGTCCAGGGTGAGCGTAAACGTCTCTTGTTGTCAGGAGCTCGATCGCCAGATCTTCATCAGAACGAAGTGCTGGCACACGAATCACCACATACCAACCTCCCTCGACCGCGAGACGCTTGCAAACTGTTTGCACCGCCAGTTGCCGATCGAGCTCCGCTAGATTTCGCAGCACACGCGCTCTCAACTGCTCTTGAAATCGATGTCGTTGTTCTAAGAACACCGGGGTGGCCTGCTGCACTGGGGTATTCATCGAAAGAAACGTATCGGCGATTACTTCGAGGCGCTCCAGCGCTTGCGACTTCAATTGCTCAGGGCCGCTGGTAATCAACCATGCCGTTTTCATTTGGGGGAGACCGGATATTTTCGACAATCCGCTCATCGTAAACGTAAGTGCGCCACTATTGGACACGAAGCTGGGCAGTAGATTGTCGTTAATTATAAAATCGAAGAACACCTCGTCGGCTATGATCGCCAGTCCCCACGCCGAACAAATCTGATTCAGTCTCTCAACCTCCGCCGGCTTGCAAAAGTGTCCGGTTGGGTTATTGGGATGAACCACAATCAATCCGCGAGTACGGGAAGTGATGATCTTTTCGAGCGCATGGAAATCAATTTGCCATCCCTGGTCATACAGTAACGGATAGCGGGCAATACTCACGTCGTGAATATCGGCGAGAAATGTGAAGAGCGGATAACTGGGCTCAGGAACAAGAATTTCATCGGCTGGATTGCAGAGGGTGCGAAATAGGAAGGAGTACGCCTCGCTCGTGCTGGTTGTCAGAATAATATCTTGAGGCGCAATTTCCTCGTGACGCGCTCGGTAGTATGCCGCGACCGCACGACGAGCTGACTCCATACCTCTGGCATTGGGCTCATAGCGCAGCGCCGACGGTTGGCACAGAGCTTGCAAAATGGCCGCACCGTCAAGCTCAAATCCACATTCTGTGGGGTTGGAAAGGGTCAAATCGATTAACGATTTCCCCTCGTCGCGATGCCGCTGCAGCGTTTGGCTCAGGCGGTTTCTGTTGAGATTCCAGTTCGTTCGCTCAGCGAACATCCAGTGTCCTCTGAAGACCGCTCCCCGCAAGAGTAACGTCTCGATTCCGCAAGCGCAAATCTCCTTCGGAAGGGAGGTGGCGAGCAGCAGTGCCCGGTACCTCGCAGGCTAGCATCAACTCTCGACCATAAATGAAGTAGCATTATTGTTCCAGGGCAATCAGCCGAAAGCTTCCACATTGGGAATGCCGTCCCCATATGGGAATCACCCCGTGCTTCCGAAAACGCGAAACAGTTGTGGTTGATCGTTAACTCTAGCTGGGCAATCACCAAACGCAACTTGCACGCTTGCGAGCCTTTGGCTAGCCGAGTGCTCACGCATTGCCAGGCGAATAGGTCGACACGCATACGTGATATCCGAAATAGGAGAGCGGCGCCGCGATCAACGATTCACACTAGAGATCCCTATATCTGTATGGACTCTGTTACCGAAGCCATTTCAGGGAGTTACTCGCGACGTCTCCACTTGCGGAGTTTATCTGTATCTCAAGCAGCCGGTCCTTGTTAGCGCGGAGATCACCATTATGATGCGGATGCCAACCCAACTGTCAGGCCATAGCGACACACTCATTTGGGCACACGGCAAGACGGTGCGTGTCGAGCGAGCGAAGAATAACTGCATCAATCAATGGGGCGTTGCCACGCGTATCGAAGGTTATACTTTTGTCGGCGATGAATCCGACGCTTCCCGTCAGGCAACGTTTACTGCTGCTTAGGTCACGCCCGAGAGTCGGCAAACAGCTAAGATTGCCACATCGACTGAGTGCCACTTGTGTTTGCACTCCTAAGGTAGCCTGGCGCCCTTCTACCGGTGCGCGAAGCTTGCTTCAGGCCACCGCTTCTGTGGTCCCGCTAAGGTTTCCTGATCTCACCGCATCGACAGTAAAACTCCAGGGTTCGGGGTACGCTCTCGTTAGTCGACCAGCATGACCACCGCCTAAGACCCGCTGTATACACCTGATGCAAGCCTACAAATGGACGCGGAATATTCCTTGGTCTAAACCCGCGGTTGTATTAGCGTGTGCGTTTACAAGTGGCCTTAGCAGCCTCAGCGCCGTTGTATTGCGGAAATGATTGGGGCTTGAGCGGGGGTTGAACGATGGGTTTGACAAGCATCGACTGGATCATCATGGCTGTGTACTTCGCGTTTGTCCTGGGTATTGGGGTGGCATTGAAGCGATCGGTCAAGACCAGCACTGATTTTTTTCTGGCAGGACGCTCCATTCCGGCCTGGGTCTGCGGCCTGGCTTTTATTTCCGCGAATCTCGGGGCGCAAGAAGTGATTGGCATGGCCGCCTCCGGAGCGAAGTATGGCATCGCCACGAGCCACTTTTACTGGGTTGGCGCAATCCCGGCAATGGTCTTTGTGGGCGTTTTTATGATGCCGTTCTACTACGGCTCGAAAGCCCGCTCCGTTCCCGAGTATCTCCGGCTACGTTTCGATGAAAAGACGCGCGCCTTCAACGCCATTTCGTTCGCTACGATGACCATTTTCTCCTCGGGAATTTCGATGTACGCGATGGCCAAGCTGATTCAGACGCTGCGCATTCTGGACTTGCCGTTCCAGCGCATGGGTATTAATGCGTCGTGGATTTTCGACGTGGGCGTCATTGTTTCGGCGGTCATCGTGCTTGCGTACATTTTCCTGGGCGGCTTGAAAAGCGCGATTTACAACGAGGTCTTGCAGTTTTTTCTGATCGTGGGCGGTTTCCTGCCACTCGTGTGGCTCGGACTGAAAAATGTAGGCGGCTGGGAAGGATTAAAAGCGACCCTTGGCCCCAGTTACACGCACTCGTGGGTGGGCATGGCAAATCCGTCCACGAATCGATTGGGAGTGGAATGGTTCGGCTTAACCATGGGGCTCGGCTTCGTCCTCTCCTTTGGATACTGGTGCACGGATTTCCTGGTAGTGCAGCGTGCTATGGCTGCCGACTCGATGGCCTCTGCTCGGCGCACCCCGCTGATTGCCGCGATCCCCAAAATGCTTTTTCCGTTTCTCGTCATTCTACCTGGCCTAATTGCAATCGCGTTGCCCACGATGCCGCCTCAGACCGCGGCAACCTCAATGGCTGCGCCCTCGGGTGCGGTGGGGAAGGGAATCATTCCCATTAAAGTTGATGCGGGTACCGGCCAGCCGGTACTTGATGCCGATGGAAAACCGCAACTGGACTACGATCTTGCGGTTCCCAATATGCTGCTGCACTATTTTCCGACGGGAATGCTTGGACTCGGATTGACTGCCTTACTGGCCAGTTTCATGTCCGGAATGGCCGGGAACGTCACGGCCTTTAACACCGTCTGGACCTACGACATCTATCAGTCGCATATCCGGCCCAACGCCAGCGATGAACATTATTTGATGATGGGTCGAATGACGACTGTCTTTGGAATAGCGTTGTCTGTAGCCGCAGCGTATATGGCGACACGTTTCAATAATATTATGGACATGCTCCAGCTTGTTTTCGCTTTTGTGAATGCACCTTTATTTGCCACGTTTTTGCTGGGGATGTTCTGGAAGAGAACCACCGGACATGGTGCTTTTTCAGGACTGTTGGCGGGAACCTGCGCAGCCGCTTTGCATCACGCATGGACACTTCCGGTGGGAGCGATTCCTGGCGTCAAAGGAGGCTATCTTGCCATTTTGCACACCTACCCGAGTGAGATGGCCCAAAACTTCTGGACGGCGATCTGGTCTTGGACAACTTGTTTCGTAATCACCATCGCCGTGAGCTTGTTGACCGCAGCTCCAGAGGAAAGCCGCCTGGTGGGATTGGTCTATTCGCTGACGCCCCGGCCCAAAGAAACAGAGCGGCGCTGGTACCTGCGACCAGCCTATCTAGGAGCGATGGTTTTGTTGGCCACGGCGCTCCTGAATTTTATTTTCCGCTAAGGAGACTTCATGGGATTGGACATTCGAGTACCCATTGGCATTCTGTTCTCCATCTTTGGAGCAATGCTGGCGGTCTTCGGCTTGGTTAGCGACCCAGCGCTGTACAGCGAGCACTCCCTGGGGATCAACATCAATCTAATGTGGGGTGTGGTATTGCTCTTGTTCGGTCTGGTAATGCTCCTGCTCACGCGTATGGGGAGATCTTCCAGGCGCCAGTGAGAGACGCGGACCATCTGAAACCGTCTCACAATCATTCATCCTAAACGCGTTCTTCGCAGCGCGTTGGCGCGCCACTTTCTGGGGTGATGAGGTTTGCGTACACCTTAGGAAGGTGCTTAAAACGTCGAGACTGCGCAGGGAATAAATCACGAGGATATGCATCAGTATGAAGCAGTCGGAATTAGAGCAACTTCCGCATCGCCGCTTCAATCCCTTGAAGCACAAGTGGGTCCTGGTTTCGCCCCACCGCACGGAGCGGCCATGGCAGGGTAAGGTCGAGAAAGCTTCTTCCGAACAACATGTGGCTTACGACCCGACCTGTTACCTGTGTCCCGGGAATGAGCGCGCAGGTGGAGCGCGCAACTCCTACTACGCGAATACGTTCGTCTTCGACAACGACTATCCGGCGCTGTTACCGAATGCTCCCGAGGCCGCCGTCGATGAGGGCGGACTCATCGTGGGACGAACCGAGCGCGGCACTTGCCGGGTCGTGTGTTTCTCGCCGCGACACGACCTTACCATTGCGCGGATGAATCCGGTCGAACTGCGGCAAGTAGTGGATGTGTGGGTCGAGGAATATCAGTCGCTGGGAGCGCGCCCCTGGATTAGTTACGTTCAAATTTTTGAGAATCGTGGCGCCATAATGGGCGCGAGCAATCCGCATCCACACTGTCAGATTTGGGCCAATCACAGTTTGCCGAATGAGCCAGCGGAAGAACTCGCTGCGCTGCAGGAATATCGCAAGCGCAAGGGAAGCTGTTTATTGTGCGATTATCTGAACCTCGAGCTCCGGCACCAGGAACGAATCATCTGCGAGAATTCCGCGTTCGTTGCCGTCGTACCGTACTGGGCAATCTGGCCCTTCGAGGTCCTGGTACTGAGCGTACGCCATTTGAGTGGGTTTGATGAGCTTTCGAACGAAGAGCGCGACCTGCTTGGCGACATTCTGAAGAGACTGACCACCCGTTACGACAACCTCTTCGAGATTTCCTTCCCGTATTCCATGGGCTTTCATCAGCGGCCCACCAATCAGCACAAGGATCAGCACGCTCATCGCGAATGTCACTTTCACGCGCATTATTATCCGCCGCTGCTGCGTTCGGCCACGATACAAAAATTTATGGTGGGGTATGAAATGTTGGCCACGCCGCAGCGCGACATCACGCCAGAGACTGCGGCAGCGCGACTACGCGACGCGGGAGAGGTGCATTACCGCGATCGTAATTCCTAGAACGCGGTCTACCTATCACCGGTGAACCTAGCAAGGATTAGTAGTGCTGCGCCCTGGTTATCATCCTTGACACAAGGCGGCTGCACCCGCAAGACCAGCATCAGTACCGTACGTTGCGCGGACAATCGGTATCTCCACACAGCGTTGGTTGATCGACCAGTGTGGCAACTGCTCACGGATATGCGGAAAGAAGGCGCTCATGAGTTCCGCTAGTCCGCCGCCAAGGATAATCACCTCTGGTTCGAGAAGATCGATAACGTTTCCCAGCCATATCGTCAGCAAATCAGCGGTTGTTCGAAGTACCTCAGCCGCGAGCGAATCGCCTTGCTTAAACGCTTCGCCGACAGCTTCGGCTTGAACCTGGTCGATTTTGCCGCCCGCCAGCGCAATCATTTTTGAGTTTGCATGACCGCCTTCTGCCAATCGATCGCGCGCGCGCGCGGCAATCGCCGGACCTGAGCAAAGAGCTTCAATACAGCCGCGTTTTCCGCAGCCACAAAGCGGTCCCCGATAATCGATGGTCATGTGACCGCCTTCAGCGGCGCTTCCCGTGCGGCCGTGATAGATATGCCGGTCAAAGGTAATTCCGGTTCCGATGCCGGTACCTAGAGTTCCATAGAAGATGTTGTCGTAACCTACTCCGGCTCCCCAAATTGCTTCGGCGAGGCTGGCGGCGTTCGCATCATTTTCCACGTGTGCCGGAAAACCGAAGACCCTCTGGACTTCGGCAGCGAGTGGAAAGTTTCGCCAGCAGGGCAAGTTCGGAGGATTTAGTACGATGCCAGTTCGCGGATCGAGTGGACCCGGCGAGCAGATACCGATTCCGGAAAGCGAATGGCGGGCACCGGGTTTTGCTGCAAACACAGCGTTAATGGCGTTTTCGATAGCTGCGAAACCAGCGGATGCGTCTCCTCTAGCTACCATGGGCACGCGGGTTTGAAACAGAATGGTGCCCGCTGCGTCAACCAAACCGGCGGCCACTTTCGTGCCGCCAATATCTACGCCAAGCGTAAGTTGCTGGCCGGAGTTCAGTGTCGTGTCCTCCTGGTTTTGGCTGCCAGTTTTATATGGTGGGCGCACCGGGTTTGCAAACTATATTTCAGCGAAGACGTTTTGCTCTTATGTTTCTCGAAACGTCGAGCTATTGCGTATACTGCGTATTCACAAACTATGTATGCCGGCAGCGATTTTAGACTATTCCTTCAACAAGGAGAAACTATGGTGAGAACAGTAATGCATGCATTTACCTTTGCGACCACGACGATCCTGCTGTCTTTGTTGTCGGTCATCATGGCCAACGCGCAGACTACCGATCAAGTGCAATCCCCCGCGGCGCCGATAACGCTTTCTCCCGACGCTTGCTTGGAGGTGCCTGCAGTCAAGACCAAAATCGATGCTTTTGCGAATCGCCTGAAAGATTGGGCGCAGTTGAATCGCTACCACGACGCCAATACGCAATTGACACCGCCTGCAAAATCAGAGCAGCGTGTGGTGTTTCTCGGCGACTCCATTACCGATGGGTGGAGCCGGCCTGAATATGGAGGATTTTTCCCAACAAGGCCGTACGTCAACCGCGGCATCAGCGGGCAGACTACACCGCAAATGCTGGTGCGATTTCGTCCGGATGTTATCGCCCTGCAACCGAAAGCAGTTGTTATTTTGGCGGGAACCAACGACATTGCCGGCAACACCGGACCTACCACCGTCAACGCAATCGAAGACAATCTCGCGTCAATTGCCGAGCTCGCGAAGGAACATGGAGTGAACGTGGTTTTGGCATCGGTACTTCCTGTCAGCGATTATGGGCATAACAGCAAAGGCGAACCAATCAATCAGACGACCCGCCGTTCTCCCGCGCAGATCCTGGAGTTGAATGCCTGGATCAAACGGTACGCTGCAGACAATGGATACACCTATCTCGACTACTTTCCTGCGATGGTTGACGACAACGGCATGCTCAAGAAGGAATTGAGCGAGGATGGCTTGCACCCGAATGCCAGCGGATACGCGATTATGGCTCCGCTGGCGGAAAAGGCAATCGAGACAGCGTTAAAACAGAAGCATAAGAAGAAATCCTAAAATAGTAGGCCTGGGAATAGATTCATTATGATGGCAAGCAAAACGATTCCGGCTGGGAAGGCGACGCGGGCATCAAAATAAAGGAGACGCGCTTCCGCTTCCTCGGAACGACAACTATCAGCTGCCAAGCAGGCGATCAACTTCTTCGGCGATTCCCGCAACGGTAGGCTGCGTAAATATCGTTCGTAAGCTTATGTCCACGCCAAACGTGTCACGAATGCGCATGATGAGTTGCGTACCGAGCAAAGAATGACCACCAAGCATAAAGAAATTATCGTCGTCTTCCACCCTTTCCAGGCCCAACAGGTCGGCGAGCATACTTGCTAACTGCTGCTTGGTCGAAGTACGGTTAGCAAAAGTACCCGCACAGCTTTCGACCGGAGGATCGCTATTGTGAAGCGGGACATCACCTAACAGGGAGTCACGCACGGTGTTGTGTCTCCGAAATGGGTTCAGGAAGTAATCTTGCAGACCGGGAGAATTCGTTACGGTCGCTATCAGTGCCCGACTCTTCTCGCAGCATCAGAGCATCCCACTCAAAATGACGAAGTTGTTGGCTGGAGCCGTGAACGATCAGAGCCGCCGCATACTCTGGTGCGGTATCCAGCATATAGAGCGAGTAGGGTAGTCCGGCCGCCTCGGAAACAACGCCGTCCGGAGATAGCGAAACCTCAAAACTTCTCATACCGTCAGCGATCCCGTGACCATTGGCCTTGAGATAAGCTTCCTTGGCGGTCCAACAATTGAAAAACGCGGTCACCTGGATTTCTGGACGCAACGCGCACAATGAAGCTGCCTCGCGTGTAGTGAAAAAAGATTCGGCGATGCGCCCAACAGCTAAACTACGCTCGATCCGTTCCAGATCGATGCCTACCTCAGTACGGAGTGCCACTGCATACAGAGCAAGACCATCCGAATGCGACAAATTGAAACAAAGCGTATCTATTTCGGGCGCAGACATTAAGGCTGGCTTTCCGCTTGGTCCATAGGAAAACGAAAGTTGAGATGAACCCACGTTCAAATATTGGCTCAAGATGTTTCGCAAGATTCCACGCGCGGCAACAAAGCGGCGCTGGTCTTTACCAAAGCAGAAACGCGTAGCCCGTACCTGTTCGTCGGTGGACAACGTGTGAGTAAGGCGGACGAGATCGGTATCCGCGAGATCCAGGGAAGCGCGCCAGATGTGTACTTCACCTGTTCGCAGAGAGACTGGATGTGGAGGGCGACGCCAGTCGTTGATGGCTTGCTGCGCATTCACGATGCTTGTCCCAAGGGCAAAGTGGCTTCGATGCGCGTCGCGTCAACGGCTGTCTTATGGTTTAAATCGGCTAGTTCAGCTTTTCTTTTCTCGGCAGCGTCTAATTGAGCCGCTTCCATGCAGGCACGCAGGTGGTTCGCCAATTGAAAAACTCTTGGTTTTTCGAGCAGACTCATATGGTCACCGGGAACGTCAATAATCTGCACCCCGCCAAGCGCTGCATTGCCCCAGCCAAGCTTGGCGTCAGGACCATAGAGAGCGTTCTGCTCTTCGGCCTTGAAGAGAATGACGCGGCCTGGGTAAGGCTTCGGTCGATAAAGCTCAGCCGCGCCTGTGAATAGCTTCAAGTTATCCCACAACGCTCCCGGCAGGGAGCTCTGGCCCCGGGGGCTGGCTTTGAAACCCAACGTCCACAGCAAATTCGCGAAATAGTTTCGTGCAGCTTCGAGCAGCTTCTCAGCTAGTTCAACTTCTCGGCCGGTCGCGATTCCAGTAAGCTGCGATAAACGGTAACGAAATTTTTCCAGGGTATGCAAGGCACGAAATCTCAGCTGCCTTAGCCGCGGCAGCGACTGGCAGAAGGCTGGGTTCCCAGTATCAAACAATGCCACCAACCCGACCTCCTCACCCTGCGCGCGTAATTGGAAGGCGATTTCGTACGCGACCAATCCGCCGAACGATGCCCCGGCAAGGTGGTAAGGGCCGTGTGGCTGCACCTTGCGAATGTCCGCGAGATATTTTGCCGCTAAAAATTCTACCGTAACTTGAGACGTGTAATCACGGAAGAGAGGAGCCCGAAGGCCATAGAAAGGCTGATCGGTGCCAAGGGCTTGAGCAAGGTCTCGGAAGCGCAGCACGTGGCCGCCCCCACCGTGCACGCAATACAACGGCGGCTGACAACCATGGGGTTGCATGGCGACGATAGAATTGCAATCGGCCCGGTCCGCTTTCCGCAGATAGTCGGCAAGATTTTCGATGGTCGGCGCACTGACGAGCAGCGAGAGATCGATCTTTTTTCCGAAGGCGCCCTCAATCTCGGCAACCAAGCGCATGGCCAGCAGCGAATGGCCGCCTAAGTCATAAAAATTTTCAGTGATGCCCACCGGGCGCCTTCCGAGGAGATCTTCCCAAAGTTTTACCAGTTCGGACTCAACCGAATCGCGAGCATGGGTATGAGCAAGAGCTTGTTCGGGTTCGGCAGGCTTGAGGACTGCCAATGCGTTCCTATCCACCTTGCCGCTACTGAGCAGCGGTATGCTGTCCACAAATACGAAGCGGGAAGGAATCATGTAGTCAGGAACCCGAACCCGCAAAAAATTGCACAAGTCTTCGGCGGCAAGCGACTGCCCGTCAAGCGGAACGATGTAAGCGAGCAGAAACTTGCCGCCATGGGGATCTTCATGCACCGTGGCGACCGCAGCTTTGACTTGTGGATGTTCGAGCACGTTGGCTTCGACCTCGCCCAACTCAATTCTGAAGCCCCGGATTTTTACTTGCTGGTCGAGCCTTCCCAGATACTCGATATTTCCATCGGGCAAATAGCGGGCGCGATCGCCGGTTTTGTAGATTCTTTCCCCGGGTTTATCGCTGAATGGATTAGCGATGAACTTCTCAGCAGTCTGCGCCGGCTGGTTGCGATACCCTCTGGCGAGGCCATCCCCGCCCACGTAAAGTTCTCCGGCTAATCCGACCGGCAGAGGTTGCCCGTAACCATCCAGAACATATGCGTTGGAATTGGCAATGGGTTTTCCAATGGGAATCGACGCTACCGTCTCATCGATGTCCTGGGGAATACGATAGGTGGTCGATAAAACAGAGTTTTCTGTGGGGCCGTAGCCGTTGATGAATTGGACGCCGGGAAGAAGAGCCTGCGCACGACGGATATGGGGAACAGAAAGAGCTTCACCGCCGATAATGATTTGGCGCACGGTTGCTAAGGCATCGGGCTTTTCATCGACAATTAGATTGAAGAGAGACGTCGTCAGCCACCCAAGAGTTGTTACATGATGTTCGCGAATTGCTGCGGCGATTTCATGAGCCGTGGGAACTTTGCTTGGAAATAAAATCAACTTTGCCCCGTGCAGTAGGGCGCCCCACAATTCGATAACCGAAGTATCAAACGAGAGGGGTGCCAATTGGAGAAGAGCGTCTTTCTCGCTGATGCGCAGGTAATCTTGTCCCACGAGCAGGCGAACAACGCCCCGATGGGTAATCTCGACGCCCTTTGGTGTTCCGGTCGAGCCTGAAGTGTACAAAACGTAAGCGAGGTCGTCGGGAGTTGATTTGCCGCTGAAGTGCTCTTCGGCAAGAGGCGTTTCGTGAGCACCGGCGAGGGCTTGTACGTGCGTATGGGTCTGTGCATCCGACTCTGCAGGTCTTCGATCCAGCGCCAGGACTTTGGCGCGCGAGGAGTCCGGCAGCAGCTTGCGGAATTTTTCCAGAGTGAGGACAACTTCTACTCCGGCATTTTCCATCAGGAACGACAGCCGCTTGGCAGGATAGTCTGGATCGAGAGGCAAATAGGCTCCACCGGCTTTTAAGATAGCGAGAAATGCGATCACCAACTCGGGAGATCGTTCCAAAAGAACGCCCACTAACGTTTCGGGGCGAACCCCAAACTTTCGGAGGCGCGGAGCAAGCTGGCTGGCAAGCTCTTCGAGATCACGGTAGGTGAGTATCTGATCTTTGAATACGAGAGCGAGTGCATCGGGAGTTCTCTTGGCCTGAGCTTCGAACAATTCATGGACGCAGGCCTGTGGATAGGGTTGCTGCGTCTGGTTTGCTTCGACCACCAGCTGGTAACGTTCATGCTCGGGCATGGTGGGAAGCTCACCAACGCGGCACGCGGGATCAGCCACAGCAGCCTGAAGCAGCGTTACATAATGTCCAACCATACGCTTGATAGTGGTAGCATCAAACAAATCCCGGTTGTACTCGAAAGCGATCTCGAGCCCGTCTTTTTTCTCTATCGAGATCGAAAGGGCACATTTCGCTGTTGCGGTCGTTACCGCAAACCTTTCCACGGTCAAATTCGGCAACTTCACCGCCGACATGGGTGAGTCTTGGAGGACCAGTGTCACCTGGTACAAGGGCGGATGCCCGAGGGAGCGGTTCGGCTGAAGCTCTTCGATAAGTTTCTCAAAGGGTAGGTCTGGATTCATGTACGCATCGAGCGCGCCATCGCGAACGCGCTTGAGAACCTCCAGAAACGTAGGATTGCCCGAAACATTTGTGCGCAAAACCTGGGTATTGGCAAAAAATCCAATCAGATTGAGGAGCTCCGGCCGGTTGCGATTCGCACTGGGAAAAGCAACGAAGATATCTTGGTGTCCGGAATAACGGTGCAGCAAGATTTGCAAGACCGCCATGAGGGTCATAAATAACGAAGCGCCCCGCTGCTGACCGAGCGCAATCAAGGAAGAGGAAAACGCCTCGGGCAGAACGACGGTTTCCTTGGCGCCACGAAAGGTTTGCTGCGCCGGCTGCGGATAATCGGGAATGAGATGATGATACTCGCGATTGCCCGCGAGCTGTTCCTTCCAGAAGCGCAGTTGCGCTTCTAATCCGGGGCTTTGCGCCTCGCGCTGGCGCGCTGCTAATTCCGAATATCGAATCGGAAGCTCGGGCAGAGTTGGGATGCGACCTAACACCTCTGCGGTATAGGCCTCGGACATTTCGTGGAGGAAGATACCCAAAGACCAGCCGTCGGACGCGATGTGATGCATGGTGACAACTAAACCGTGGTCGGCATCACTGAGGCGGATGAGTTTCGCGCGCGCCATCAAGTCAGTAGCAAAATCGAAGGGTCGCTGCGCTTCTTCATTCCCCAGTTGCAGCAGTTTCTCTTCGCGCTCCTGCAGAGGCAAACCGCTGATATCAGTCACAGGCAGGTGGAGTGTACGGCCCTCGGTGGTAACCTGCACGGGAGTTCCATGGTCAGAAAAAAAGTTGCTTCGCAGCGTTTCGTGGCGATTGAGAATTAGATTTAAGCTAACTCGAAGCGCGTTCCGGTCAAGGGGACCCCGGATCCGAAGACCAAAAGGAACGTTGTAAAGCGGACTGTTAGGCTGAAGCTCGTTCCAAAACCACATCGACTGCTGCTGGTAGGAGAGGGGCCGCGCACCGCGCGGGATTCCACTGGCAGTAGGCCAATCCGCGCTCTCGGTATGTCGGGGAGGGGCCGGTGGAGGTTCTGGCCGTTCCACTTTAGACCGGAAGAAATTTGTGAACTTTACTGACATGTGAGCGGTCATTGTGGGAAGGGCCAATCGACCGAGCCGAGTGTCACAACGTTTCAGTAAAACCGACTTCACTTCTTTTGGAGCACGTGGCGTACCATTTTTTTATACCAAAATGGTTATAATGGCCTTCTCGGTCCTGCCTCCGTATGTGAAGAATTCATGCACACCGGGAAAGACTCCGGGTTCCGTGTCGAAACTTTGCTCTGAAATTGCCTTACCCTTTTGTCCTAAACAACGCGCTGCTCCAGGTCGCTAGATGGGGACTCCTGGAACTGCAAACCCACACCAAAAATTCCATCTGCCAAGGGCTGACAATAAACAACCCTAGCTTGGGTGTGAATCTTGCTACCGACCGAATTGACCAAAAAACATTCTTCCCGGCTGAGCGGGCGATGAGTCAAGACCCGAATGCCGTGAATGCTGACATTCTGGGTAACGGTCTGCTCAGTAAGTCCAGGAGTCTGCAAACTCGCAATCAACACTGGCACTGCGACCACAAACCTTTTATCGAGGCGTCCCGTACGTGCCAGCATCAGGCCCTTGCCCCCCCCAAACAGACGCCTGCTTTCCATCTCCGAATGAGTTGGAGTGCGCATTGCAGAATCTCGTCTAGGCCGCTTTGGATGATTTGGGAGTTTGACGCCATCACAGTTCCTCTGCGCCCTTGGGCGCTATGCTGGTAACACTTTTGGAGAGGGTGCGGAGGCGGCACCAATCACTGGCGTAGTTGTCCCATGGAGCTTTAGCTCAGCCAGGAGCATTCTCTCGTCACGGAGAAACAAGTATCGACGAGCAAAATTTGTCATCTCATCGACATCCTTCGGAAACCCTCTGCGCACCATGCGCCTGAGGAGTGAAGCGGAAACCGGCAAAGGGGCGCGGCCATACTTCATCGCTAGCAGTGCGACGACCTTTCCGAACAAGGGAAGCATTGTCTCGACCAACGCGGCCTGGTCGAGTCCAGCATCCGCGGTGATCGCTTGTGGAACTGATTTGATAGGCGAACCTGCCACCACGACCTCCAGCCGGCGCAGCTGACGCCGACAAGTTAGTTGGGGCGCCTCCGGGTCAGAAAATTGAGTGTGAGGCGCTCAGGGGGGCTGTCCGCGGAGGCGCCCCCCGTTTGCTGATGAAGAGAATAACCTGTCAGACATATTAACCAAGCCGGTAAAATACCCAATCATAAGGGGTAAGATGACTAAGAAAGCGGCTAGAGGGGGGTAGAAAGTTGGGTGTCAGGCCTGTACTAAGCCACGACGTATCGCGTACCGAACCAAACTTGCTGTTTCGTGGATGTCCAGCTTGCGCATCAGCCGTGCTCGGTGAGACTCGGCAGTTTTTACGCTAATCCCGAGCAGGGACGCGATGTCCTTTGTGGATTTTCCCTCGCCGACCAATTGCAGAACTTGCCGCTCGCGTGAGGTAAGCGGGTCGGCGGGCAACTCGGTCTTGGACAGATAAGCTTCCACCACGGTGTGAGAGATGCTTGGACTGAGATACACCCCTCCGCGGCTGACTTGTTGAATCGCATGAACCAAATCGTTAGCGGCCTGACTTTTTAGGACATATGCTTTTACGCCAGCGCGGAGCGCTTCGGTCACATACTGATCTTCATCATGGCGGGTCAGCAGAATGATTTTCGTTTTCGGCGAACACTTCTGGATCTCACGGGCCGCGTCCAGACCATTCAAGATGGGCATGCTGATGTCCAGGATGGCTACATCGGCGCGTACCTCGGGCGCCTGGCGCAACGCTTCCTGCCCGTCAGATGCCTCAGCTACGACGAGGAATCCCTCGCGTTCCAGAAGCGCTTTTAAACCCTGGCGAACCAGGGAGTGATTATCGGCAAGCAGGACACGTATCGGCATGTCAGTTCTCCATAGGGATGGTTACCAGCAGTTCCGTGCCATAGCTACGCTCCGACTGCAACTGCAATGTCCCGCCTACGGCATTGAGTCGCTCACGGATGCCAATCAACCCGAGACCCTTCTGGCCCTTTCGTGCTAAAACGGCAGGCACATCGAAGCCTTGCCCGTCGTCGCGGATAGCGCAGTGCAAATTACGTCCATCACGATTGAGCTGAATCGTCACATTCTTAGCCTGCGAATGCTTGGTTACATTGTTGAGGGCTTCCTGGATAATGCGGTACACGGCCGTCTCGATGGAAGTAGGGGGACGTCCCGCAAGGGAGCTTTCTACCTTGATGAGAATTTTTGATCGCTTGGCCACGCCATCCGCCAGAAACCTCAAGGCCGGCACCAAGCCCAGATCATCGAGTATGGTCGGACGAAGTTCGTGCGAAAGACGCCGCAGTTGCTCTTCAACTTGGTCGAAGATATCCATAATCTCGAGCAGACGTTTGGCAAGGGCCGGACGAACTTCGTGAGCCAATTCCGAGATGGCCAGACGGGCTGCGACCAGCAGCTGTCCGGCCTCATCGTGGACAGCGTGCGCGATGCGCTGAATCTCGAGCTCGAGGGTTTCGTTTAGATTGCGCAGCGCTATGACCGATTCGCGAAATCCTCGATGGGTCATTTCGTATGGCGAGAAACTCTCCGTAAAAAATTCTTCCGCGCGCTGCAAATCGGCGGCAAGAGAATCGCGCGCATGACCATTCCTTAACAGAGCCGTTGCGAGGGCCTCATGATGCAATTTGGCCATTTCCAGCACGCCGATACCTTGAGTAATAGCTTGGCGTCCAATTTCGTACGCTCGGCGTAAGGTGTCTTCGCCCGCCTTAGCGAGATATTCGGCAAGCGCGGTCGTATACGATGTCGCTAAATCATGCGACGTCTCGGCGTAGTTGTCTTTGACATCTTTCATGCGCGGTTCCCGAGATATCGTACAACAAGCACAAGCGCGTCGTCGGTGGCTTTGCAGTGCCTAGCTAGAATGTCTTCCGCAGCTTTCTGGGGCGGCTGATGGCGCGCGGCTTCATAGGAAAAGCTTCGGGAAACGCCATCGGTAGCGAAAATGAGGGTGTCGCCTCGGGACACAGGCAAAACCGCAACCTGAAGCTGAGGCAAGTGACCGCCGAGGACCCCCGATCTAAGCAATAAGGTTTCTTTTGTGGGAGGAGGGGCGCACGGACTGCGAAGTAAGACTCCTTCGACATTACCGAGGCCCAGCCACGTCATAAGGTTATGGCTAACGTTAAAACACGCAATACTCATGACCACGCCGCGGGTGGAACGCAGTCCCTCGTGGCACTGCCTAACGGCGGCTATGAGGGGTTCTTCTGCATGGGCCTCCAGGATCGCGACCGCCATCCTAGAAGCACTCGCGGCCTCATCGCCGTGGCCAATTCCGTCCAGTGCCGCGACGACAACACCATTTGAAAATGGCGTGCACATATGCAGATCGCCGCAACGTTCTTGACCTGGCAAGGGGAGGGCGGCGACTCCGATCTCGATAGCAGTTGTAACTAGGCTTTCCATTTTTTGATGGTAACCGTTGTCCCTTGCCTGTTCTGCGAATCTACTTGAAACTCATCGACAAGTCTCATCACCCCGGGCAATCCGAGCCCGAGGCTCCCGGATGTGGAGAATCCGTCGCGCAAGGCTTGCTCAATGTTGGCGATGCCTGGTCCTTGGTCCTGGGCCACCACCTGAATGCCTTTTCGGATCGAGCCGTGAATCATTTTCAGGCGAATTTCGCCAGTCTTTGCATACGTAAGGATGTTGCGAGCCAACTCGGAGATTGCTGTAGCGATTAGGGTTGCGTCTCCCGAAGAAAAGCCTAACTCTGCCGCCAGCGCGCGGCCTTTATGGCGGGCAGCTACTATGTCCTGATCCGAGCCGATGGGGACCCGGATTTCGTCGTCCACGATGATCGTCTCTCACCTGATGCTCTTGAACTTTTGATTCAGATAGGCGACGCCCTCTTCCAAGTCTAGAGCCGTGGCCACATCCTCCAACCTCAACCCCAGTTGGACCATCGCAAAGGCGACTTCCGGTTGGATACCCACGATCACGGTTTCCGCCCCGCGCAGCCGGATCATGTGCGCCAGATCCCGCAGCGTGCGCGAGGCGAACGAATCCATTACATCGAGCGAAGTGACGTCAACAATGACACCCTTGGAGCGAGCGCGGACCACTTGCTGAACAAGCGCGGTGCGAAGTTGAAGGAGATCCGCGTCCGTCAATGCCGCTTGTATAGTGGCAATCAGGAAATCACCCTGTTTGAGAATCGGAACTTCCAAGAGACCCCACTGAGCTTAAGTTGTCGCTTGTTCGAAGGGCACCACTTTGTATCCCAGCAGGCGTTCCGCTTGTTCGATGCCGCCTTGCAAGTCGCCTACGGTATTCATCTTACCCAAGTCTACGCCAATGTTCACAATGGTTTGGGCGATTTCCGGGGAGAGCCCTGTGACGATGACCGTGGCGCCCAGGAGTCGAGAGGCCTCAACTGTTTGCACCAAGTGGTTGGCCACAGTCGCGTCCATTGCAGCCACACCAGTGATATCAATAACCACGACTTTCGCGCGATTGGTGCGTATACCTCGAAGCAATTGTTCGGTCAATTGACGAGCACGCTGTGGGTCGATGACCCCGATGATGGGGAGAATAAGCAATCGCTCGCGAACCTGGAGCACCGGCGTGGACAATTCGCGTATGGCTTCTTGCTGCTGGCGAATGACGCGTTCGCGCTCTTGAACGAAACCGACCGCCACGGTGTTGGCGATGCGGTTGGCAGCAGGTTCATAGGCGTCGAGGATGCGGTTGAGTTTAGTGAAATCGGCCTGATACTTGGCGAACAATGAGCGGGCGAGGACGTCGCGTAGAAGAAGCACAATCCCTACGACTTCGTGCGTTTCCACGCCACGTGGAATAATTCGTTCCGAGAGATTGCGTGCGTATGCCTGCAGGGCTTCGAACGTTCCCGTCTCAAGGGCTTCCACGTAATTGTCGTAGACTGACGTGGCCTCGGCAAATATCTCTTCCTTGGTCATAGCCGTGAGCAGTTGCGCTTCGGTGATTCTACGCGCCCATTCCTCGCGAAGCTGAGTGCGGTTCTCGCGAAGATGGGCAACTAATTCACGAAGGAGGACGGAAGTTGGCTCGTTATGGATATTGCCCACATACTCTTCGTGAATTTGCGAACCGCCAGAATGAATCATTTTTCGAGCCATAAGGTTCCACTCCCGTCCAGTGCGAAGAGGTGTCGTAGGAATCTCCCGAGAATCCTATACCAAATAGCATCGGATTTTCGAGGCTTGTAGCGGGTAAACCCTGTAATCATGGTAGGGTAAAACCCTTATGAGCAGACCTAATTTGTCCTGTTTTGGCACACCCAGCGAGGAGCCGGTGGAGACCCTAACCTACTTAGTCACCCGCGGGTACTCCTAGATACTGACGGAGAATGGCCGGAATTTTCTGAAATTCGCTCGATTTGTCCAAGAAAAAGTCTGCTCCGGCCGCGAGGCATTTTCGGCGGTATTGGGGATACGCATAGTTGGTGAGCACAATAATGATCATTTCCGGATGAATCGATTTCACCGCCTCCAAAACTTCAAGGCCGTTCCCGTTTTTCATCTGAAGGTCAAGGATGACCGCATCCGGACGAAGCTCCAGAATAGCGCGACCCGCTTCGGGCGCTTCGCCGGCGCTGCCGACCATGGTTACCCCGGGGACTTCCCGTACCAGGTCCGAGAGGCGGTCAATTAAAACCGGAGAGTCGTCTGCAATGAAAACATTCATCCGCTTACCCTTGATAGGCTTGTAAGGCACCTCTATAACATGCCTTAACGGCGGCCAAAAACATCCGGCGAAAGCCCTATTTTTGTGTAGGACCATACTTCAAGACATTGTAAGTGTTGGTCTCACGGCGTGTAAGCCAAGAGCTCGGTTACGGTGAACAACATCAACATGGTTATTCCACCAAATGGCTTTGCACCGCGTACCGGATTAATTCAGCATTGTTCTTCATCCTGGTTTTTTCGAGGATTCTGGTTCGATAC
Organism: Candidatus Dormiibacterota bacterium; assembly: GCA_035602605.1. Lineage (GTDB taxonomy): Bacteria > Acidobacteriota > Terriglobia > Acidiferrales > UBA7541 > DASQHY01. Next base: position 31,959 of record DATNLZ010000126.1, read on the forward strand.
GTGCTGACAGTTTTCACGCTGAGAGCTAGCTCGTCGGCAATATCTTTCACCGTTTTTCCTGACGCCACCATGCGCAATACTTGAAATTCTCGATCGGATAGCAGGTCATGGATAGGAGTCTCCGCCCTTGAATCCAAATCCCATGCAAGTTTTTCTGCCAAAGCTGTACTTACATACCGTCCCCCAGCCAAGGCTTTACGAACGGCCTTTTTCAGCTCCTCGGGCACGCTTTCTTTGGTGAGGTAGCCTGCGGCGCCAGACTTGAGCGCTCGCCGCGCAAATTGCTCTTCGGGATGCATACTCAAAAGAAGGACAGGCAGCTTAGGTCGAATGCGTTTGATTTCTTCAAGGATATCCAGGCCGCTCCTACCGGGCATACTGATGTCGAGAATTGCGATTTCCCAGTTTTGCTTACGAATGTGCTCCAAGGCTTCATCCGCATTTTGGGCCTCAGCGAATGTCACCTTTTGGAATTCGTCGGTGAGTAAATCCTTCAGTCCGAGACGAAAAATAGCGTGGTCATCGGCTATGAGCACTCTCATCATTTTGTTTCCACTCCTGAAGGGGCAGACGAGGGAACCGGGATCCGCACCGTGATGGTTGTACCTTTCCCGGGTATGCCTTCGATTGTAAACTCTCCTTCGAGCAGAAGCGCTCGCTCGCGCATACCGACCAGTCCGAGGGATCGCCCGATCTTCAATTGTTTTGGATCATAACCGATTCCATTGTCGCGAACTTGCAGGACCAGCTTCTGATTGACGGTCTTGAGAGACGCATCAACGCGAGTGGCCTTTGCGTGTCGCGCGATATTCGTAAGCGCCTCTTGGAATATTCGGAAGATCGCGGTTGACCGGTTGGAATCGAGCACCAAAGGATTCGTTGGAAGTTCCACGTGGCACTGGATTTCTGTATGCGTCTCGTACTCCTGGGCCTGCCATTCGAGGGCCGCGACCAGCCCAAGGTCATCGAGGGTGCTGGGCCGGAGCTCCGACGCCATTCTGCGCATAGACTGAATCAAGTTGTCTATCAGTCGCATTGCTGAGTCTGCTTTGGAGCGGATCTGTAACTGGGTCTTACCCTTGCGAGCCAACAGAGCAATATCCATCTTCAAAGCGGTGCACGCCTGCCCCAATTCGTCATGAATTTCGCGCGCCATGCGCATCCGTTCTTCTTCACGAACGAACTGAAGACGAGCAGCGAGCGCGCGCAACTGCTCGAGCGTGTGCCGGAGCTGTTCCTCGGCCTTCTCACGTTCAGCGATTTCCGTACGCAGTTCGAGGTTAACCCTTACCAGATCAGCAGTCCGCTGCCTTACCCGTAGCTCTAATTGTTGATTGGCGCGGCGCAGCTGTTCTTCCTTTTCCCGGCGCTCGGTCATGTCCCGGGTAAGCTTCGCGAATCCACGCAGATGTCCATGGGAATCGCGCAGGGCCGTAATGACCACGTTGCCCCAGAATCGCGAGCCGTCCTTGCGTATTCGCCATCCTTCGACCTCACTTTGACCCATTTCGGCTGCATGTCTTAAATTTTGTTCGGGCTTACCCAATTGCACTTCCTCAGGTGGGTAAAATACAGAAAAGTGTTTTCCTATGATCTCGTCCCCGCGATAGCCTTTTAGCCGTTCGGCGCCGGTATTCCAGCCGACGATAATGCCGTTTGGATCCAAGTGTAGGATCGAGTATTCCCGAACGCCTTCGACGAGCAGCCGAAAGCGTTCTTCACTTTCGCGAGCCGCTCGTTCTGCCATCCGCTGGTCGGTAACATTCTCAAAAGAAACGCCGACGCAATCCCCAAGAATGGGGAAAATCCGAATGGAATAAATACCTTCTTCGATGTGCTCGTCCCCGGCATAAGGAACATCTCCGAAGTCCAAAAGCTTTCCGGATCGAAGCACATCGACACATTGCTTTGCAATGTCGCTCTCGAGAAATTTGGGAAAAGCGCACAAAGTCTTGCCGCGGAGATCCTCAATCGTCGTTCCCATGAGCTTCGCAGCGATTGGATTAGCATCAACGATACGAAAGCTCCGAAGATCTGTGGAATCATCCAAGTGCCAGACAACAACACCTATACGATTGTCCCGGAAGGCCTCCGAATCATAGAGTCGAGGAACCTGCTGATCGGTCTCCGACGGAGTCTTGTCCATTGTTCCTCGTGACTGGATCCCGGTAACTGTAGACCAGAATGAGACTGACGGTGAGAAGTCATTTTCCACCAGCCTACATATAAATGGGCAACGTTAGAGGCACAATCAGGTAAATACTGATATTGGCAGGAGAAAACTATTTAGAGTGAAGACGACCAGCGACTAACCGCCTCCTGCCGCGGCGCTATTAGTACGGGGTTATTCTTCTCCATCTCGGGGTTTCCCCTCCCTTCTTTCCTAAACTCACCGGATTGTGAACGTCCGCTTCGCCCCCTATTGTTATGTCGAAATAGTTGCACCAGTAAGAAAAAGTTGCCTTGTCAGGAAAGAGTTGCTCGTTACGTATCGCAGTAAGAGCGAAACCGCCCCGCTCCTTAGGATTGCAGAGCACCACGTCCTTGGCCGGGGTATCGAAGGTGAACTTCTGATACACAGGGGCCATCGATGAGCGCGTTAACAATTCCTATCGATCTCGAAGCCAATGCACAGAGAGATACCGCAGTCCGCTTAGGGGCAACGCCCCCAGGGGGCTGGAATGGCTGGACTAGCGAAGTTAGTGATGAGCTCTTCTATTCGACCACCAGTCCGGTAATGGCCAAACTCCACGAGCGAATGCAAAGGGTGGCTAAGGTTGACGCTCCTGTTCTGCTGCTCGGCGAGAGCGGGGTCGGGAAAGAAGTCCTGGCTCGCCGCATCCATAACCTATCTTCCCGGGCCCATCGCGCTTTCGTCAAATTGAATTGTGCCGCGCTGCCCGCCGAACTGCTCGAGAGCGAGCTGTTCGGCTATGAACCGGGGGCGTTCACTGGAGCGACCAAAGCCAAGCCCGGCCTTTTTGAACTAGCGAACAAAGGCACGATTCTTTTGGACGAGATCGGGGAGTTGCCCCCTTCTCTGCAGGCCAAACTTCTCCACGTCTTACAGGACCAGAAATTTTCGCGTTTGGGTGGACGGTCCATGGTTCACGTCAACGTGCGAATCCTGGCCGCGACCAACATCGACATCGAACAGGCTTTGGCCGCCAAGATACTGCGCGAAGATCTCTATTATCGTCTCAGCGCCTTCTCTTTCGTTGTCCCTCCGCTGCGCGAACGCCGTGAAGAGATACCTCTGCTGCTTCAATATTTTGTCGCAAGACTGGTCGTCCGGTTAGGGCAGGAGCCCCTCGGCCTTCCCCCCAAAGTGATTGAAAGCTGCATGAACTATTCCTGGCCAGGCAATGTTCGCGAATTGGAAAATTTCGTGAAGCGGTATCTGATTCTCGGTGATGAAGACGGAAGTGTGTCGCAGCTGCAAAAAAAACATGGCAAAGGACTCAATGGAAACAATGGCTCGAGCGCGCTGCCGTGCGTTACTGAGGTTTCCGATTTGAAACTGCTGGTTCGCACGCTCAAAGAAGAAACTGAAAAACAAGCGATTCGTCTTGCCCTGGAGCGGTACAACGGCAACCGCCGCGACGCGGCACAGGCCTTGAACATCAGCACCAAGGCCATGCTGCACAAGCAGCGACGATACGGGATCGGAACTACCAAGCTATAACGACCTCAATCGGGAGAGTCAGTCCCGCCGAGTTCTTGGAATGGAGAAGTGGAATGCTGCAAGAATTAGAGAACACCCAGCCGCACTCTGATCCTCTTGGTGAATTGCTTTCGCCCGAAATTATTTTCGGGCGCAGTGAGGCAATGAACGAGGTTCGATCGAAGATTGAGCGCATAAAAGACGCCGCGGTCCCGGTTTTGATCCGTGGGGAAAGCGGGACCGGCAAAGAAGTGATCGCCAAATTCATTCACACGCACTCCTCATGGGTGAATAGCCCGTTCGTTAAGGTGCACTGCCCCGCCATTCCCGCAACGCTTCTCGAAAGTGAGCTGTTTGGCTACGAAGCTGGATCGTTTACGGGCGCCGATCGGTCAAAACCTGGGCGCGTCGAGGCCGCGCATCGCGGCATTCTTTTTCTTGACGAAATTGCCGAGTTGGAGCCCGGATTACAGGTCAAGTTACTGCACCTTCTTCAGGACGGGCACATTTTCCGAATCGGCGCGCAGGAGGGACGCGTGGTCGATGCCCGCATCATCTGCGCAACTCACCGTCAGCTGGAACAGGAAATTGCACGAGGGCGGTTCCGGCAAGATCTCTTTTATCGCATCAATGTTGTGACCGTACATTTGCCGCCACTACGCGACCGCAAAGAGGATATTCCCGGAATGGCTCAGTATTTCCTGCGCCTTAGCCAGCAGCGATTCAATACTAAAGTTGCCCCCCTCTCCGACGAATGGCTCGAGAGGCTTCAGGAGCATGATTGGCCCGGTAATATTCGCGAGCTGGAAAATGTGATTGGAAATTATGTCGTTCTGGGGCCCGAAGGCAGTCTCCCCGGCGAAGAAAATCCCATTCCGCAAACCTTCCAGAAGGTTGAAATACCCGAAGGCACGATCTCGCTTCGAAAGATTGGGCGACGTGCAGCCCGTGAGGCCGAACGTCGCGTGATTTTGCGAGTCTTGAAATCTGTCCGCGGCAATCGCAAGCAGGCAGCGCGAACCCTCAATATTAGTTACCGCGCTCTTCTTTATAAGTTGAAGGAAGTTGGAATTCCTCCGAAGCGGGTCCTAGAAGCCCAGCCGGAGGGCGCATTCTCCCGCATGCGCGCATTTTAATTTGGAGGATAAGCGATGAGGTATATAAGTCGAACCATTTTCATTTTGCTGGTCGCGGTGGTTTCGATCTGCCCCTTCGCTACGGCGCAAACTTCTACCGCAGGCACTCAAGCCAAGGCGCTTCCTGCCGGTCCCAGCATTCCTGCTGCGGCCGATCGACCCACTCCCGGCTCTGGGTATCTCATCGGGCCCGGCGACGTCGTTGCAGTACACGTCTGGCACGAGCCGGAAATCTCCGGCAAAGTTCCGGTGCGCACGGACGGAAAAATTTCTCTTCCGCTCGTCGGCGAACTGCAAGCGGCCGGCCTGACTCCTGAGAGTCTTCAGATCAGCATCCGCAAGAAACTGTATGACTACATTAAGAACCCGGAAGTAGCCGTGGTCGTCGAAGAAATGAATAGCCGCCAGTTCAACGTAATGGGGGAGGTCCAGAAACCGGGCAATTTCCCGCTTCTGCGTCCTACGCGGGTCTTGGACGCGCTGGCACTGGCGGGAGGGTTCCGCGACTTCGCGAAAGTCACAAAGATTTATATTTTGCGCCGAGCCCCGCAGGGCAGCACAGTCACGCTGCATTTCAATTACAAACGGGTGGTTAAGGGAAAAGATGGCGACGATAACGTCGAGCTTCTGCCCGGCGACACGATCGTGGTGCCGTGAGCATCTTTATGCCTAGCAACCTCAGAGTCTTAGCGGCTTTCTTGTTGGCCTTTTGCTTCGCCAGTGTCGCGCCCACAAATGCCCAGACGCGGCAACGGGATGAAGGAAAGAGGACGAAAAAGCCGAAAACCTCCCGAGATCTGATGGTGCGTTCGCGCTATGCCGGCGAAACGAGCCTGCTCAATGGCGTTGATCTCGAATTGCATTCTGCCGTTACCAGCGATAACAACGTTTTCGGTCTCAATACCCACAAGCAGGGCGACGTCTTATTCCAAGAAGGGGCCTCCTTCAGTTTGCTGACCAGAAGACAAGCCTGGGACTTGTGGTTGCAGTATCGCCCCGATTACGTTTTCTATAAATCGGCGAGCTCCATTAATCAGTTCACGCACGGTTTTGATTTTGACACGGACTATCGCGTGACGCGGCACGTCACTGTTCGACTTAAAGATTCGTTGGCTTACGAATCAGGTGTCATGCTTCCGCGACTGAATGCAGATTTCGCTCTACCGGTTGGCCTCCCCGCAACCTTAAATACGACGATATTTACCCCGACAGCTCGGGCCTTCTCCAATCAAGCAGGCTTCGACACGACGATCCAGTTTAGTAGGCGCAGTTCATTCGACCTCACTACCGCTTACGCATTCCGCCGACTTAGTCACTTGGGGCCGACGGTGGCAAACTTTTTCAATACCCGGGGTGTGAGCGGTGGATTCGGCTTCCAATATCGCGCGAACGAACGCCTGACCATCGGACCTAGATTCCTTTACCAAGACTACCGATTTGGGAGCGTGGCTCGGGATCAAACGCAAAGTGTTTTTCTGAACGTTTTGTGGGATATGGGACCGAGCCTGTCCATCTCTGCATTTGGCGGACCGCAATATTCCAACGCCAACGGCCAATTTTTGCGTCGCTCGACCGACCCCACTCAGCCGCCCTATGTCTTCGTTCCAGGCGGTCACAAGGGCTGGAACATGGCGGGCGGAGCGTCGGTTAGCCTCCGCGCTGAAAAGACATTGTTGCGCTTTAGCGCCCAGCGAATTGTTTCCGACGGTGGCGGACTGCTCACCGCGGTGACAAATACTTCGGAAGCCGTTGAACTCCGGCGCCGGTTAACTCGCTATTGGGACATCGTGTTGACCGGGTCCAACGCGCGGTCTCTATCTTTGCCAGGAGCTTTCGGACGTGGCCAGGTAGACGCTCAATCTTTTGGCGTCGCATTGGAACGCCCCATTAAGGAAAACCTTAGTGTGCACGGCGAATTCAACTTTCTGCGCCAGCGCACCAATCAAATCGTTCCTTTCGAAGCAAACATGAATAGAAATCGCGTGATGATTGGTTTGTTCTACAGAATCGGAACTTACAAACTCGGACAATAAAAAATGCGAACGAATACACCTAAAAATCGGACATCCTGGAACGAATATTGGGACATCGCTGTTCGTCGGCGTTGGTATCTGCTCGGCCCCCTCTTTGTCATCGGGTTGTCGAGTATCGTCGCAGCTAACCTGTGGCCGGCGCGGTATCGCTCGGAAGCTTTGGTTCTCGTGGATCATCAAAAAGTGCCCGAGCAATACGTGACGCCAAATGTGGTCACGAGTCTCGAGGATTGGCTGCAATCGATGACCCAGCAAGTTGAGAGCTCACGACGGCTGCAGCCCATTGTGGAAGAGCTCGGACTCTATCCCAAGGAGCGCGCCCAGTTGCCCATGGAAACTGTTCTGCAGAAGATGCGCACCGACATCACCGTTGAGCCGGTAAAAGTGGCGGCCCGCCGCGGCGAGTCTACGGTTTTCCGTATCGCGTATCTGGCGCCCTCTCCCGCTATCGCCAAGCAGGTTGCCGAGCGATTGACCGCTGCTTTCATCAGCGAAAATCTGCACACTCGAACGCAGGAGTCCGCGAGCACCACAGCATTTCTCGGGACCCAACTCGAGCAGGCGCAGCAGAACCTGGCTGAAAAGGAAGAGCGACTGAAGCAATACAAGCTTCAATACCTCGGGCAACTTCCCGAGCAAGAGCAGGGAAATCTCCAGATTATGAATAGCTTGCAGACGCAGTTAGCTGCCAGCTCTCTTGCGCTTGATCGCGCACAGCAAGATAAAACATATCTTGAATCGATGGTTTCACAGTTCCGGTCGGTTCAACCTGCTGACGGAAACAACACCCCTTCATCCCCGGATGCCGCTCTGCGTAGCTTGCGCGCCAGGCTCACCGAACTCGAGGCTAAATACAACCCCGCCTACCCCGAAATCGTTCGTTTGAAGGAAGAGATTTCCAAATGGGAGGCGATCAAACAGCAAGCGGGAGCCGACACCGCTACCGGTGCCAAGAACAGTTCGCCCTCCAACGATCCCGCTTACATTGAATTGCAAAGTCGCCTCCGATCGGTGCGCGCTGAAATCGAGAACCAAAGCAAAGAAGTCGCCAGCATCCGGCGGAGGCTGCAAGACATCCAGGGCCGAGTAGGAATTGTTCCGGTGCGCCAGCAGGAACTGACAGAGATCACCAGAGAATATGAAACGGCGCGCCAGAATTACCAGTCCCTTCAACAAAGCAAAACCAAATCCGAGCTGGCCACTAGCATGGAAGTACGCCAGCAAGGCGAGCAGATTCGCGTTTTGGATGCAGCCAGTTTCCCGCGTTCTCCGGCTGAACCCAATCGGTCGATCGTAGTTCTAGGCGGCTGGTTACTCGGATTGATGGCCGGTATCGCGCTGATCGCGCTGAAGGAAATGGCCGATCCTAAAGTGTTCGGCGAAGAGGAAGTGATTAAAGTTACGCAACTTCCGATCCTTGTCTCGCTCCCTGTTTTGCGCTCGCGGTGGGAAGAGGCTCGCCGGAAGGAGCAGTGGCATTTCGAGGTCGCGACCGTAGCAGTTCTGTTTGCCCTGTCGATCGGTTTCAGCCTGTTTACAGTTCTGGCTGGTTGACGAGCGTTTGTAGCTGGCCCGTGGCCGCGCGGCACGGTGTCCTAAAAAACTTGTTCGAGTCAAAGCGAGGGAAAAAGTGAGTTCTGTAGACGCGTTCCCCAATCGATTCCAGGAAAGTTCCAGAATCGTTGACATCGTACCCGAGGGTGGTGAGCAGGACCATCAGACCGGGTTTCCAGGCCAGGTTCACGCCGCTGACGGCTTCGCCTCAGGGGCGCTTGGATTCGACAACGTCGAGCGCATAACCTGCAGGTTGCGCGCCGAAGACCACATCGTCGGCGTGAATGGTTTCCATCCGATCGGCACCGAAAAATACAAGCTTCTCCGTTATCGACTCAATCGCATCCGTCAGGCTCGACCGTTGAATTCGCTGCTGGTAACCAGCACCATTCCACGCGAGGGAAAAACCGTAACCGCTGTGAATCTAGCTGTTTCTCTGGCCATGACTTCCGCTCGCGTTTGTCTGGTGGACGCGGATATGCGCAAACCTTCCATTCACACGGCGTTGGGGATCCGCCCGTTCGCCGGGTTGGCTGAGTACCTCGAAGGTCGTCTCGATCTTGCGTCTACCTATCGCCTGACCGTCCCCTTGGGTTTCTGCTTTGTATCTGCTGGCCGCCCGACACTGCAGCCTGTAGAGCTTTTGCAAAGCCCACGCATGCGCGAGTTTGTGAAGGAAATGAGCAATACCTTTGACTGGCTCATCATCGATTCCCCGCCGCTCGATCCGTTTGCGGATGGTCATTGCTTGGCGGCAATTACAGATGGCGTTTTGCTCGTCGTGCGGGAAGGATTTATCCAACGCCGCGAACTCCAGCGCTCGATCGCGTCCTTGAACGGCGCATACGTTGCTGGAGTGGTTCTAAACCAGACGAAAGATTCGCAACGCGATTTCTACAATTATTACTACGGGGTGCCCAGTCCGCCCCGGCACCGAATATTGCGCGCGATGCCCAATCTGCTTTCCAAGGGGAGCTTCTCAAAGAATGGTTAGGATCTTTCATGCTTATTTCCCGATACGGACGCTTCTCCTGGCCCTTGCCGATGCGCTCGTAATCGTCATTGGCTTGACCGCTGGAGCTATTTTTGTCTATGGGGCGGGCCACAGTGCAGCGTTTGCGTATGGCGACATACTTCCCAAAATTGCCGTTGCTGGAATTGTCTGCATGCTTTGCATCCACTATTTCGACCTGTACAGCTCAGAGGTGGTTGCTGACTCCCGCGAGGTAGCCACGCGACTCAGTCAGGTCGTTGGAACCTGCGCCATCATTCTTGCCATTCTTTACTATGTTTATCCGGGTCTTAAGCTCCACCACCGCATCCTGTTTACCGGGATGATCCTTGTCGGAACGTTGTTGATCGCCTGTCGAAAACTTTTTTTCCTCTTGAACGGAGTTGCCCGCCTCAACCAGCGCGTCGTGCTGTTGGCCGGTGATCCCCTGGCGGTTTCTCTTGCCGAGGAATTCAGATGTCGGCCGGAATTGGGCATTCAAACACTCGGGTACATCGGGGATGCTTCTGACGTCGCCCCGATGCACTCAAGTTTGCGTCGCTTGGGTGACTTCGATGACTTAGCCGACCTGGTGGAACAGAAGCGCATCGACCGCGTTATTGTGACCATGAATGAAAGGCGCGGACGGCTTCCCCTCGAGCCCCTTTTGGACCTCAAAAGTCGCGGCATTAGGGTCGAAGACGGCGCGGAAGTCTATGAGTCCGTCACCGGAAGGATTCGCCTGGACTCGTTGCGGCTGAGCCAGCTCGTCTTCTCAGACGGATTTCGCGTTTCCGATATCAAACTTCTCTACAAACGGGGGATCTCCATCGCTCTTTCTCTCGTTAGTTTGCTTTTGATGCTCCCGTACATGCTGGTTATCGCGATTGCCATTCGCTTGGACTCCCCTGGCCCTGCGCTGTTCCGGCAGAAGCGCATCGGCAAGAACGGAAAAGTCTTCACACTGTACAAATTTCGCTCGATGCGCGTCGATGCCGACCAGGACGGCTTCCCGCGTCCGGTGGAAAAGGATGACCAGCGCTTGACGCGCGTGGGACGCTGGCTGCGCCGGTCGCGAATGGATGAGTTGCCTCAGCTATACAATATTTTGCGGGGAGACATGTATTTTATCGGACCTCGCCCTTTCGTTGTTGAGCAGGAGCGGGAGCTGGCTCGGCAGATTCCCTATTATCGCTACCGCTGGACCGTGAAGCCCGGAGCGACGGGCTGGGCCCAGATGCACCGTGGATATTGCTCCACGCTGGATGACAACACTGAAAAATTGGCTTACGACCTGTACTACATCAAGAACGTCTCGGTCGGGTTGGACCTCTTGATCTTGTTCGAGACCGTAAAAATCCTTTTGCTTGGACGCGGCAGCCGATAGGACAGCTTCTATGAACTGGGCCAAATTCGCCTTCTGGATCTGCTTCTTCCTGGTCGCATACACTTATTTTATCTACCCGCTTGTTCTCTTTTTCGCCTATGCGCTGGCGCAGATTCGACGTGATTGGAAGTATCTGAGTGGGCGCCGTGGTCGTCGTGCGACAGATGCGGCGAGCGTCGAACTCCCCACGGTAAGTCTGATTGTCCCGGCTCACAATGAGGCTAAGGCGCTCCCCCAAAAGCTTGCGAACCTGAATACGTTGTCCTATCCCCCGCAGAAGCTTGAAGTAATTTTCGTATCCGATGGTTCGGAGGACGACACCAATGGAATCCTCTCGCGCCTATCCGGTGAAACCATTCGCAACGTGTTCCTGTCCGAGCGCGGCGGTAAATCTAACGCGCTCAATCACGGTGTTGACCGCGCACGAAACGAAATTCTCGTTTTTTCCGACGCCTCGACGCTATTCGCGCCTGACGCCATCCTCAAGCTGGTCCGCCATTTTTCGAACCCCAAAATCGGGGTCGTCTGCGGCGCTCTGGCCTTTGTTGCCACTTCGGAGTCCCGTCAGACCGAGGGTTTGTACTGGAGATACGAAAGTATTTTGCGGCTGATGGAGGCGCGTCTCGGCGCCACGCTGACGGCCAGCGGCGCCATTTATGCTATCCGTCGCGAGTGTTACCGCCCCCTGTCAAAACATACCCTCGTTGACGATTTGGTTGTTCCGATGAACGCTCGCCGCCTCGGCTACGACGTGGTGTATGACCCGGAAGCTGCTGGCAGCGATTTCGCCGCCGCTTCGGTCAAGGATGAGTTTGCGCGGCGCGTTCGGCTGGCGGTGGGAAGCTTCCGCGCTCTGGGCGAGCTCTGGCGGGCGCCGATGCCTGGATTTACGCGGGTGGCATTTTTTTCACATAAGCTTTTGCGCTGGGTTCTGCCATTCCTGTTGGTTGGAGTGCTGTTCAGCAACATTTTCCTGCTTCGGGGGCCGCTCTATAGCGTGATATTTGTCGCCCAGGCAGGCTTCTACCTTCTCGCTTGCATTGGATTTATGTTTCACGAACGGGCCGAGACAGCGCGCTACGCGCTTGTCAGCTATTTTCTTGTTGCGATGAACATCGCGTTTCTGGTTGGGTTCTTTCGCTTTTTGCGCGGACCGAAGGAGGTTGGATGGCAGCAGGTCAATCGCGCATGAAACATATCCTGGCATCAAGGCTGGGGCTCTCTGGACCGGTAGTCTTGCTGTACCACGGTATGGGGGCTCCGCAAGCCGAGCCGGTCTTCTCCGGTGAGCGAAAATATTGGGTCTCGGCCGAACAATTTGCCTCGCAACTTACCATGATTCGCGAACAGGGGCTTTCTACGATCTCTCTCGGTGAAGTCTGCCATGACCACAAGGTGCCGCAACAGCCCACCCGTCGCATTAGCCTTACCTTTGATGACGGGCGTGCGTCCGACTATGCCGTTGCGTTCCCATTGCTGAAGCAGGGATCTTTCCGAGCGACCTTTTTTCTGAACACGGCATGGATTGGTCGCGCCGGTTATCTGAGCTGGTCGCAAATCGCCGAAATGAAACGCGCCGGCATGTCTTTTGAGTCGCATGGCCATGAACACGTCTACCTCACGCGCTTGCCGTCCAGCGCCCTTAACATTCAACTTCGAGTCTCCAAGCAAATCCTTGAAGATCGGCTCTGCCAACCCGTGAACTTCTTAGCGGCTCCCTATGGTGACGTCAATAGGGGCGTCATCCGCGCCGCTCTTGCGGCCGGCTATAAATTCGTTTGCACGTCATGGAATTGGCCGGCTCGCGCCGGTGCCTCGACCGTAAATCGCGTCGCCATCTACCACAGCACCACAGCTGACGAATTCGCAAGACTCTTGCAAGGAAATCTTTCGTGCTACACGAAGCGCGCGACCCGCGCAGCGCTCCTGCATCTTCCCAAACGCGTGCGTCTACACTTCCAGCCTCTACATTCGACAGCGCGCATCGCCGAGGAACATGCATGAACGCGGAGCGGCACATTAACGTTTTCGTCTTGATTGATGCCCTGGGCTGGAACCTGCTTCAAGGCCGCGAATTCCTTTCTGACGTTTTGCCCTATCGCCGTCCGGTGCGTACCGTTTTGGGATTCAGCTCGGGAGCGATCCCCACCATGCTGACCGGCTTGCCTCCTGCCGTTACCGGCCGGTGGAATCTTTTTTACTATGATCCGCAAGGTTCACCCTTCCGGTGGCTGCGTCCTTTTCTCGCAATGCCCGACCGGTTGCTCGACAATCGTGTCACGCGCAAGCTGCTGAAAGAAATTGGCCAGCATGCTTTGCGCCTGGGACCACTTTTTGAATGCAGCGTGCCCCCCCGCTTGCTGCCGCTGTTCAACTATTCCGAGAAGCGCTCGATCTACGGCCCTGGGGGCATTGATGGAGCCTGCTCCTTTTTCGACGTGCTCGATCGCCAGAGCATTCCGTTCCGCGTTTATACCTATCGGCAGTTCAAGGACGCCGAGATTCTTGCCCAGGCTCGCCGCGACATGAAAGAAGATGGCGCACAGGTCTTCTTTCTTTATCTGTCCGAGCTGGACCATTTCCTCCACCAGAATCCCGACAAAAATGGTCCTGTCGGCAAGCAACTCGATTGGTACGAATCCGAATTGCGCGAAGTATTTCGCATTGCTCGCGAAGCCGACCCGCAAGCCTCGTTCTCGGTTTACTCGGATCACGGAATGGCTCCCGTACAGAAACGCTATGACCTCGTCGAAGCTGTTGAAGCGCTAGGCTATGTCATGCCAGACGATTATCTCTCCGTGTACGATTCGACTATGGCGCGTTTCTGGTTTTTCAGCGTCGCCGCTCGCCATGGAATCGTAAAACGCTTGGAGTCCTTGCAGTGCGGACGGATTCTTCGCGATGACGAACTCGAATCCTTGGGTGTGCTTTTTCCGGACCGTCGTTACGGTGAAATTATTTTCCTGATGAATCCTGGGTGGCTGATGGCGCGCAGCGATTTCCATGGAAAAGGCTGGAGTCCCCGCGGTATGCACGGGTATCACCCGGATGATCCCGATTCCGACGCAATATTCCTGACCAATCGTCCGCCCAAAGCGGAAGTTTGCAATTTAGCGGACGTATTTACGCACATGGTGGAGGCGGTCGCTTAGCCGTGACTCGGTCGCCCATTGCGATCTTGCTGTATAGCAGCACTCGCGTGCGCTACGGCGTCGAGGAGCATATGTTGACGCTTCTTCGGGAATTGCCGCGCACTTATTTCCGCTTCTATCTAGCTTGTTCAAAGGCCCTCGAGGTCGAGTTTGGTCCCGATCTGCCGTCCGACGTTGAAGTGCTTTCGCTATCGATGGCGTCTTCCACGCGCGTTCCGGACGCACTCCGCCTCGCAAAGTTTGTCCGCGAACGCAAAATTGACATCGTTCACTCGCACATGTTTTTCAGCAGCCGCTTCGCTTCTCCGATTGCCCGCGCGTGCGGCGTCCCGGTGATTCTGGAAACTCCTCATGTTGCCGAAAACTGGCGGCGGGGGTGGCTGAAGTCTAGCTTCGCTCTGGATCGCGCCGTCGGCCGCTGCGTCGATTATTTCATCGCTGTGTCACAAGCCAACGCCAGTTATCTCATCCACAAAAAAGGTCTTCCTAAAGAAAAAATTGTTGTCATCCGAAACGGTTGCGAGCTTAGTCGCTTCGCGTCGCCTTTGGACTCGCGCTCGGAACTCCGTAATCAGCGGGGTCTTAGTGAAAGCGCGCCGCTGGTGCTTGTGCCGGCGCGACTCGAGCCGCAAAAAGGGCATCGCGTACTTTTGGAAGCGCTTCCTGATGTGCGGCGCGAATTTCCGCAAGCGCAATTTCTCTTTCTTGGCGAAGGCAGTCTGAAAAAGGAACTGCAGGATCAAGTCGCCGCTCTGAGCTTGGAAGAAATGGTCAAGTTCATCGGTTTCCAGGCGGATGTTGCCAATTGGTATGCGCTCGCCGATTTTACAGTGCTTCCATCTTTCTATGAGGGGCTTCCCCTGGTGGCCATTGAGTCACTCGCAGCTTCGCGGTCCATTGTCGCCACTTCCGTAGATGGTACGCCCGAAGTTGTAGTCAACGGCCGCACTGGTCTGACCGTTGCTCCGGGCAATCCCGCTGAGCTTTCCAAAGCGATTTGCAATTTTCTGCGTAACCCGGCACTCGCCGACACGTACGGCCGCCAGGGAAGAGAATGGGTGGAGCAGGAATTCAGCCAGGAGAAACAGGTTCGAGAAACATCCGACTTATATGTCCGCTCTTGCGAAGAAAAGCGTCGGGCCGCCCATGTACCGAAAAACCGCGCTGCTGAGGAGTGGTCTGATGCGGCCTGAACGCAGCACGCATCGCGGCTCATTCCCGGGCCCTGCGCCTAGTACTTCATCTAGCACCGTGTTGGACGAACACGTGCAAACTGTAACCATGAATATGGCATTTCCTAGCAAGGGGTCACATGCGGTGATATCGTCCTCACTTCGTGCCCGCCGCCGAGCTTCTATTTGTGAGGCGACCGTCGAGACTTGCCGCAAGCACTTTAAGAGCGACCTCCAGGCCGTCGCGCTCACCGGAAGTCTGGCCCGCGATGAAGCTTCCTTCTTGGAATTACCGGGACGCGGCACTTCTGTCTTGGGCGACGCTGAATTTCCATTGGTTTTTCACCCAACGTCCCGGCTTCCAACAAGAAAATACCTCGACCAGGTGCAGACCGAAGTTGAAACCAAACTAGGTGCGAGCAAGCTCTTCTGCACGATTGGACTGACTGCCTGTCATCCGTCCTATCTCCGCAATCTGCGCCCGCACATATATGCCTATGAGCTGCGGAATTGCGGCGATGTTGTGTGGGGCAGTCCGCGTGTTTTGTCGCTAATCCCAGAGTTTGCCCCGTCTGAAATTCCCGTCGAAGATGGTTGGCGCTTGCTCAGTAATCGCATGATCGAGCACCTGGACGTTGCCGGCGCCGCCGTCGAATCTGGCCAGCCGCTATCGCCGGAAGTGCTGTACAACACGGTGAAGCTCTCTGTCGATATGGCCACGTCGTTTCTGCTTTTTTGCGGGCTGTATGCGCCCACCTACCACAAACGATGCGAACGCCTGCGCACGCTGGCTAAAGCTGGCGGGTCGGAGTTCGATCCGCCGTTTTCTTTGAAAGACTTTGCCGAACTGGTGGACTGGGCCACCCGTTGCAAGCTTTCTCCGGATTCTGCGCTGGCATCAGCGGATCGGCAGTTTTGGAGTAAGACCGTGACTTTTGCGTTGGCACTCTGGCAATGGGAATTAGCGCGTTTAACCGGCCGCGAAGCCAGTGATCCTGCGGACCCTCAGGCTCTGATGCGTCGCTGGATGCGCAAACAATCTTTTTACGATCGCGCACGCGGATGGGCTTCGCTTCTGCGTCGTCTTGGCTGGAAGCGGAGCATCCGATCCTGGCCTCGTTGGGTGCGGTTGGCTTGGCAAGCTTCACCTCGGCACTGTGTTTACTCGGCCACGAGCGAATTGTTCTCCGCGCTGCCCACTCTTGCCGCATCGAATGCCCAAGGTGAATCGTCGCGGGTGTTACGCGGCAGGATTCGCCGATGGATCCCGCTAAGCCGGCCATCCTCGCGCAGCGAACCTTCCGAGTGGCGCAACCTGGTCTCTGACGTCCTGTGGAACTATCGTGAGTTCCTGAAGGAGACTCGTTCATGAACAATTGTGGCGCGTGGCGAAGTTTGGAAACTTCACTGATGGATGATTCCTCGCTATGAAAACAACAGAAACAACATCGGCCATCAACGCCGCCATGATCCAGGCTGAATCGCCCATGATCAGCGTCGTAATTCTCAATTATAAGCGACGTGAAGCATTGGTCCGCGCTCTTGACTCCGTGCGGCGCCAGGAATACACGAACTGCGAAGTCATTCTGGTCGACAACGCTTCCGAGGACGGCATTTGCGAATTTATCGCTGCACATGCTCCCGAAGTCCGGCTCATTGAGCTGCCAGAAAATCTTGGTGCCTGTGCCGGGCGCAATGCAGGCATTCGTGCGGCCCGTGGCCAAATCGTCATTACCCTCGATAATGACATCTATTTCGATTCTCCTTTTGAGCTGAGAAAAGTGGTCAAGGTCTTCGAGAATCGGCCGGACATCCACGTTCTGTCCTTTCAACTCTGCGATGCCGCGACCGGGCGGATGCGATTGCGAGAATGGTGCCATCCGCGGAGTTGGCAAGAGTTTGGCCAAACCGACTTTGAAACCAACTTTTTCGTGGAGGGAGCCAGCGCCTATCGCCGTGAAGTGTTCGCCGCCGCCGGGCTTTATTACGATCCCATTTTCATTGGATGCGAAGGCCACGACCTGGCTATGCGCGTTCTGGACAGCGGATTCCGGATCTTGTACTGCCCGCAGGTTCGCGCTCGCCACTTGATGTCACCGGACACTCGCACGCGGGAACGGCCTTATTATTTTTACACGCGCAACTACATCTGGATCGCCTACAAGGATTATTATTTCACCGAAGGCTGCCGGTTTCTTTTACCCAAGCTGCTCATGATGGCGTACTTCAGCGTGCGCGTACGCTGCCTGCGGGCATTTTTCCGCGGCTTGAAGGATGGTGTTTATGGATGGAAACGAATCCGCAGCGAGCGCACGCCGATTAGCCGAGAGACGGCCCGGTATTTTCGGGAACTGGAGCAGATGCGCCCCAATTGGTTAACCCGTTTTGTGCGCCATAAAGCTGAGCCGCAAATATGAGTTTGTTTCACAAATGTGAATAGTTCGATGCATTAGGCCTGAATCGCTGGTACCAAACTTAGGTCATCGCGAAATGGTTCGAAACGTTTTCTCCAATTGGCTTGGATTTGTCGCTCGCGGAATCATCACGTTTGCCTTAACCCCCATTCTGATCCGCCATCTTGGTGACTTTCAGTTTGGCATGTGGGTGTTGGTGATGGCGGTGATCGATTACTCAGGAATATTGGACCTGGGCATTCGACCCACGCTGCATCGTTATGTCGCCAAGCTCTCGGGAGCCAATGCTCGCCGCGATCTCAATGAAATAATGGGGACCGCTCTGGCCATCAGTTGCGTAACCGCGGCGCTAGTCATGCTGTTCACTCTTGCGTGTCTGCCCGTCGTTCCTCATCTGTTTGGGGTTACCGGTCCGGCCGCCGTCACTTTCCGATGGATACTTTTTCTGATGGGTCTCAACGTTGCCGTCTTGTTCCCTGGCGGAGTGCTCGGTGCTTACCTCTGCGGCGTGCAACGATTCGATCTGTTCAACGTGCTCGCCGTTGCTAGCACCGTCGTGCGCGCCATTTTCGTTGTGATCGTTCTCGAGCTTGGACGAGGAGTCGTGGCTGTCGCCGCGGTCACGTTGATTACGTCTATTCTCTCGCTGCTTTTGCATCGCGCCGTGGTGCGCCGTTCCGATCCAGAGGTTTCGCTCAGCCTGCGTCAAGCGAATTGGTCGCGCGCCCGCGAGTTAGGAAGTTTTAGCTTTTACGTTTTGCTTAATTCCATGGGCGACAACCTGCGCTTCTGTACCGACTCCATCGTGATCGGCCGCTTCCTGATGATTGCCTTGATCACTCCGTTCAGCGTTGCCGGGCGTCTGATGGATTATTTCCGCACAATAATTTCCGGACTGGCCGGACCCCTCGTGCCAAAAATGAGCGAGATGATTGGCAGGGGAAAGAGCGAAGTGGTGGTCAGCTTGTTCCTGAAGGGTACCCGGGCGGCTGCGCTGCTCAGCGGGTTTATTGGTGCCATGGTTTTCTTGAACGGCAGAGCACTTTTGCACTTCTGGGTTGGCCAGCGCTTTGAATCTAGTTATAACCTCCTTTTGATTCTCACGATCGGATACGTGTTCACGCTGGCGCAGCTTCCCGCTAACGTGGCGATTTACGCCTTCGCACGCCACCAGCTTCTCGGTTGGTGGACTCTTGTCGAAGGGGCCATGAATTTGATGCTGAGCATTTACTGGGGTCGCAAGTTTGGGCTCTTGGGAGTTGCGCTCGGAACCACCGTGCCGATGCTCGTGACCGCTCTTGTATTCTTGCCTTGGAACGTTTTGCCGTTGCTTCGGCTTCGCGCGCAAGACTATATTCGCGATGCAATCGCTCGCCCGGTCATCGCCTCGGCGGCTTTCATTGGCCTTTGCTACCTCGCTGTTGGCGGCAAACAGCCCGACACGGTCTGGATGTTCGGGGGAACTCTGATTTGGCAGACGGCTTTGTTTGTGGTCCTGGCCTATGCCATCGGCGTCTCTGCTGCCGATCGCCAAGCCATCTCGCAAAGATTTAACGAAAAACTGCGGCGCTGGAAAAGGCCTGTACAGGTGCCGACGGAGCTGAGCATCGAAGCACGCTCTCAAAAATGGGGTAACCTATGAACCTCCTTTTTGTCACGCAAGCGCTTCCTTATCTTCCCGCCCAGGACGGGTTCCGCCTTTACGCGGCCAATCTTCTTAGGGAATTTGCACGCCGCCACCGGGTTGATTTGATTTCGCTTCTTCAGGAAGATGACGCTCAACACATGGATTGGTGTCAGGAGCATTGCGCTTCGATCAGCACTTTCTCGGCAGGCGAAACCAGCGCCCTTTTCAAGCCTTTCCAGTTCGCGGCTACCTATGGCCTGGGCCGGCCCTTGCATCCGCGCCGAAAAGTTGTGCAGGCAATTCGCCGCGGCTTCGCCGAACGACGATGGGACGTAATGCATGTCGAGGGTGGCTATGTCGCCGGTTTAATTCCTGACGGCTTGCCGATACCGCGTATTCTTTCGCTCCACGATTCCTGGAAAGTTCGTTGCGAACAAATGTCGCAATGCAGCCCTTCACGCCGCGAAAGGTCTTACTATCGCATCCTTTCCCGCGTCGAACCGCGCTATGAGCGGTTCGTTTATCCGCGTTTCGATCGCTGCGTGGTCGTGGCCGAGGCAGATGCCCGGGCCGTCCGTGAGACCGTTCCGGGCAGCAACGTGGCGGTGATCTCCAATGGGATCGACACCGATTACTTCCGCCCAATGCCTGCGAAAGCACCCAACTCGGTGCTGACTTTCCACGGCAATCTTAGCTATGCCCCAAATGTAGAGGCTGCCGTCAACTTTGCAGAGCAGGTTTTACCTCTGATTCGCGCGCAATCTCCGGTGGTCAACTTTCATCTAGTTGGCGCGCGTCCCGCGGAAGCAATTGCGCAGCTCGCGCGCCGGCCCGGTATCACCTTGTCAGCCGATCTACCCGATCTCCGCGAGGCTGTGGGTTCGGCGCGTGTTTATGTCTGCCCGATACAGCACGGCTCGGGCGTCAAGAATAAGTTGCTGGAGGCCATGGCGATGGGTCTTCCCATCGTCTGCTATCCGGAATCAGCCGCGGGAATCGATTGCGTGCCGGGAAAGCATTTGCTCATCGCGCGCAATGCGGAAATGTTTGCAAACGCTGTTCAGTGGCTGCTGCACAACCCCGGGCGCTGCGTGGAAATGGCGCGGGCTGCTCTTGCTCTCGTGCAGCAAAAATACAGTTGGGAATCGCGAAGCCGGGCGTTCGAAGATATTTATCTGCAAGTGCTTATCGAACGAAGCGCAAGCTTCGATGCGCATCGCCGTCAGCGCAGGGACGATTGGCCCCTAAAACGGGAAACTACAGTCGCACAAAACGCCGGCAGTGGCCCAGGAATAATTCAAAAACATCGTAGTTCCGAAGGTTCTATCCCTCCGGCAAGCAATTCCCCCTGCGGAGGTTTTATCCAGTGAACTCCGCGGCGCTCACACCGAAACCTGCGAACAGAGCGTACGAAGTACTTTTCCTTGGCGCGTTGCTCCTAGGTTTCGTTGCGGTGCTGTATGCGGGAATCTTTGCTGGTCTGTGGAAGCAGTGGTGGGATGATCCCAATCTCAGTCACGGATTTATGGTACCGCTGGTTTCTGCTTACGTGTTATGGAGCCAGCGCGATCGCCTGCGTAACGTACCAGTCCAGCCAAGCAATTTTGGTTTGGTCATTGTTCTTGGTGGGGTAACGATGCTTGTTGCCGCCACCCTTAGTGCTGATCTCTGGGTAGGCCGAATGTCCTTTCTGGTTGTACTGGCCGGCCTGGTTTTGTTCCTTGCCGGCCGCCGAATGCTTCGTGCCGTCGCCTTCCCCCTTGGATTTCTCATGTTCATGATTCCGCTGCCGGGAATTTTGTACTATCAGCTGACGTTTCCCCTGCAGTTGATCGCCTCGCGCTTTGCGACTTCAGCGCTGTCCTTTCTTCACGTGCCGATCACGCGCGCCGGCAATTTGCTCATTCTGCCGAATTGCACGCTCGAGGTTGCTGAAGCGTGCAGCGGAATACGCTCACTTTTTTCCATAGTAGCGTTGGCGGTGGCCTACGGCTATCTCTTCGAAGCTCGTCTCTGGAAACGCATCGTGCTCGCCGTGCTCATGGTTCCCGTTGCCGTGGCTTGCAACGGGTTGCGTCTGGTCGGCACAGGCCTGATTAGCTATTTTGCGGGGCCGGAATTCGCCCTTGGTTTCTTCCATACATTTTCCGGTTGGCTCATCTTTTTGATGGCGCTTGCCCTTATGATTCTGGCCAGCTGGATCCTTCAAGTGATTGATTTCCGATGGAGTCATGCGCGATGCTGAGAGCCATGCTTCGTGGACCGAGAGTGGCCGTCGCCATCGCCGTCCTCGCCGCTGGAACGGTACTGCTGCACTCCGCGAATCCCGTCGAGCGTGTTCCATTGCGCCGGCCATTACGGGAATTCCCCATGGTGCTTGACCAATGGCAGGGGACTGATTTCCCGTTCGAAGCGCGCTTGGTTCGTGCTGCGGGCGTCGATGACTACCTGAATCGTCGCTACACCAACCGGGCGGGACATTCCCTCGAGCTGTACATTGGCTACTATCAAAGCCAGCGCACCGCGCAAGGAATTCACTCACCCAAGAACTGCTTGCCGGGAGCCGGATGGGAGCCGATTCGTTCCAGCCAGTTGAGCATTCCTACGGGAAGCGGCCGAACGGCAACTGTGAATGAATATATTGTGGCCAAGGGACGCGAGAGAGACCTGGTAGTTTATTGGTTCCAATCTCGCGGCCGCAGCGAAGCAAGCGAATACCGCACGAAGTTGTGGCTGGTAAAGGACGCGGTCATCCGGCATCGCACCGACGGAGCGCTGGTCCGGGTGTGGGCGCCCCTGTCGGGCTCGGAAGAACGTGTGCAGGCCCGCGCGCAAGAGTTTATTCAGGTCCTGTTCAGCCACCTGAACGAGTTTGTTCCCGATTGAAACAGGTTTGAATTCGTTCCGCTAATGCTTGCGTAATTCGCTTACGTTCCGTGGTGGATTTACTTGAAGACGAGGTAAGGAAATTGCTTAGAGATAGCGCGAAAGTACTGTACGAAATGAAGCGACGAAGGGTAGAAAGGCAACCTGGAAAGACAACGCCTTCCGGTAGTGCAAACATAATGCGCTGTCGCTCCGTAGCCATTTTCTCCGCCAGTTTAAGTCTCTCGTTTGTAACAAACTATTCATTTTAGTTTCCGTCGCAATGGTGCCTCAATTGCTCCTTTTCACTATGCCGTAGCTCAGCCCTACGGGATTCGGAGACGGATCACCGTTAACTGATCATGGGAGCCGAAATGTATAAGCTGCGAATCATTCTAGCCATAGTTATAGTAACAGTAGTACTCGGAGTGGTCGTTATTGCGGGTACACTCCAGCGTCACGCACGTGCGCTGAAGAGCGACGAGATCGCGGTGACCGAGTCATCGGACATGGACGCGGTTGCCAACCATCGAGCAGCTGAAGAGGCCACGCTCGAAGCACGTAACGCTCGCTTTGGGGCCCAAGTGGCAGAGTCGCCCAAGTCAGCTGCCACAGAAGACGATGCCATTGAAAGCCATGCAACAGGATCAGCTGCAGTCACCGGCGCGAATCACAACGTAAACCGTCAGGCGAACAACGAGAATGGTCGCGAAACGGTTTTCGAGTCCGCTTCAACCCGAAACGAAGGTCAAAGAAATCGGGCTGAGGGGAACAGTAACGAGCGTGGCGGCGGATCCATTGGCGGCACGATGGGGGGCTCGTCGGGCGTCGCTGCTGGTGGTGGAGGTGTTGTGGGCGGCACCGACAATAGCGGCGGTGGAGTTTCCACTGGAAATCGGGGTGGAAATCCGAGTGCTCCTGCGCCGGTTCCTGAGCCTGGTTCGATGGCTTTGTTCGGGTCAGGGCTTGTAGTAATCGGTGGGATGCTACGTCGTCGACGCGCTGCCGCCAAGAAGTAACCGCAGCAGCTAACGAGAACTTCCAAGAGCAAGAAATCCGCGATCGCCTGGCTAGGCTCCGCCGGGCGATCGCGGATTTGTGTCTTATCGAATTGATCAATGGAGTTGCAACAGTCAAAATGAGGGGTGATGGTGCCATAGCCCTCAGGGACTAGCTGGACTACGGCGGAAGCCTCCGATTTCCGTTCACCTTCGGCGGTTTGCTGCTTCATAAAAGTATCAAAGCTCCGCTCGATTTCTTCACCCGAAGCTATTTCTTTGCCTATCGAGAGTACCCATGCGCAACCGAAGGGATCTGTCGAGCCGAGCGGCAGGGTCTTACCCAACGCGCTCCTGCCACAAGGGAGCTTCGACTGGTCGAATGGCCATGAATCCTAGGCCGGGTGAAAGAACCGGGAGCACTGCAGAGGAATGCGGGAGGAACGGGGGCCGAGCGCGGATAGAATGCGGGAGCAGTGCTACCATAGCACGGCGATGGCTCAGACATCGCGGAAACGATCGCATGAGGACCATCGCCAAACACCGGGAGGTAATTTCGTCCGTGCCCTCGCAAAATCATGATCGTTTAAAAATTCTAATAAGGCACGGTGCCATCGAACGCAGGGTTAGCGCGATTGCGGCGCAAATATCGCGCGATTTTCGCGGAGAACAGGTTCACTTGATCGGTGTACTGAAAGGCGCGGTGATCTTTCTTTCTGACCTGGTTCGATTGATTCGGTTACAAAGTTCAATGGATTTTATCGCGGTTTCGAGCTACGGGAAGGGAACGCAGACCTCTGGACAGGTGAGATTGACGAAAGATCTGGACCGAAGTATCGAGGGACTCAATGTCATCTTGGTGGAGGACATCCTGGATACCGGTCTTACGCTGAATTATCTGTTGCGGATCCTGCAGCAGCGCAGGCCGAAAACGTTGAGGATTGCGGCGTTGCTGGATAAGCCGGAGCGGCGGATCCAGTCGGTTCATGCGGATTATGTCGGGTTCACGATTCCTAATGAATTTGTGGTTGGATATGGTCTGGATTACGCCGAGAACTACAGGAATTTGAAAGACATTTGTGTACTGTCGCTTGGGCACAAGTGAGTCACCGTGGAAGGTGTGCATGGGAACACATCGGTTCGAAGAGACATTCCTTGACTGAGCAATACTCCCCGCGAATGCTTGGTTTGCTACAGGCGCAAACTCAATACAACCTGTCATGAAAATAGGACTAAGTCTTTTGTATTCAGTGCATAATTTTTGCGTACCGCCGCATTTTCATGCCACGTGGTGCTCCGAAGGGGCATGAGGTCTGCTCTGATCTTGCCATGTGACTCGCGGTGCGAACTGTTTCAGCGACCCCGTTGAAGCTACCAGTGATCAATCTCCCACCCACGCCAAAGTTAGCGGGAGCATTTGAAGCGCCTGTTATAATCTAGGGCTCGCTTACTAGAGACGGACCATATGGACCAAGTAGAAATCAAGACGCCAATCGATGTGCCTGCCAAGAGGCCGTTTGACGTGCCTGCGGAGACCCTGGCCACGCTCGCCGAGATCGGCGAGGAGATCAATGCCTCACTCGATCTCGACGAAGTGTTGAATCGGACCGCGGCTCTGGTCAAGCGGCTGATTGATTACGAAATTTTTGGCGTGCTGCTGCTCGATGGAACTTCGGGTTTTCTCAAGCACCGCTTTTCAATTGGCTATCCCCGCGAATTGGCTGAGAGTCTGAGGATTCCGCTGGGTCAGGGAATTACCGGAAGCGCGGCGGCCAGTGGGCATGCTGTGCGAGTCAGCGACGTAAGCCAGGACCCGCGTTACATCAACGCAATCGATTCAGTGCGGTCGGAACTTGCCGTACCTCTAGCGTTACAGGGAAAATGCATCGGCGTGCTCGATATTCAGAGCCGGCATTTAGACTACTTCACGCGTGACCAGCAAAACATACTGACGCTGCTGGCGACGCGGCTGGCCATTGCGATTGAGAATGCGCAGCTTTTTGCGAGTGCGAAGTCGCATGCTGACACGCTGCTGGTGCTGAATGAGATAAGCCGGGAAATCAGCTCGATTCTCGATGTTGAAGAACTTTTGAGGCGGGCGGCGGAGCTTGTAAAACGTGTGATTGATTATCAAATCTTGAGCATCATGTTGTATGACGACAAGCAGCAGATGTTTCGTCATCGCCTAGACGTGAAGTACGGCCAGCGAGTTCAGGGCAAGCTGGACATGAAGGTCACCGAGGGAATTGTCGGCGCCGCGGCAACCCTGCGCCAGCCGGTGCTGGTGCCGGACGTGACCAAGGATCCGCGCTACCTGCAAGTGAATTCGGAGACGCGCTCGGAACTGGCCATTCCGATGCTGCACAAAGGGCGGGTGATCGGGGTGGTCGATCTGGAGAGCCCGCAGCTTGACTATTTTACTGACGAGCATGTGCAAACGCTTTCGATTCTTGTGGCGAATCTCGCAGTATCCCTGGAAAATGCGCGGCTCTACGAACAGGTTGCCCGCGATGAAGCGCGTATGGATCGGGATTTGCAGGCTGCTAAGCGAATTCAGGGAGCGCTGCAAAGGCCGGTACCCGCGGAAGATTATGGACTTGATGTAGCCGCAAGGATTCTGTCAGCCCGGGAAGTGTGCGGGGACCTTTACGATTTTTTGCGATATGGACCACAGCAACTTGGAGTGGCGCTCGGTGATGTCTCGGGAAAAGGCACGGCCGCAGCGCTTTATGGCGCTGTGGGGATCGGTATATTGCGGAGTCTGGCGCCGCATAAGCTGCAACCGTCAGAAATGTTGCGGCAAATGAACCAACTGGTTTGCGAGCGGCGCATCGAGGGTCGATTCATGACGCTCTGCATGGCCACCTGGCAAAAGGGGCGTCGCAAGCTGCGGATCGCCAATGCCGGGCAATCGCAACCGCTGCTGTGGAAGGAAGGGCGATGCGAGAGGGTGAACTTGACGGGCTTCCCGCTCGGAATTTTCGATGACGTACGATACGACGAGTGGGGCGTGACCATGCATCGTGGCGATATTTTGGTACTTTACTCCGACGGTTTGACAGAAGCAGCGGACCCCGACGGACAACTGTTTGGCAGCCAGAGGCTGTGCAAGGCAGTAGAGGAGCACGCCTCCTATTCGGCGTCAGAGCTTGCGGACTTCTTATTGAAAGAGGTCGATTGGTTCTCACAGAGCGCTCCGCTCTCCGACGACCGCACGCTCGTGGTCCTGAAAGTCAAGTGAGCACGATTCTCCTAAAAAACAACAGACCGCAGGAATTTGTGGACCCTGCAGACTACACGCCGTTTTTTCCTCGCGCGCGCCCAGGACGCGAGGCTGGGAGTGTTACGCACCTTGCGTGTGAGCGAGTTGCACTGGAGCAGGTGGCGGAATTCGCTGGAACTCCAACGTACGTGTACAGTCGCGGCGCAATTGAGGCTGCCTACCGCGAGCTCGATGGGGCGTTGGGACGATGGCCACATACGTTGTGTTATGCGGTGAAGGCTAATTCGAATCTGGCAGTGTTGCGTGTCCTCGCGAGACTTGGTAGCGGTTTTGATGTCGTGTCGGGCGGTGAGTTGGACCGCTTGCGGCGCATTGGCGTGCAGGGTCGAAGAATCGTATTCTCGGGCGTCGGAAAAACGAAAGAGGAAATTCGAGAAGCTTTGCAATTTCCCAGCAAACGCGGAGGGACCTCTACGCGGCGGGGAATTTTATTATTCAACGTTGAATCCGAAGCGGAATACGAGGTGTTAGCGGGTGAAGCCGCACGGCATATCGCTGCAGGGGGCCGCGCGCCGTCGTTGGCAGTGCGGGTGAATCCGGATGTGCAGGCGGGGGCGCATCCGCATATTTCGACTGGATATCATCACCATAAGTTCGGTCTCGATTGGCGGGCAGCGCGACGACTCTATCTTGCACAGCGGCGAACGCGCTGGACGGAGTGGCGGGGGATCAGTGCGCATATTGGATCACAAATCGTGACGCTGGCGCCATTCCGCCGCGCACTTTCACGCGTGACGCAATATGTGCGGGAGCTGCAACGCGAAGGCATTCGCCTCGACTATCTCGATTTCGGCGGCGGGCTCGGCATTCGCTACACACACGAGGCGGCCCCTGCGCGTAGAGAATATGCAGGTGCGCTAACAGCAGTGGTTAAAACATTGGGATGCCATTTGTTGCTCGAGCCCGGACGAACGATTGTTGGGCCTGCCGGTGTATTGCTTACGCGCGTTCTATACACAAAAGAAAATCGCGGCAAGACTTTCGTGATCGTCGATGCCGCTATGAACGATTTGATTCGTCCAGCGCTCTATGGAGCGGTGCACCCGATCACCAAAGTTGTGAATACCTCAAATGCGCAGGCGACCAAGACAGTGGACGTGGTAGGGCCGGTTTGCGAAACGGGAGATTGCCTGATCCACGACTGGCCGCTCGGGGATGTCCGGCCGGGAGAGTTGTTGGCGATTTGGGGCGCCGGGGCGTATGGATTCGTGCAAGCCTCCAATTACAATGCGCGCCCTCGCGCGGCGGAAGTGCTGGTTGAAGGGAATCGCTTCCGAGTTATTCGACGGCGTGAATCGCGTGACGATTTAGTGCACGGAGAAACGCGTGGCTAGTGCGGCTGCGTTTCAAAGACAACTTTGCTGCCCACGATGGTCATCAGCACCTTGGCGTCTTTGATTTTGTCTGGGGAAATCGAGAACAGATCAGTATCGAGTACCACTACGTCGGCAAGTTTTCCGGCCTCTAGCGAGCCCTTCTGGTTTTCTCGGAACTCGGCATAGGCCGAGCCCATTGTGTAGGCCTCAAGCGCTTCCACCAGTGTCAGCCTCTGCTCGGGAAACCAACCACCCGGATTTTTGCCATCGAGTGTCGCGCGGGTAACTGCGGCACACAGTCCGAGAAGAGGATTTAGCGGCGCAACCGTCCAATCGCTGCCGAAAGCGAGACGCACGCCGTGATTGAGAAAGGTTCGAAAGGCGTAAGCGGTCTTCGCGCGTTCATGGCCAATGCGCTTTTCTGCCCAGCGTCCGTCATCAATTGCGTGATAGGGCTGAACCGAAGCGATCACGGCAAGTTTTGCAAAGGTCTCAAAATCATCGGGATCAATATGTTGTGCATGTTCGATGCGAAAGCGGCGGCTGGCGCGCGGGCCGTTCCGCTTTATCACGTCAGCGTAGATATCGAGAATAATGCGGTTGGCTTTATCGCCGATGGCATGTATCGCGACTTGCAGGCCAGCTTTATCGGCACCAGACCCCATTTTCAGCATGTTGCCATCGGGCAACATCATGGCGTTGAGCAGCCCGGAAGTGTTTGGCGCGTCAGCGTAAGGTTCATAGAAAAGAGCAGTGGTAGACCCCAGAGACCCATCCGCGAACCCCTTGAGCGCGCCAAGATGAATCCAGTCATTGCCAAATCCAACGAGGATGCCGGTGGCGGCTGGCGCTTGCCATTGCGCGATCGGCGTGAGGCGGTACATGCGCACAGAGAGTTCGCCTCGCGATGCGAGTCGTTGATACGCACGCACGTCGTTCGTGCTGCTGATGTCATGAATTCCGGTAACGCCAAAGCGACGCGCTTCGGCCATGGCCGCGTGAATGGAGCGCAGCAATTGCTCTTCTGTTTCCGGCGGGATCACGCGGAAGACCAGGCTCATTGCGGCGTCTTTAAGAAGGCCGGTGGGATTCCCAGCGACATCTTTGACGATGGTGCCGCCAGCGGGCGTCGGGGTGTCGCGGGTGATGCCAGCGAGCCGAAGAGCAACGGTGTTGGCTAGAGCCATGTGTCCATCGTAACGTGTGACCAGGACAGGATTATCTTGGGTTTGCGCGTCAATCCAATCGTGCGATGGCAGCGGACTGCCGCCCCAAAGCTCGTGATCCCATGTCCCCCCGGTGATCCATTGGCCCTTGGAAACTTTTTTAGCGTGTTCAGCGATACGGCGAGCGAATTCCTGCGGGGGTTGAGGCCTCGCGCAATTGCACGCTGGTTGTTTCCGCACCGCCGCTTGCGAAATGAACGTGCGCGTCAATGAATCCAGGGAGGACGCTCTGGCCACGAGCGTCAATCACTCGGGTATGCGGACCAAGCCATTTGTGGATTTCGACGTCGCTGCCTACTGCTGCGATGCGATCCACCACTATGGCCAGAGCCTCGGCTTGAGGGTGCGCATGATCCACGGTCCAGACGCGTCCGTGGACTATGACTAAGTCGGCGGAACGATGTGGCTCGGCCGCGAGCTTTGGCGCGCCGAATGTGAACAAAAAGGATAGGGGTATTGCGGCTTTCAATACTGCCAACAAGGAGACGGGCAGCAAGGTCAGCTGGTACTGTTTTCATTTGAAGAAACATCCCAAACTGTGTCGGTCTGCGCACAAGTACATCGACGCAGAAAAGGCGATATGGCCTTTTAACGCTCGCCCCAGCCAAGTTTACTGCGGAGAACTTCGTAATAAGTCTTGCTGGGCGCCCTCACGAGAGAAATGGTCTCGGCCGCTTTGGATATCCGGACGCGGTCACCAGGTTGAAGCTCAATGCCGATCTGACCGTCGATAGTGAGAGCCGCCTGGATGTCACCGAGGCATCCGGTTTCGATCTTGGATGTGTCTGGGACGACCAGCGGTCGGTCACTGAGAGTGTGCGGGCAAATGGGCGTGATCACAAACGCTGCCACTAGCGGATGGATAATTGGTCCGGCGGCAGAAAGGGAATAAGCCGTTGAACCGGTAGGTGTGGAAACGATCAAGCCATCAGCCTTATATTTCGAGACGAAATCGCCGTCAATGTGGAGGTCGAGGTCGATCATGCGTGCTAAGGCGCCCTTGTTGAGCACAGCGTCATTTAATGCGCGGTGCGTTTCGATTGTAGAGCCGCCACGCGCAATGTCGGCTTGAAGCATAACGCGGTTACTCACGTGATGATGGCCGGCTAAGACCAGATCCAGAAGAGGGTAAAGCTCCTCTCGCGTGATGCTCGTTAGAAAGCCGAGACCGCCGAGATTCACCGGAAGGATGGGTACACGCCGCTCCGCGGCGGCGCGAGCTGCAGAGAGAAGCGTGCCGTCTCCACCAAGCACGATGAGGAAATCGACTTCAGCAGCGAGCTCCGTGCGCGTTCGTTGGCGACGGCCGGTGGAGATAAACTCCGCTGTCTCCTCATCAGAAAAGACGTTGAGCTTACGCTCGGTGAGCCATTCGATGAGGCTCGGGACGACAGCGGCAACATCTTCGCGACGCGGTCGAGAAATTATGCCGACGTTTCGTATCATCTGAGTGTACGCAACAGTGTACAGAATCTTCGCACGAGCATGATCG
The DNA here is from genome assembly GCA_035602605.1 of Candidatus Dormiibacterota bacterium. GTDB lineage: Bacteria > Acidobacteriota > Terriglobia > Acidiferrales > UBA7541 > DASQHY01. The sequence goes on from DATNLZ010000126.1 coordinate 62,269, forward strand.
CGGCATTCTACTAGGCCTGTCTGCGGGCGTGCAGAAAAAACTCCTGGTTGCCTTCGGCTCCAGTTAGACGGCTGGGTTTGATATCGAGGACGGCGAGGCCAGCGGCAATCGCTGAGCTCTTCACCCGCGCGATGGCTTTTTCGTGCAGCCGCGGATCGCGAACGATTCCTCCCTTGCCGACGTCGCAGCGTTCTAATTCAAACTGCGGCTTAATGAGAATCAGACATTCTGCTTCAGATGTCACGATAGAGGTTACCGCAGTCAGAATCTTTTGCAACGAAATGAACGATACATCGATTGTGACGAATTCAACCGGCTCGGGAATGTCCTGGGTTTTTAGCTCGCGAGCATTTTTCTGGATGCTGATTACGCGCGGATCGTTCTGAAGTTTCCAATCGAGCTGGTCGATCGTAACATCAAGCGCATAGACGCGAGCAGCACCGTCCTGCAGGAGGCAATCGGTAAAGCCTCCGGTAGAAGATCCAACATCGAGGCAAATGCGTCCGCGAACCGTAACTTGGAAATCTTCGAGAGCCCCTTGGAGCTTAAGGCCCCCGCGGCCGACATAGCGCGAACGCGTGCCGATGACTTGAATCACCGCATCGAGCTTGACCCGCTCTCCAGCTTTAGTAATTTTCTGATTGTCCACCAGCACCTCTCCCGCAAGAATTATGGCTTGGGACTTCTGGCGGGATTCGGCGAAGCCACGCTCGAATAGAAGAACATCGAGACGCTTTTTATTGTTTTGTTTTCGTGGGCTCACGCTTACGCGCGCCGTAGGAGTAAATACTCTGCTAATTCGCGCAAACGAGCCGCGCGAGCAGCGAAGACCGAAAGTTCTTCAATGGCCTGGCAAGCGAGGTCTCGGGCGATTTGGCGAGATTTCTCGAGGCCATAAACCGAAGGGTAGGTAGCCTTCCTCTGGGCCTGGTCTTTTCCGGCGGTTTTGCCGAGCGCTGCGGAGGACTCTTCAACGTCAAGGATGTCATCGATCACCTGAAATGCCCAGCCGATCTGATCACCGAATCGACGAAGTCGGGCGAGGTCCGTATCGCCCGCACCCGCGCAGATCGCCCCGCTTAGGACTGATGCGCGAATGAGAGCCGCCGTTTTTGAGCGGTGAATGTACTCGAGCATGGCGGGGGTCACATCTTTCCCTTCGGCCTCGAGGTCAGCGAGCTGGCCCCCTACCATGCCGTTGACGGTTCCCGAGGAGGTTGCCACTTCGCGAAGAACCGCGAGGCAGCGATCAGCGGCGACCGGGGTTGCGCTCAGAGTCTCAAACGCAAGAGTCAGAAGCGCGTCGCCTGTCAGAATCGCGGTGGCTTCACCAAATTGTTTGTGACATGTGCGCTTTCCGCGGCGCAAGTCATCGTTATCGAGAGCGGGCAGATCGTCATGTATCAGCGAATATGTGTGGATGAACTCTATCGCGCACGCCGGATGCACTGCGGGCCTTACATCGCTCTCAAAAATTCGCGTGGCCTCCAGGCACAGAATGGGACGAATGCGCTTGCCCCCCGCAAAAACGCTGTAGCGCATGGCTCGATGAATGACCGGCGGAAACGTGCCTTCGGGCGGAAGCAGAAGGTCGAGGCTTTTTTCGACCGCGGCACGATCTTCTTCAAAAAATGCAGGGAGCTTCATCGAATCGCCGGATCGGCCGCCATAGCGGCGCGGCGCGGGCGCGTTGTTGTGGGAGAAGAAACAATCACGATTCTTCTGATTCCGGTTCAAAAGGTTCGGCGTGCAGCTTACCATCGGCCTTCTTGAGCAATATTTCGACTTGTCCCTCGGCTTGTTCGAGTTGCTTCTGACATTCGCGAGAAAGATCGACGCCCTCTTCAAAAAGTTTCATGGCGTCGTCGAGCGAGAGATTGGGGCCTTCGAGGCGCTTTACAATCTCCTCGAGACGCGTGAGGTAACCCTCGAAATCAAGTTTCTTCGCCGGCTCAAGCTTCTTACCAGCCGTCGTGTTCAAGTCTTCCTCCTCGGGTGGGTAGTTCGCTGGGCCATGGTGCTGGATCATAGCTTACTAGCAGCCAGCATTCTAATGCACGGTGTAGAAGGCAAACAACGGCTTTCCTTCTCTGCGTACGTACGAGTGTAAACGCTCATTCCATTGCGCATTTACTGCCAGCCCTAGCGTTCGCGGGAATCGCGTCGTGAGTCGCAGGCTTCGTCAAGCACGACGCCAAGAATTGTGTCCGCCAAACTGCGCTGCATCCTGCTAGAATCGCTGGCTGGGGAAAATTCTAATCCTCTTATGATTGCCGTGCGTCTGTTTGCCGTCTTCGCACTCGTAGTGCTGAACGGCTTTTTTGCGGCGGCTGAATTCTCGCTAGTAGCAGTGCGCCTTTCGCGCGTCCGCCAACTCGTGCAGCGAGGCGACGCGCGAGCGCGCATTGTGCGCGATCTTCTCGGCGATCTCCATCGAGTTGTTTCCGGGGTACAAGTCGGAATTACGGTTTGCAGTTTGGGACTGGGTGCTCTAGGCGAAGCTACGCTTTCGGGTTCGTTCCAGCGGCTGTGGGGACCCGGCGCCAATACGCACATGGCGTCGCTTATTGTCCACGCGGCGGCGCTTTCGTTGGCATTTGTTTTACTGAGTGTCTTACACGTTGTTCTCGGTGAACTGGTTCCCAAAACCCTGAGTTTGGCGCGTGCCGAGCGTGTTGCGTTACTGATCGCGCGTCCTTTTCGATGGTTCCTAAATGCCTTTCGGGCGGCGATCGATTTGCTTGACGGAATCTCGCGTCGCATCGTTCGAATTTTGGGTGTTGTCGAGCCGCAAAGCCATACGCTGGCGCATTCCGCTGAAGAGCTGCAAGTTCAAATTCAACAGGCCCGCGAACGCGGCGTTCTTGCCTCCGGAGAAGAACGCTTTATTCTCAGCGCGATTGAGCTGGCTAAAGTGCAGGTACGAGAGATCATGGTGCCGCGCCCAGATATCCATTCGCTTCCGGCCAGCGCTTCACTCGATGACGTGATGCGGGCCTTTGCTACCACGCAACGTTCTCGGATCCCCGTCTTTCAAGGAACAGAAGACCACGTTCTTGGATTCGTGCACGTGAAAGACATGCTGTGGGTCCTGCTTGATCGCGAGCGCAGTCTGCTCGAGAACGCACAGCCGCCGGAGTTCGATCTTCGCCGCATCTTGAGAGAATTGATGATCGTTCCCGAGACCAAGCCGGCGAGCGAGTTGCTGTTGGAACTAAGGGCGAGGCGTTCCGGGCTGGCCATGGTGGTGGACGAATTCGGCAGCATTCTGGGATTGGTTACGCTGGAGGATATCCTCGAGCAAATGGTCGGTGAAATACATGACGAATTCGACGTTATCGAGCGCCCGTTAACCTTGGCCGATGGCGCGATGGTGTTTGATGCGTCGCTTAACGTGCGCGAACTTGAGGCGCTATACAATATTTCTTTGCCGGAAGATTCGGCGTACGCGACTGTCGGCGGGTTCGTGTTAAGCCGCTTGGGGTTCATTCCGCGAGGCGGGGAGAGTTTTGAACACGGCGGGTTTCGCTTCACGGTAATCGAGATGGATCGACGGCGAATTGCACGTGTGAAAATTCAGGAACTGCGGCCCCCGGAACAATTGCCCGGAACCGCGGAGCAGCCTCATTCGATGCCAGCCCGCGCGTCGGAGCAAGGGCGGAACCTGGAAAAAGAAAAATAACCGAATCGGAGAATTGCTTAGCATGATGCGTCACGTCCTGTTGCGTATTCTGTTCACACTGCCCACGCTTTGGCTGGTTCTAACGATGGTTTTTCTTTTGGTTCATATTGTTCCCGGTGATCCGGTGCAACAGATGCTGGGCGAGAGTGCTCATGCCGAAGACGTCACGCAATTGCGACATGCACTGGGCCTTGATCTGCCGCTCGGCACGCAGTATGCCCGTTACCTCAGGGGCTTGGCGCGTGGCGATTGGGGTACCTCATTTAAATTTCAAGCGCCCGTGCGGCGGATAGTGTTCGAGCGCTACCCGGCGACGTTGCAACTTGCCGCAGCGGCCCTTTTGGTCTGCGCAGCCATCGGCATTCCGGCCGGAGTCTTTGCGGCGCACCGTCGCGGACACACTGCGGACCGCGCGACAGGACTCTTTACGTTGTTCGGGCTCGCGGTTCCGAATTTCGCGCTGGGCCCGGTGCTCATTTTGATTTTTTCGATTGAGCTCGGATGGCTTCCGGTGTCTGGTCGTGACGGCCCGCTCCATTTCACCCTGCCATCGATCACGCTGGGTGCGGCGCTAGCAGCGATTCTGACGCGGATGGTACGCAGCTCGATGATCGAGGAGCTCTCGAGCGACTATGTTCGGACGGCTCGCGCCAAAGGCCTGCCCATTAGCAGCGTACTTTTCCGGCATGCATTTCGCAACGCCCTGATCCCGATTGTCACTATTTTGGGGCTGCAGTTTGGAACTTTGCTGGCGGGGACAATTGTTACTGAAAGCATTTTCTCCTGGCCGGGCGTAGGCCGGCTCACCGTCCAGGCTATTTCTTCACGTGATTATCCACTGCTTCAGGGATGCATTCTGACCATCGCTATTTCGTATGTCCTCGTCAACTTCGTCACTGATTTTGTCTACAGTTTGATCGACCCGCGGATTCGTCTGCAATGACTGCTCGCTCGCAGTTTAGCCAATTCATTCGCCAAAGCGGGCTGGGCCGCTGGGGTTTGGGAGTCACGTTGCTGCTCATCCTGGTTGCCATGTTCGCTCCGCAGCTGGCGCCGTACGAACCTTCCGCTCAGAATCTTCCGGCACGGCTAGCGACGCCGAGTCGTGCCCATTGGTTTGGGACTGATGAGCTGGGGCGCGACATCTTCTCGCGCATTTTATTTGGTGCGCGGATCTCCATGATCGTCGGCATCTCGGTGGTGCTCGGTTGCGGCCTCACGGGTCTTGCGCTTGGACTGCTCGCGGGGTATTTTGGCGGCTTCTTTGATCGTTTGGTAAGCGTGGTCCTGATCAACGCGTTCCTGTCATTCCCAGGGATTCTTCTGGCTATCGCCTTCGCTGCCTTTCTCGGGCCAGGGCTAAGTAAGGTTATCGTCGCGCTGATCGTAACCGGGTGGGCGGGCTATGCGCGCCTGGCTCGCGCGCAAACACTGAAAGTGAACGAAATGGAATTCATTCTAGCAGCACGCTCCCTTGGCGCCTCACATTTGCGCATCATGTTGTACCATCTGCTTCCGAATATTGTTCAGCCGGTTTTAATTCAGGCCACGATCGGGATGGCCGGCGTGATTCTTGCTGAATCCACACTGAGTTTTCTTGGCCTGGGTGTTCTGTCGCCGGTGCCGAGTTGGGGTGCCATGCTCAACGACGGTCGCACACATCTTTTCGATGCACCGCATCTTGTAATTTTCCCAGCACTGGCGGTAATCATTGCGGTGCTTGCTTTTAATCTATTGGGTGACGCATGGCGCGATTGGCTTGATCCACGTACGCGCGCATATCTTCTCACGATTGATTTAACGCGTTAAGAGTTCGAATGTTTTTGATTCTTCGATGAAGCTCATGCGGTCTCGACGGTGACTTCTGCGCCCCGGGTCACTCCTAGAACGCGTGCCGCGTTGCCTTTGTTCACTGCGATCTCAATGAATCCGCTCGACCCCAGGACTGCAATCGGCTGCCCGGCTTCACCTTTTGCAAACGTCTCCAAAAAATGTTGCACGTCTTTCTTTCCGACCTGCATTTTCAACGAACCGTTTTTAAGCATCGCTTCAGGCAAGTCTGCGAGCGTCAAGTTGGTCATAAGGTTTCCGAAGGCATCAACGCGGAGTACGACACCCTTCAAGATTCCAGCGGAAGACTTTGGTTTTGGCAGGCTGAAGCGAACGTAGTCCTGAATCTCCTCACCGAAGCTTTGACTCTGCCATGCCTTGGTAAGCCAGGCTGCCACAGGCGCAAAGACATCGCGACCGTGAAAGGTGGTACTTAGCGGCTGAAGAAAATAGTGCTCTGCAGTCACATGTCGCACCGCGAGTCTCTGCTCGCGTTCATAAATCATCGAAAGCACTCCATTGTCAGGACCAACGAAAAAGTGCTGGTCGCCGCTTACCAAAAGCGGCCTGCGCTGGGTGCCGACTCCCGGATCTACAACGACCAGATGAACGGTTTTAGAAGGGAAGTAACGGTATGCCGATCCAAGCGAAAGAGCGGCATCGAGCAAATCGTACGGCACAACATTGTGAGTGATGTCGACGATGGTCACGTCGGGATTGATCTTGAGGATTACACCTTTCAGCGTGCCCACGAGGTGATCATTTGTCCCGTAATCTGTGGTCAGCGTGATAATCGGGTTGGACAAAACCTATCTCCCCGCGCCACTTCGAATGGCGCTGCTGATGGGATGTTCTCTACCGATGTGCTGCGATTTTTTGACTTTTTGAAAATAGCGCTGCGCTTCGGCACTGTCAAGGCGACGTGCCGCAGGTGATAACCATGACGCCTTCAAGGTTTTCTTCTCCGCCTTGACGGCGCTATCAAAGAGAGGTTATCTAGGAGGCCCTGGCTTTAGTTCATCCGGTAGCTTGGGCCTCTATGTCCTCCTGTCTTGGAAAATATGGAAAATGACCGATCTGTACTCGCAGTCGCTTAGTTGTGTATAATCAACACGCGAGAGAAACGAGCGGGCGTCGTACAATGGTAGTATAGAAGCTTCCCAAGCTTCGGACGTGGGTTCGATTCCCATCGCCCGCTCCATAAATCCTGATGACTCAGTTGACCTTACACGGCTAAGTTACCTGAATTCGACTCAAAATCATCCTGTTTTGGACGGTAGTTGGACGGTACTGCAGTCAATTGGACGGTCGGTTCGATCACCGTCGCGCCCACCGACACTATTCCTGACTGATCGAAAGTTAGCAAAAACTACGGGGCTAAAGGTGGCGGATCAGGTGCATGTTCCGCTGTTGTGTGCGATTTTTCTACGGCAAGAATGACAACCGATTCAGAACGTTCCGCCATCTTCTGTTGAGCCGAAGCAAATCTGAACCTTTCTCCCCCCAATCTTTATTCGCAGGCAATCTTAAACTGCGCAGCGCATTCACTATGTCACCGCGGGGTTGCAGTTTTGAGCTTTGGCCGAGAGAAATTTCTTTAGTCCTTACAGAAGATTGCAGGATGTAGTGTCACGTCATGCTTCGGAATTCGTAGTGTCTGTAGGTGCCATGTCGAAGTGCGGTCCATCCGAGTGGTGGATAACATTAGAAGCTCGCTGAGCTTCAATCGCGGGTTCGATTCCTGCCAGGAGGTCTCCCTTAGAAGGCAGACGCGCTACGCTCGAGCCCCTTTGTGGACCTAAAGCCAAGTAGGGCGGCTGATTAGATGACTGTCCCTACCGAGAACTCTGTGCAGCCCTTTGCGGGTGTCATTCCTCCAAACGAACAGCAAAGCTCTGTGAGAGAAATGAGCATCGCCGAGAATTATGAAAGAAATATAACCCCCATCGGCTCAGATATTTCGAGATTTTCGAGACGCACAGGTGTTTTCTTTCCCAGTGCGAATCGTTAGTCGTGCAGGACGACGCTGAGAAGGGAACTGTTGATATGCATTTCGCCGTTGTATTCGATGAAGCCCAGCTTCCTGAATTTGTTCATGAAAAAGTTGACCCGTGGCCTTGTGGTGCCGATCATTTCGGCCAGCATTTCTTGTGAGATTTTGGGAACGATCTTCTCGGGCTTATCTTGTTTGCCATAGTGAGCCAGCAGCAGCAGCGTCCGCGCCAGCCGCTTCTCGCTGGAATTGAAAAGCTGATCGACCAGGTCCTCCTCGATGCGCGTGTTTCGCGAAAGCATATGAGCGATGAACCGGTCGGAGAGGGCGTGTTCCGCGTGAAGCAGGCGGATCATCTCAGGTTTTTCGATGACCAGGATGATGCTCGGCGTAATTGCGGTTGCGGTGCCGATACGCAATGGCTGGCCCGCAAGGCACCCTTCACCAAAGAAGTCCCCAGGACCCAAGATGGCTACCACGGCTTCCTTGCCAACTTCCGATATAACCGAAAGTTTCACACCGCCTTTTTGGATGTATAGCACACCCGTTGCGGGATCGCCCTGCGTGAAGATCGTACCTTTCCTAACATATTCCACAACCTTCCGGGCCACGCCTGCCGAATCCAAAAAGGCCTGTACATTAAAACGGGTTTTAACCTTACTCTTCATTTTCATTTTATTTAGGCCCTCCTTTGTCCAATGGAGTCTCCGCTTTCGATAGCACCCCCGCGTAAATTTGTGCCGGAAGTTGCTCTAACGCAATATACTCATTCTTCCACAAAAGCCAAACTAAAAGTGTTCAATATGCACATACTTATCAATGAGAGATGGGCGTGCCACTTTTATTCGCTCTAAGTGTGCGATGGACCCAAACTGTCATGCGCAAGTGGAAAGCATTAAAGCCCACCAGTTCCGCCCGGTGAAGTTCCAAAACCGGGTCCGTTCAAAATATTTTTCGATATGCTGATGGTTTCATGGCTTTTCTTTTTGCTTGTACTTTTGATGATCCCGAACAAAATGGGGCGACGCGGTTATTGAGACAGCATTCCCCGTTCCGTTCCTTCCACCAAAAGACAAAATCCCGTGATTGCGCTGTATTGAACAGAATTTCTTCAGGCTTGAGAGCAAGCTGTGAAGGTGAAGAAAGCTGGGAAGTTCCAACACAGAGAATTAGTGTACAACCGTAACACGAACGAAGGCGGCGCTGTCAGACGAGTGTACGAGCGGAGCGGCGTCACAATGTACGTAGTGGCCGTGCCAACGGACGGCCATTCGTGGGCATTAGGGTCCTATATTTCGGATTGGGCTGAAGGTGTTTTACAGCTTTCCAACAATGAGCGCTTGAAGTCTTCAACGTTAGAAATGCCTGCTTCTGACTTGTTCATTACCTACCTTCAGTAAGTCTTCTCTGTTCAATCCCTGTTTCCCCATGGATTGCTGTCTTCGCTGTCGAATACATGACGACACCTTGGATTCATGCAGGTCAAAATTCACGCACAACAAAGACTCCAGATGATCCGGGCGCGGAATATCCAAAATAACGACTCTGGGCCCAACTTGCTGGGCGATATAAGTTGGTTATTCGTAGGACATCAGAGAACTCTAATTGATGGCGGGATGACTCGTTTAGGACAGTTTTGCAGGCTGTTTTAGTGAGACGCTCGGTCAACAAGATTGATGAACCAGAGTGGTGAGCGAGGGAGGATATAATGATCAAAACTGTAGAGTCTGCGCGGGGCACCAACGGGAGCAGCCGTGTTAGCGTTATTGAGAGTGTGGCGGACATTCTCGAACGTGAACTGCCAGCTGTGATTGAGGATTGGCTTTTGCGAGTCGAGCAGGAGGCAGATCTAACGTGTATCCCGCTGAGCTTTCAAGAGCGCACCGGCCATCTTCCTCATCTTCTGCATGATGTGATTGCGCGGTTGCGTCTGGACGCAGGCACGAAAGCTCCGATTTCGGAGGCTGCAGCCGTCCACGGCGATTTGCGGCGTAAACAAGGCTACACCGTAGCGATGGCGGTAGAGGAGTCTCGTCTACTGCAGGTCAGTATTTTTACGTCGCTGCACAAAAACGTGAAGCATTTGGAATTCAGCACGCTGCTTCCCAATGTTGTGACAATCGCGGACGAGGTGGATGCGCAATTGAAGCAGCAGATGCTGCGCTTCATGGCGGCGGATGCCACCACGGCCAAGGCCAAGTAACACCCCTTTGGTGGATTAAGCCAGAAAAGTTTGCAAATACATTGGGTCCATCATCCGCTTTGCATCTGCTGCGGCAACGTGACCGTAGTCAGCCAGAAGTCATTGAGACTCTTCACCAACATCTCGAACTCGCTCAACTGCCCGAGTTTGCTGAGATAGCAGTTTGCATGGAGCTGATAACTTTTCGCAATATCCACCTCGGCGTCGGAACTGGTCAGGACAATTACGGGAATCCTTTTCAGACTGGCGTCCGCCTTGATGTGAGCCAGAACCTCGCGCCCATCCATTTTGGGGAGATTCAAGTCCAGCAAAATAAGGTCCGGGCAAGGAGCATGTACGTAGGCCCCCTGGCGCCTCAGAAAGGCCATGGCCTCCACACCGTCGGAAACCACAAGCAAGTGGACGCCATTGTTAGCTCCGAGCAAGACTTCCCGCATCAACCGGGCGTCACCCGGATTGTCTTCAATCAAAAGAATATGAACGGGCATAGTTTTTTCTTTCTCGTTTATTTGCATCAAAGCTAGATGCAGTCCCGACGCAGAGCGCTGTCCTTGAGCTAGTGAAGTACAGATGCTGTTCCCAGCGGCTGACAGGGAACCATTTTGGAAGGCGCTTTTATTGTGACGCGTTGGCCAGCGAAGTCAAGAACGACAAACGAAAATTCGACATTCTAGTTAACCGAATCTCCGCTGTTGTCGTCGCTGCACTTAGCCGGCAGGTTCGTAAACTCACAGCATCACTGCGGCGCTCGTTGACGTGGGAACGCGGGCTGGAGATGGCCCAAACACAAGACCTTCACGGTGGCTACGAATGTGAAAGTCTACTTCTGTGATCCTCAGAGCCCTTGGCAGCGCGGCACCAACGAAAACACGAACCGGTTGCTGCGACAATACCTCCCCAAGAGAGCCGACCTTTCCACCTATGCTCAATCAATCAGAGGCCCGCGTCGGTGGCCGCGTATTCGTGGGATTCCGTTGGCCTACGAAGTGATGGACGGCAACACCAGTGATCGCACCACACTGCACGGATTTCTCGACCGGATTGAGAAGACTTACGGGAAAGCAAAACGCATGTGGGTGATGGATCGCGGCATTCCGACCGAAGAGATATTG